>NZ_LZSO01000042.1 GCF_001665785.1 Mycolicibacterium peregrinum
GCCTGGGCACACCGCCAAACCATCACCCACACCCAAGCAGCTTGACAACTTACAACCCTGGGATGTCTGGAGTGGCTCTCGACTTCGACAGTCGCTCCAGCGTGACAATGGACAGGATCGGTTTCGCCAAGCCGCCCGCTTTGTCACTCCAGAGTGACTGCGGGCCTCCATGGTTGCGCTAGCGTGACATTCGTTGTGCCCGAGCGGCGATAACCCGACGCAGGATATTTTCTTCACGTTCGCCCGCGGAGATGCGGACGTTGATCCACCCTTGCCGTTGTATCCGCTCGGCCCTTCTGAGATCCCAGCCGTACCGCCAGCTGCTGGATCGGTGTTCCTCACCGTCGTACTCCGCCGCGACTTTGATGTCCTCCCAACCCATGTCGAGATACGCGAATGGGTCGCCGGGGCCGTCGAGAACCGGGATCTGGGTCTGTGGTCGAGGCAACCCTCCGTCAATGAGGATCAGCCGCAGCCAGCTTTCCTTTGGGGACTGTGCGCCGCCATCCATCAGGTCCAAGGCGGTGCGGGCGCGCTGAATGCCCCGACGCCGCGCGTATCGCTGTGTCAACAGCTCGACGTCGGCAGCGTTGAGGTCGGTCGCGCGGGCAAGCGCATCGAGTGTTGCTACCGCTTCGTCCCGGGGATACCAGCAGCCGATGTCGAGTGCGGTGCGCGCCAATGAGGTGACTGGGACGCCCTCGAACCGGACTATCTCATCGTCTTCGATCGCTTCGGTTCGAATCCGCAGTCCCGCAAGCGGATTACGGTTGGAGTGGATCAGTTCAAGCGGCGACTTCGGATCGACCCATTTTGCACCGTGCACGGCTGCCGCCGAAATTCCGGCCACGATGCCGCGCTGCCGGGACCAGAGCCAAGCGGCCTGCGCCCGAATGAGTGGTGTCAGTTCGGTGCCTGGGCTGACGTAGACATCCCGGAACACTCTCGTGTAGCGCGTGCGTAGTGCGCTCTTGCGCAGTTCGCCGTTGGCAACGGCCTTACTGCCGACGAATGGTTCCCCCATGGCGAGAAAGTGTGCAGCGCAATGGCATATCCGTCACATCAGTTATCCACAAGCGTTGGAGTGACACTCGTTGTCCACAGCTGCTCTGGGGTGACAGATGACGGCGATGCGCGGCTGTGGTAACGGGCAATGCAAAGCCGAAGCCGGCCCCTGCGAGGTTCGCACTGTCACGCCAGAGTGGCTGCCAGCGCCCACAGCCACTCCAGCGTGACAAGGGGATGGGCTGCCGACGGCAACAGTCGCCCAATGCAACGCTGGAGTGGCCGTCGAGTTCGACAGCCACTCCAGCGTGACAAAGCGGGTGAGCGGGAAAAGCGAGAAGAAAGCTACGCCGGAACGAGCTCCACGCCGGACAGCACGACGGCGTTGTCCCGCGACGGTGCGGTGAGCACGCCGATGAACTTGCCGTCTTCCTTCCAGATGTTGGCCTGCAGCGTCTCGCCGGGGATCACGACGCCGGCGAACCGGGCACCGTAAGAAGCCACCTGAGACACGTCGCCGTCGAGCAGGTTGTCGACGATGGCCTTGCAGCCGATGCCGTACGTGCACAGCCCGTGCAGGATCGGCCGTTCGAAGCCCGCCGCCGCAGCGAAGGCCGGGTCCGAGTGCAGCGGATTGCGGTCACCGCACAGCCGGTACAGCAGAGCCTGCTGCGGCAGCGTCGGCAACGAGATCTCGATATCCGGTGCGCGATCGGGCAGCTCGGCCGAGGTGGCCGGACCACGCTCGCCGCCGAAACCGCCCTCACCGCGGGCGAAGATCGACCTCTTGGTGGTCCACAGGACCTTTCCGGACTCATCGGTCACCGTGGATTCGCTGACGATGACGGCGGCCTTGCCCTTGTCCCAGATCTCGGTGAAGCGCTGCACCGACTTCGCGGTGCCGCTGGTCGGGATCGGGCCGGGCACGCTGACAGCCTCGCTGGCGTGCAGCACCTTCGACAGCTCGATGTCGATGCCGGGGAACTGCACCTTGGGCGGCTCGGTCATGTGGAAGCTGACCGCGACGTTGCCGAACGTCGGCAGCACCTGCGGGGTGTCGTCGACGAGGTAGCGCAGCTCGCGTGAGCTCATCGGGTCGGCACCGGCGCCGAGGCCCAGGTGGTACAGCTGGATGTCGCTGCTGGTCCAGGAGAACTCGATGGGTTCCAGCTCGGCGCCAAGCGCCTTGTCGAGATCGATCGGCATCTACTTCTTCCCTGCAATGTCGAGTGCTGCGAGGTAACCCCAGGTCATGGCGGGACCGATGGTGCCGCCGGGGCCCGGGTAGGTGTGACCCATCACCGGTGAGCTGACGTTACCCGCGGCGTAGAGACCCTCGATGACCGAGTCGTCGTCCCGCAGCGCGCGTCCCTGCAGATCGGTGCGGATGCCGCCCTTGGTGCCCAGGTCGCCCGGCACCATCTTGGCCGCGTAGTACGGACCGTGCTTGATCTCGCCGAGGTTCGGGTTGGGCTTGTTGGTCGGATCGCCGTAGTAGCGGTCGTAGGCGCTGTCGCCGCGGTGGAAGTCCTCGTCGACACCGGACCGGGCGAAGCCGTTGAACCGGTCGATGGTTGCGGCGAACGCGTCGGCGGGCAGACCGGTCTTGGCGGCCAGTTCCTCGAGGGTGTCGGCCTTGACGATGACGCCGGATTCCAGCCACTTCTTCGGAATGCGTTGTCCGGGCTGCAGACCCGCGAAGATGAAGCGGTCGCGGTACTGCTGGTCGAAGATCAGCCAGGCCGGGATGTTCTCGCCCGGTCCTGGGCCCTGGCCGTACTCGCCGCCGTACATGTGGTGGCAGGCCTCGACGTAGGGCATCGACTCGTTCATGAACCGCTTGCCGGCCATGTTGACGATGATCGACCCGGGGGAGTTGCGCTCGGACAGTGCGAACCACGGCGAGTCGGTCAGCGGGACCGTCGGGCCCCACCACGAGTCCTCCATGAATTCGAGTGCAGCGCCCTGCTTTTCGGCGGCCAGGATGCCGTCGCCGGTGTTGGCTACCGCGCCCACGGTCCACTCGGTGGTGATCGGTGCGCGCTGGTACTTCACCCGCATCTGCTCGTTGTGCTCGAATCCGCCGGAGCCCAGGATCACGCCGCGGCGCGCCCGGATCAGTTGCGGTTCAGCGGAACTGTCGCGGGGGTCGACAACGTAGATACCGCGGACGACGCCGTCCTCGACGTACAGATCGGTCAGGGCGGTGTTCAGCTGGACCGGGACACCGGCCTGCTGCAGGCCGATGCGCAGCGGCGCGATGAGCGCGCGGCCCATACCGACCAGGTTCTTGCCGGTGGCGTTGGCCCAGACGGAGCGGACGCCGACCTTGATACTGCGCAGCACGCCGCGGGGATGACGCTTGAGCTGGTTGAGCCGGACGTAGTCCTGCTGCATGACCACCATGTTCATCGGCACCTTGCCATACGGCGGCTCCAGGCCCTTCTCGTCAACCCCGAGCTTCTTGGCGTTGAACGGCTTGGGTTCCACCGAGCGGCCGGTGGGCTTGCCGCCGGGCGTCTCGGGGTAGTAGTCGGAGTATCCGGGCACCCAGCACAGCTTCAGGGGCGAGTGCTTGAGGACGAACGACAGCATCTCCGGCGACCGGTCGAGGTAGGTGTCGATCTTCTCCGCGGGCACCACGTCACCGATGATTTTGTGCAGGTAGGTACGGGCGGCCTCGGGGGTGTCTTTCACGCCGTCGCGTTTGAGAATCTCGTTGTTCGGGATCCAGACCCCACCACCTGACCGCGCAGTGGAACCTCCATAGTGTGGCGCCTTCTCTACGACTACTGTCGAGAGGCCCTGATGGGCAGCGGTGAGGGCGGCGACCATGCCGGCAGCGCCGCTGCCGACCACGACAACGTCGTACTCCTGTCCAGTCATGTAGAACACGTTATAGAATTGACCGGCAATCCAACAACCGCCCCGGTCAAAGAAGTGAGGGGAATTCACCAGAATGCTTAGTGACGAGGTACGCGTTCAGCTGGCGGCCGATCTGGCCCAGGCCGAGCGCAGCCGGGTCCCGATGACTCCGTTGACCGACGGCCACCCCGACATCGATGTGGTTGATGCCTACGAGATCCAGCTGATCAACATCCGTCAGCGGGTCGCCGAGGGCGCCCGGATCGTGGGTCACAAGGTCGGACTGTCCAGCAAGGCGATGCAGGACATGATGGGTGTCGACGAGCCCGACTACGGCCACCTCCTCGACGAGATGCAGCTTTTCGAGGACCGGCCGGTCACATCGTCCAACTATCTCTACCCGCGAGTCGAGGTTGAGCTCGCGTTCATTCTGGCCGGCGATCTGCCGGGGGCCGGTTGCACCGAGGAAGACGTGCTCGCCGCCACCGCCGCGGTCGCCCCGGCGATCGAGCTGATCGACACCCGCATCACCAACTGGCAGATCAAGTTGTGCGACACCATCGCCGACAACGCCTCCAGTGCCGGATGGGTGCTCGGGGAAGCGCGGGTCTCGCCCAAGGACATCGACATCTGCAATATCGACGCGGTGTTGACCAACCACGGCAAGGTCGTGGCGGAGGGACGCAGCGATGCGGTGCTGGGAAATCCGGTCACCGCGGTGGCCTGGTTGGCCCGCAAGGTGGAGAGCTTCGGGGTGCGCCTGAAGGCCGGTGACATCGTGTTGCCGGGCTCGTGCACGCGTGCGATAGATGCACCTCCGGGCAGCGATTTCGTCGCTGACTTCGCCGGGTTAGGTTCAGTGCATCTTTCTTTCGAATGATGTTTCGAGGATAGGGAGCCGATATGGCTGAAAAGGCATCAGTTGCCATTGTCGGGTCGGGCAATATCAGCACCGACCTGCTGTACAAGTTGCTGCGGTCGGAGTGGCTCGAGCCGCGCTGGATGATCGGTATCGATCCGCAGTCCGAAGGTCTGGCACGTGCCCGGAAGCTGGGCCTGGAGACCTCGCACGAGGGCGTCGATTGGCTGCTCGCCCAGAGCGAGAAGCCGGACCTGGTGTTCGAGGCGACCAGCGCCTACGTGCACCGCGATGCGGCCCCGCGCTATGCCGAGGCCGGCATCCGCGCCATCGACCTGACCCCGGCGGCCGTCGGCCCCGGCGTGATCCCGCCGGCCAACCTGCGCGCGCACCTCGATGCGCCGAACGTCAACATGGTCACCTGCGGTGGCCAGGCCACCATCCCGATGGTGTACGCGGTGAGTCGTGCCGTTGAGGCACAGGGAGGCGTGCCTTACGCCGAGATCGTCGCGTCGGTGTCGTCGGCCTCGGCCGGTCCGGGCACCCGCGCCAACATCGACGAGTTCACCAAGACCACCAGCGCCGGCGTGCGCGACATCGGTGGGGCCCGCAACGGCAAGGCGATCATCATCCTCAATCCGGCCGAGCCGCCGATGATCATGCGCGACACGATCTTCTGCGCGATCCCCGAGGATGCCGACCATGCCGCGATCACGCAGTCGATCAAGGATGTGGTGGCCGAGGTGCAGACGTACGTGCCGGGCTACCGCCTGCTCAACGAACCGCAGTTTGACGAGCCGTCGGTGGTCAACGGTGGAAACCACCTGGTCACCGTGTTCGTGGAAGTGGAGGGTGCAGGCGACTACTTGCCGCCCTACGCTGGAAATCTGGACATCATGACCGCGGCGGCGACCAAGGTCGGCGAGGAAATCGCCAGAGAAATGGCTGGAGCAAGCCTGTCCGCTTCGTCTGGAGGCCAAGCATGAGCGACATTTTCTTCAATTCCGCCTGGGACGTCCGGATGACCGATACGTCACTGCGTGACGGGTCCCATCACAAGCGGCACCAGTTCACCAAGGACGAGGTCGGCGCGATCGTCGCCGCCCTGGATGCCGCCGGTGTGCCGGTCATCGAGGTGACCCACGGTGACGGGCTGGGCGGGTCCAGCTTCAACTACGGGTTCTCCAAGACCCCGGAGCAGGAGCTGATCAAGCTGGCCGCCGAGACGGCCAAGGAAGCCAAGATCGCCTTCCTGATGCTGCCCGGTGTGGGCACGAAGGAAGACATCAAGGAAGCGCAGAACAACGGCGGCTCGATCTGCCGCATCGCGACCCACTGCACCGAGGCCGACGTGTCGATCCAGCACTTCGGGCTCGCCCGTGAGCTGGGCCTTGAGACCGTCGGGTTCTTGATGATGAGCCACACCATTTCCCCGGAGAAGCTGGCCAAGCAGGCCCGCATCATGGCCGACGCCGGCTGCCAGTGCGTCTATGTCGTGGACTCCGCGGGCGCGCTGGTGCTCGAAGGTGTCGCCGACCGGGTGTCGGCTCTGGTTGCCGAACTCGGTAACGATGCGCAGGTCGGTTTTCACGGCCACGAGAACCTCGGCCTCGGCGTGGCCAATTCGGTCGAGGCGGTGCGCGCGGGTGCCAAGCAGATCGACGGCTCGTGCCGTCGGTTCGGCGCAGGTGCGGGCAACGCGCCGGTCGAGGCGCTGGTCGGCGTGTTCGACAAGATCGGCGTCAAGACCGGCATCGACTTCTTCGACATCGCCGATGCCGCCGAAGAGGTCGTCGCCCCGGCGATGCCGGCCGAGTGCCTGCTGGACCGCAACGCGCTGGTGATGGGTTACGCGGGGGTGTACTCCAGCTTCCTGAAGCACGCGGTGCGCCAGGGCGAGCGCTACGGGGTTCCCGCCCACGAGCTGCTGCTGCGCGTCGGCCAGCGCAAGCTGATCGGTGGTCAGGAAGACCAGCTGATCGACATCGCGCTGGAAATCAAGCGCGAGCAGGAAGCTGCTGCCGCCAAGGCCTGATTCGTCAGAAACACCGCAGCGCTGGGCCTTCCGGGATCGGAGGGCCCAGCGTGCTTTGTGGACCGGTTTTCGATCATCCCGGCGCGGTCCAGCGCTGTCGGTTGAGCCAGGCAGTATTGAGCCATGGCAACCCGCGAGCAGGCCCAGTCGATCCTCGAACAACTGGCCGGACCCGCCGCGGTGCTACGCGATGACCAGTGGGCCGCCATCGAGGCCCTGGTGGTCGAGCGGCGCCGGGCGTTGGTCGTGCAACGCACGGGGTGGGGCAAGTCCGCGGTCTACTTCATCGCGGCCAAGCTGCTGCGTGCCTCCGGTCGCGGGCCGACGGTCATCGTCTCCCCGCTGCTGGCGTTGATGCGCAACCAGGTGGCCGCTGCCGAGCGGGCCGGAGTGCGGGCCGCCACGATCAACTCCGGCAATGTCACCGAGTGGGACGTGATCCACCAGCAGGTCGCCGACGGGGAACTCGACGTGCTGCTCGTCAGCCCCGAGCGGCTGAACAACCCCGATTTCCGTGACAACGTCCTACCGGCACTGGCCGCCGATGCGGGTCTGGTGGTCGTCGACGAGGCGCACTGCGTCTCGGACTGGGGGCACGACTTCCGGCCGGACTACCGCCGGATCCGTACCCTGATCGCCGAATTGGGTTCTCAGGTACCGGTTCTCGCCACTACCGCGACCGCCAACGACCGGGTCGTCAGTGACGTCGCGGCCCAGTTGGGGGTGGGCGGATCGGATACCTTGGTGCTGCGCGGCGGCCTGGACCGCGAGTCGTTACGGCTGTCGGTGGTGCAGGCGGGCACCCCTGCACAGCGTGCTGCCTGGATTGCGGCGCAACTGGACTCTCTGCCCGGCTCCGGCATCATCTACACCCTGACGGTGGCCCAGGCGCACGACGTGGCGGCGCTGTTGGCCGAGCGCGGCCACAAGGTGGCCGCCTATACCGGGTCCACCGACACCGCCGAACGCGAACAACTGGAAGCCGACCTGCTCGGCAATCGGGTCAAGGCGCTGGTGGCGACGTCAGCGCTGGGGATGGGCTTCGACAAGCCCGACCTGGGCTTCGTCGTGCATCTGGGGGCGCCGTCGTCTCCGATCGCCTATTACCAGCAGGTGGGCCGCGCCGGCCGCGCGACTGACAGCGCCGAGGTGATCCTGCTGCCGGGCACCGAAGATCAGGACGTCTGGAGGTACTTCGCGTCGGTCGCGTTCCCCTCGGAATCCATGGTGCGTCACGTCATCGGTGCACTGGACACCGACCGCGCGCAGTCCACCCAGGCGCTGGAACCGCAGGTCGATCTCAACCGGTCCCGCCTTGAGATGGTGCTCAAGGTGCTCGACGTGGATGGTGCGGTCCGCCGGGTGAAGGGCGGCTGGATCGGCACCGGTGTGCCCTGGGTTTACGACGAGGCCCGTTACCGCGCATTGGACGAGGCTCGGCGCCGGGAGCAACAGGCGATGCTGGACTACCAGGCCACAGCCGGTTGCAGGATGGTTTTCCTGCGGGGCCAGCTCGACGATCCCGAGCTGGCACCGGACGCCCGGTGTGGCCGCTGTGACAACTGCACCGATCGGCGCTATGAGGCTGCCGTGGCGCAGGACATCCTCACAGATACCGCGCAACGGCTGTCCAGACCAGGCGTTCTCGTCGCCCCCCGAAAGCAGTGGCCGTCGGGGCTCGCTGCACTCGGTGTGCCGCTGTCCGGTCGAATCGGCGAGGGTGCGGCGCCGGGCCGGGCGATCGGCAGACTCACCGATCTCGGCTGGGGAGCACGCCTGCGTCGCCTACTGGCCGAGCCGGACGGTGAGTTGCCCGACGACGTGCTGGCCGCGGCGGTCGAGGTCCTCAAGGTTTGGGATTGGGATCGAAGGCCGACGGCGGTGATGGGGCTGGACTCCGAGACGCATCCGTTGTTGATCTCCTCGACGGTGCAGCGGCTCGCTCAGATCGGGCGACTGACGAATCTGGGCATCCTGACCTATACGCCCCAGCGCCGCCCTGTCACCGCCGCGAATTCGGCCTATCGGGTGGCAGCGCTGGACGGTGCCTGGGAACCGCCACGACTCGATTCGAAGGGGCCGGTGTTGTTGGTCGACGACATGACCGACACCGGATGGACGCTGACCATGGCGGCCAGAATGCTGCGCGACGCTGGGGCATCTGAAGTTTTGCCGTTCGTGCTCGCAAGCGTCAGCTGACGGCGGCGGTCCGGTCCCGGAAGCTTCAAACAAGATCGGTCCAATTGCCCCACGCATTCCGTAGGTGACCGTTTGTTTCACTAGTCAATAATTGTCACGTGGCTACTTTGGCGCAGCTTGGAAAATTCGCTTGTATTTGCGCATGCAAACTCTTTGAGGCGTGATCTTGAACGTGATTTCGCAAGGTCTTTGAATGTGGCCATGGCTAACTCAATCCTGTTCGCCGGCCGCCGTCCTGCGTCAGCTCCGATCATCCGATTGTCGAGTCGCTGAATTTGCTAACTGGCAGCGTTGGCGTCTGGTGACCGGCTCCCACCGGGCTGTGCTGGGCCGGTGGGGCGCAGTGCCCGAGTAGTTCGCTTCGCTGGATTGAACTACAGGGTTGTCGTGTACGTGTCTACCGACGAGACGGCCGACGGACGACGGGTGTGGGCACGGCGGTGGTGCGCTCGGCGACCCGGGCCCTTACTTGTGCTTGGCGATCCAATCAGCCGTGAAGTGTTGTAGGGCGGTGATGTTCTGGACCAGGACGCGACCCATCATTCGCTCGATCTCGCCCCCGATGAGCGGGACTTTGAACTCGACCTTAGCTGCACATTTGAGGCGCGATCCTGTCGCGATCGGCGCCAACAGGGCTGTCCCGGCCGCGGAACCGGGGGCTCTGCTGGGCGTGATGCTCAGGTCTCCGCCCACCCGGTTGCCGCTGAGGGGATGCCACGTCTCGCGCTGCACCACTCGCCAGTTCTCCGGAAAGAACTTGGCGAGGGGCGACGACTCCCGATTGCGCTGCACGTCCTTGGTGAGGATCGCCGTCACGGAGCCGTCGCGGTCGACGCTCAAGCTCTCGAGTGTGTCGATTCCGCTGAAGATCGATAGTCGCGCGAGCCAGTACTCACGTTCGCCAAATGCCGCCAGGATTTGCTCGACGCCTACCGGGGAGTCCAACGATAAGTTGAATGTCTTCGACACAGCAACAGAATATTCTTGGATCACCAATTTCTGCACCCCCGTCAAGATAAGTGGATATGCTGACGCTCTGCAACGAGTTAAGTCATAGCTGGAGTGGTCCACAGAAAACAATCATCGGACGCACAAGGTGCGGGGCTGGGTGCCCCGTCTTGGGTTGTTGAACGATTTTCACTGGTCGACTCCACGATGGGGAGGACCACGTGAGCATCAACCCGTTCGACGATGACAATGGGCGTTTTCTCGTTTTGATCAACGATGAGGAACAACACAGTCTGTGGCCGACATTCGCGGACGTTCCCGTTGGCTGGAAGGTCACTTACGGCGAAGCCGATCGAGCGGCATGTCTGGACTACATCGAACAGAACTGGCCGGATATCCGGCCGAAGAGCCTGCGCGACAGGTTGGCGCAGGGCTAGGGCTCTGACACATAAGAGGGCCGGGGGGCTCGCTAGGTATCTCGCGGTGGGAGAAGTTCGATGCAGCTTGATCAACAGTCGCTGCCGGTAACCCGCGCCCAGCTCGACATCTGGCTGGCGCATGATCTGGCTGATTCGGGGGCCGAGTGGCAGCTCGGGTTATTCGTCAGGATCTCTGGAGCGGTAGACCGCGACGCCCTCGGCTGGGCGATCCGCCGGGTGCTCGATGAAGCCGAGCCGCTCAGGGCCGGCTTCTGCGAGACCGGCGGTCAGGTGTTTCAGCGGCCGATCGACTATCCCGATGTCGAACCGGACTTCTATGACGTGCGCTCTGCGCCGGACCCTGTGCGGGAGGCGCGCGAACTCGCGGCCTCGATCCAGCGTGCGCCGATGTCACTTGCCGGGCCGTTGTTCAGATTCGCGTTGTTCCAGACCCGGGCTGACGAGTTCTTTCTGATCGGGTGCTGCCATCACATCGTTCTGGATGGAACCGGTATTGCGATGGTGGGTCAGCGACTGGCCTCGGTTTATTCCGCGGTGGTGTCCGGTGCGCCGATCCCGCCCTCACTGTTCGGATCGTTGTCGGATCTGATCGACTGCGAGTCCGACTACGAGTCTTCGGAAGACTACCTGCGGGACCGCGCGTACTGGACCGAGAATCTGCCGCCGGAAAGTGAGCCGCAGTATCGATGGCTTCCGGACGAAGGCGAAGTGCATTCTTGTCTGCCTTCTCCGCCAGTCGAATTGGACCTCGATGTGCTTCGCCGGGCGGACACCCTGGCGTCGTCGCTGAACGTCCCGCGGTCCACGCTCTTCACCGCGGCCTGCGCTTTGTTGGTGCGCAGCTGGCAATCTGAAGGCACTGAGATCGTGTTGGACTTCCCCGTCAGCCGACGCGTCGGGCCTGACACGAAAACCCTGCCCGCGATGTTGGCAGGCGTGGTGCCCCTCGTGCTTCAGACCGCACCGGCCACGTCGGTGGCCGAGTTCTGTAGATATGTCGATCTCCGGATCCGTGAAGCCGTTGAACACCAACGGTTCCCGGTCCAGGCGCTCGAACGCAAGCTCAACTCGCGTACGGCAGGCCAACTCGCCAACCGGGTGAGTGTCAATTTCCTTCCCTCCACCTTCACCTTGGACTTCGGTGGGGCGACGGCGACGGCGTCGTTGGCCAGCGCGGGCGTGGTCGGCGGCTTCGGACTGTTCTTCTCCAGCGCGGGGGAGCAGGTGTTCGTCAACACCGCGGGCGACGGACACCCCCTGGCGAAAATCGGGGCCGCCGAGCTGGTGCGCCGCTTGCGCCAGGTGCTGCTGGCGATGACGGCCGACTCATCGAGACCGTTGGTATCGATGGCCGTGCTGGAGGACGCCGAGCGCGAGCGGCTGTTCGAGGTCGGAAATCACGGAATGCTGTCGCAGCCGATGACCGCGGTGTCGATTCCGGTGATGTTCGCCGCGCAGGTCGAGCGTGCGCCGGAGGCGGTGGCGATCAACTGCGATGGCCGGGCGATGACGTATCGCGAGTTGGATGAGACGTCGAATCGCTTGGCGCATCTTCTGATTGACCAGGGCGCTCGTCCGGGACGCTGCATCGCACTGCTGTTCAACCGATGTGCCGAGGCGATCGTGTCGATCATGGCGGTGCTCAAGACCGGGGCGGCGTACCTGCCGATCGATCCGGCTCACCCGGAGGCACGTGTCGAATTCATGATCGCCGACGCCCACCCGGCGGCCGCGGTGAGCACAGCTGGGCTGGCGGGCCGTCTGGCCGGCTCCGACATCACCGTCATCGACGTCGACGACCCGCGCATTGGCACGAGTCCGTGCACTCATCTGCCTGAACCGAATGCCGACGACATCGCGTACATCATGTACACGTCGGGAACGACGGGAATTCCGAAGGGCGTTGCCATCGCCCACGGCAACGTCACCCAGCTGATCGGTTCCCTCGATGCGGATCTGGGGCCGACGGGACAGGTCTGGTCGCAATGGCACTCCTACAGCTTCGACATCTCGGGGTGGGAGATCTTCAATTGCCTTCTGTCTGGTGCGCGACTGGTCATCGTGCCCGAAGAGATCGCGCGATCGCCCGAGGACTTCCATGCATTAGTCGTCGCCGAGAAAGTCAACGTACTGGGTCTGACACCCACCGCGGTCGCGGCGTTGTCGCCGACCGGGCTGGACTCGGTCGCACTGCTGGTCGGTGGCGAACCGTGCCCGGCAGACGTGGTGGATCGCTGGGCGCCAGGGCGGGTGATGATCAATCAGTACGGCCCGACCGAAGCCACGATGTGGGTGGCGTTGAGTGCGCCATTGACCAAGGCCGAGGCGTCCGGACCGAGTGTCGTTCCCATCGGATCTCCGCTGCCGGGTGCCGCGTTGTTCGTACTCGACCCGTGGTTACGGCCGGTGCCCGCAGGCGTGGTCGGC
The DNA here is from genome assembly GCF_001665785.1 of Mycolicibacterium peregrinum. GTDB lineage: Bacteria > Actinomycetota > Actinomycetes > Mycobacteriales > Mycobacteriaceae > Mycobacterium > Mycobacterium peregrinum_A. The sequence continues at coordinate 12,779 of NZ_LZSO01000042.1, forward strand.
GAGCTGTATGTGGCCGGTCGCAATGTGGGCGTGGGGTATTGGCGGCGGGGCGGGCTGACCGCTTCACGATTCGTGGCGTGCCTATTCGGCGGTCCGGGCGAGCGTATGTATCGCACCGGAGATCTGGTGTCCTGGGGCGCGGACGGGCAATTGCGATACTCGGGGCGCGCCGACGAGCAGGTCAAGATCCGTGGGTATCGAATCGAGTTGGGCGAGATCCAAACAGCATTGGCTGACATGGATGGCGTCGAGCAGGCGGTCGTGATCGCCCGTGAGGACCGCCCGGGGGACAAACGGCTGGTCGGCTATGTCACCGAAACCGTTTCTGGGGCAGTCGATCCCGCTGATACCCGGGTGGCATTGCTCGACCGGTTGCCGGGATATATGGTGCCGGCCGCGGTGGTGGTGCTCGCGGCGCTGCCTTTGACGGTCAACGGCAAGCTCGACAAGCGGGCCTTGCCGGTACCCGAGTACGCCGACGTCGACAATTACCGGGCGGCGGCCACTCCCACCGAGGAGATCCTGGTCGGTATCTATGCCCAGATCCTCGGCCTGCGACGGGTCGGGGTGGACGACTCCTTCTTCGACCTCGGTGGCGATTCCCTGTCGGCGATGCGGGTGATCGCCGAGATCAATACCAGCTTGGATACCGAGCTCGCCGTGCGAGCCCTGTTCGATGCGCCCACGGTGGCCGAGCTGGCGCCGCGGATCGGCGCCGGGTCGGGCGGCCGTGAGCCGCTGATTCCGCATGAGCGCCCGAACCGGATTCCGTTGTCGTTCGCCCAGCAGCGGCTGTGGTTCCTGAACCGATTCGAAGGCGGGGTGGCGACCTACAACATGCCGACCGCATTCCGGATCAACGGCGCGGTGGACGTCGATGCTCTGAGTGCGGCTCTCGACGATGTGATCGCTCGCCATGAGTCGTTGCGCACGGTGTTCGTCGACATTGACGGCGTGCCGGTGCAGAAGGTGTTGCCGGCACAGGCTGGGTTGTGGCGGTGTGAGGGGCCGGCGGTGGTATCGCTGCCCGAAGAGGATGTGGCCGCTGAACTGGTTGCGCTGGCGGCCTATCGGTTTGATCTGTCGGCTGACATTCCGATCCGGGCGCGGATCTACGCGGTAGGGCCCGACCAGCATGTGCTGGGGATTGTGATGCACCACATCGCATTCGACGGTTGGTCCCTGGCGCCGATGGTGCGGGACGTGGGGGTGGCGTACACCGCTCGGAGCGCGGGACACGCTCCCGACTGGGTACCGCTGCCGGTGCAGTATGCCGATTACACGCTGTGGCAGCAGGATCGCCTGGGCGATGAGTCTGATCCGGCCAGCGTGGCCGCCGGGCAGTTGGCCTATTGGCGCCACGAGCTCGCTGACCTGCCGGAGGTGGTGTCGCTGCCGACGGATCGGCCGCGCCCGCCGGTGCCGAGTTATCGGGGTGACGGCGTCGAGCTGCGTATCGACCCGCAGACGTGGGCACGGCTCAAAGATGTTGCGGCCGAGCATCATGCGACGGCATCGATGGTGTTGCAGGCTGCGCTGGCCGTGGCGTTGCACCGAGAAGGTATCGGCACGGATATCGCGCTGGGCACGCCCATCGCGGGCCGGACGGACAAGGCACTTGACGATCTGGTCGGTTTCTTCGTCAACACGTGGGTGCTGCGGATCGGAGTGAGCCCACAACAGCGGTTCAGCGAGGTGCTCGAGCAGGTGCAGCAGAAGGCTCTGGATGCCTACGCCCATCAGGATGTGCCGTTCGAATTGTTGGTGGAGCAGCTCAATCCCGCGCGCTCGACGTCGCATCATCCACTGTTCCAGGTGGCGCTGGTGTTCCAGAACAACGTGCTGCCCAAGGTGTCTCTGGATGGGGTGGACGTCGAGCAGGAGTCGGTGTTCACCCGCACCGCAAAGTTCGATCTCGACTTCGAGATCAGGGAGATACCCGGCGAGGATCCAGCCGCTTCGATGGCCACCGGCGTGCTGACATACGCCACGGATCTGTTCGACCGGTCCAGCATCGAGCGGTTGGTGGGCCGGTTCGGCCGGGTGATCGAAGCTGTCGTCGCTGACCCGTCGGCCGTGATCGGAGAGGTGAGCCTACTCGATCCTGATGAGCGGGATCTACTGCTGCACAACTGGTCTGGTGCGGACATCGGTGCGCCGATCGGCTTGACTGATCAGTTGCTGGCAGCGGCGGTGGTGGAGGATCCGGACGCTGTCGCGATCATCGACGGTGCACGGCAGATGTCGTATCGCGAATTGCACGAAGCTTCCAATCGGCTGGCGCGAATGTTGATCGATGCGGGAGTCGGTCCCGAGGGCGCGGTGGGTGTGGCGATGGACCGGTCCGCCGAGTTGGTGGTGGCGTGGTGGGCCGTCCTGAAGTGCGGCGGGGTGTACGTCCCGATGGACCGGACCAATCCGGCCGAACGGATCGCCACCATCCTGGACACCGTGGGAGCCGCCTGCGTACTGACCTGTGGTGTCGACGCCATCCCCGGTGCGGGTAACCGGCCCGTCATGCGGCTCGACGGGATGGTTCTGGCAGGGTACAGCCCGGATTCCATCACCGATGCGGACCGGTTGGCACCGTTGGGAACTGACAACGCCGCATACGTGATCTTCACGTCGGGCTCCACCGGCACGCCGAAAGGCGTGGCGGTCAGTCACGCCGGAATTCTGGGGGTGGCCGCAGCGCATCGGGAGTTGTTCCCCGCGGGCCGGGACGACCGGATCTTGATGGTGGCCGCACCCACCTTTGATGCCTCGCTATTCGAGTGGTTGTGGGCGGTGGCCTCGGGAGCGGCACTCGTGGTGGCACCACGGGATTCCTATGCCGGGGATGCGCTGACGGAGATCCTGCGGCACCAACGGGTCAGCGCGGCTTTGATCACCCCGACGGTGCTGGCGACACTGGACCGGACCGGATTGGGTGGACTGGGCACACTGATCACCGGCGGGGAGGCCTGTCCGCCGGAGTTGGTGGCCGCGTGGGCCCCGGACCGGGCGATGTTCAACGCATACGGTCCCACCGAGGTGAGCATCTGGGCCACCTGGAGCGCATTGACGGTCGGGCAGCCGGTGCGTATCGGCGCCCCGATCGCGGGGACGTGCGCACTGGTGCTCGACGGTCGGATGAACCCGGTGCCGGTGGGTGTGGTCGGCGAGTTGTACCTGGCCGGGCCGGTTTTGGCGCGCGGCTATGTCGGCCGGGCCGACCTGACCGCAGATCGGTTCGTGGCCAACCCCTTTGGCAGAGAGCCCGGAAGCCGGATGTATCGCACAGGCGACCTGGTGCGCTGGGCCCCGGAGGGCGCCCTGGAATACCTGGGCCGAGCCGACGCACAGGTCAAATTGCGTGGGCAGCGGCTGGAACTGGGCGAGATCGAGAACACCCTGCTGGCATGCCCGCAGGTCAGCAGCGCGGCTGCCGCGGTACATCACAGCGAGGTCGGCGTCGATCACCTGGTCGGCTACATCGCCCTGGACCACACCAACACCGCCCACCATGAGGCCGAGGTCGTCGATCAATGGCAACACGTCTACGACGAGCTCTATGACGCCGACCTCGAAGTGCCGGACTTCGGCAGCGACTTCCGGGGCTGGAACAGCAGCTATACGGGGGAACCGATTCCGCTGGAGCAGATGCGGGAGTGGCGTTCGGCCGCGGTGAACCGGATCCTGGAACTGCGCCCACGACGGGTGCTGGAGATCGGCGTGGGCTCGGGGCTGGTCCTGTCGCAAGTCGCCCCGGCGTGCGAGGAGTATTGGGGCACTGACTTTTCGGCGCCGACGGTGGCGAACCTGCGTTCCGCAGTGGCCGGAGAACCCTGGGGCGACCGGGTTCATCTGTTGGCCCAGCCGGCGCACATCACCGAAGGACTGCCACACGGCCAGTTCGACACGATCATCGTCAACTCGGTGATCCAGTACTTCCCGAGCCCGGAGTACCTGGCCGAGGTCATCGACAAGGCAATGGAGCTGCTGGCGTCCGCCGGCCGACTGTTCCTCGGCGATGTGCGCAACCACAGCCTGCAGGGCGCGTTCCAGACCGGCATCGCGTTGGCGCGCGCCGGCACCGGCGCCGACACCGACGAGATCCGACAGCGAGTGCAGCGTGCGGTAGTCGGCGAACACGAATTATTGCTGTCACCAGAGTTCTTCACGACCTGGGCAGCTGACCATCCGTCCGTCGGCGGGGTGGACGTCCAGGTCAAACGCGGCGAATCGGACAACGAGCTGACCCGGTACCGCTACGACGTCGTCATCCACAAAACGCCCGCCCAGGTGCGTTCGTTGGCCCGTGCCCTCACCTGGGGGTGGACCGACTGTGCGGGCCTGCTCGGCCTGCATGCCGAGCTGACCTCGCAACGCCCGGCTGTGTTGCGGGTCAGTGCGATACCCCGTACCGCGGTGATCGACGATGTGAACATCGAACAGTCGCTGGCCAGTGGGCTACCGCTCGCCGAGTCCTTGGTGCATGTCGATTCCACCGCAGCGCGCGAGAATGCGGTCGCGCCCGAGCAGTTGTACCGGCTCGGTGAGTCGGCCGGCTATCGAGTGGCGGTGACATGGGGAGTTCAAGCCGGCACCGTGGACGCGGTCTTCATCGCCGCCACCGAAGGCGGTCCCGTCCCGGCTCTGACCGACCTCTACCTGGCTCCGATCGATGCCCGCCAGCGCGGTGATTACGCCAACGATCCCCACACCAACGCAAAGGTCAGCGCGGTGCGGCAGTGGCTTTCCGAGCGCTTGCCCGAGTACATGGTGCCCACTCAGATCGTGGTGCTCGCGGAAATGCCACTTACGTCTTCGGGAAAGATCGACCGCAGGGCGCTGCCCGCGCCGACGTTTGTCGCCACATCTTTCCGGGCGCCGCAGACGCCGACGGAAAAGACCGTCGCCGAGGTGTTCACCGAGGTGCTCGGCCTCGGCAGGGTCGGCCTCGACGATGACTTCTTCGCCCTGGGTGGGGACTCGTTGATCGCCATCCGGGTGTGCGCACGTCTGCAGTCTGCGCTCGGGCGCGAGGTGCCGGTGCGCTATCTGTTCGAGGCGCCGACCGTCGGAGTACTTGCCGATTACCTGGATCGGCATCAGAGTGACGCCGCTGCCCGGCCGGCTTTGACGGCTCAACCGCGTCCACCGGTGGTGCCGTTGTCTTTTGGACAGCAGCGGCTATGGTTCCTGGAGCAGTTGCAGGGGCCCTCACCGATCTACAACATGGCAGTGGCGCTGCGGCTGGACGGACAGCTGGATGCCGACGCGTTCGGGCAGGCGCTGGCCGATGTGGTGAACCGCCAGGAAAGCCTGCGCACGCTCTTCGCCGTCGTCGACGGGGTCCCCGGACAGGTGGTGGTGCCCGTCGAGAACGCCGATTTCGGCTGGCAGATCGTCGACGCCCATGACTGGTCGGCGGAGCGGCTGCAGGAGGAGATCGGCGCCGCGGCTCGGCACAGTTTCGACCTGACACGTGAGATTCCGTTGCGGGCCAAGCTGTTCCGGACTGCCGAGAACGAGCATGTACTGGCGGCGGTGGTGCACCATATCGCCGCTGACGGCTGGTCGGTCGCCCCGTTGGTGGCGGATCTGGGTGCTGCCTATGCACTCCGCAGTGCAGGACAGGCCCCGGACTGGACACCGTTGCCGGTGCAGTATGCCGATTACACGTTATGGCAACAGGATTGGCTGGGATCGGTCTCGGATCCCGACAGTGTGATCAGTGCACAGCTGGCCTATTGGGAGGAGGTGTTGGCGGACGCGCCCGAGCGGTTGGAGCTTCCGACAGATCGGCCGTATCCGGCGATCGCCGACTATCACGGGGCGAGTGTGGCGGTGGATTGGCCGGCAGAGCTGCAGCAGCAGGTTGCCCGGGTGGCGCGGGAACACAATGCGACCAGCTTCATGGTGGTGCAGGCGGCCCTGGCGCTGCTGCTGTCCGGATTGAGCGCGAGCAGCGATGTGGCGGTGGGGATCGCGAGCGCCGGCCGTGGCGATCCCGCGCTCGATGAGCTGGTCGGCTTCTTCGTCAATACCTTGGTGTTGCGGGTGGAATTCAGCGGAGATCCCACCGTCGCGGAGTTGCTGGAGCAGGTACGGGCACGCAGCCTGGCGGCCTTCGAGCACCAGGATGTGCCGTTCGAAGTACTGGTGGAACGCCTCAACCCGACCCGGTCACTGACCCATCACCCGCTGGTCCAGGTCATGCTGACCTGGCAGAACCTGCCCTGGAACAGTCGGGGACCGGCGGCTGGACTGGCGCTGGGCAATGTTGCGGCTATTCCGATGGAAGCCGAAACTCACACGGCCAAAACTGATTTGGTGTTCTCCCTGGCGGAGCGCGTCAACGACGTCGGTGAGCCGGCCGGGATCGCCGGCCTGGTGGAGTTCCGTACGGATGTGTTCGATGCGGTCAGCATTCACACTCTGATCGAGCGGTTGCAACGCGTGTTGGTGGCAATGACAGCCGACACCACAGCGCGGTTGTCGGCGGTGGACGTTCTCGATGTCGCCGAGCGGGCGCGGCTGAACGGGTTGGGGCGTCGGGAGGTGCTGACGCAGTCTGTGGTCGAGGAGTCGATCACGGCGCGGTTTGCCCGGCAGGTGGCCGGCGCCACGGACGTGGTGGCCGTCAGTTCAGCTGACGGCTCGATGACATATCGGACCCTCGACGAACGCTCGAACCAGCTGGCGCACTTTCTCGTTGCCGAAGGCGCGGGACCGGGCGAGTGTGTGGCCCTGCTGTTGAACCGATCTTCGGAGGCGATCGTCGCGATTCTGGCGATATTGAAGTCGGGGGCGGCCTACCTGCCTATTGATCCGTCGGTGCCGGATGCGCGTATCGAGTTCATGCTTGCCGATGCCAGGCCGGTCGCCGCCGTCACCTCCGAGGGACTGGCCGAGCGGATTCGCGCGTGTGCCGTGCCAGTGGTGGACGTGGCCGATCCGCGGATCCAGGCTCAGCCCGCAGGCGCGCTGCCGATCCCGATGCCTGACGATGTCGCGCACATCATCTACACCTCGGGTACCACGGGGGTGCCCAAGGGGGTGGCGGTCACTCACCAGAATGTGACGCGGCTCTTCGACGGCCTGGACGTCGGGGTCGCGATGAGCTCCGCGCAGGTATGGGCTCAATGCGCGTCGTTGGCATTCGACTACTCGGTGTGGGAGATCTGGGGTGCCCTTCTCCACGGCGGCCGCTTGGTGGTGGTACCCGAGGAGACGACGCGGTCGGCCGAGGACCTGCACGCGCTGCTCGTCGGGCAACGGGTCAACGTCCTGAGCCAAACCCCTTCCGCAGTAGGAATGTTGCGTTCGGAGGGGCTGGAGTCGGTGACGGCATTGATGGTGGCTGCCGAGCCGTGTCCGCCGGAGGTGGTGGACCGGTGGGCGCCCGGCCGCGTGATGATCAACGGCTACGGGCCCACCGAGACGACGGTGTACGCCACGGTCAGTGCCCCCTTGCAGGCCGGTGGTGGCGTTGTCCCGATCGGTTACCCGGTACCGGGCACGGCATTGTTCGTTCTTGATCGATGGCTCAGGGAAGTCCCGGCCGGTGTGGTGGGCGAGCTGTACGTGGCCGGGCGCGGGGTGGGGCTGGGGTACGTGCGTCGCCCGGGGTTGACCGGTGCGCGGTTCGTCCCGTGCCCGTTCGGCTTCCCCGGCGCCCGCATGTATCGCACCGGGGACCTGGTGTCGTGGGGCACGGATGGGCAGTTGCGATATGCCGGCCGCGCCGACGAGCAGGTGAAGATTCGTGGCTATCGCATCGAACTCGGGGAGATTCAGACGGTTCTGGCTGACCTCGATGGGGTGCGCCAAGCTGTGGTGATCGCGCGGGAGGACCGGGCCGGTGACAAGCGGCTCGTCGGCTACGTCACCGGCACCGCCGACCCGGTGTGGGTGCGGACCGCGCTGGCCGAGCGGTTGCCCGCCTACATGGTGCCGGCGGCGGTCATGGTGCTCGATTCACTTCCCTTGACAGTCAACGGAAAACTCGACAAACGGGCTCTGCCCGCGCCCGAGTACACCGGCGACGGGTATCGGCCCCCGACCACTCCCGTCGAAGAGGTTCTGGCGGGAATCTACGCCCGGGTCCTCGGGGTGGATCGGGTCGGAATCGATGATTCGTTCTTCGATCTGGGGGGCGACTCGTTGTCGGCGATGCGGGTGATCGCCGAGATCAACACCACCCTGGAAACCGGACTTGCGGTGCGGACGCTGTTCGACTCACCGACCGTCGCGCAACTGGCTCCCCGCGTCGATGCCGGCTCGGGCGGACGCGCGCCGTTGACCCCACAGCAGCGTCCTACGGTCCTCCCGCTGTCCTACGCCCAGCAGCGGCTGTGGTTCCTGGAGCAGCTGCAGGGACCGTCCCCGATCTACAACATGGCGGTGGCATTGAGATTGACCGGGCATCTCGACCCGGATGCGCTCGGCCGATCGCTGGCCGATGTGGTGGGCCGCCATGAGAGCTTGCGCACCTTGTTCAGGGCCGTCGATGGGATACCCGAGCAGGTCATCGTGCCGGCGGAACAAGCGGTTCCGGGGTGGCGCATCGTCGATGCCGGTCAGTGGCCGGCGGCCCGGCTGGAAGAAGCGGTCGGAGCGGCAGCACGCCACAGCTTCGACCTGTCTACCGAGATTCCGGTGCGCGCAACGCTGTTCCGGGCTGCCGAGGATGAGCATGTGCTGGTGACGGTGGTGCACCATATCGCCGCCGATGGCTGGTCGATCACCCCGTTCGTGGCCGATCTGGCGACGGCCTATGCCGGCCGGTGCGCCGGCCAGGCGCCGGACTGGGCTCCGCTACCGGTGCAGTATGTGGATTACACGTTGTGGCAACAGGATTGGCTCGGGTCAGAGTCCGACCCGGACAGCGTGATCGCCGCGCAGGTGGCGTACTGGCAGGGCGCGCTGGCCGGGCTGCCGGAGCTGTTGGAGTTGCCCACGGATCGGCCCTATCCGCCGGTCGCTGACTACCGGGGCGCCGGCGTGACGGTGGATTGGCCGGCCGAGTTGCAGCAGCAGGTGGCGCGGATCGCGCGTGAGCACAACGTGACCAGCTTCATGGTGGTGCAGACCGCGTTGGCGGTGCTGTTGTCGCAACTGAGTGCCAGCACCGATGTGCCGGTGGGGATCGCGACCGCGGGACGCAGCGATCCGGCGCTCGACGAGTTGGTGGGGTTCTTCGTCAATACGTTGGTGCTGCGGGTCGATCTGGAGGGCGACCCCACCATCGCCGAGCTGCTGACCCAGTTGCGTCAGCGCGGCCTGGCCGCCCTCGAACACCAGGACGTACCGTTCGAGGTCTTGGTCGAGCGGCTCAACCCGACGCGCAGCCTGACCCATCATCCGCTGGTACAGGTGATGTTGTCCTGGCAGAACTTCGGGGGCGATCCGGCAACCGGGGCGATGCTGGGTGAGGCCGCGGTAACGCTGCTGCCGGCGGAGACGCGTACCGCCCGCATGGATCTGGTGTTCTCGTTGACCGAGCGCTCCAGCGAATCCGGTGAGCCTGCAGGAATCTCCGGGCTGGTCGAGTTCCGTACCGATGTGTTCGACGCGCCGAGCATCGAGGTGCTGATCGAGCGGTTGCGGCGGGTGCTGGTGGCGATGACGGAGGATCCGTCGCGGTCATTGTCGTCGGTGGATGTTCTCGACGCTGTCGAGTGTGTGCGCCTCGATGGTTTCGGCCACCGCGCGGTGTTGACGAACCCGGTGACCGAGGCGTCGATTCCTGCGGTGTTCGCGGCGCAGGTGAGGCGCTCCCCGGATGCGGTGGCGCTCAGCTTCGAGGAGCGGTCGCAGACGTATCGGGAGCTGGATGAGGCGTCGAATCGGTTGGCGCACTATCTGACCGAGGTCGGGGCGGGCCCTGGAAAATGTGTGGCATTGCTTCTCGAGCGTTCGGCACAGGCGATCGTGTCGATTCTGGCGGTGCTGAAATCAGGGGCGGCGTATCTGCCCATCGATCCGGCTCATCCGGAAGCCCGGGTGGAGTTCATGTTGTCCGACGCCCGGCCGGTCGCGGTACTCACCGCTGGTGTTCTGGCCGGGCGGGTGAACAACAGTGGTGTGCCGGTGATCGAGGTCGACGACCCCCGTATCGAGGCACGGTCGACGACCGGATTGGCGGCGGGACCCGAGGCCGACGACATCGCCCACATCATCTACACGTCCGGGACGACGGGTGTCCCCAAGGGCGTGGCGGTGACGCACGGCAACGTGACACGCCTCTTCGACGGCCTTGACGTCGGTGTGGCGATGGGCCCGGCGCAGGTGTGGGCGGCGTGTTCCTCATTGGCGTTCGACTATTCGGTGTGGGAGATCTGGGGCGCGCTGTTGCACGGCAGCCGGCTGGTGGTGGTCCCCGAACAGACCACCCGGTCGGCCCAGGAATTGCAGGCCCTCCTCGTCGAGGAACGCGTCACGATGTTGAGCCAGACTCCGTCGGCGGTGGGGATGTTGTCGGAAGAGGACCTGGCATCGGTGGCGCTGATGGTTGCCGCCGAGCCGTGTCCGGCGCAGGTAGTGGATCGGTGGGCACCGGGCCGCGTGATGATCAACGGTTACGGGCCTACCGAGACGACGGTGTATGCCACGATCAGTGCTCCGTTGCAGGCCGATTGTGGTGCGGTGCCGATTGGCCTGCCGGTGCCGGGCGCGGCACTGTTCGTCTTGGATCGGTGGTTGCGGCCGGTGGCCCAGGGCGTGGTCGGCGAGTTGTATGTGGCCGGCCGCGGTGTCGGAGTGGGCTATGTGCGCCGGTCCGGTTTGACCGCATCCCGTTTTGTGGCCTGCCCCTTCGCTGATTCCGGTCTCCGGATGTATCGCACCGGGGATCTGGTGTCGTGGGACACCGATGGGCAACTGCGGTATGCCGGTCGTGCTGACGAACAGGTCAAGGTTCGCGGCTATCGCATCGAACTGGGCGAGATCGAGACAGCCCTGGCAGATCTGGACGGGATCAACCAGGCCGTGGTGATCGCTCGCGAGGATCGCCCGGGTGACAAGCGCTTGGTCGCCTATGTCACCGAGACACTCGTTGGTGCAGTCGATCCCGTCGAGATCCGGGCCCGGCTCGCACAGCGGCTGCCGTCCTACATGGTGCCCGCGGTGGTCGTGGTGCTCGAGACATTGCCGTTGACGGTCAACGGCAAACTCGACAAACGTTCTTTGCCCGCACCGGAATACACCGATACCGATCACTATCGGGCCCCCGACACCGCGCTCGAAGAAACCCTGGCCGGCATTTACGCCCAGGTGCTCGGACTGGAGCGGGTCGGGGCCGACGATTCGTTCTTCGATCTCGGTGGGGACTCGCTGTCGGCGATGCGGTTGATCGCCGCGGTCAACACGGCCCTGGATACCGACATGGCGGTGCGCACCCTGTTCGACGCACCTACCGTCGCCCAGTTGGCGCCCCGGGTGGATGCCGGGTCTGGCGGCCGTGAGCCGCTGAGCCCGCAACAGCGGCCGACGGTCATCCCGCTGTCGTATGCCCAACAACGATTGTGGTTCCTCAACCGGTTCGAGGACGGCGCAGCTACCTACAACATGCCTATCGCGTTCCGCATCAACGGCCCGTTGGACGTGCAGGCTTTGGGGGCGGCACTCGACGACGTGCTGGCCCGGCACGAATCGTTGCGCACGGTTTTCGTCGACGTTGACGGTGTGCCGTCGCAAATCGTGTTGCCCGTGCATGCCGGCATGTGGCGTCGCGGCGGCCCGGTGGTGGTGTCGCTGGCGGACAACGATCTGGCCGCCGAGTTGATGGCGCTGGCGGGCTACCGGTTCGATCTTTCGGCCGAACCGCCGATCCGGGCGAAGATCTACGAGGTAGGTCCAGAGCAGCACGTGCTCGGGATCATCTTCCACCACATCGCTTTTGACGGATGGTCCATGGCCCCTATGGTGCGCGACGTGGCCGAGGCCTATCTGGCGCGTCGGAAAGATCACGCTCCGGAGTGGACGCCGCTGCCGGTGCAATATGCCGACTACACGTTGTGGCAGCGCACGCACCTCGGCGATGTGGCCGACAGCGACAGTCGGATCGCCGGGCAGTTGGCCTATTGGCGCCACGAACTCGCCGACCTGCCTGAGATCGCGTCGCTGCCGACGGATCGGCCCCGGCCGCCCTCACCGAGTTACCGGGGTGACGGCGTCGAGCTGCGCATCGATCCGCAGACGTGGGCACGGCTCAAAGAAGTTGCGGCCGAGCATCATGCGACCGCGTCGATGGTGTTGCAGGCCGTTGCAGCGGTGGTGCTGCAGCGGGCCGGGGTAGGTGAGGACGTGGCGCTGGGCACGGCGATCGCCGGTCGGATGGATGCCGCGCTGAACGATCTGGTGGGTTTCTTCGTCAACACTTGGGTGTTGCGGATCGGTGTGAATCCACAACAGCGGTTCAGCGAGGTGCTCGATGGGGTGCGGCAGAAGGCGCTGGATGCCTATGCCCATCAGGATGTGCCGTTCGAATTGTTGGTGGAGCAGCTCAATCCGGCGCGCTCGACGTCGCATCATCCGCTGTTCCAGGTGGCGATGGTGTTCCAGAACAATGTGCTGCCCGACGTGTCGTTGGACGGAGCCGACATCGAGCCCATTTCCGTGCTCACCCGCACCGCCAAGTTCGATCTGGATTTCGATATCAGGGAGATACCCGGCGACGGCGCACCGATGGCCGCCGGCGTACTGACGTACGCCACGGATCTGTTCGACCGCTCCAGCATCGAGCGGTTGGTGGGGTGGTTCGGACGCGTGGTCCATGCGGTGGTGGCCGATTCGTCGGTGGTGGTCGGCGAGGTGAGTTTGCTGGACCGGGACGAGCGGGAACTGGTACTGCACAGGTGGTCTGGTTCGGGTACGGCCGCCCCGGTTGGCTTGGCCGATCAGTTGCTGGCGGTGGCGGTGGCGGCCGCTCCGGATGCGGTCGCGATCATCGACGGCGCACGGCAACTGTCGTATCGCGAACTGGACGAGGCCTCAAACCGGCTGGCGCGGGTGTTGATCGCGGCGGGGGTGGGGCCTGAGTGTGCGGTGGGTGTGGCGATGGGCCGGTCGGCCGAGCTGGTGGTTGCGTGGTGGGCGGTGCTCAAGGCCGGGGGAGTGTACGTGCCGGTGGACCGGGCGAATCCGGCCGAGCGGATCGCCACGGTTCTGGACGCTGTCGAGGCCGTCTGCGTATTGACCTGGGGCATTGACACCGTGGCCGGTGCGGGCACCCGTCCCGTGGTTCGCGTGGACACGCTGGACGCGTCGGGCTGGTCGGCGGACCCGGTCACGCCCGCGGACCGGGCGGCACGGTTGGGAACTGACGACGCCGCGTACGTGATCTTCACGTCGGGGTCTACCGGCACGCCGAAGGGCGTTGCCGTGAGCCATGCCGGTTTGTTGGGAGTGGCTGCCGCGCAACGTGATCTGTTCGGATCAACGGTCGGACGGCGGGTGCTCATGGTGGCCGCGCCCACCTTCGACGCATCGGTCTTCGAGATGGTCTGGGCGGTTGGTTCGGCAGCCGCATCTGTGATCGCGGCACCGGATTCCTATGCCGGAGAGGCATTGACCGCTCTCGTGCACGACCAACAGGTCGACACCGGCGTGATCACCCCGACGGTTCTGGCGACCCTGGACCGGGCTCAGTTGTCCGGCCGGTTGGAAACTTTGTTGACGGCCGGAGAGGCCTGTCCGCCTGAGTTGGTGGCCGCGTGGGCCCCGGGCCGCGCGATGCTCAACGCGTACGGCCCGACCGAGGCGACCATCTGGTCGACCTGCACGGCGCCGTTGTCGGCGGGACAGCCGGTGAGTATCGGTGCGCCGATTCCGGGTGTGTGCGCGCTGGTGCTCGACATACTGCTGAAGCCGGTGCCGGTGGGCGTGGTGGGCGAGCTGTATCTCGCCGGCCCGGCATTGGCGCGCGGTTACGTGGGCCGACCGGAGTTGACCGCGGACCGGTTCGTGGCCAATCCCTTTGGTGCCGAGCCCGGTAGCCGGATGTATCGCACCGGCGACCTGGTGCGCTGGACTCCGGACGGCGCGCTTCAGTATCTCGGTCGCGCGGACGCGCAGGTCAAATTGCGCGGACAGCGGCTGGAACTGGGCGAGATCGAGAACACCCTGCTGGCCTGTCCGCAGGTCAGTAGGGCCGCCGCCGCGGTCTATCAACGCGACACCGCCGACCATTTGGTTGCCTACGTGGCCCTCGAACAGATCAGCACCGCCGTTCACGATGCCGAAGTCGTCGATCAGTGGCAGCAGATGTATGACGAGCTGTACGACGAAGAGGTCGAGGCGCCGGAGTTCGGCAGCGACTTCCGGGGATGGAACAGCAGTTACACCGGTGAACCGATACCGCTGAACCAGATGCGGGAGTGGCGATCTGCCACCGTGGATCGAATTCTTGCACTGCGGCCTCAGCGGGTGCTGGAGATCGGTGCGGGGTCGGGACTCATTCTCTCCCAGGTCGCTCCGCACTGCGAACATTATGTGGGCACCGACATGTCGGCCGTGGCCATGGATACCCTGGCGCGTTCACTGGAGTGCTCCCACATTCCGTGGCGTGAGCGGGTTCAGCTGGTGGCACAGCCGGCGCACGTCACCGGCGACCTCCCGCACGAGTACTTCGACACCGTCATCCTCAACTCGGTGATCCAGTACTTCCCCAACGCCGCGTACCTGGCCGAGGTCATCGACAAGGCCATCGCGCTCTTGGCGCCCGGCGGCAGGCTGTTCCTCGGCGACGTGCGCAACCACAGCCTGCAGGGCGCGTTCCAAACCGGCGTGGCACTGGCGCGCACCGGCAACGGCGCCGACACCGACGACATCCGTCAATGGGTTCAGCGGGCACTGCTCGGCGACCCCGAACTACTCCTGTCGCCAGAGTTTTTCACCACCTGGGCGGCAAAGAACTCGTCCGCGGCCGGCGTCGACATCCAGGTCAAACGTGGCGAATCCGACAACGAACTGACCCGCTACCGCTACGACGTCGTCGTCCACAAGGCGCCCACCCAGGTGTGTTCGTTGGCTGCGGTTCCGATCTGGGGGTGGACGGACTGCGCCGGCCTGAGCGGGCTGCACGCCGAGTTGTCCGCACAACGGCCGACGATGGTGCGCGTCAGCGGAATTCCCCGGTCCAGGGTGATCGCGGATGTGAGCATCGAACAGGCCTTGGCCAGCGGTCTGTCCCTCGCCGATGTCGAGGAGCCCACCGATACGGCCACACCCGAGCAGTTGTACCGGCTGGGCGAGGCGGCCGGCTATCGGGTCGCGGTCACTTGGGGTGCTCGGTCCGGCACGGTCGATGCTGTCTTCGTCGCCGTGGCCGACGAGGGGGTTGGTTCGGTGCTGACCGATATGTACCTGCCCTCGGCCGGCAATCAGCAACGTAGTTCCTACGCCAACGATCCCGACGCCAACAGCAAGGTCAACGTGGTGCGGCAGTGGTTGGCAGAACGATTGCCCGAGTACATGGTGCCGACCCAGATCATGGTCCTCGAGGAATTCCCCCTCACCTCCTCGGGCAAGATCGACCGTAAGGCCCTGCCGGAGCCGGTGTTTGCCGCGACCCTCTTCCGGGCGCCGCAGACTCCGGCCGAGAAGACCATCGCCCAGGCATTCGCCGAGGTCCTCGGACTCGAGCAGGTCGGCCTCGATGACGACTTCTTCGCATTGGGCGGAGACTCGTTGACCGCCACCCGAGTTTGTGCGCGACTGCAGTCGGCTTTGGATCGCGAGGTGCCGGTGCGGCATCTGTTCGACTCACCGACCGCCGGAGGCCTCGGCCAATACCTGGACCAGCATCAGAGCAACGGGGCTCGCCCTCCGCTGCGGGTGATGCCTCGTCCACCGCAGATCCCATTGTCGTACGCGCAGCAGCGGTTGTGGTTCTTCGATCAGTTGCAAGGGCCGTCACCGGTGTACAACATGGCGGTGGCGCTACGGCTGAGCGGCAGCCTCGCGTCCGACGCGCTGGGCCAGGCACTCGCCGACGTGGTGGGCCGGCACGAGAGCCTGCGCACGCTGTTCACCGTTTCCGAAGGGATGCCCCAGCAGTCGGTGGTGCCACCGGATCAGGTCCACCTGTGCTGGCAGGTCATCGATGCCGTCGGTTGGCCGGTCGAACGGTTGGAGGAGGCCATCGGCGCGGTGGCCCGCCACCCGTTCCACCTGGCGACCGAAATACCGCTGCGCGCAACACTTTTCCGTGTAGAAGAGAATGAGCACGTCCTGGCGGCGGTGGTGCACCATATCGCCGCCGACGGCTGGTCGGTCACTCCGCTGGTAGCTGATCTGGGTGTGGCCTACGCCAGTCGGTCCCGGGGACAAGCGCCGAGCTGGGTGCCGTTGCCGGTGCAGTATGCCGATTACACGCTGTGGCAGCGCGAACATCTGGGTGAGCTCACCGATGATGACAGCCGCATCGCAGAACAGCTGAACTACTGGCGAGAGGCACTGGCCGGACTTCCTGAGCGTCTGCAGTTGCCCACCGACCGGCCCTACCCAAGCGTGGCCGACTACCGCGGGGCCACTGTGGCGGTGGACTGGCCGGCCGACTTGCAGCTGCGAATCGCCCAGGTGGCCCGTGAGCACAATGCCACCAGCTTCATGGTGGTCCAGGCCGCGCTGGCGCTGCTGCTGTCGAAACTCGGTGCCAGTTCGGATGTGGCGGTGGGAATCACCGTTGCCGGACGCAACGATCCGGCGCTCGATGACCTGGTCGGATTCTTCGTCAACACGTTGGTGTTGCGAGTCGACCTGGCCGGCGACCCGACCATCGGAGAGCTGCTGGAGCAGGTGCGGCAGCGTGGCCTGGCCGCCTTCGAACATCAGGACGTGCCCTTCGAGGTCGTTGTCGACCGGCTCAAGCCGACCCGATCGCTGGCTTATCACCCACTGGTCCAGGTGCTGTTGTCCTGGCAGAACCTGGCCTGGCAGCACAGCGGTGATTCCGCCGCCGGGCTGGCACTGGGTGACGTGCGGGCCACCCCGCTATCCGCGGCCACCCACACCGCGCGCACGGACCTGACATTTGCCCTTGGTGAGCGCTGGAGCGAGACCGGTGAGCCGGCCGGGATCGGAGGGACTGTGGAGTTCCGCACCGATGTTTACGACACGAACACCGTTGAGCGGCTCATTGAGCGGTTACGCCGGGTGCTGGTGGCGATGACCGCAGAGGCAGAGGAGCTGTCATGACCGCGGATATGAGTCGACGCCTGTCGTCGATGGATTTCTTGGACGACGATGAGCACGCCCGGCTGGACGGATGGAGTAATCGGGCAGTGCTGACGGAATCTGCGTCGCTGTCAGAGTCGATTCCCGCGTTGTTCGCCGCGCAGGCGGCCCTTGCCCCGGAGGCAGTGGCGGTGAGTTTCGAAGGTCATTCGATGACCTACCGAGAACTCGACGAGGCTTCGAATCGGCTGGCACATCTGCTGGCAGGTCACGGCGTCGGACCGGGACAGTGTGTGGCGTTGTTGTTTCCGAGGTGCACCGAGGCAATTGTGTCGATTTTGGCGGTGCTCAAGACCGGGGCCGCATATCTGCCGATCGATCCGATGCATCCTGACGCGCGCATCGAGTTCGTGATCGGCGACGCCGCACCGGTTGCGGCCGTCACTACCGCAGGGTTGGCCACGAGGTTGGCCGGATGCGGTCTGCATGTCATCGATTTCGACGATGCCCGCATCGCCACGCAGCGAAGCGCTGCATTGCCGGCACCGTTCGCCGATGATGTCGCCTACCTGATCTACACCTCAGGCACCACCGGTGTGCCGAAGGGTGTGGCAATCACGCACCGCAACGTGACGCGGCTGCTGAGCTCGCTCGAAGGTGATCTGGAGTTGTCGGGGAACGTGTGGACGCAGAGTCATTCGTTGGCTTTCGACTACTCAGTGTGGGAGATCTGGGGCGCGTTGTTGTACGGCGGCCGGTTGGTGGTGGTGCCCGAAATCGTGTCGCGTTCGCCGCAGGACTTCCATGCGTTGCTGGTTGCTGAACAGGTCACTGTGCTGAGCCAGACGCCGTCGGCGTTCTACGCACTGCAATCCGCCGATGCGGTGCGGCCTGAACTCGGACGCCGACTGAAGCTGGAGACGGTGGTGTTCGGTGGGGAAGCGCTTGAACCGCAGCGACTCCGGCTATGGCTCGACAATCACCCGGGTCTGCCGCGCTTGATCAACATGTATGGCATCACCGAGACAACGGTGCACGCTTCGTTCCGCGAGATCGTCCCGGGCGACGCCGACAACAGTGTTAGCCCTATCGGCGTGCCTTTGGCTCATCTCGGCTTCTTTGTCTTGGATCAATCGTTGCGGCCGTCGCCGATGGGGGTGGTCGGTGAGTTGTATGTGGTCGGTGCCGGGTTGGGGAGTGGTTACTGGCGTCGGGGAGGGTTGACTGCATCGCGCTTCGTGGCATGCCCGTTCGGTGGCAGCGGTGCTCCCGGAACGCGCATGTATCGCACGGGCGACCTCGCGTCCTGGGGTGCAGACGGCCAGCTGCAGTATCTGGGCCGCGCGGACGAGCAGGTCAAGATCCGCGGGTATCGCATCGAGTTGGGCGAAATCCAAGCAGCTTTGGCCGATCTGGATGGAGTGGACCAGGCGGCGGTCATCACGCGAGAAGATCAGCCGGGTAATAAGCGACTGGTCGGATATGTCACCGAACGTGACACTGGCGCAGTCAACCTCGACAAGATCCGGGCCAAGTTGGCCGAGCGGCTGCCTGCCTACATGGTGCCGGCAGCGGTGGTGGTGATGGCAGCCCTCCCATTGACTGTCAACGGCAAACTCGACAAGCGCGCCCTCCCGGCGCCGGAATACACCGATCGTGACAGCTACCGTGCCCCGACCACTGCTGTCGAGGAGATTGTGGCCGGCATCTACGCCCAGGTCCTGGGGTTGGAGCGAGTCGGGATCGACGACTCCTTCTTCGATCTCGGTGGCGACTCGCTGTCGGCCACACGGTTGATCAACGCGATCAACAGCAGCCTGGACGCCGATCTTGCCGTGCGCGCAGTGTTCGAGGCGCCCGCGGTGGTCGAGCTGGCGGCGCGCGTCGGCGCCGGTGGTTCGGGCGGGCGTGAACCACTGGTCGCGGTCGACCGAACCGTAGGTCTCCCGTTGTCGTTCGCCCAACAGAGGCTGTGGTTCCTCGACCAATTGCAAGGTCCGTCACCGGTTTACAACATGGCGGCGGCATTGCGGTTCGATGGCCACCTTGATGCGGACGCTCTCGGCCAGGCGCTCGCCGACGTTGTCGGCAGGCAGGAAACCTTGCGCACCTGCTTCACTGCAGTCGACGGGATACCAGAGCAGGTGGTGGTACCGGCTGATCAGGCTGACTTCGGCTGGCAGGTCATCGATTGTTGCGACTGGTCACCGGAACTACTGGAGGAGGCCATCGGCACGGTACAGCGGCATACGTTCGATCTGTCTGCCGAGATTCCCTTGCGGGCGACCCTGTTTCGTATTGCTGAGGATCGGCATGTCCTGGTGGTTGCGGTGCACCATATCGCCGCTGACGGCTGGTCGGTGACACCTTTGACAGCGGATCTGCAGCTGGCCTATGCCAGTCGGTGTGCGGGCCAAGCGCCGGGTTGGGCGCCATTACCGGTGCAGTACGTGGATTACGCGGTGTGGCAGCGGGCGCACCTCGGAGAGCTCGACGACGGCGACAGCCGCATCGCCGCCCAGGCGGCGTACTGGCAGGATGCGCTTGCCGGGCTGCCCGAGCGCCTGGAGCTTCCCACCGATCGACCATATCCACCGGTGGCCGATTTCCGCGGGGCGAGTGCCAAGGTCGACTGGCCGGCGGAGTTGCAGGAGCAGGTCGGCAGGGTAGCTCGTGAACATGATGCGACCAGTTTCATGGTGGTACAAGCTGCGCTGGCGGCGTTGTTGGCGGAGTTGAGCGCCAGTCCCGATGTGGCAGTGGGATTCCCGATCGCCGGGCGCGGCGATCCCGCGCTCGATGAGCTGGTGGGGTTCTTCGTCAACACTTTGGTATTGCGGGTCGACGTGGGTGGAGATCCCACCGTTGCCGACCTCATAGCTCAGGTACGCCAGCGCGCCCTGGCCGCCTATGACCATCAGGATGTCCCGTTCGAGGTGGTGGTGGACCGGCTCAACCCGACCCGAAGCCTCGCCCATCACCCGTTGGTTCAAGTGACATTGGCCTGGCAGAACTTCGCCGGGGACGGCACCGCCGAGTCTGTCCTGGGTGATGCGGTGGTCAGCGCGCTGCCAGTGGACACCCGGACTGCTCGGATGGATCTGTTGTTTTCCCTCGGCGAACGTTTCAACGACGCCGGGGACCCCGCCGGGATCAGCGGAAACGTGGAGTTCCGCACGGATGTTTACGACGCGGTCACCATCGAAACGCTGATCGACCGACTGCAACGGGTGCTGACGGCCACGACGGCAGACCCGACGCGGAAGCTGTCGTCGGTAGACATGCTCGATGAGCCGGACCGTCGGCTCCTGGACAAGCTCGGCAACCGCGCCATGTTGGCCGAAGCGGTCCGGCCGGTATCGGTTCCGGTGGTGTTTGCGCAGCAGGTGGCCCGAGCCGGACAGGCGGTGGCCGTTACCCACGCCGGTCGTTCGATGACCTACAGGGAGCTCGACGAGGCGTCGAATCAGCTGGCGCACTTGTTGGTTGACCTCGGCGCGGGCCCTGGCCAGTGTGTGGCGCTCCTCCTGGAGCGGTCGGCCGAGGCGGTGGTGTCGATCCTGGCTGTGCTGAAGTCGGGGGCGGCGTATCTGCCGATCGATCCGATGCATCCGGATGCTCGGATCGCGTTTGTCGTCGCAGATGCTGTGCCGATTGCTGTCATCACCACTGCCGAGTTGTCGTATCGACTGGAGGGCTGCGCTGTGCCGGTCCTCGATATCGACGACCCGAGGATTGGCGTCGAGTCGGCTGCCGCGTTGCCGGTGCCGTCTGCCGATGACATCGCGTATGTCATCTACACCTCGGGGACCACCGGTGTTCCGAAGGGGGTGGCCATCACTCACAAAAATGTCACCCAGCTGTTCTCGTCGGAGATCGGTCTACCGCTGGGCGGTGCCTGGCCGCTCTGCCATTCGTTGGCATTTGATGTCTCGGCGTGGGAGATGTGGGGTGCGCTGTTGCATGGTGGCCGGTTGGTGGTGGTGCCGGAATCGGTGGTCGCTTCACCGCAGGATTTCCATGACCTGCTGGTCGCGGAACAGATCAGCGTGCTGACTCACACGCCCTCGGCGGTGGCGATGCTCTCGCCGGAAGGTTTGGAGTCGACGGCGTTGATGGTGGCCGGTGAGGCTTGCCCCGCCGAGGTGGTGGATCAGTGGGCACCGGGGCGGATGATGATCAACGCCTATGGGCCGACGGAGACCACCATGGGTGTGACATTCAGTGCCCCGCTGGTGCCAGGGTCCGGTGTCGTCCCGATCGGAGCACCGGTGACCAGCGCGGCATTGTTCGTATTGGATCAGTGGTTGCGTCCGGCGCCCCCGGGGGTTGTGGGTGAGCTGTACGTGGCCGGTCATGGTGTCGGGCTGGGATATCTGGGCCGGTCCGGACTGACCGGGTCACGGTTTGTGGCATGTCCGTTCGGCGGACCTGGAATACGGATGTATCGCACCGGGGATGTGGTGCGGTGGGGCGCTGATGGGCAGTTGCAGTACTTGGGCCGAGCTGACGAGCAGGTCAAGATCCGCGGTTACCGCATCGAATTGGGCGAGATCCACATGGCTTTGGCGGCCGCCGACGGAGTTGCCCTGGCTGCGGTGGTCGTGCGCGAGGACCGGCCGGGACATAAGCGGCTGGTCGGCTACGTCACCGAAACTACTTCCGGTGCAGTCGATCCCGCCGATATCCGCACCGGGCTCTCGCAGCGACTGCCGGGTTACATGGTGCCGGCGGCAGTGGTGGTGCTTCAGTGTTTGCCGTTGACAGTCAACGGCAAACTGGACAAGCATGCGCTGCCGGCGCCGGAATACACCGACGGTAATGTCTACCGAGCCCCGAGCACCGCGGTCGAAGAAATCTTGACCGGCATCTATGCCCAGGTACTCGGACTGCAGCGGGTCGGGATCGACGATTCGTTCTTCGACCTCGGTGGAGATTCTCTTGCGGCCATGCGGTTGATCGCTGCGATCAACAGCAGCGTGGACGTCGATCTCGCGGTGCGCACGTTGTTCGATGCACCCACGGTGGCAGAGTTGGCACTGCGGATCGATGCGGGCTCCGGAGGATTGCCGGCGTTGACCGCCGTACAGCGGCCGACGGTGGTGCCGTTGTCGTATGCCCAGAACCGGATGTGGTTCGTCAACCGCATCGAGGGCGAGATCGCCACCTACAACATGCCCACCGCGTATCGCATCAGCGGGGCATTGGACGTTGAGGCCTTGAGGGCGGCAGTGGCCGATGTGGTTGGCCGCCATGAGAGTTTGCGCACGCTGTTCCCCGCGGTCGAGGGCGTGCCTCGGCAAGTGGTGGTTGACGCGGACCAGGCTGATTTCGGCTGGCAGATCACCGATGCCCGAGACTGGCCTGTAGAGCGGTTGACTGATGCCGTCGGTGCTGAAGTGGGCCACAATTTCGATCTTGTCTCCGAGATTCCCATGCGGGCCAGGCTGTTTCGGGTGGATGAGCAGGAGCATGTGCTTGTGGCGGTGGTGCATCATATCGCCGCGGATGGCTGGTCGATCGGTCCGTTGGTTCGTGATCTGGGTATGGCGTATGCCGCCAGGTGCGTAGGCCAGGCTCCCGACTGGGTTCCGTTGCCGGTGCAGTATGTCGATTACACGCTCTGGCAGCGTGCGCATCTGGGTGACCTGACCGACCCCGGGAGTCGGATCACCGCGCAAGTGGCGTACTGGGAAGAGCAGTTGTCCGGCCTGCCCGAGCTGTTGGAGTTGCCGACCGACCGGCCCTATCCGCCGGTTGCCGATTACCGCGGATCCAGTGTGGCGATCGATTGGCCGGCGGAGCTACAGCAGAAGATTGCCCGGGTGGCGCGGGAGAACAATGCGACCAGCTTCATGGTGGTGCAGGCTGCGCTGGCGCTGCTGTTGTCTGAGTTGAGCGCAGGCAGCGATGTGGCAGTGGGTTTCCCGATTGCCGGGCGACGCGATCCGGCGCTGGATGAACTGGTCGGCTTCTTCGTCAACACGTTGGTGCTGCGCGTAGATCTGAGCGGAGATCCCACCGTCGCTGAGTTGTTGGAGCAGGTGCGGGCCCGCAGCCTGGCCGCCTACGAGAACCAGGATGTGCCGTTCGAGGTGTTGGTGGAGCGGCTCAACCCGACGCGCAGCCTGACTCATCACCCCCTGATCCAGGCGATGTTCGCCTGGCAGAACTTCCCCGGGCTGGATGACGACCCCGCGGCCACGCTCACCCTGGGCAATGTCGAAGCCGCCCCGCTGGCGGCGCAAACACATTCCGCCCGCATGGATCTGGTGTTCTTCCTGCGAGAACACTGGACCTCGGACAATGCTCCGGCGGGGATCTGGGGAACGGTGGAATTCCGCACCGACGTGTTCGACACGGCGACCATCGAAACGATGGTCGACCGGTTGTATCGGGTGCTGGTGACGATGACGGCCGACCCATCGCGATTGTTGTCATCGGTGAATGTGCTCGATCCTGCCGAATGTGCGCGGCTCGATCATCTCGGTCGTCGCCACGTGTTGACCGACCCGGTGGCCGAGGTTTCGATTCCGGCGTTGTTCGCTGCGCAGGCGCAGCGCTCACCGGATGCAGTGGCGGTCCGGTTCGAGGGCCGGTCGTGGACATATCGGGACGTGGACGAGGAGTCGAATCGGTTGGCACATCTGCTCGTCGAGCACGGTGCCCGCCCAGGCCAGTTCGTGGCCCTGTTGTTGAATCGGTCGGACCGGGCGATCGTGTCGATTCTGGCGATTCTCAAGACGGGCGCGGCATATCTGCCGATCGATCCGATGCATCCCGACGGCCGGGTCGAGTTCATGCTGGCCGACGCCGGGCCGGTGGCGGCAGTCAGTGCGGGTGACCTGGCTGAGCGGCTGGACGGCCACGGCCTTGCGGTCCTGGACGCCGATGACCCTCGAATCGAGGCGCAGCCGGCGACCGCGTTGATCGGTCCGGCGCCCGACGACGTGGCGTACGTGATCTACACATCGGGCACGACGGGTGTCCCGAAGGGCGTGGCGGTTGCCCATCAGAATGTGACGCGGCTGTTCGATCGCCTCGACGTTGGTGTGGAGTTGGGCTCGGAGCACGTGTGGACGGCGTGTTCTTCCTTGGCCTTCGACTATTCGGTGTGGGAGATCTGGGGCGCGTTGCTTCACGGTGGCCGTCTGGTGGTCGTGCCCGAGCAGGTCACGCGCTCGCCGCTGGAGCTGCATGCGCTGTTGGTCGACGAGAAGGTGACGGTGCTGAGTCAGACGCCGTCGGCGGTGGGGATGCTCTCACCGGTGGGGCTGGAGTCGGTGGCGGTGTTGATGGTCGCCGCTGAGGCGTGTCCGCCGGAGGTGGTGGACCGGTGGGGTCCGGGCCGGGTGATGATCAATGGCTGCGGCCCGACCGAGACGACGGTGTACGCCACCATCAGCGCTCCGTTGCAGACCGGTAGTGGGGTGGTGCCGATCGGCCTGCCGGTGCCGGGTGCGGCGCTGTTCGTGTTGGACCGCTGGTTGCGTCCCGTACCTCCCGGGGTGGTCGGTGAGTTGTACGTGGCCGGTCGCGGTGTCGGGGTGGGCTATGTGCGTCGGACCGGATTGACCGCGTCGCGTTTCGTAGCCTGCCCCTTCGGCGCTCCCGGAGCCCGCATGTACCGCACCGGGGATCTGGTGTCCTGGGGCGGTGACGGTCAGTTGCGCTACGGCGGGCGTGCCGACGAGCAGGTCAAGATCCGTGGCTACCGCATCGAACTCGGCGAAATCACGGCTGTACTCGCGGCTGACCCGCGGGTGGCCCAGGCGGTGACCGTCGCCCACACCGCCACGTCCATCGCGGGCGCGGGTGCGACGACCAGCGACAAGCAGTTGGTGAGTTACGTCGTGCTGGACAAGGAGATGATGCTGGTCCGTGAGCCGGCGCGAGAAGAGCAGCTGGTGGAGCAGTGGCAGGGCGTCTACGGCGGGCTGTATACCGGCGAGTCGTTCACAGAAGGCACGCCAACCGAATTGGGCGAGGACTTCGGCGGCTGGAACAGCAGCTACACCGGCGATCCGATTCCATTGCCAGAGATGCGGGACTGGCGTTCGGACACCGTGAACCGGATTCTGGCCCTGCGGCCGCGACGGGTACTCGAGATCGGTGTCGGGTCAGGACTGGTGCTCACGCAAGTGGCCCCGGCCTGCGTCGAGTACTGGGGCACAGACTTTTCCGCGCCCACGATTCAGACCCTGCAGGCCGGGGTGGCCGGGCAGGCGTGGGGCGATCGGGTGCGTTTGCGGGTGCAGCCGGCCGATGAGGGTGACGGGCTACCGCCGGAGCACTTCGACCTGGTGGTGCTCAACTCGGTCATTCAGTACTTCCCGAGCGCGGGTTACCTGCTGGACGTCATCGCAGTGGCGATGCGGTCACTGGCGCCCGGCGGTGCCCTGTTCCTCGGCGATGTGCGCAACCTGTCGTTGTTGCGCGCCTTCACCACCGGTGTGGTGTGCGCCGACCCGAGTTGCGATGACGACGCAGCCGCGGTGGCCGAGCGGGTGCGCCGGGAGATGCTTGCCGAGCAGGAACTGCTGTGCGCTCCGGAGTTCTTCGCAGCGCTGCCGCAACACGTGCCCGACATCGCCGCGGTGGAGGTGCAGCTCAAGCACATGCATGCGGTCAATGAGCTGAGCCGCTACCGGTACGAGGTGGTGTTGCGCAAGGGTCCGGCGCCGGTGCGCTCGGTTGCCGACCTGCCATCCGAATCCTGGCAGCGCTTCGATGGCCTGGCCGCACTTGGTGAATACCTGCAATCTCGGGAGCTGCCGGAGCTCCGCGTGACGGGGGTGCCACACGCAGGGATCTGGTCTGAAGTGGCCATGGCGCGAGCCCTCGCCGAGGCCGGCGATCGAGCTACGGTCAGTGAATTGCGTCCCGGCACCGCAGCATCCATCGACGCGCCATTGCCGCACCAGTGCCACCGGTTGGGACAGAAGCTGGGTTACCGCACAGCGGTGACGTGGTCTTCGACGGCTGGGCTGGTGGACATCGTCTACACCTACCCCGGGGATCCGGACGGTGCGCTCCCGACGTTGTCAGACGTCTACCTCCCCAGTGCACCGGTCGGATCCCTCGCCGGGTACGTCAACGACCCGGCGGCGATCGAACGAGTGGCCGAGTTGCGCAGCTTCGCCAGTGGTCGGTTGCCGGATTACATGGTGCCCGCGGCGATCATGGTGCTGGATTCACTACCGCTTACTGTCAACGGCAAGCTCGATCGCCGGGCGCTGCCGGCGCCGGAGTTCAGCAGCGGCGTGGCGTATCGGGCACCGCGTGACGAACGGGAACGGTTGTTGGCCAACCTGTTCAGCGAAGTCCTGGGTGTCACACGGGTCGGCATCGATGACAGCTTCTTCGATCTTGGGGGGCATTCGCTTTCCGCCACCCGCCTGATCGCCCGCGCCCGGGTCGAACTGGGTGTCGACGTCCCCATCCGGGCCTTGTTCGACGCGCCCAGTGTCGCCACATTGGCCGAGTGGATCACCACTCATGCCGCCGTACGCACGGGCCCACCGTTGACCGCCCGGGAGCGACCGCCTGTACTTCCGTTGTCCTACGCCCAGCAGCGGCTCTGGTTCCTGGACCAATTGCAAGGGCCCTCACCGGTGTACAACATGCCTGCCGCGTACCGAGTGAGTGGTGCGTTGGATACCGTGGCGCTGGGCGCGGCGCTCGGCGATGTGGTGGTCCGTCATGAGAGTCTGCGCACGGTGTTCGCCGCCCCCGACGGCGTTCCGCAACAGGTGATACTGCCCGCCGAGCGGGTGGAATTCGGATGGGAGATCGTCGATGCCTGCGAATGGACCGCAGAGCGATTGACTGAAGCCATCGGCGCCGAGGTGGGCCACAGTTTCGATCTGGCGGACGAAATTCCTTTACGAGCAAAGGTTTTCCGTACCGGACCCGACGACTATGTGCTGGTTGTTGTGGTGCACCATATCGCCGCCGACGGTTCGTCGATCCGGCCCTTGTTGCAGGACATCGGAATTGCGTATGCCAGCCGGTGCGCCGGTCGGGTCCCCGACTGGGTGCCGTTGCCGGTGCAGTACGTCGACTACACCCTGTGGCAGCGTGAGCACCTGGGGGATTTGGCCGACGCAGACAGTGTGATCGCTGGGCAGGTGACCCATTGGGAGCAGGTCTTGGCCGGGCTGCCCGAACGGCTGGAGTTACCAACCGATCGTCCCTATCCGCCGGTAGCCGATTACCGGGGCGCCAGTGTGGCGGTGGACTGGACCGCCGAGCTGCAAGAGCGGATTGCCCTGCTGGCCCGCCAGCATGACGCTACCAGTTTCATGGTGATGCAAGCGGCCTTGGCGATCCTGTTGTCGAAACTGAGCGCCAGCAACGATGTGGCGGTTGGTTTTCCGATCGCCGGACGGCGGGACCCGGCCTTGGACGGTC
Source organism: Mycolicibacterium peregrinum (assembly GCF_001665785.1). Taxonomy (GTDB): domain Bacteria; phylum Actinomycetota; class Actinomycetes; order Mycobacteriales; family Mycobacteriaceae; genus Mycobacterium; species Mycobacterium peregrinum_A. The sequence continues at coordinate 40,358 of NZ_LZSO01000042.1, forward strand.
TGGTGGGCTTCTTCGTCAACACCTTGGTGTTGCGAGTGGATCTGACCGGCGATCCCACGGTGGCGGCGGTGTTGGAGCAGGTTCGCGCCCGCAGCCTGGCCAGCTACGAGCATCAGGATGTGCCGTTCGAGGTGTTGGTGGATCGATTGAACCCCAGCCGTAGCCTCACCCACCACCCGCTGATCCAGGTGATGTTCGCGTGGCAGAACTTTGCCGTTAAGGACACCAACGAGTCGGCCGCAGCCTCACTGCTCGACGACGTGCACCTCAGTCCGCTGTCCTCCGATACCCATTCGGCGCGGATGGATCTGGCGTTCTCACTGGAGGAACGTTTCACCGAGGACGGCGAACGCGCTGGGATCGGCGGCATGGTGGAGTTCCGCACGGATGTGTTCGACGCAGCCAGCATCCAGAGCATGATCGACCGCCTGCGACGGGTGGTGGTGGCACTGACCATCGACCCGACCCGTCGATTGTCGTCGGTGGACGTGCTGGACGACGGTGAGCGGGTTCTGATCGATGACGTGGGCAACCGGGCGGTGTTGGCCGAGTCCGCGCAGTCGGTGTCCGTTCCGGAGTTGTTCGCCCAGCAGGTGTCCGGCTCTCCGCGGGCCTTGGCGGTGAGGTTCGAGGGTCGCTCGATGTCCTACCGCGAGCTGGACGAGGTATCGAATCGGTTGGCGCACTTGCTATCCGGCCGCGGTGTTGGCCCGGGAGACTGCGTGGCGCTGTTGTTCAACCGCAGCGCCGAGGCGATCGTGGCGATGCTGGCCGTAGTCAAGTCGGGGGCGGCATACCTCGCGATTGACCCGGTGGTGCCGGATGCGCGGATCCAGTTCATGATGACCGATGCCGCGCCGTCGACAGCGATCACCACGGCGGAACTCGCCGGCCGATTGGACGAGTTCGACCTGCCGGTCATCGACATCGGCGATGCTCGTATCGAGAGCTATCCGGGTACGCCCCTGCCGCCCCCGGATGCCACCGATATCGCCTATCTGATCTACACGTCGGGCACCACGGGCACGCCGAAAGGCGTGGCCGTCACCCACCACAATCTGACGCACCTGGCAGCGTCGATGCCGGCCGGATTGCCGCCGAGTCAAGCCTGGACGCAGTGCCATTCGTACGCGTTCGACTTCTCGGTGTGGGAGATCTGGGCGGCGCTCCTGACGGGTGGGCGGCTCGTGGTGGTACCCGAAGACGTGGCCGTCTCACCCGAGGACTTCCACGATCTGTTGGTCACCGAGCAGGTCAATGTGCTGACGCAGACCCCGTCGGCGGTGGCGGCGCTCTCCCCGGAGGGTTTGGGGTCGGCCGCCTTGTTGCTGGGCGGTGAAGCCTGCCCGGCCGAAGTGGTGGAGCGCTGGGCACCGGGCCGGGTGGTGATCAATGCCTACGGGCCCACCGAGGCGACGGTGTACGCGTCGATGAGTGCCCCGTTGCAGAAGGCCGGAGCGCCGGGACCGGTCGCTGTCCCGATCGGTGCACCCGTGTCGACCACGGCTCTGTTCGTGCTGGATCAATGGTTGCGACCGGTACCGGTGGGCGTGGTGGGCGAGTTGTACGTCGCAGGCCGCGGCGTAGCGTGCGGGTATCTGGGCCGTCCCGGGTTGACCGGGTCGCGGTTTGTGGCTTGTCCGTTCGGCAAGCCCGGGGGGCGGATGTATCGCACCGGGGACTTGGTGCGGTGGGGCTCCGATGGCCAGCTTCGATACCTGGGCCGGGCTGACGAGCAGGTCAAGATTCGTGGCTACCGCATCGAGTTGGGTGAAATCCACAGTGTGCTGGCCAGTTTGGACGGGGTCGATCAGGCGGCGGTGATCGCCCGCGAGGACCGGCCGGGCGACAAGAGGCTGGTCGGCTACGTCACCGAATCGGTTACCGGCACCACCGACCCGGACGACGTGCGGACTGCGCTCGCCGAGCGTCTCCCGGCCTACATGGTTCCGTCCGCCGTGGTGGTGGTGGACGCGTTGCCGCTGACATCCAACGGAAAGCTCGATACCCGTGCGCTCCCGGCGCCGGAGTACTCCGCGGCCGCGTATCGGGCTCCGACAACTCCTGCCGAGCAGATCCTGGCCGGCGTGTACGCCGACGTGCTGGGGCTGGAGCGGGTTGGCATCGACGATTCGTTCTTTGATCTCGGCGGGGATTCGTTGTCGGCGATGAGAGCCGTTGCCGCGATAAACAAGGCCTTGGATACCCACATGGCGGTACGCGTCATGTTCGACTCCCCATCGGTGCGAAGCCTTGCAAGGCAACTGGGAAGCGCCGACAGCGAACAGGAAGTGGTGCCGGTAGACGTTCTCAAGGAGGGCCCAGGCGTTCCGTTGTGCTGTATACATGACGGTTTCGGGCTGAGCTGGTCGTACCGGGCCCTCGGCGACTATGTCGAAGGTCCCGTCACCGGACTCAATCAGGTTCCAGCAGGTGCCGAAGCCGAGCCGACGTCAATACGGAGCATGGCGGCCAGCTACGCAGACCGGATCCAAGCCCGCTATCCCGATGGGCCGTACAAGCTTCTCGGGTGGTCATTCGGAGGCGTCCTCGCGCACGAGGTCGCCATCGAGCTTCAACGTCGCGGGTGCAAGGTTGAACGCCTCATCCTGATGGACGCGGCATTGAACGTGAACAAGGCTCGTGGATTGCGGGCCGGCGCCTACCGGACCGTCGCGAAGAATCATGCGTTGGCCGAGGGGCTGGTGCTGGAGTACCTGTTGGGCGCGAACCGAATTGACGTCCCAGTGCATCGACGGCCACTCAGCTACCGACGGGCGGAGGAGATCGTCGAACAAGGCGAAGCGTCGGGTTTCATGCCCCCTGCCAAGGCGCTGGTCGAATTCATGGTCAAATGCCTCAGTGCGAACCAGTTGCGCCTTCTGGAACACCGGCCGCAGGTGTTCGACGGCGATGTCGTCATTTTCTCCGCCGTGCGGCACCGAAACGATGACAACGAACGCGCGAGGATCAGATCGCGGTGGCGCGACATGCGAAACCGAAGGGCGATGCGGTCCCATTTGCAGAGCTGGCGGCCATACGTCACCGGTGAGATCACCGCACATTCGGTCGATTGCACGCATTTCGAGATGCTTGCCGCCGCATCGCTGGGCGATTACGGCGGACAACTCAAGCGAGCGCTGGAGAGCTTCTAGCTCCGGTGATCCGGGGCTACACCGTGCGGGCCAGCCGGTCCGCGAGTAGCGCGGCGAATTTCGCCGGATCCGCGAGCTCGCCGCCTTCGGCGAGCAGGGCTGTGCCATAGAGTAATTCGGCGGTCTCGGCGAGTTCACCGGCATCCGAGGAAGCGTCCGGGCGGCCCTTGTGCGCCTGTTGCAATGCGGTGATGAGCGGATGGTCCGGATTGATCTCGAGAATCCGCTTGCCGACCGGGACCTCCTGACCGGATGCTCGGTACATGCGCGCGAGCGCTGGGGTAATACCGAAGCTCGGGGTGATCAGGCAGGCCGGAGATTCGGTCAGGCGCGTTGACAGCCGGACTTCCGAGACCTGATCGTTCAACGTCTCTTTCAGCCAAGTGAGCAGATCGGCAAAATCGCGCTGCTGTTCCTCTCGCTCGGCCTCGTGCGCCGCCTTCTCGTCCTCGGAGTCGAGGTCCACCTCGCCCCTGGCCACCGACTGCAGTGGCTTGCCGTCGAATTCCCGGACCGAGCCGACCCAGATCTCGTCGACCGGGTCGGTGAGTAACAGCACCTCGTAGCCCTTGGCCTTGAATGCCTCCAGGTGCGGCGACTTCAGGAGCTGTTCGCGCGACGGCCCAGTGGCATAGAAGATCTGGCTCTGCCTCTCCTTCATGCGCTCGACGTATTCGTCCAGCGTGGTGAGGTCCTCGTCGCTGTGCGTCGAGGCGAAGGATGACAGGCGAAGGACCGTGTCCTGGTTGTCCAGGTCGTGTACCAAGCCCTCTTTGAGGACTGCGCCGAACTGGTTCCAGAACGTCCGGTAGTCCTCGGGGCGCGCTGTCTGCAGGTCGCCGATCGTCGAGAGGACCTTCTTGGTCAGCCGACGCCGGATGACCGTGATGTGCCGATCCTGCTGAAGGATCTCCCGAGAAACGTTCAGCGACATGTCCTGGGCATCGACCACGCCCTTGACGAACCGCAGATATCCCGGAATCAGCTCGTCGCAGTCGCCCATGATGAAGACGCGTTTGACGTACAGCTGTATCCCGGTCTTGGCATCCCGGGTGAACAGGTCGAACGGGGCGTGCGAGGGGATGAACAACAACGCCTGATACTCGAAGGCGCCCTCGCCCTTCATCGTGATGATCTCCAGCGGATCGTCCCAAGCGTGTGCGATGTGCTTGTAGAACTCCTGGTATTCCTCTTCGGAGACTTCTTCTTTCGGCCTGGCCCACAACGCCTTGCCGGAGTTGAGCGTCTCTGTCTCGACAGTTACGGTTTCTTCGGCACCCTCTTCGGAGGCGGGCGTACGTCGCTCTACCTGCATCCGGATGGGCCAGGCGATGAAATCGGAGTACTTCTTGACGAGTTCCCGGATCTTCCACTCGGCGGTGTAGTCGGGCAGCTGATCGTCGACGTCTTCGGGCTTGAGGCGCAGGATGACCGAGGTGCCCTGTGGCGCCTCGTCGACTGACTCGATCGTGTACGTGCCGTCCCCGCTGGACACCCAACGGGTGCCGCCACTCTCACCTGCTTTGCAGGTGAGCAACTCGACCTCGTCGGCCACCATGAACGTCGAGTAGAAACCGACGCCGAACTGGCCGATCAACTCCTCGGAATCGGCCGCTTTCTTGCTCTCCCGTAAGCGCCGGCGCAGCTCCCCGGTACCTGACTTGGCGAGAGTGCCGATCAGGTCCACGACTTCGTCATGTGTCATACCGATGCCGTTGTCGCGGATGATCAGGGTCCGTGGATCCTGACCCACCTCGATGTCGATGTGAAGGTCAGACGCGTCGACGTTCAGGTCTTTGTTCCGCATCGTTTCGAGGCGGAGTTTGTCCAGCGCATCCGATGCGTTCGAGATCAGCTCTCGAAGAAAGGAGTCCTTGTGTGAGTAGACCGAGTGAACCAGCAGCTCCAGCAGCTGGCGTGCCTCCGCTTGAAATTCCAACCGTTCGACGTGTGCACACATGTGATCCCGTTCGACAGAACAACCTTCGTTATCGATGCCGAGAAGATGATACCGAGCGCGTCAGGGATGGTTTCGGGAATCAGCTCAGAGGCCGCCCAGGCCCCGAGCAACCAGTGAGAGCCCGACCACCGTCAGGATGGCTGCGACGAACTTGCGGCGGTGAAGCCGCGCCCAGTCGTGAACCCGAAGCAGTACCGACTGAGTCCGCTCCGGCGCGAACAGGTTGCTGACCAGAATGATCTCCTCGACGGTGAGCACACCGATGACGAACACGACGAGGGCGATGAATTGAACGCCGGTGGATGCTCCCGAGGCGATGACGATGCCGAGCGCGAAGAACACCCCGTCCAGCGGTGGAAGAAACCAGACGCCGATGAAGAAGGAGATCCACGGATTTCCGTCCTGCCACGCGCTCCGCGCCTTGTCGAGTAGCCGACGCACCAGCGATTCGTCTGCCGTGCCTGCGTCTTGTGAGGGGCGCAGGAGTCGTCGGAGTACGGGTGGGACCGATGAATCGAGGAGCAGTGTCGAAGTTTTGGTTGTGCCGTCCGGATCCGGGTTCAGGGGCGCAACGTTGCGGCTCGGCGTCCGTACCAACGAGTGCACAACGACCATTGCGGCGATCAACAGCAACGCCGCGCCCACGCCGATCGCAGTGCGCTGGGCGACCAGGCTCTTGGTCGGGTGCGCGAAGCTCTGCACGAACGCGGCGGACGACGGTGTTGCGTGGAGCAAGATCAAGGGAACGAGGAGGGTGAGAAGCCCGACCATCAGGGCGCCCGTCCAATAGGCGAGCAGATTCTTCATCGGCCGTGGCCGGGAGAGCACCAGCAGGATGAGGCCGAGGCGCACAGGATTGATCGTCGTCAAGAGTGCCAGTACGGCCAACGACCCCCACATAGCCGAGATGCTACCCGTCTTGACATATTTGCTAGGTGGATTCTTGGAATATTCCGCGCGCAGTCTACGGATTGGCGGGTGACGTAAGTCGAAGGCTTGGGTTCACCGGCATCGGCCGGTCGGGCGGATGCGGTCGATGCAGCCGTCCGATCGATGAAACAGGAACGTAATTCAGTTGTTCTATAACGTATCTGAGCCGAAGATCCGCGCAGGAAGAGGTGGCCGGCTCTTTGCCGTACGAGACGGTCCGACGAGCGACCGGTGGCTCATCGCGCAACAGCGTCAACTCAGTCGATCTGGCTCCCGTGGGGTTTCGACAAGGTTTGCTGAGGTCGGCCTGCCAGCACCACCGTCGGACCTGTTCGGTGGTCACGGAATTCGATGGCGATAGTCGGGTCGGCATGGTGGGCGAGGGCCCGTATGGCCGAAGGACTGTAGGCGCGCAGGCCGCTGATCACCGCGTCGTGGATCGCCGCGACCCGGGTGAACGGCAGCACCGCGGCCAGCATCGCCAAGTGCACAGGTGGAGATGGGCGGTGGACGTCGATGATCAGCAATTTCCTGGCGGCGCGCGTCCCTTCGGCGAAGACTCGGGTGGCCAGTTCAGGTGGCAGGTGATGCAAGGACAGCGCGAATAGCGCGAGGTCGAAATATCTGTCCGGAGCGTCGATTGCCGTGGCATCCATGACCCGGACCGTGGCACGGGGGTGGCTGCCCAGGTCGCTGGCGGCGATGCCTGCGACGAACGATGGATCGATGTCAGTGATGGTCACCTGGGCGCTGGGGTGGAACTCCAGCAGCTTGCGTGACAGCCCGCCGAGGCCAGACCCCAGCTCGAGGATTCTGGGTGCGGGCCGGTCGGACACTTCGTCCAGCGTTATCCGAGCGTACTTTTCGTAGGTCCCGAACCGTGGGCGGCGCCCGCCCCGATCGATTGCGCGCACCACCTTCTGCTTCAGGTCGTCGACGTCGTCGCGATCCAGATACTCCAACCGGTCGGTCTGCAACCGCCGCGACAGCCACGAGGCGTTCGGGCCGGCCCTCGGCATGTCCACGATGCCCTGAGTGCACTCGTCCATGATCAGGCAGCATCGACTGGTTGTAGCTTCTCGCACAACAGCTCCGCCAAACCGTGAATGGTCGTGATGCCGGTGGCAGAGATCCGCACTCCCGTTTCGTTCTCGATGCGGGTACGCAGCTCGAGCGCTCCCAGCGAGTCCATGCCGTATTCGGACAGTGGCCGGTCGGGATCGACGCTGCGGCGCAGGATCACGCTCACCTGGTCGGAGATCACATGCCGCAACTTGGCAGGCCACTCGTCTTGCGTAAGATCGTCGAGTTCGGCACGCAATTTGCTTGTCCCCGTTGAGCTTTGGCTGGCTGATCGGAATGCCTCGCCGAAGGGGCTGCGTTCTGCGAACACGCTCAACCAGGGTGCGCCCGCGATCGGCGCGTATCCGGTGTACGCGCGGTCGTGACGCAGCACCGCCTCGAACGCATACGCGCCCTCGTCAGGAGTAATGGCGATTCCGGCGCCCTCTGCGAGTGCGGTACCGCGGCCGATCTGCCCCCAGGCGCCCCATGCGATGGCTGTGCCGGGCAACCCCTGGGATCGGCGCCACAAGCTGAAGGCATCCAACCAGCTGTTGGCGGCAGCGTAGGCGCCCTGCCCAGGGGAACCGACCAGTGCGGCCGCCGACGAGAACGAACAGAACCAGTCCAAAGGCTGGTCCGCGGTGGCCGTGTGCAGATTCCAGGCGCCGTAAACCTTTGGCGCCCAGTCTCGCTCGATGAGCTCATCGGTGATGTTGGTCAGTGCGGCATCCTCGATCACACCCGCCGCGTGCAATATGCCGCGGACTGCATGCCCATCGGCGGTCGCCACTGCCACCAACCGCTCTGCGGTGCCGGACTCGGCGATGTCGCCGCACTCGACGAGCACGTCGACGCCGGTGGCGCGGATGCGCTCGACGATCTCCGATGCCCGGGCGGTCGGCTGTGTCCGTGAGGACAGCACGATCCGACCACATCCGCCGGCCGCCATCTTCTCGGCGATGAACAGCCCCAAGCCTCCGAGGCCACCGGTGACGATGTACGCGCCGTCGGGCCGGAACACCTGCACCTGGGACGGCGGAACCACGAGCCGACTCGAACCGGTGTGTGGAATGTCGAGCACGAGCTTGCCGGTGTGCTGCGCGCCGCTGATCATGCGAATCGCGTTGGCAGCGTCGGCGAGTGGGTAGTGGGTGACCTCCGGCATCGGCAAATCACCCTCCGCGGTCAGCAGATACACCGTTTCCAGCAACTCCCGGAGCCGGTCCGGATGGCTGACGGACATCAGCGCCAGATCGACGGCGTAGAACGACAGGTTGCGCCGGAAGGGGAAGAGTCCCAACCTGCTGTCGCCGTAGATATCCCGCTTGCCGATCTCCACGAATCGCCCACCGAATGAGAGCAGTTCGAGACCGGCCCGCTGGGCCGCACCGGTCACCGAATTCAGCACGATGTCTACGCCATAGCCATCGGTGTCCTGACGGATCCGATCGGCGAACTCCAGGCTCCGCGAGTCGTACACATGCTCAACACCCATGTCGCGCAGCAGTTGTCGACGCTGCTCGCTACCGGCGGTGGCGAAGATCTCCGCACCGGCAGCGCGGGCGATGGCCATCGCCGCCTGGCCGACCCCGCCGGTGGCGGAGTGGATCAGCACCTTGTCACCGGACTTGATCCGGGCCATATCGTTGAGCCCGTAGTAGGCGGTGGCGGTCGCAATGGTCAGTGCGGCCGCCTCGGCGTCAGTCAGGCCGGCCGGCAAGGTGGCAGCCAGGCGTGCGTCGCAGGTGACGAACGTGCCCCAACATCCGTCGGCACACAGACCTCCGACCCGATCACCGACTTTGTGGTCGGTCACGTCGGGCCCGACCGCGGTGACCACTCCGGCGAAGTCGATACCGAGTTGGGGCAGGTGTCCGTCGAAGGCGGGATATCGACCGAAGGCGACGAGCACGTCGGCGAAGTTGATGCTTGATGCGCTGACAGCGACCTCTATCTGCCCCGGTCCTGGCGGAACATGCTCGCAGGCGACAAGTTCCATCGACTCCAGGTCACCCGGGTTACGGATCTGCAGCCGCATCCGGTCGCGTTCGAGATGGGCGACGGTGGTCTGCCGCTCCTCGGGGCGCAGCGGGGCGAGGCACAACCGTGCGATATACCACCGGCCATTGCGCCACGCGGTTTCGTCCTCGTCGGATCCGCTGAGCAGCTGCTGTGCCAACTGATCCACGTCGGTGGCCTCGTCGACATCGATCTGGGTGGCGGTCAGGTGCGGATGTTCGGTACCGATGACCCGGATCAGGCCTCGTAGCTCGGCCTGGTCGAGATTGGCCACATCACCGGCCACCACCGTCTGGGCGTTACGGGTCACGACGTACAGACGAGGTAGTTCCCCGCTCATCTCCGGTAGTTCGCGGGCGATATGCACCATATGGCGCACGTACTCGCGACCCAGCAATGGCGACTGGTCGTTGTGGTCACCGTTGTTCGGCGACGTCAGGACCACCACGGCGGTGAATTGACCGGCCCGCAAATGGTTGGCGAGCTGTGCGCAGGTCAGTGAGTCGTCGGCTTGATCGGGCCAACTCATCGTGGTGCACTGTGCGCCGCGGTCTTTCAGGATGCTGCTCAACTTGTCGGCGACCACGTCGGGACCGTCGGAGGCGCCGATGAGAAGCCAGGACCCGGCTTCGGCATATTCCACCTCAGGTAGCTCCCGTTGTCGCCACTCGACGGTCAGCAGCCGTTCGCTGAAAACCTGGTCATCGTGTCCGCTGGCGGAGGCACCGGTGCCCAGGCGAAGTCCCTGCACGGTCAGCAGGACTGTGCCGTCCTTGTCGAGCACATCGATGTCGGCCTCGATACCGGTGGCATCGGCCTTGATCAATCGCGTGTGGCAGTAGTGCGCATTGCGAGCCGAGCCGTAGCTGCGTAGCCGTCGCACGCCCAGGGGCAACCCCAGCACGTCCCCGCCGAGTGCCTGAACCTCAGGATGTGCCTCGACCGATTGGAAGCAGGCATCCAGAAGTGCCGGATGCACTCCGTACGCGTCCTGCTGGGAGCGGATCGAGCGGGGGAGTGCAACCTCGGCGAGCACCGTGCGGGCCTCGGCCTCGCCGGTGAGTACGGTGACCAGACCGGTGAATGCGGGTCCGTACTGAATGCCGTGCCGGCCCACGCGATCACGCACCTCGGCGCCATCCTCGTCGCAGGGATGGGCGGTGATGACGGCGGACATGTCGTACGCAGGCGGTTGCTCGTCCACCGCGGTGTGCAGGACCGCGGTCGCGTGCCGCGCTTGCCGGCCCTCCTCGTCGGTCTCCACGGTGAACGCGGCAAGTCCCGGAGACGACACCGAAGCTGAGGCTCCGACCACGGTCTGTTCGTCGAGAAGCAGCGCCTGCTCGAACCGGATGTCACGGACTTCGGAAGCCGCACCGAGCACGGCACTGGCCGCTGCCAGCGCCATCTCGCAGTACGCCGCACCCGGAAGCACTGCGACAGTACGTATTTGATGATCGGCGAGCCACGGCTGGGCAGCGGTGCCGACGTCTGCCTGCCACACGTAGCGTTCCGGTTCCTCGTGCAACCGGACGTTGGCGCCCAGCAGCGGGTGAACTGCGATGGAGCAACCGCCATGGGTCGGATGCTCCTGACCACCGCCGCTGAGCCACAGTCGGCGGTGTGTCCACGTCGGCAGTGGTGCCTCCACCAGCTGACCGTCGGGGCAGGCGACAGAGAAGTCGACGGCTGCGCCGGCACTGTGGAGATCAATCAGGAGTCCCCGCAGTCCATTCGGCATCGCAAGCTGCCGGCGCATCGCGGCCAGCGCGGCCATCGGCGTTTCGCGGCCGGCAGCGGTCTGTTCGAGGGCCCGGGTGAGCAGCGGATGTGGCGAGAGCTCGGCGAACACGCGGTAGCCGTCCTCCAGCGCGGCTTGTACCGCGGTGGCGAAACGCACCATCCGGCGCATGTTGGTCACCCAGTAGGCGGCATCGCACACCGGCTGCTCGCGCGGGTCGAACAAGGTCGCCGAATAGAACGGGATCTCCGGTGTCATCGGTTCGAGGTAGGCGAGCGCCTCGGCCAGATCTCCGACGATCGGCTCAACCTGTGGCGAGTGGAAGGCGACATCGACGGGAACCTCGCGAGCCATCACCCCGCGTTGTTCCCAGTCCGCTACCAGATCGCGCACCTTTTCCGTGGTGCCGGCGATCACGGTGGACTGTGGCGAAGCCACCACCGCCACCACGACATCGTTGATGCCACGGCCGGTCAACTCCGAAAGTACTTGCTTGGCAGGTAACTCCACCGCTGCGGTGGCACCCTTGCCGGAAATCCGGGACATCAGCCGCGACCGGCGGCAGATGAGGCGCAGTCCGTCCTCCAACGACAGCGCCCCCGCGACGACAGCAGCAGCGGCCTCGCCGAGGGAGTGACCGATGACGGCACCGGGCCGCACCCCGTGCGCCTTCATGGTGGCGGCCATGGCGACCTGCATGGTGAACAAGGTCGGCTGCAACCGATCCTGACCGGTGACGACGTCCGCCACCGACATCGCCTCGGTCACCGAGAATCCGGACTCGGCGGCAATGATCGGCTCGGCCTGTGCCACCGTGGCGGCGAACACCGGTTCGGTCGCCAAGAGCTCGGCGCCCATTCCCGCCCATTGCGAACCCTGCCCGGAGAACACCCAGACCGGTCCGCGGTCGTCGCGCCCGACGGCTGCTTGATAGGGAGTGTCGCCTCCGGCGACCTCACGCAACGCTGCAATGAGTTCCGGTCGGCTGTCCGCGCTGACGGCGGTGCGCACCGGCCGGTGTCCGCGCCGGCGCGCCAAGGTGTACGCCAGGTCCGGCAGGGCGACATCCTCGTGTGCCTGCACCCAGTCGGCGAGCCGGCCCGCGGTGTTGCGCAGTTCGTCGGCAGACGTGGACGACAGCGGGAACAGCATCGGCGCCGCGATGGACGGGGATGGCGCGTCTGCAGCTGTGGGTTGAGATGCCGGTACCGGTGCCTGCTCAAGGATGGCGTGCACATTGGTCCCGGACAGCCCATACGATGACACCGCCGCCCGCCGGGGGTGATGTCCGTTGGTGCACCAAGGCGTTGTCGCCTGGGGCACAAAAAGATTGGTGTGAATCTCGGCAAGCTGATCGGGCAGCCGAACGAAATGCAGGTTCTGCGGAACCACGCCGTGCTGCACCGCGAGGACCGCCTTGATCAGCCCGATGGCTCCGGAGGCTGCCTGGGCGTGCCCCATGTTCGTCTTCACCGATGCGAGTGCACAGGGGCCGTCGACGCCGTACACCTTGGCCAGACTGGAGTATTCGATCGGGTCTCCCACCGGCGTGCCGGTGCCGTGCGCCTCGACCATGCCGACGGTGGCGGGGTCAACCCCGGCCGCGGCCAACGCCGCCCGGTACACCGCGGTCTGTGCGGCATCCGACGGCGTCGCGATGTTCACGGTATGACCGTCTTGATTTGCGGCCGTGCCGCGCACCACGGCCAGGATCCGGTCTCCGTCGCGCAGTGCGTCGGGTAACCGCTTGAGCAACACCATCACGCAGCCTTCGCCACCTACGAACCCGTCGGCCGCGGCATCGAAGGCGTGGCAGCGTCCGGTCGCCGAGAGCATCCCCTCGGCTGAACCTGAGGCGAACTTGCGCGGGTCCAACGCCAAGGTGGCGCCGCCGGCCAGGGCGAGATCACTCTCTCCCTCGTGCAGGCTGCGGCATGCCAGATGTACTGCGGTCAGGCCGGACGAGCATGCGGTGTCCACTGTGAGCGCCGGGCCGTGCACCCCGAGCGCGTAGGCGATCCGCCCGGACGCCAGGCTGAAGTTGTTGCCGCTGAAGCCGTATGCCGCCTCCAGGGCTTGAGCATCTGCGGCCAGCATCTGGTAGTCGGCATGCGTCAGTCCGACGAACACCCCCGTCAACGAGTCGGCCAGCGCATCCTGCGTGAGGCCCGCGTGCTCCATGGCCTCCCAGGAGGTCTCGAGCAACAGTCGATGCTGCGGATCGAGCGCGGTGCTCTCGCGTTCGTTGATACCGAAGAATTCGGCGTCGAAGCCGGCGACGTCGTCGATGAACGCGCCCCACTTCGACACCGACCGACCGGGCACCCCGGGCTCCGGGTCGTAGTATTCGTCGGCATCCCACCGGTCGGGCGGAACCTCGGTGACCAAGTCATCGCCCCGCAGGAGCGACTCCCACAGGCGCTCGGGAGAGTCGATGCCACCGGGAAGCCGGCACGACATGCCGATGACCGCGATCGGAGTAACTGGGATCGTGCGTACCGGGGGTACGGCCATGCCGGGATCCGAATATGGAAGCCCCCCGTGCACGATTTCGGTTGCAGGCAATTGGCACTCCCTTCCAGCAGGCCGTGTCGCGGTTCGACCGCTGTCAGGCTCGATGCCCGGCGTGCGCGCGTTGAGTCGCGGAATTAGGCCGGTGGTGACACGCGGCAATCAGTGACTCAACGCCCGCCCGGGCGATCACAATCAATAACGGTATGTTCGCTGAATTTGTGTGTCCCGGAATCTGATCAATCCACCGGATAGATATAAGCGATTTCAAACACTTCGTGGTGATCCGCGGTACGCCGCATGACAGTCAAGATCAGGACCCTTTGATTCCGGTGTGCAGCCGTCCACGGGTCAGAGTAGGCGGGCGGCAATGACGCTGATGTGATTTACCAAGTAATTGGATATAGGTTTGCTGACGTTTCCGTATATGTGGCGTCGATTGCCGCGTTACCCTGATCCGCGTGGGTGAGACATCCATTTTGACGCTGCTGTGTGAACGGGCCGGCCTGCAGGGCGATGACACGGCGATGACGTTTGTTGACTATGAAAATAATTGGAACGGTGACGCGGAGAGTCTGACGTACTCGCAGCTGTATCGGCGCACGTGCACCGTCGCACGAGAGGTCGAACGTTTCGGCTCACCTGGTGACCGCGCCCTGGTCTTGGCGCCCCAGGGGCTGGACTACATCGTGGCCTTCTTCGGCGCGCTGCAGGCGGGGCGAATCGCCGTTCCGCTGGCGGTTCCGCTCGGTGGTGTCAGTGATGAGCGCGTCAGCTCGGTGCTGCAAGACGCGGCGCCATCGACGATTCTCACCACCTCGGCGGTCGCCGGCGTAGTGGCCGACTACGTGGGATCGGACTCCGGGACAGCGCCGGCGATCGTCGAGGTCGATGCGCTGGATAGCGCTGCCCCGGCACGGCTGGGGCTGCAGGGCGAAAACCTCACGGACACAGCATATTTGCAGTACACCTCCGGATCGACTCGTCGGCCGGCCGGGGTGATGATGTCACACCGAAACCTGCTGGCCAACTATGAACAGTTGACCTCGGGCTACTTCGCGGAATTCAACAATGTCGTTCCCGAAGACTCCACCATCGTGTCTTGGCTGCCCTTCTATCACGACATGGGCTTGTATCTCGGCGTGTGCGCGCCGGTGCTCGCCGGAGTGCCGGCCATGCTGATGAGCCCAGTGGCGTTTCTGCAGAGGCCCGCCCGGTGGATGCAGATGCTGGCCATGAACGGTCGCACCTACACGGCCGCGCCGAACTTCGCGTTCGAACTGGCGGTGCGCAAGACATCCGACGAGGACATGGCCGGGCTCGATCTGTCGAATGTGCTCGCCATCATCACCGGTAGCGAGCGAGTGCACCCCGCAACGCTGGAACGTTTCACCCAGCGCTTCGCCCGACTGAACCTCGGCGCGTCGGTGATACGACCGTCCTACGGTCTTGCCGAAGCCACCGTGTACGTCGCAACGCGCGAATCGGGAGAACCGCCGGCGATCGTGCGCTTCGACCCCGAGTCGCTGACCGCGGGCACCGCACGGCGGTGCCAGAACGGAGCAGGCGCACCCCTGGTCAGCTACGGCACCCCGATCTCGCCGACGATCCGGATCGTCGATGCCGAGACGAAGACCGAGTGTCCGCCCGGAACCGTAGGGGAGATCTGGGTGTACGGGGACAACGTCGCAAGCGGCTACTGGCACCGGCCGCAGGAGACCGAATCCACCTTCGATGCGAGGCTTGTCGCTCCGTCGGCCGGTACGCCTGAGGGGCCATGGTTACGAACTGGGGACTCGGGATTCATGTTCGACGGCGAGCTGTTCGTCATCGGCCGCATCAAGGATCTGTTGATTGTCTATGGGCGTAATCACTCGCCCGACGACATCGAGGCGACGATCCAGGAGATCAGTCGGAGCCGCTGTGCAGCCATCGCGGTCCCGGACGGCTCTACTGAGAAGCTCGTTGTCATCATTGAAGTCAGGAAGCGGGCCGAGACGCCCGAGGACCAGCTCTCTGCCGTCAAGCGCGAAGTGACTTCAGCGATCTTCAATACCCACAGCCTGGGTGTCGCGGATCTGGTTCTGGTGTCGCCTGGTTCGATTCCGATCACGACAAGCGGCAAGGTCCGGCGTTCCGCGTGTGTCGAGCAATACCGGCACGGTCAGTTCGCCCGTCTGGACGCTTAGGCGTATGCGCCAGCGGGGTGAGAAATGAATCTGGCCTACGACGATCGCGGTCACGGCGAGGCTGTGCTGTTCATTGCCGGTCAAGGCGGCGCTGGCCGCACCTGGGATCTCTATCAAGTACCAGCATTTCGGGCCGCGGGTTACCGAGTCATCACCTTCGACAATCGGGGGGTGGGAGCGACGGCAGGTGCCGAAGGTTTCACCACGGCAACCATGGTGGCTGATACGGCGGCGTTGATCGAGCGCCTCGATGTGGCTCCCGTCCGGCTGGTGGCGGTTTCGATGGGCTCGTACATCGCCCAAGAACTGATGCTGGCCCGGCCTGAACTGGTAAGCCAGGCGGCATTGATGGCCACCCGAGGGCGGCATGACCGCACCCGCGAGTTCTTTCGCACCGCTGAACGGGATCTGGCGAATGCCGGCGTGCAGCTGCCGGCCACCTATGAAGCGAAACTGCGTCTGCTAGAGAGCTTTTCGCCGAAAACGCTGAACAACGAGGAACTGGTTCGGGATTGGATCGACACCTTCACGATGTGGCCTCCCAGGCTGACGCCCGGGATCCGCGCTCAGTACGGCGTTGCCCCGCAGAACGACCGCCGGCCCGCCTACCGGACGATCACCACACCCGTGTTGGTGATCGGATTCGCCGACGACCTGGTGATGCCCCCGTACCTCGGCGCAGAGGTGGCAGACGCCTTGCCGAACGGGCGATATCTGGAGATCGCCGACACCGGTCACCTCGGTTTCCTGGAACGGCCCAACGCGGTGAACTCAGCGATCTTGGACTTCTTTGCGGGCAGCTCTGCGGGTAACAGCCACGGCGTCAGCACCTTTGACGGCCACCGGGATTGCCTATGACCACCTTCTACGGGCGAGCTCCGGCCGCTTCCCCCGTAGCGTCATACAGCTGCCATTCAAGGCACGGGGAAATGTTAGCCGCGGTAACTTCCGTTCCGCGTCGTGGGCCTATCGTTTGCACTACGATCCCGTATTACCTTGGGAACGGGCCGATATGGAGGTCTACCGGATGCTCTACTCGTCATGTTCGGACCATCCTGCCCGAGTTGCTGCGGGTTTGCCGTGATTTCAACTCACGGCGGGCGTGGGATGCCGACCGCGTTCGAGTTGCCAACATCTTGGGGGTGGCGGATGTGCATCGCCGGTTCCTGCACGGGGGATGAGCCCGACGGCACCACGGATTCAGGGGGTTCGTGATCTTGGGGGCTTTGAAGCGGCTGTGGATACCGCTGGTGATAGTGGTAGTCCTCCTCGCCGGGGGGTTCACCGTACTGCGCCTGCACGGAGTTTTCGGCTCCCAGGTTCGGCCCGCGTATGCAGATACCGAGCTTGAGGAGCGCAAGCCATACGACCCCAAACAGCTGGTCTACGAGGTGTTTGGTCCCGCTGGGACAGTGGCGAACATCAGCTACTTCGATGCCGATGCCGAGCCGCAGTTTATTGAAAACGCAAGTTTGCCATGGACGTTGAAGTTCGCGATGACCGAGGCAACGGCGATGGTCAACGTCATCGCGCAGGGAGACACCGACAGCATCGGATGCCGAATCACAGTGGGTGACAAGGTCAAAGCCGAGCGCATCGGCCAAGGGGAAAAGGCGTTCACCTACTGCCTGCTGAAGGCCGCGTGACCAGCCCGCCGCCGAACAACCGGTCACCGCGGGTGCCGCGGGTGATTCGTTCGCTGGCGGTACCGATCATCCTTCTGTGGTTGGTGATCGCGTACCTTCTTGGCGCCTTCGTCCCGCCGCTGGAACAGGTCGAGAAAGAGCATTCCGTATCGTTCATCCCCACCGATGCGCCGTCCTTTGAGGCGGTGCGGCGGATGGGGAACAGCTTCGGCGAGTCCAAATCCAACAGTGTGGCGATGATCGTGCTGGAGGGCCAACAACCCCTCGGCGATGAGGCGCACCGCTACTACAACGATCTGGTCCGTCAACTGAAAGCCGACAAGGCGCACGTCCAACACGTGCAGGATTTCTGGGGAGATCCGCTCACCGCTGGTGCGGCCCAGAGCGCCGACAACAAGGCCGTGTATGTCCAGATGAGTCTGTCCGGTGATCTCGGTCAACCGTTGTCGGACGAATCCTTGCAGGCTGTGCGCGATGTTGTGAAACAAACCCCACCCCCTCCCGGGGTGAAGGCTTATGTGACGGGACCCGCGGCGATAGTTGCCGATCTGAGTGACAGTGGCAACCGGACGGTCTTGCTGGTCACGGGGCTGAGCCTTGCGGTGATCCTCGCGATGCTGTTGTTCTTCTTCCGCTCGATATTCACGGCGGTCATCCTGCTGCTTTTGGTGGGAGTCCAATTACAGGTGGCCCGCGGTGTGATCGCACTGCTCGGTGATCACGGGCTGATCGGTCTTTCCACGTACGCAGTCAATCTTCTGGTGACACTAGGGATCGCAGCCGGAACGGATTACGGCATCTTTTATGTCGGGCGCTATCAGGAGGCGCGTCAGGCCGGAGAAGACCGGGAAACAGCCTTTTACACCACCTACCGCAGCGTCGCCCGGGTCGTGCTGGCTTCGGGCCTGACCATCGCCGGCGCGGTTTTCTGCCTCAGCTTTACGCGGTTGCCCTATTTCCGCACGCTCGGCATTCCCTGTGCACTGGGCATGGTGGTCGCCGTTTGTGTGGCATTGACACTGATTCCGGCAGTTCTCGCGATAGGCAGCAGGTTCGGGCTGTTCGAACCCAAACGCAAGATCATCGCCCGTCGCTGGCGGCGGGTAGGTACAGCTATCGTGCGATGGCCCGCACCCATTCTCGTCGCAACATGCGCGGTGTCGCTCATCGGACTATTGGCGCTGCCGGCGTATCAACCCGGGTACAACGACCAGAAATATCTGCCCAAAGACATCCCGGCCAATGCGGGATATGACGCCGCGGCACGCCATTTTCCGCAGTCTCTGATGATGTCGCCCGACATCCTGTTGGTCGAGGCCGACCATGACCTTCGTAATCCCGCAGATTTCCTGATTCTGAACAAACTGACCAAAGGGGTGCTGGCAGTCCCCGGGGTGTCCCGGGTACAGGCGGTGACCCGGCCCGAGGGCATTCCTCTCAAGCACACCACCATTCCGTTCCTCATCAGCTCCTCGAACGCCGGCCAACTCCAGCTCCTGCCGTTCCAGAAGGCGCGGATGAACGATCTGGTCACCCAAGCCGACGAGATCACCAAGACGGTTGGCGTGATGCAGCGCATGTACGGCCTCATGCAACAGCTCGCTGCCACGACCAACAGCCTGGTCGGCAAGACGCACGAGCTCGAAGACACCACAAAAGAGCTGCGGGATCATATGGCGGACTTCGATGACTTCTGGCGGCCGGTTCGCAACTATCTCTACTGGGAGCCGCATTGCTTCAACATCCCCATCTGCTGGTCGCTCAAGTCCTTGTTCGAGGCGCTGGACGGGGTCGACAAAGTCACCGTCACGATGCATCAGCTGCTCGGGAACCTCGACCAGTTGAATGCGCTGATGCCGCAGATGATCGCCCAATTCCCGGCAATGATCGCGACCATGCAGAGCACGCGCAGCGTGTTATTGGGAATGCACACCACAATGTCGGGGATTTTCTCCCAGATGGAGGAGATGAGTGACAACGCCACTGCGATGGGCAGGGCGTTCGACGCCGCTCAGAATGACGATTCCTTCTACTTGCCTCCGGAGATTTTCAAGAACGCCGACTTCAAGCGGGTCATGAACGTCTTCGTTTCACCGGATGGGAAGTCGGTCCGCTTCCTGATCTCCCAACGGGGCGATCCCGCGACGCCAGAAGGCATCGCTCGGGTCGACCCGATCAAGACCGCGGCGGAGGAGGCACTCAAAGGCACTCCGCTCGAGAACGCAAGGATCTATCTGACCGGCACCGCGGCGATGGCGAAAGACCAGGTGGATGGGTCCACATATGACCTGCTGATCGCTGGAATCGCGGCGCTGTGCCTGATCTTCATCATCATGCTGGTCATGATCCGGAGCCTGGTGGCGGCCATGGTGATCGTGGGCACGGTGGCGCTCTCTCTTGGCGCAGCTTTCGGCATGTCTGTATTGATCTGGCAGCACATACTCGGAATCCAGTTGAACTGGATCGTGCTCGCCATTTCGCTCATCATCCTTTTGGCTGTCGGTTCTGATTACAACCTGTTGCTGGTATCCCGGATGAAAGAGGAGACCGCCGCGGGCATCAATACAGGCATCATCCGCGCGATGGCCGGCAGCGGAAAGGTGGTGACGGCCGCGGGTCTGGTGTTCGCGTCCACCATGTTGGCGATGTTGGCCAGCGATGTCCGCACCATCGGTCAGGTGGGATCCACCATCGGGATCGGTCTGCTGTTCGACACACTGGTGGTGCGCGCGTTCATGACGCCCTCGATCGCCGCGCTGCTGGGCCGGTGGTTCTGGTGGCCACTACGCGTGCGCCCCCGCCCCGCCAGTGCGCTGCTGAGGGCGACCGGGCCGCGGCCGTTGGTGCGTTCCCTGCTGTTGAAGCCAGAGGAACGCGGATCTTGACGACCGCGTCTCCCGTGCTGGAGGCCCCGTGACCGACCGACGGATGACCTCCGGGCCGCCGCGGGTCGCGCGGACGATCCATCGGTTCGCGGTGTTGATCATTCTGGCCTGGTTGGTGATCGTCGCAATCCTGACTTTCGCCGTGCCGTCCCTCGAAACAGTCGGGCGCCAGTACTCGGTATCACTGGTGCCCAGGGACGCTCCGTCGTTCCAGGCGATGCAGCGCATGGGCAAGAGCTTCGGCGAATCCGATTCCGACAGCGTGGCGATGATCGTCCTGGAGTCCCAACAACCGCTCGACGACACGGCGCACCGGTACTACAACGACCTGATCCGGCAGTTGAAAGCCGACACCCGTCATGTGCAGCACATCCAGGACTACTGGGGTGACCCGCTGACGGCCACCGCGGTGCAGAGCACTGACAACAAGTCCGTTTACGTCCAGTTGAATCTGGCCGGCAACCAAGGTGAATCGCTGGCGAACGAATCCGTTCAGGCGGTCCGGGACATCGTTGCTCGGACTCCACCGCCGCCGGGAGTCGCGACGTACGTCACCGGCCCGGCACCGCTGGTGTCCGACATGAACCACGCCGGTGACCATTCGATCATCAAGATCACCATCGTCACCCTTGTGGTGATTTTGACGATGCTGCTGCTCGTATACCGGTCGATCGTCACCGCGGTCCTCCTGTTGCTCATGGTCGGCATACAGGTGCAAGTGGCCCGGGGAGTGGTCGCATTACTCGGTGATCACGGGGTCATCGGGCTTTCGACGTTCGCTGTCAATCTGTTGGTCTCGCTCGGGATCGCGGTGGGAACGGACTACGGCATCTTTTTCCTCGGCCGGTACCAGGAGGCACGTCAGGCCGGTGAGGATCGGGAAACGGCCTTCTACACCACATATCGAAGTGTTGCGAAGGTGGTACTCGGGTCCGGGATGACGATCGCGGGCGCGATTTTCTGTCTGACTTTCGCCCGGTTGCCCTATTTCCACACCATGGGTGTTCCCACCGCCGTAGCCATGGTGGTCGCGGTCGCGGTGGCGCTGACCCTTATTCCTGCGGTGCTTGCGGTGGGTGGTCGTTTCGGGCTTTTCGAACCCAAACGCAAGATCATCGTCCGCCGATGGCGGCGTCTGGGCACGGCCATCGTCCGTTGGCCTGCGCCTATTCTCATCACGGCCTGTGTGGTCGCATTGATCGGGTTGCTTGCCCTGCCGGCATATCAGACCAGCTATAACGACCGGCTGTACGTGCCGGCAGACATTCCGGCGAATGTGGGATATGCGGCAGCTGAGCGGCACTTCCCCCAATCGCGAATGACGCCGGACGTCTTGTTGGTCGAGGCCGACCGCGATATGCGCAACCCCGCAGATCTGCTGATCTTGAACAAATTGGCCAAGGCGGTCTTCGCGGTGCACGGGATTTCTCGAGTTCAGGGCATTACCCGCCCTGAGGGCAACCCGATCAACCGGACCTCTATACCATTCCTGCTCAGCCTGCAGAACGCCAATCAGAAACAGCTGTTGCCATTCCAGCGCAATCAAATGGGTGACCTGCTCAAGCAGGCGGATGACATGACGACATTGATCAATCTGATGAACCAGATGGTGAGTGTGACGCAAAGGATGGTCAATGTCACGCACGATATGACGCGGATCATGGGTGAGCTGGAATCGGATATCAAAGAGTTGCGCGACCACATCGCGGACTTCGAGGACTTTTGGCGGCCGGTCCGGAACTACTTCTATTGGGAGCCGCACTGCTTCGATATACCGTTCTGTTTCTCGTTTCGCTCCGTATTCGATGCGCTCGACTCGGTCGACGCGGTTGTCGACCAGGTGCATGGCCTCGTTAGCGAAACCGGTCGGCTAGACCAGCTCATGCCGCAGCTGATCAGGCAGTTCCCGCCGATGATCGCGTCCATGCAGGCGATGCGGACCATGACGCTGACCATGCACAGCACAATGATGGGCACCTTCGACCTCATGGACGAGATGGGCGCGAATGCCACCGCGATGGGCGAGGCTTTCGATGCGGCCCGAAACGATGACACTTTCTATCTACCGCCTGAAGTTCTGCAGAACGAGGACTTCAAGCGCGCGATGAATTTGTTCTTTTCGCCGGACGGCAAGTCGGTACGATTCATAATTTCGCACCGGGGCGATCCCGCCACACCTGAAGGCATCGCTCGAGCCGACGCGATAGTCCGGGCGGCGGAAGAGGCCCTCAAGGTAACGCCTTTGGAAGGTGCGAAGATTTATTTGGCCGGGACCGCAGCGACATTCAGAGACATGCGGGATGGCTCCGCGTACGACCTGCTGATCGCGGGCGTGGCTGCGCTGTGCCTCATTTTCATCATCATGCTGCTCATGACGCGCAGCCTGATCGCTGCCCTGGTCATCGTTGGCACGGTGGCGCTGTCGCTAGGTGCGGCGTTCGGACTGTCTGTATTGATCTGGCAGCACATTCTGGGCATACACCTGCACTGGCTCGTCCTTGCGATGTCCGTGATCATCCTTTTGGCGGTCGGTTCCGACTACAACCTGCTGCTGGTGTCCCGGATGAAGGAAGAGATCGGGGCGGGCATCAACACGGGCATCATCCGGGCGATGGCAGGCAGCGGAAAGGTCGTGACCGCGGCGGGTCTGGTGTTCGCCTTCACGATGATGTCGATGGTGGCCAGTGACCTGCGGATCATCGGTCAGGTGGGGTCCACCATCGGGATCGGTCTCCTGCTGGACACCCTGGTAGTCCGGGCCCTGATGACTCCGTCCATCGCCGCACTGCTCGGCCGCTGGTTCTGGTGGCCGCAACGCGTGCGCCCCCGTCCGGCCAGCGGACTGCTACGGGATACCGGCCCTCGTCCAGTGGTGCGTTCACTGCTTCTGCCGCGCGAAACGGACTGATTGTCAGCACCTTTCCTGCATATGGGTGGCAAACTGTTTTCTTGCGCAAATACCTGACTGGGTGCGGATCTAGCAAATTGTGAAAACACCGGCGAGGTCGCCATGGGCGAGTAAAGTCCGCGTTCAGGGGAGGAGGTCCACATCATGGAACCATCACCGATCAGAGTGGCTGTCGCCATCGGCAGTTTGGCACTATCCCTGACCGCCGGCGCAGGTATCGCGTCCGCTGGTCCCAACCTGGACTCCGCGGTCAACTCCACCTGTAGCTATCCGCAGGTGATGGCGGCGCTGACTGCGCAGGATGCCAGAGCGAGCACGTCGCCGACGGCACAATCTGCTTTGCGGCAGTTCCTCAATGCGCCGACTTCCCAACGGCAGATGATGGCCGAGGCGATTGTGAATTATCCGCCCAACCAGCAGTACCTGGGACTTCTGCAGACGGCCTTCGACACCTGCAACAACTTCTGAGTGCACCGCCGTCAGTACGTCGCCTTGGTGCCGCCGAGCTGCTTGGTCAATGCGTCGGCCGTCGCCACCAGTGCGCGGGCGCGATCGCTGATCTCCTTGTCCGTCAAGGCCGTTCCGATGTGCAGTGAGACCGCCATGACCTGGCGCTGATAGTGGTCGAACACCGGCGCGGAGATGACGCTTATATCCGAGCGGGCACTGCCGTGGCGTCCTTCGGTCTCACCCTCGTCGCGCAGATACACCCGCTCGCCGATATCGGACACCAACTCACTCAGCAGCGCGCGCAGTTCGTCGGGCAGATTGGTCGACATCCCCGCCATCAGCGCATAAAGCCTGCGGCCACCAGGGGTCAGTCGTTCCACCAGATAGCCATCAGCGCGGCAGCTTTCGATCACCCGGTGCAGCCGGGCGGATTCGGTGCGCAGCGGGATGGTCGGCACCTTGGCCAGCCAGGCGCGCAGCGCGTCGTCGTCCCACAGCACGAACATCAAGCCGACCGGCGGTGCGAACGGATAGCTCTGACCGACGCGCACCCCGGGGTCCCGGCCCGGCGGGCCGACCAGTTCCAGCACGGTGATCCGGTCGTCGACGACGGCGGTCAGTCCCGCGGAAGTGTCGAAAGCAGCTGACAAAGCCCGTAATTCGGCCCGGGCGGCCGGGTTGACGCGCATCGACTCCTGCGCCGTCTGGCCGAGCGAGATCAGAGCAGGCCCGAGGCGATAGGACTTGTCTCGGCTGTTCTCCCCGGTTTCACAAACCAGGTAGCCCGATTGGGTGAGTGTGCTGAGGATGCCGAGGCATGTCGGCTTGCTCAGCCCGACGCGGCGGGTGATCTCGGAAAGTCCGAACCGCTCCTGTGGATGGCGGGACAGAAAATCCAGGATGGCCACCACTCGTGCTGTGGGTGGTGAGGCACGACCGGCCGGCTCGGCTTCTGGCATCTGACCTCCAGGGGCGTTGACGCGAATTGGAACGCGTTCTAGTGTCAGGTAGGAAACTCTACCACTGCGGTCCAATATTGGACCGAGAGAGCTGGGGCCGTATGTACTCGCAACCATTGGCCGACGCCATCGCTGAGGCAGAAGCCCTCGTCACGGCAGCGCCGTTCATCGAATCCGAGGCGGATCTCCTGGAAGGTCTGCAGTACCTGGCCGGCTGTATCGCGGCCTGCACCCACGTCGCCTTCGATTACGACCGTGACCATCCGTTCCTGCACAGCGGAACAGGGCCCTTCACCAAGATGGGGCTGGACAATCCCGACACCATGTATTTCGGAACCCGGGTGCAGCCCGGCCACGAGTACGTCGTGACCGGTCGGCGTGGCACCACGACCGACGTCAGCTTCCAGCTCCTCGGCGGTGAGTACACCGACGACAACGTGCCCGACAGCGAGACCGCGTTCGACGACCGAAAGCTGGACATCGCCGCCGATGGCACGTTCGAGTGGCGGTTCACTCCCGCGGTGCCCTCGCAGCTGGTGATTCGTGAGGTGTACAACGACTGGTCGGCGCAGCGCGGCACATTCGCGATCGCGCGTACCGATACTGCCGGGACGGCGCCGGCCCCCCTGACCCGCGAACTCATCGAGAAGCGTTACGCCACCGCGGGTAAGCAACTCGTGCAGCGCGTCAAGACGTGGCTGCAGTTCCCGAAGTGGTTCTATGACAACCTGCCGGTCAATACGCTGACCGCACCGCGCCTGACGCCCGGCGGGCTCGCCACCCAATACTCGTCGGTCGGGCATTACGACATGACACCGGACCAGGCGATGATCCTCACGCTGCCCGTGTCCGACGCGCCCTACCTGGGCTTCCAGCTGGGCAGCCTGTGGTACATCTCGTTGGACTACATCAACCACCAGACCTCGCTGAACGGCACTCAGGCGCAAGCCGATCCGGACGGCAAGATCCGGATCGTGGTGTCGGAGAACAATCCCGGGGTCACCAACTGGTGCGAGACGCTGGGCCATGGCAAGGGCTATCTGCAGTTCCGCTGGCAGCGAGTGTCGCGTGAATTGAGCGCCGAGGACGGGCCGACCGCCGAACTGGTGGACATCGGCACTGTGGCCGAGAAGCTGCCGTACTACGAGAGCAACAAGATTTCCGACGACGATTGGCGAGCGCGGATTGCGCTGCGTCAGAAGCTTATTGGCGAAAGGATGGTGGGCTGACCGATGGCCGGACTGCTGGATGGCAAGGTAGTGGTGATCAGCGGGGTCGGACCCGGGCTCGGGACGACGCTGGCCCGCCGATGTGCGGAGAACGGCGCCGACCTCGTGCTGGCCGCCCGCACGGTGGAGCGGCTCGAGGATCTCGCCAAAGCGGTGACGGGACTGGGCCGTCGCGCGCTCGCGGTGGGCACCGACATCACCGACGAGGAGCAGGTCGCCAACGTGGTGGCCCGCACCATGGAGGAGTACGGCAAAGCCGACGTGTTGATCAACAACGCGTTCCGGGTGCCGTCCATGAAGCCCTTCGCGAACACCACTTTCGAGCACATGCGGGATGCGATCGAGCTGACCGTGTTCGGCGCCCTGCGCATGACCCAAGGCTTCACTCCAGCCCTGGAAGCCGCCAAAGGCTCGGTGGTGAACGTGAATTCGATGGTCGTGCGGCACTCGCAGGCCAAGTACGGTGCCTACAAGATGGCCAAGTCGGCCCTGCTGGCCATGTCGCAGACCCTGTCCACCGAGCTGGGGGAGAAGGGTATTCGGGTCAACTCGGTGCTGCCCGGCTACATCTGGGGTGAAACTCTGGAGGGCTACTTCAACCATCAGGCGCAGAAGTACGGCACCACCGTGGAGCAGATCTACAACGCGTCGGCGGCGGGATCGGACCTCAAGCGACTGCCGACCGAGGACGAGGTCGCCTCGGCGATCCTGTTCATGGCCAGTGATCTGTCGAGCGGTATCACCGGTCAGGCCCTCGACGTGAACTGCGGAGAATACAAGGCATGACTTGGCAGCGAGTAGCGAAGGCGGATCGAGCATGAGCACCCGTACCGATGTCGGCACAGTAGAGGATCTGCATGCCTCGGCGGTAAAGGCCTGCGGTCTGGATGATTTCGGTACCGACGACGACAATTACCTGGAAGCACTCGGAGTGCTGCTGGAGTCCTACCAACGCGACGCCGATCTGACCGAGCTCGGCAGCAAGATGCAGCGCTTCTTCACCCGTAACGCGCTGGTGGCCCGCCTTGTCTCGGAAGCCGCGTTCAAGCAGTACCCGCAGCACGTCGACGTGCCGATCGAACGGCCGATCTTCGTCACCGGTCTGCCGCGGACCGGAACCACGGTGATCCATCGGTTGCTGACCGCGGACCCGATGCACCAGGGCCTGGAGATGTGGCTGGCGGAATTCCCGCAGCCGCGGCCGCCGCGCGAAACCTGGCCTGACAACCCGGTCTTCAGCGCGCTCGATGCCCGGTTCAAGAAGGCGCATGAAGAGAACCCGGATTACACGGGCCTGCACTACATGACCGCCGACGAGGTCGAGGAATGCTGGCAGTTGCTCCGCCAGTCGTTGCACTCGGTGTCCTACGAGACGCTGGCCCATGTACCGACCTACGCGCGGTGGCTGGCCCGTCAGGACTGGACCAAGCCGTATGCCCGGCACCGGAAGAACCTGCAGCTGATCGGCCTCAACGAGCCCGAAAAGCGTTGGGTGCTCAAGAACCCCAGCCACCTGTTCGCCCTCGACGCGCTGTTCGCGACCTATCCGGACGCGCTGGTGGTCCAGTGCCATCGACCGGCGGAGACCATCATGGCCTCGATGTGCTCGCTGGCGCAGCACACGACCGCAGGCTGGTCCAACACGTTCACCGGAAACGTGATCGGCGAAGACTCGATGGAAACCTGGTCGCGTGGGCTCGAGCTGTTCAATACCGAACGGGCCAAGCATGATCCGGCTCAGTTCTGCGACGTGGACTATTTCGAGTTCGTCGAGGACCCGATCGGCGCGGTCGAAGGAATCTACCGGACGTTCGGTCTGGACTTCACCGACGCCGCACGGCAGGCGATGATCGACAGTCACAACGCCAGCAAGCAGGGGCCCCGCGCACCGAAACACACCTACTCACTGGCCGACTACGGGTTGTCCGCTGAGACGGTCAAGGAGCGGTTCAAGGGGCTGTAGAGGCGGATCCCGAGATGAAGGTCTATCTGGCGCTCGACCCGCGTAAGCCGCTGACCGCCACCGCGGACTATGCGCGGCGGGCCGAGCGCCTGGGCTGTGACGGCCTGCACGTCGCCGAGACCGTGCACGACTCCCTCGCAGTCTCGCTGCTGGCTCTCGAGCACACGTCGCGCATCACCGTGCGTACCGCCGTGACCCTGGCATTCGTGCGCAGTCCCACGCTGACCGCGTACACGGCCTGGGATCTGTCGGTGCTCTCCGGTGGGCGGTTCGAGCTGGGCCTGGGCACGCAGATCAAGCAGAACATCCGGGACCGCTACGGCATGCCGTGGAGCGATCCGATCGCCCGACTCAGGGATTGTGTCGGTGCGCTGGACGCCCTGTTCGACGCGTTCCGAACCGGGGGCACAGTGCATTTCGAGAGTGACAACTACCAGCTGACCCGGATGCAGCCGTACTTCAACCCCGGCCCGAGCGACGCAGTGCGCCCGCCGATATGGCTGGGTGCGGTGAATGCCGGAATGTGCGAACTCGCCGGCGGCGTCGCGCGCGGGATCGTCACGCACTCGACCAACTCGGACCCGGGCTACCTGCGTGACGTGGTGCGCCCGGCGCTCGCGCGGGGCGCCGCGACTTCGGGCCGGACAGACGAACCACTCGTCGTCGCCTCGACGGCGATCGCCACCGGCCGCACTGATGAAGCGGTGGCCGGGGAACGGGAACGGCAGCGCCGGATGCTGGCATTCCTGTATTCGACGCCCGCGTATGCGACGGGTCTGGCCCGGCGCGGCCTGGCTGACCTCCCGGACCGGCTGCGGTCGTTGGTGCGGACCGAGCTGTGGGACGAATTGCCTTCGGTGTTGTCCGATTCCATTCTGGACGAGCTGTTGGTCTGCGGGCGTCATGACGAGATCCCCGCGATGCTGCAGGCAAGATTCGGCGATGTCGCCGACGGCATCGTGCTGCCGCCGTTGGGCGACGGGGATGACGAGGAATCGTTGGGTGCTTGTGTGGCCGAACTGCAGAGGGCGAACTAGCCGTCGCCGGGGGAGGGCGCGGAGGACACCTCTTCCAGGCACCCTTCGGCGACGGCATGCCTGATGCTGTCGGTCAGCCGAGGACATGACCGCGCCCGGGCCGGATCTCCTCCGGTGGAACGGATCTCCTCGAAAGTGGCGCAGCGCTGCACCGCTTCGGAACTCCACTGGACCGAAGTGTGTTCGGCGCTGAGCTTTTTCACCTGAACGGCGACATGGCAGAACCGGCAGTCAACCGACACCAGCCCCGAGGTCAGGTAGCGCTCGCGGTCTCGTGCGCTGGATTCGCGGACTGCCGCGGCGCGTTCCGGATCGGACGCGAAACTCGGTGCCTTGGCCCATGATCCGCCGGGCGAGCTCGTGCTGTCGCCGCCGTGATGATCGTCATCGTCATGCGCGCCGTGCAGCAGCAGCATCGAGCGGGCCAGGTCGTCGACGTCTGGCGCCTGGCTCCGCTCGTTGCGTGTCGTCATCAGGACTGCGCTGTTTCTTTCTCGGCCGACTTCTGCTCGGCCTGGATCCTCAGGTTCTCCTCGACCTCCACATGCCACTTCTCGTTGGCCGCGGTGGTGTCGATCTCCATCTCGAAACGGTCGGTCATGTCGGGCGTGATGTCCGCGACGTCGACGTAGAACTGCTGGTACCAGCGGCGCATCTGGTAGACGGCGCCGTCTTCCTCGACCAGCAGCGGGTTGTCGATGCGGGTCTTGTGCTTCCAGATCTCGACGTCCTGCAGGAAGCCCTTGCTGACGCCGTCCGTCATCGCGTCGGCCAGCTTCTGGGTGGTCTTGTCGTCCATGCCCTTGGGCTTCTCGACGATGACACCCCACTGCAGCATGAAGGCGTCCTGGCTCACCGGGTAGTGGCAGTTGATCAGGATCGATTCGGCCTTGTAACCGGCATAGTTGTTGTGCAGCCAGTTGATCATGAACGACGGCCCGAAGTAGGAGGCCTCCGAGTCCAGGTGCGACTCGCCGTACTGGGTGCCCATGCCGCCGATGTCCTGACGGCCCACGTTGTGCAGGTACTGCGAGGCGATGTGGCCCTCGAAGACGTTCTTGAAGTACGTCGGCAGACCGAAATGGATGTAGAAGAAGTGCGCCATGTCGGTGACGTTGTCGATGATCTCGCGGCAGTTGCTGCCCTCGATCAACATCGAGTTCCACTGCCACTCGGTCCACTCGTCGCTGGCCGCTTCGGGGATCTCAGGGATCCGGACCTCGGGCTGCGGTTCGTTGCCCTCGTGGTCGTGCCAGACGAACAGCAGGCCACCGCGCACGTCGGTGTGCCAGGCCCGGGTGCGGGCCAGCCGCGGGGTGCGCTTGGCGTAGGGGACGAGCTTGCACTTGCCGTCCCCGCCCCAGCGCCAGTCGTGGAACGGGCAGGCCACGGTGTCGCCCTTGATGGTTCCCTGCGACAGGTCGCCGCCCATGTGCCGGCAGTAGCCATCAAGAACTTTCAGGGACCCTTCCGAGTCCGCGAACACCACCAGCTTGGTGCCGAATATCTCGACAGAGTGCGGCTGACCGTCAAGGAAATTCTTGACCGGTCCCAGGCAGTGCCAACCCCGCGCATAGCGGTCTGGCAGGGCGCCGGTGTCGATCTCTCTGATGCCGGCATGTTCGGTAGTCACGGTGGGCCTCCCGTATCGGTGCTCTCTAACTAGAACACGTTACAGTTTTTTGAGCCCTCATGGCAATAATTGAGGCGTGACCTGCGGCATACCCGTTGTGAGCGGGGGTTACTCCCGCTCCGGAAGGCCTATTCTCAACGCGATCTGTTGCATCCGGCCGACACTGGCCACGGTCTGCGGAGAAACCGGATCGTCCGGGTTGCTGTCGAATTCCAGCCGCACCACCGCGCGGCCCTGGGTGTACATCAGCAGCGTCACGGCCTTCTTGCCGTCGGGTGCGGTCCCCGAGATGACGGTGCCGTTCGAACCCACCGGCACCGGTTGCGGCTGGCCACCGGTCACCATGGTGCTCACCGCCGCGGAGGCCTGCTTGAGCGTCGCCGCCGCGGTCTCCGCGTCCGGGTAGATCAGGATCGTGTCGGCGATTGCCCTGGTGTCGTCGGCGTTGACGAACAGCGCGCTTGCCCCGGACTGACCGTCAGGGTTGACGTTGCTCGACCGGGCCGTGAACGAGTCCGGTGGAATGCTGACATCCTCGGCCTGCAGCAGCAGATGGCTGTAGTCGGACGCCTGCGATTTCGGCGACTTCGGGGCGGCCGCCGATGTCGACGTGGACGGCGTGGCAACCCACGGCGTACTCGGCGAATCGCCGGCCGGGGAGCATGCGACCGCCGTGCCGACGACGGCCGCGGCAAGACCGATGATGATCAAGAACCTGGGGTGATTGGTTGTCGTGAGCGACATAGTTACTGTTCAGGGTACGCGTCGCTGCGCCGCGGCCGGTTTCCTGCGGTATATGTGGACGATGCCGATGTATTCGTTCGAGGGCCGGGCGCCCGTGGTGGACCCAAGCGCGTTTGTGGCCCCGACGGCAACATTGATCGGCAACGTGACGGTCGAGGCCGGTGCCTCGGTGTGGTTCAACACCGTGCTGCGAGGTGACTTCGCCCCCATCGTCATCCGCGAGGGGGCCAACGTCCAGGACGGTTCGGTGCTGCACGCGCCACCGGGGATACCGGTCGACATCGGACCGGGCGCGACGGTCGCCCACATGTGTGTCGTACACGGCGCACACGTCGGCGAGGAGGCGCTGATCGCCAACCACTGCACGGTGCTCGATGGGGCGGTGATCGGCAGGCGCAGCCTGATCGCTGCGCATTCCCTGGTGGTCGGGGGCACCAAGATTCCCGACGAGGTCTTGGTCACCGGTGCACCCGCAAAGATCCGGGGACCCATCGCGGGCACCGGCGCACAGACGTGGGTGCGGACCAACCCGGCGGCGTACCGGGAACTGGCCCAGCGCTACCTGTCGGGGCTCGCCGAGCTCTAACTTTCCGCCGATCGCGGCCCTCGGCCAGGTGAGAAACACTCGCTGCGCTCAAATGCAGAGCACTGGTTACTTCGGGCGCGACGCGACCACCGTGGCGGAAAGGCCGCCCTCGAGTGCAAGTACCTCGAGGCTCAGGTGGATAGCGGTGATCAACGCCGGCGAACGCAGCGATTCGCCGAACATCGACTCGACGCGTTTCACTCTGTGCCGCACAGTATTCGGATGCACGCTGAGTGCCTTCGCTGTTGCTACGACATCGAGATCATGGGCGAAGAACGCGTGAATGAACTCCAGGTAACCATCGTGCTGGCCGAGCACGGCGAGCTGTTCGGTGGCCTTGGCCGCGGTGGTCTCCCGGTGTTGTCCGGTCAAGAGCCAATCTGCGATGCCAACGTCCTCGAACTTGGTGAAGCGAAGGTTTCGCGTTTGCGCGGCCCGCAGCGCCCGCTGTGCGTTTCTCAACCGTTCCGGACCGGTGCGCACATCCTGGAACGGTTCGGAGAAGCCGCAGACGGCACCTTCGGGCTGGTTGGTGATCCAGCCGTTGACGGCGGGGACGTCGGCGGCGAGTACGCCGATCAGCTGATCGGCGAGCTGCGCGAACATCACGGGCAGGCGCATCAATCTCGCGAGATCGAGCGCGTCAGTCTCCAGGGCGTCAAGCGCGGTCCCGGCTCGCGTTACCCAGCGTCCGGCGTCGTAACCATCCGTGGGAGACATTGCGAACACACGCAATTGGGGTCGGTGCCCGAACCTCAACGACTCCAAATGTCCTTCGGCGCTGAATTGATCGATGATCTCACCGGCAACCAGCTCACGCACAAACGCCGCCTGGCGTGCACGGTTCTCTACCGCCGCCCGGTAGCGCGACCGCTCGATCGCGTTGAGCAGGCGGACGGAGACCTGGAGCGTCGATCGGGCGAGAGCGTCGGGAACTTCGTGACGGGTCGAGGCGACCACAAGCCAGTGTGGTTCTCCCCCAGGCTCGATCGGGTCGGCTGTCACCGACCATTTGCCGACGCTGAACCGTAGATGGCCGCTGCGGCCACGCAGTTGGGACCGCATCAGATGCGACGGCGCCTTGCCGGAGGACGCGACGACGTCACCCAGCTCGTTGTACAGCAGTACGCTGCAACGCAATATCGCGGCCAGGCGAGATATCAGCTCCTGCTCGGGATCAGCGGCGCCCAGCGCGTCGAGTAGCTGATCCTGCATCTGCAACGCGCGCCGCAAGGAATGCGACTCAACCGAATGGGTCTGTTCCGCAACACGATCGATCACCGTCATGAAGGCGACTTCGCGCGGCACGGTGAACACCGCGAAGTGATGACGGTTCGCCTCGTCCACCAGTGCGCGAGGCACTTCATCGGTGACAACCCCGAGTCCGTACCCGAGGGCGGCGACGCCGGCCGACACCAGCTCGCGCACCAGGCCGCGGTACGCCTGCGCTGATTGTCCGCTCCTGGCGGCATCGCCGTAGAGCGACCCCGTCGTCAGCATCACTGTTCCCGGCTGCAGCCACTCCGACGGATGGGCGATCTCGATCGCATGTGCGCCCGACAGTGGTACGTGCGGATTGCAGTCGCTCACCAGGGCAAGGCCGAGCGACTGATCCAACAGCAGATCAACAAGGCGGAAATCGTCGTTTTGCACGGGTTGCAGCAGCCTCATCTGGACAGTTAAAAACTCCAACCTGATTGTAGCCAACAGTCACTTTCTCCAATTGGCCCAGGATTCGTGCAGCTCAATACTTGACCACACTTCACAAGAGGAGGCTTGCAATGAAGCAGAACACAGCCACGAAGACCCTTCGTGTTGCTGTCGACGTGGGTGGGACGTTTACCGATGTGTGCATCTTCGACGAGCGTGACCAGAGCACCCGCGTTGCAAAGGTGCCGTCCACTCCGCACGACCCTATGGAGGCGGTCGTTGCCGGTGTGCGATCAGCCGGTGTCGATCTTTCAGCGGTGACCCTGTTCTCGCACGGCACGACGGTCGCGACCAATGCGTTGATCACGCGCCGATTTCCGGCTGCCGCGATGGTGTGCAGCGAGGGGTTCCGCGACATCCTGGAGATCCGCGACGGCACGAAAGATGAACTCTGGGATGCCTACGTCGACGTCGGCGCGCCGTACATCAAGCGGCGAAACCGGTACGAGGTGCCTGAGCGAATCGACTACGTCGGCTCGATAATCACTCGCCTCGACGAAGGCAAGGCGCGAGACGTCGCACGCGTCCTGCGGCGCAAAGGTGTACTGACCGTTGCTGTTTGCTTCATGAACTCCTATGTCAATGACACCCACGAACGAAGAATGCGCGACATTCTGCTCGACGAGATCCCTGGCGTCACGGTGTCGACGTCAAGTGAGATCCTGCCGGAGATCTTCGAATACGACCGCGCGTCCACGACAGTGGCCAATGCGGTGCTCGCCCCGCTGGTGAGTGGTTATGTGAAACGACTCGAAGGGTCTCTGCGCGCCGACGGTTACGACGGTGACCTGTTGCTGTTGCACTCCGGCGGTGGATCGATGACGCCGGCCATGGTCGACCGCTACCCGGTGCGGTTGGCCGCCTCAGGTATCGCCGCGGGGGCGATCGCGGTGGCCGACATTGCCTCGCGCTGCGGATACCCCAATGCGATCGGCCTCGACATGGGCGGGACGAGTTCGGATATCTCCCTGGTCTACGACGGTGAGATCCGCACCACCAAGCGGTGGCAGGTCGAGTATGGCTTCCCGATCTGTTTCCCCAGCATCGAGGTTCTCACCATCGGTGCGGGCGGCGGCTCGCTCGCCTGGATCGATGAGGCCGGCTCCCTGCGTAATGGACCCCAATCCGCAGGTGCGGCACCCGGTCCGGCCTGCTACCAACGCGGTGGTACCGAACCGACCAACACCGACGCCAACCTGGTGCTCGGCCGACTGGGCGAGTCGCTGATCGGCGGCGAACTGACGCTCGACGCGGATGCGGCACGTGAAGCCGTGCGTACCGGTATCTCCGAGCGCCTCGACCTCGATGTCGATACAGCCGCGTCGAACATCATCCAGGTCGCCAATGCCAACATGGCCGACGCTGTGCGACTGCTGTCCATCCGCCGCGGATACGACCCCAGGGACTTCGTCCTGGTGGTCTGTGGCGGGGCCGGCGCACTCCACGGTGCCGCCCTGGCCAAGGAGCTGTCGATCCCTACGGTCGTGGTGCCGGCTCATCCCGGAATAACCTCGGCGCAAGGGTGTTTGCTCGTCGACATTCGGCACGACTTGTCGGCGATGTTCCAGCGCATCGCCTCCGACGTCGACCCCGCAGAGCTCGAATCCGAATTCGCGCAGCTCGAAAAGGAGGGTCTCACCCGGCTCCGACAGGAGGGGGTCGATGAGGATCGCATGCGTATCGACCGCTCGATCAGCATGCGCTACGCGGGACAATGGCGGTCGCTGAGCGTCACCGCCGACAACCAGGACGGGTTCTTGGACCGTGCGGTCGAACTCTTCCACGAAGAACACGAACGCGACTACTCGTTCCGCCGCGAACACGTTGACGTCGAGATCTACCAAATCGGCGTTCGCGCCATCGGCGAGACTCCGAAACCGCGCTTCCCCCAACAGAACGCGTCGGACGCACCCGCGCCGTCGCCACTCACAATTCGTCAGGTCTACTTTGACGAAGTCGGTGGGCGCGTGCCGACGCCGGTCTTCGACCGCGACGAACTCATCGCCGGAAACTCGATCGACGGGCCCGCCATCATCGACCAGCTCGACTCGACCACTGTCATACCGCCATCGACCACCGCCGTCGTCGACGAGTGGGGCAATATTCGAATCCACATTCACCAGGAGCAGCAGTGAACGCCGCAAGCACTACCCACCGCCGCCTCGATCCGGTCACGTTCGAGGTCCTCAAGAACGCGTTCGTGACGTCCGTCGACCTGATGAGTGAGCAGATCCTGCGCACCTGCTACTCGTTCGTCATCTACAGCCGAGACTTCTCCTCGGCGTTGTGCGATACACAGGGCAACACCGTCATGCAGGGCAGCCAAGACATTGCGGTGCACGTCGGAACGCTGCACTTCCAATGCAAAGCCGTGCTCGAAGAGTTCGGCGACGACATCAATCCCGGTGACGTCTTCTGCATCAACGACCCCTACCGCGGTGGTACCCACCTCAATGACGTCAGCTTCATCCGGCCGATCTTCGCCGACGCCCAGCTGATCGGATTCGCCCAGAACAAGGGACACTGGGCCGATATCGGCGGCAGCGTCCCCGGATCGTTCGACGTCACCGCCACCGACCATTTCGCCGAGGGGTTGCGGATCACGCCCGTCCGTATCTGGCACGAAGGCCGTTTTCTCGCAGATGTCGCCAAACTGCTGGTGGCCAACACCCGGGCCCCAGCGATCAGCTTGGGCGACCTGCACGCCCAGGCCGAGGCAACTGGCGTGTGCGAGCGCGAGATTCAACGACTGGTCGCCAAGTACGGCCGCGACACCGTCGTCGAAGCCATGGCCGAGGTGCAGGACTACGTGGAACGAATCGTCCGACAGCGCATCGCAGAACTGCCCGACGGCGAGTGGGTGACCGAGGACTACCTCGACTCAGATCCTTCGAAACCGGAAGGGATGGTGCCGATCCGAGTGAAAATGACCATCGAGGGAGATCAGCTCAGTTACGACCTCTCCGGCAGCGCCCCCGCGGTAGCGAGCTTCCTCAACTGTGGGTACGGCACGGCCTTCTCCGGAATTGTCGCGGGCACAAAGACGTTCTTTCCCGACGTTCCGCTGAACTCCGGCTTATACGCCGCCATCAATACCGACATCGGGCCCGAAGGCACTGTGGTCAACGCGGGCTGGCCGATCGCGGTCACCGGATTCTGTTCTGGACCATACGAAAAAATCATGAACGCCATCTTCGAACTATGGTCGGCGATCACGCCCGAGCGGGCCATCGCATGTTCATTCAACCTTGAGTACCTTCTCGTCGGCGGCCGCGACGCCCGAGCCGACGAACGTCCGTTCTTCATGTGGTACGACTGGATGGCCGGCGGTTGGGGAGGACGCAGCACCAAGGACGGTTCGACTGCCACGGCGCCGGTATTCGGTGTCGGACTGGCCGTCCAGCCGTGCGAGGGTCAAGAACGCCTGACTCCGGTGCTGACGACCAAGCACGCGATCATTCCCGACTCCGGCGGGCCGGGTTTGTATCGTGGAGGCTGCGGCGTGACCAAAGGCGGCATCCTGACCGACTGCGAGAACACCGTGATGTCCTATTGCTGCGACCGATCCAGGTCGGTTACCTGGGGCATCGACGGCGGGCTCCCCTCGATTCCTCATGGCGTCTGGCTCAACCGCGGAACGGCAGAAGAAGCGTTTCTGGGATCAGTGTTCTCCGGAGTTGCGGTGCAGGCCGGCGATACCTTCGAGCGGCCGTCGGCAGGCGGCGGCGGACTCGGCGATCCCCTCGACCGCGCTCCCGAGGCTGTCCTGGAGGACGTGATCGACGGCTATGTGACCATAGTCGGCGGTGCACGCGATTACGGCGTGGTCATCACGCCGATCGACCCTGAGATAGACCAGTACGAGATCGACCGCACTGCAACCGATGCGCTGCGCGTTGAAATCCGGAAAGCCCGCAAGCAGTGGCTCAACGTCGACCCCGCAGAGGTCGCTGCCCGATTCCGTGACGGTGAGCTCGATACCTTCGATCTGTTGCGCCGCTACGGCGTCGTCGTCGACTGGGGAACCGGCGAACTGCTCCCGAACACCACCAAACAATTCCGCGACCTGCTGCATGTGCGCGCGGCCTCACATTGGGAATGACGACGCGTCCCGGTTGGACCCGGGTACGGCACTATCGTCGTGCCCGGAGTCCTGCCGCCATTGCCTTGCTGACCTCTAGCTCTCGATCTTCTCGGCGCTCGCGCGGTCGACTTCCCAGAACGCGCGCAGCGCAACCATCTGCCCCTCGTCGTTCACCCGGTAGGTGAACACACCCGGGGTGGTGATCCGGTGCCCGCCCATGGTGGTGACGATGCTGCCGACGTTGGCTTCCTCGTTGCCGCACTGGAACGTGTCGAGGAACTTGAACTCGAGGTTGTCGGTCGGGGCGATGGCTTTGTCCCAGAACGCCGCGATGGCTTCCTTACCCTGGTGACCCTTGCCTTCGGGATCGAAGAACGAGGGCCCGATGGGGTCCTGGACGATCGCGTCGTCGGCGAAATTGTCCAGCCAGGCCTGCTTGTCCCGAGCGGCAACCGCATCCCGGGATCGCTTGCCTGCCAGATGCGCCGGGTGCTCGGGGTTGGTGACCCGATCAGATTCAGCCATGTCAGTCCTGCCAGCCGGAGTGGATATAGGTGTCGGCGAACCGCTTGAGCGAATCCTGCTTCTTCTCCAACGGGGCATCGAAGCCCAGGCCCTCGAGCATCCACGGGATCACGATGTTGTCGGTGATCCCGGCCGCGGCGAGTTCACGGTGTCCGTCGAGGTCGAACTTGTCGATGCAGACCGCCTGGAACTCGAAAGGTTCGTCGGCCCGGCCGTATTCGGCCCGCAACTTGTTGAGCGCCGTCACGGTCTCACCAAGCTGTTCACACGTCATCATCGCGCTGGTCCAGCCGTCGCCGACCCGCGCCGCGCGCTTGAGGGCGACCGGGGTGTGCCCGCCGACGTAGAACGGGACGGGCTCGGACGGGGCCGGGCTCATCTGCAGACGCTCGAAATCGTAGAACTCACCGTGGAACTCGACCATGCCGCCGCCGAGTACGAGCTTGAGCACCTCGATCATCTCGTCGACCCGCGCGCCCCGCTTGGCGAACGGAACCCCGCACCACTCGAATTCCTCCGGTGCCCAGCCGATTCCGACGCCGAACCCGAACCGGTTGTTGGTCAGGTTGGCCACGGAACCGACCTGGCGGGCCAGCAGCAGCGGATTACGCGAGCCGAGCTTCATGACGTTGGTGTAGAACCGCAACGTCGAGGTCGCCGCACCCATCGAGGCGGCCGCGATCAGCGGATCAACCCAAGGGGTGTCGGCATTCCACATCCGCGAGCCATCCGGGGTGTACGGATAGTCCGCGGCCTGCTTCTCCATGTAGAACAGCGAGTCCGGCAATGCGATCGAATCGAACCCGACTTCCTCAGCGGTGCGGGCCAATCCGGTCAGGTGCTCGAGCGGACCCATGGCCACGCTGAGCGTGTACTTCATGCGGGTCATGAGGCCGGCTTGTCCGCAGGTTTGTCCGATGAGACGACCCACATCGAGTAGTACTGCGCTCCACCGCCGTAGGCATGACCCAGAGCCTTGCGGGCCCCCTCGACCTGGTGGTCGCCGGCCTTGCCCATCACCTGGATCGCCGATTCGGCGAACCGGATCATGCCCGAGGCGCCGATCGGGTTGCTCGAGAGCACACCGCCGGAGGCGTTGAACGGGATCTTTCCGCCGATGGCAGTCTCGCCCGCCTCGGTGAGCTTCCAGCCCTCACCCTCGGCAGCAAAACCGAGGTTCTCCAACCACATCGGCTCGAACCAGGAGAACGGCACGTACACCTCGGCCACGTCGATCTCGTCGATCGGGCTGGTGATGCCGGCATCGCGCCACAGTGCGGCCGCAGCGTCCCGGCCGGCCTGCGGGTTGACCTGGTCGCGACCGGAGTAGGCCAACGGCTCGGTCCGTAGCGCGGTGGCGTGGATCCAGGCCACCGGATGGCCGTCGGCCACGCGAGCGTCCGCCGAGTCTTCGTCGCCGATCACCATGGCGGCCGCGCCGTCGGACGACGGGCAGGTCTCGTCGAAACGGATCGGATCCCACAGCATCTGCGAGGCCATCACCTTTTCCAGCGTGATGTCGGGCTGATGCAGGTGAGCCAACGGGTTCTTGGCGCCGTTGAGCCGGTCCTTGACCGCGACCATCGCGCCGATGTGGTTCGGAGCGCCCGAGCGGCGGATGTAGGCCCGCACGTGCGGAGCGAAGTAGCCGCCCGCACCCGCGCC
The DNA here is from genome assembly GCF_001665785.1 of Mycolicibacterium peregrinum. Classification (GTDB taxonomy): domain Bacteria; phylum Actinomycetota; class Actinomycetes; order Mycobacteriales; family Mycobacteriaceae; genus Mycobacterium; species Mycobacterium peregrinum_A. The sequence continues at coordinate 79,952 of NZ_LZSO01000042.1, forward strand.
GACCGGCTTGGTGAACGGCACCGGAATGCTCAACGCCCACATGGCATTCGATTCCGACTGCTTCTCCCAGGCCATGGTCAGCACCCGGCGGTACTTGCCGGACTTGACCAGGCTGGCGGCCACGATCGCGGTGGAGCCACCCACCGAACCGGCGGTGTGGACGCGGATCAGCGGCTTGTTGGTGGCGCCGGTGGCGTCGGCCATGAACAACTCGGGCATCATCACGCCCTCGAAGAAGTCCGGTGCCTTGCCGACCACGACGGCGTCGATGTCGTCCATCGTCGAGCCCGAATCGGCGAGCGCCCTGTCGATGGCTTCGCGCACCAGGCCGTTCATCGACACGTCGTGACGCTTGGCCACATATTTGGTCTGCCCGGTGCCCAGGACCGCTGCTTTGTTCGCCATTATTTGCCCTCCAGGACCGCGACCAGATTCTGTTGCAGCGCAGCGCCACTGGTGGCGTGCGCCAGCACGCGCCCGGCCGAGCCGGAGAAGATGTGCTGCGCGGCGAAGCCGATGCGCTCCAGACCGGCGGAGAACATCGGGTTGGCGGCCAGCGCGCCGCCGGAGGGATTGATCTTGGTGGCATCGCCCAGACCGATCGCCTCGGTGAGGATCAGCTGCTGATGGGTGAACGGGGCGTAGATCTCGGCCACCTCGATCGAGCTCACGTCACCACCGGTGGCGACCTGCGCCGACGCGGTGGTCGACGTGGAGACAGTCAGATCACGGGCACCCAGCACCGGGGTCTCGATTCGGTGCTCGAAACCGGTGATCCACGCCGGGTTCTCGCGTAGCCCACGGGCCCGGTCACCGGCGGCCAGCACGATGGCCGAGGCGCCGTCGGTGATCGGAGCGATGTCGTGGCGGCGCAGCGGGTCGGCGAAGAACGGGCGGTCCAGCAACTCGGCGACCGACGACGCGGATTCGACCGAGTCCACCCGGTCGGCCACCGCGAACGAGTCCAGGGCCACCTGCGCCATCTGCTCAGCGGTCCACTTGCCGGCATCCAGGCCGAACCGGGCCTGCAGTCCGGCAGTCGACACCGCGTCGGGCCACAGCGGCGCAACGGTGTAGGGGTCGGTCTGCAGGGCCAGCACCCGGCGCAGCACACCTGCCGAGGACTTGCCGAAGCCGTAGACCAGCGCGGTGTCCACCTCGCCGGTGAGGATCTTGATGTAGGCCTCGTACAGCGCCCAGGCCGCGTCCATCTCGACATGCGATTCATTGATCGGCGGCACCGCGCCGATCGAGTCGATCGCCGAGATGAACGAGAATGCCCGGCCGGCAAGGTAGTCCGAGGATCCGGAGCACCAGAAGCCGATGTCCGTCTGCTGCAGGCCGAGTTCGTCGAAGAGCCGGCCGAAGCAGGGCATCAACATCTCGACGCCGTTGGTGGTGCCGTCAGTGCGGCGCACATGCGGGGCATGGGCGAAGCCGACGACAGCGACATCACGAAGAGTCATGTAGGGGTTCCCTTTACAGGTGGTGCTTGTAGCTGTCGTAATCGGCGTCGGGCTCATCCGTCGGCCGGAAATGCGAGATGTTGTCGATGCCGAGGCCCCATTCCTCCTTGGGCTTCCACACGGCTTCGACCCTCATCCCCATCCGGACCTCGGACGCGTCGATGTCGGTCACGAGATGCAGGAACGGAATGTCGGCACCGTCGAGCAGCACGTAGGCCGCGACGTACGGCGGCTTGATGCGCTGGCCGGCGAACGGGATGTTGATGATCGCGAACGTGGTGACCGTGCCCTTGTCGACGAGCTCCACGAACTGGTCGAGTTCCCGGCCGGTGGCGGGGTCAGCTTCCTTCGGCGGGAAGTACACCTTGCCGGTGTCTCCGGTGCGTGCGCCCAGCAGTTTGCCGTCGCGCAGACCCCGGAGGTACGTGCTCTCCGGCTGAGAAGCCGTGTGTTGGATCTCGATGTTGGACGGGGTGACTTGCATGGTGACCGGATCGCGATCGTCGCTGACCGGCGGAACCTCTTCAGGTGTCTCGCCAGGGACGAAGTAGGCGATGTCGGTGATCGCACCCACCGGCTCGTCGACCCAGTGCGCGTGCACCCGGGTACCCGAACTGAGCTCGCCTTCTTTCACGTCGACGGCATGCAGCAGCGGTGTATCGGCGCCGTCGAGCTTGATCAACGCCCAGGCGAACGGCCGGTCCAGCGGCTGGCCTTCCAGCGGCGTGGGTTGCCAGGTCCAGGACACCACGGTCCCGACACTGGACACGGGAACGACCTCGGTCAGGGCCTCGTAGGTGACCGGGTCATACTCAGCGGGTGGCACGTGCACGCGTCCGTCAGAACCGCGCACGCCGACGATCCGGCGCTCACGCAGGGCAGTGAAGAACTGGCTGAGCAGTGGGCCCACTGAACGGGTGTAGTCAAAAGACAGTTTCAGTGGCGCGGAAAGTGGCGGCTCACGGTGATCTGTCGAGGCCGGGCGGCTTTGGCTGGCTGTCACCCATCGAGTAGAACAGGTTCTAACAATCGTGGCAAGGACACGTGGGAAGGCAATCTAAATGAAGCTGGGTCTGCAACTCGGATACTGGGGCGCACAGCCGCCGACCAATCACGCCGAACTCGTCGCCGCTGCCGAGGCGGAGGGCTTCGACACGGTCTTCACCGCCGAGGCCTGGGGCTCGGACGCCTACACGCCGCTGGCCTGGTGGGGCCGGGAAACCACCCGCATGCGGCTGGGCACGTCGGTCATCCAGATGTCCGCCCGTACCCCCACCGCATGTGCGATGGCCGCGCTGACGCTGGACCATCTCTCCGGCGGCCGCCACATCCTCGGTCTCGGTGTATCCGGACCGCAGGTGGTCGAGGGTTGGTACGGCGCCAAGTTCCCGAAGCCGCTGGCCCGCACCCGCGAATACATCGACATCCTGCGTCAGGTCTGGGCGCGCGAGGCCCCGGTGCGCAGCGACGGCCCGCATTACCCGCTGCCGTTGACCGGCGAGGGCACCACCGGCCTGGGCAAGAACCTCAAGCCCATCACCCATCCGCTGCGCGCCGACATCCCGGTGATGCTGGGTGCCGAGGGGCCCAAGAACGTCGCGATGGCGGCCGAGATCGCCGACGGCTGGCTGCCCATCTTCTACTCGCCGCGCATCGCCGGTATGTACAACGAGTGGCTCGATGAGGGATTCGCCCGCCCCGGTGCCCGGCGCACCCGGGAGACCTTCGAGATCTGTGCCACCGCGCAGGTCGTGGTCACCGACGACCGGCCGGCGATCATGGAGCTGATGAAGCCGCACCTCGCGCTGTACATGGGCGGAATGGGCTCTGAGGACACCAACTTCCATGCCGAGGTCTATCGCCGGATGGGGTACGCGGAGGTTGTCGACGACGTCACCAAGCTGTTCCGCAGCGACCGTAAAGACGAGGCCGCCAAGATCATTCCCGACGAATTGGTCGATGATTCGGCGATCGTCGGTAACCTCGACTACGTCAAGGAGCAGATCAAGGCCTGGGAGGCCTCGGGCGTGACGATGATGGTTGTCGGTGCCCGGTCCGTCGAGCAGATCCGCGATCTTGCAGCTCTCGTCTAACCTGTAGACACTTCTTGAAATCTGTTTACTGCTAGGGCTAGATTCAGTGGTGTGAGTGACACCACTCCTGCCTCGCAGCACACTGTGCTCGGCACGGTCCTGACGATGCCGGTGCAGATCCGGACCGCCGAACAGCACATGGCCATGTTCTCGGTCGATGCCGACGCCGCGCAGCGCATGATCGATTACAGCGGCCTGCGCGTGTACCGGCACCGGCCGCACCGCGCGGTCGTCGTGCTGATGCTGATGCACTACATCGACGGTGACCTCGGCCCGTACTTCGAGTACGGCACCAACGTCATGGTGAACCGCCCCGGCTCCGAGGGGTCGGGCCTGCGCGGCCTGGGCTCGGCCGGCGCCTTCGTGCACCACCTCCCGGTCGACGGCGAGTTCACGCTGCAGGCAGGGCGGCAGATCTGGGGTTATCCGAAAGTCCTGGCGGACTTCACCGTCCGCGGTGCGGACAATGGGGCCGGGGTCCGCGGTGCGGACAATGGGGCCGGGGTCCGCGGTGAGCCGTTCAGCTTCGACGTGAACATCGACGGCAAGCCGGCGGTGGGCATGGACTTCAAACCCGGCCTGCCCGTCCCGTCCCGGTTCACCGCCAAACCGCAGGTTCAATCCACCTTCTCCCATCTCGACGGTGTCCTGCGCGAAACCGAAGGTGAGATGCGGCTTTCGGGCGTGCGGTACCGCCCGGGTGGGGCCACGGTGCGGCTCGGGGAGCACCCGTACGCCAAAGAACTAGCGGCCCTGGGCCTGCCCAAACGGGCGATGTTGTCCAGTTCGGTACGCAATGTGCAGATGACGTTTGCTGACGCCAAGGAGATCCCGTGACCCAGGTACTGCTCAAGCCCGATGTCGACCTCACCAACGGCAATTTCTATGCCGACGGTGGCGCGCGGGAGGCCTACCGATGGATGCGGGCCAACGAGCCCGTGTTCCGCGACCGCAACGGGTTGGCTGCCGCCGCCACCTATGCGGCGGTGATCGACGCCGAACGTAACCCCGAGCTGTTCTCCAACGCCGGCGGAATCCGGCCCGATCAGCCCGGCATGCCCTACATGATCGACATGGACGATCCGGCACATGTGTTGCGCCGCAAGCTGGTCAACTCCGGCTTCACCCGCAAGCGCGTCATGGACAAGGTGCCGTCGATCGTGAACCTGTGCGACACCCTGATCGATGCGGTGTGTGAACGCGGGGAATGCGACTTCGTCCGGGATATCGCTGCGCCTCTGCCGATGGCGGTGATCGGTGACATGCTCGGGGTGCTGCCCACCGAGCGCGAGATGCTGTTGAAGTGGTCGGATGACCTGGTCTGCGGGCTGAGTTCGCATCTCGACGAGACCGCCATCAACATGCTGATGGAGACGTTTGCCGCCTACACCGCGTTCACCATGGATGTGATCGCCAAGCGCCGCGCCGAGCCAACCGACGACCTGTTCTCGATCCTGGTGAACGCCGAGGTCGAGGGGCAGAAGATGAGCGATGACGAGATCGTCATGGAGACGCTCCTGATCCTCATCGGCGGCGACGAGACCACCCGCCACACTCTCTCGGGCGGGACCGATCAGCTGTTGCGTAGTCGCGATCAGTGGGAACGTCTGGTCGCCGATCAGTCGCTGTTGCCCGGCGCGATCGAGGAGACCCTGCGCTGGACCTCGCCGGTGAAGAACATGTGTCGGACCCTCACTGCCGACACGACCTTCCACGGGACCGACCTGAAGGCCGGCGAGAAGATCATGCTGATGTTCGAGTCGGCCAACTTCGACGAAGCAGTTTTCGATAATCCTGACGAGTTCCGCATCGATCGGAACCCCAACAGCCACTTGGCTTTCGGTTTCGGCACCCACTTCTGCCTGGGTAACCAGCTGGCCCGCTTGGAGCTGCGCCTCATGCTCGAACGGCTGCTCCAACGGCTGCCGGACCTGCGGTTGGCCGACGCCAACCAGTTGCCGTTGCGTCCGGCGAACTTCGTCAGCGGTCCGGAATCGATGCCGGTGGTGTTCACCCCGGTGGCGCCGGTCGGGGCCTAGCAGTCGGTCCACACTCGGTGTGGCTGTGTACTCCTATGTGTTGGTTAAGCATCAGCTGTGTAAGGCACCCACAGCTTTCGCATAGCCAGTCTAATTAGATAGTCTCGCAATATCGGGGGATATGACGCGACGACTAGAGGAGTGCACGAGATGGCACGACATTTACCTGGGCGAAGTGTGTTGAGTGGATTGGTGCTGGGTGGGACGCTGCTGGCCGGGGCCGTCGGGTTGGCCGGTCAGGCCAATGCGGCACCGGCACAAGGGATCACGCCGGCGCCGGCGAGCGTGATGTCGGTGGTTCCGGCGCCACAGTTCCCGCCCTGTCTCTTATACACATCT
>NZ_LZSO01000043.1 GCF_001665785.1 Mycolicibacterium peregrinum
TGGAGGGGGAGGAGGCGGCTCGTGGTGACACTGCTGTTGGTCGTGGTGCTGGTGCTCGCGGTGGCGGTGTTGGTGGGCTTCGTCGTGGGCTATAACAAGCTGCGCGCGGCGGACGTGCGCGTCGCCGAGGCGCTCGGCGGCATCGATGTGGAGCTGACCCGCCGGGCGGCTCTGATTCCAGCGCTGGTTCAGACCGTCGCGACGTTCGCCTCGCATGAGACGGCGGTTCTCGGCCGGGTCAGTGGTGCGCAGGCCGCGCTGGCCTCGGCGACCGGCGGCGCCTCGGTGGTTCAGCGCAGCGCTGCCGAGCGTGATCTGGACAGCGCGCTGACCGGAGTGTTGGCACTGGGATCGTCCTACCCGCAACTCAATTCGTCGGCCAACTTCCTGAACCTCCAGGAGAACCTGGCCGACACGGAGAACAAGCTGGCGTTCGCCCGGCAGTACTACAACGACGCGGTGGCCACCCTCAACCGGCTCGTCGGAACGATCCCGTGGGTGTACCTCGCGCCGCTGGCCGGCGTCTCCGAGCGGGAGTACTACCGCCCGCCGCATTAGGGAAGCAGCACTCCGAATCCCTAAACTGGTCGGGTGCGTCTTGTCTTTGCCGGAACCCCAGAGCCCGCCCTCCCGTCGTTGCAGCGGCTGATCGACTCGCCCCGCCACGATGTGGTCGCGGTGCTGACCCGGCCCGACGCCGCCGCCGGGCGCCGCGGGAAACCCGCTCCGTCACCGGTCGCCAAGCTGGCGCTCGAGCACGACATTCCGGTCCTGCGACCGGCCAAGCCCAACTCCGACGAGTTCGTCGCCGAGCTGACCGAGCTGGCGCCGGACTGCTGTGCGGTGGTCGCCTACGGTGCGCTGCTGAGCGAGCGCCTGCTCGCGGTGCCACAGCACGGCTGGATCAACCTGCACTTTTCGTTGCTGCCGGCCTGGCGCGGGGCCGCTCCGGTGCAGGCCTCCCTGGCGGCGGGTGAAGAAGTGACCGGAGCGACGACGTTCATGATCGAACCGGCCCTCGATTCGGGTCCGGTCTACGGGGTGGTGACCGAGCGGGTCCGCGACACCGACACGGCGGGCGAACTGCTTGGGCGACTTGCTGATTCGGGTGCCGCATTGCTGGAGTCGACCCTGGACGGCATCGCCGACGGAGCACTGACCGCGGTGCCGCAGCCGGCCGACGGAGTCAGCCTGGCACCCAAGATCACCGTGGAGTCGGCCCGGGTGCGCTGGGACCTGCCGGCCCACGTCATCGACCGCCGGATCCGAGCCGTCACCCCGAATCCCGGTGCCTGGACGATGATCGGGGACCTGCGGGTCAAGGTCGGGCCGGTCACGGTGGACCCGTCGGAAGATTCGTTGGATCCCGGTGAGATCCGCGTCGAACGCAACGCGGTGCTGGTCGGTACCAGCTCGCAACCCGTCCGGCTCGGGCAGATACAGCCGCCCGGAAAGAAGCTGATGAACGCGGCCGACTGGGCCCGCGGCGCGCGGCTCGACGAATCGGTGCGCGCCTCATGAGCAACAGGCCGAACCGTCCCAACCGTCCGCCGCAACGCAACCGCCAACACCGGCGCACCCCGCTGGATCCCGCTCGTCGGGCCGCCTTCGATGTGCTGCGCGCGGTGTCGGAGCGTGATTCCTATGCCAACCTGGCCCTGCCTGCGCTGCTGCGGGAGCGCGGGATCGAGGGCCGCGACGCGGCCTTCGCGACCGAGCTGACGTACGGTGCCTGCCGCACCCGGGGACTGCTCGACGCAGTCATCGAGGCGGCCGCCGGGCGTCCACCCGAGCGGATCGATCCGGTGCTGCTCGACCTGTTGCGCCTGGGCACCTATCAACTGTTGCGCACGCGCGTCGAGCCCCACGCGGCGGTGTCCACCACCGTCGAACAGGCCGGCATCGAATTCGACACGGCCCGAGCTGGTTTCGTCAACGGTGTGCTCCGGACCATCTCGCGCAGTACCGAACAGGAATGGATGGAGCAGCTCGCGCCGCCGGCATCCACCGATCCGGTCGGACACGCCGCGTTCCTGCACGCCCACCCGCGCTGGATCGCCCAGGCCTTCACCGACGCGCTGGGCGCCAGGGCGGGGGAGCTCGACGCCCTGCTGACCAGTGACGACGAGCGCCCCGTGGTGCACCTGGCGGCACGGCCGACCGCACTGACTGCGGCCGAACTCGCGGAACAAGCCGACGGCACCGTGGGCCGGTACTCGCCGTATGCCGTCTATCTGCCGGGCGGTGATCCCGGACAGCTGGCGGCCGTGCGCGACGGTGCGGCCCAGGTGCAGGACGAAGGCAGCCAACTGGTGGCCCGCGCCCTGACCCTGGCCGAGCTCGACGGTCCGGACAACGGCCGCTGGCTGGATCTGTGTGCCGGCCCCGGCGGTAAGACCGCATTGCTGGCCGCGATCGGTGCGGCCTCGGGTGCCCGGGTCACCGCGGTCGAACCCGCGCCGCGCCGAGCCGACCTGGTCGAGGAGAACACCCGCGGGTTCGACGTCGACGTGTGCCGCGTGGACGGGCGGAAATCGGGTCTCGAGCCTGGATTCGATCGCGTCCTCGTCGACGCCCCCTGCACCGGGCTGGGTGCGCTGCGCCGACGCCCCGAGGCGCGGTGGCGACGCCAGCCCGGCGACGTCCCCGGACTGGCGAAACTGCAGCGTGAACTGCTGGCCGCGGCCATTGCCCTGACCCGCCCAGGCGGTGTCGTCCTCTACGCGACCTGTTCGCCGCACCTCGCCGAAACCGTCGGCGTGGTGGCCGACGCCGTGCGCCGCCATCCGGTGACCCAACTGGATACCCGGGAGTTGTTCGCCCCGGCCGACGACCTCGGAGACGGACCGCACGTCCAGCTGTGGCCGCATCGGCACGGGACCGATGCGATGTTCAGTGCAGCCCTGAAGGTTCACCGATGAGCGCTTGCGCGAAGAGCACGCCTGATGAGCGCTTGCGCGAAGAGCATGTTTTAGGCTGACCGCCATGGCAGAACCCCTGATCGCCCCGTCCATCCTGTCCGCCGACTTCGCGCGGCTGGCCGATGAGGTCGCCGCGGTGGCCGGGGCGGACTGGTTGCATGTCGATGTCATGGACAACCACTTCGTGCCCAACCTGACGCTGGGTATGCCCGTCGTGGAGTCCTTGCTCAAGGTGACCGACATCCCGATGGACTGCCACCTGATGATCGATCAGCCGGAGCGCTGGGCGCCGCCGTACGCCGAGGCGGGTGCTTACAACGTCACCTTCCACGCCGAGGCGACCGACAACCCGATCGGCGTGGCCCGCGATATCCGCGCCGCCGGCGCCAAGGCCGGCCTTTCGGTGAAGCCGGGCACCCCGCTGGAGCCTTATCTGGAGATCCTCAAGGAGTTCGACACCCTCCTGGTGATGTCCGTGGAGCCCGGGTTCGGTGGGCAGAAGTTCATCCCGGAGGTGCTCTCCAAGGTGAGCACGGTGCGCCGCCTCGTCGACTCCGGTGAGCTGACCATCGTCGTGGAGATCGACGGCGGCATCAACGCCGACACCATCGAGCAGGCAGCCGAGGCCGGGGTGGACTGCTTCGTTGCCGGCTCCGCGGTGTACAGCGCGGCCGATCCGGCCGCCGCAGTGAAATCCCTGCGCCGGCAGGCCGCGAGCGCCTCGAGACACCTGGCCCTATGACGCCCGAGTCCGTGATGCGGCTGGCCATCGAGCAAGCCGAACAGGTCAAGGGCTCGACCTATCCCAATCCGCCCGTCGGCGCGGTGGTCCTGGACCGCGACGGGCAGATCGCCGGGGTCGGGGGAACGCAGCCGGCCGGCGGCCCGCACGCCGAGGTGGTGGCACTGCAGGCGGCCGGCGACCGGGCCAAGGGCGGCACCGCCGTCGTCACCCTGGAGCCGTGCAACCACCACGGCAGGACCCCGCCGTGTGTGGATGCGCTTCTGGCATCGGGAGTTTCGAACGTCACCTATGCGGTGTCCGACCCCAATCCCGCCGCTGCGGGGGGAGCGCGACGCCTCGCCGATGCCGGCGTCGCTGTCAGCACCGGACTCCTGGCCGACGAGGTCGAGAAGGGGCCGTTGCGTGAGTGGCTGCACAAGCAGCGCACCGGATTACCCCATGTCACATGGAAATTCGCGACCAGCGTGGACGGTCGTAGCGCCGCCGCGGACGGTTCCAGCCAATGGATCACCAGTGAGGCCGCCCGCGCGGACGTTCATCGCAAGCGGGCCGCAGCGGATGCCATCGTGGTCGGCACCGGGACAGTGTTCGTCGACGATCCGACCCTGACCGCGCGTCGGGCCGACGGCACGCTCACCGATCACCAGCCGCTGCGGGTGGTGGTGGGGATGCGGGAGGTGTCGTTGGATGCCAAGGTGCTCAACGACGATTCGCACACGATGCTGATCCGTACGCATGATGCGCACGAGGTGATGCGGTCGCTCGGCGACCGGACCGACGTACTGCTGGAGGGCGGGCCGACCCTGGCCGGGGCCTTCCTGCGCGCCGGCGTGGTCAACCGGATCCTCGCCTATGTCGCACCGATCTTGCTGGGCGGGCCGATCACCGCGGTCGATGACATCGGGGTGCCCAGCATCCTGCACGCTCAGCGGTGGCGATTCGACGGCATCAACGCCATCGGTCCGGATGTGCGCCTGAGCCTCGTGCCGAACTGACGGAAAGCGCAGTAATTAGCCAGCCTCAGTTAGGGTGACCTAAGTTACGGTCCTGAAATGACGAGCAATGTCGGCCATGATCGGTACACTCGTACCAGAGCGCGTTCGCTGCCGAATGTGCACCAGGTGTACACGAGCAAAGGATGCACATATGACTGCCCTGCAGGATTGGCTCCCCAGCACATCATGGACTCCCCGCACGCTCCGGGCGCTGGTTAGTGCCCCGCTACGCCTCGTGTTGCCCAGCCGGCCGGAGGAGGCCGACCGGGCACCACGTTTGCTGCGTCCCGGGGTGGAGCGCTGCTGAGCCGATCAGCTGGATCGGTGGCGCCCCGGCGGCTGGTCGGTGCGCTGAATCTCCTGGTCGGCGGACTGGACCGGCAGGGCCTCCGTCGGCAGGAACAACTGACCGGTTGACGTGTCATCGTTCGCACCGGTGTCGCCGCTCTCGGGAGGTCCCGCCAACTCGTCGACGTGGACGTTGCGCGCGGCGATCAGCAGGCCGAGCACCGCACCCACCACACAGACGATCGCGGTGATCCCGAAAATGTCGCCGTACATCGACACATACGCCTGGCGCGCCTGCAGACCCTTGGCGATGAATCGCTCCTGCATCGACATCTGGGTGGCGTTCGCCGCAGCCGCCAGACTGGCCAGGTGCTGATTGAAGCGGAACAGACCCCAGGCGGACAGTGCCGCCATGCCGATCAGCATGCCGATCATCCGGGCCACCACGACGAATGCCGAGGCGATGCCGTGCTGCGCGGCGGGTACCACCCGTAGCGTGGCCGACGTCAGCGGGGCGATCACCAACCCGAGGCCCAGGCCCACGATCGCCAGATCGGTGTCGAGCACGGGCAACCGGAACAGGACCAGGTCGTGGGTCTTGTCGAGCACGTCGACCGACCAGTGGGTGATCAGATAGAAGCCGCCGGCCGCGATCATCAAGCCGACGAAGCTGACGATGCGATCCCCGACCCGGGTGGCGATCCAGCCACCGATCAGCGCGCCGATCGGCAGGGCGATCAGGAATCGCAGCAGCAGAAAGGCCGCGTCGTACTTGTCCTTGCCGAGCACGCCCTGACCGAACAGTTCGACGTTGACCAGCGTGACCATCAAGGCGGCGCCGGTGCACAAGGAGGCGGCGAGTGCGGCCAGGAACGGCCGGAACTTCACCCCGGCGGGTTCGATCAGTCGGGTGCGGGCCATCTTCTCCCACACAAAGAACGCAACAGCCGCCACCAACGCACCGATCAGTAGCGGTGGGCCCCACTCAGGCAGCACATGCTTGCCGTCCGGCTCCGGGTTGTACAGACCCACGACAGCCAGGCCCAACGCAATGGCCAGCAGGAGGCCGCCGACGACATCAACCTTTTCGCGGTGCTCGCTCGGCTCCTTGCCCGGCAGGCTGAAGTGGATCATCGCCATGGCGATGACGGCCAGCGGCACGTTGATCCAGAACACGGCCTCCCACTGATGGAACAGCGCCACGGCGCCGATGCCGTACAGCGGGCCCAAGACGCTGCCGAATTCCTGTGCGGCACCGACGCCGCCCAGGACAGCAGCGCGGCTGCGCGCCGCCCACAGATCAGCAGCCAGCGCCAGGGTCACGGGTAGCAGGGCACCGCTGGCGATGCCCTGGATGACCCGACCCGCAATCAGCATGTTCAGGCTGCCCAGATCGCCGGACAGTGCGGTGATCACCGAACCGACCGCGAAACCGGCCAGACCGACCTGGATCAGCATCTTGCGTCCGAACCGGTCCGAGGCCCGGCCCAGCAGCGGCATGGCCGCGATATAGCCCAGCAGATAGCCGGTGATGATCGGCGTGACCTGCTGGATCTTGTTTATCGCGATCCCGACATCGGACATGATGTCGGTCATGATGGTGACCACGACATAGGTGTCGAGGGCACCGAGCAGCACAGCGAGGCTGCCCGCGCTGATTGCGATGTGGCGGCTGCGACCGGCGCTCACCGCCTGCGCGGCCCGCATCAGGACGCGGGCTTGGCGACGGTGACCTGCTTGCCCCAGTCAGTCAGGGTCATGGTGACGCTGTTTCCGGGGGTGGGCTCGAGCTTGGCCTGCAGCAGGGTGTGGTTCCCGTCCTCGGTGATCCAGGCGGTGCCGGGGACCGGGCCGGTGGCCTTGAGCTGGGGGGCGATCTTGTTGACCGCATCGGCGCTGACGTTGCCGGTCACTCGGACGCCCTCGGTGCCGTTGATCGACTCGCGGCCGTCGGCCTTGGCGTCGCTGAAGTTCGCCAGCACGTTGGCCAATCCGGTGTCGGGGTTCAAGATGGCCGAGATGTCGTAGATCTTTTCGGCTGCCCCGTAATTGGACAGCGGGTCGCCCGGAGTCAGCGCGGCATACAGGTCGCCACCGTAAACGACGAACTTTGCGTCAGCCAGTTTCTGACCCATGAAGATGAGATCGGCGGTGCCCTGTGCGGCCACCTCGGGGGCATTGGTCAGGTCACCGTCGAGCTTCTCGATCGGCAGGCCCTCGATCGTGCCCTGCACGGTCAGCAGCAGGTGAACGCTCTGCTGAGCCTTGGTGCTCGCCGCGGACTCCTGCAGGAGCTGGGCCGCGTCGGGCAGCGGGGCGCTCGACTTCTCCGAGGAGGATGACGAGCAACCCGCGACCAGCGCGGTCGCGGCGAAGAGGATTGCGAGTAAGGACTGGACTGCGAAGCGTGGGCGCGTCTGCATTACTGCATCGTAGAGGCTCCCGGCGGTCGGGCGTTTTCTCCAACTCCGGGTTGAGGCGAATACTCTGGTCGGCGTGTTCACCGGAATCGTTGAAGAGCTGGGTGTCCTGGTCGACAAGGCGGAGCTGACGGATGCCGCCCGCTTCACCATCCGCGGCCCCGTCGTGACCGCCGACGCCGGCCACGGCGATTCGATCGCGGTGAACGGGGTCTGTCTGACCGTGGTCGACGTGCTGCCCGACGGAGCATTCACCGCCGACGTCATGGGGGAGACGCTGAACCGCTCGAGTCTGGGCGGGGTCGGCGTCGGCAGCCAGGTGAACCTGGAACGGGCCGCCGCGGTCAACAGTCGCCTCGGCGGCCACATCGTGCAGGGCCACGTGGACGGCACCGGCACTGTGATTTCCCGCACCGCCTTCGACCACTGGGAAGTCGTCCGCATCGGCCTGCCGGCGGCGCTGTCGCGCTATGTCGTGGAGAAGGGCTCGATCACCGTCGACGGGGTCTCGTTGACCGTGTCGGCGGTGGGTGACGACTGGTTCGAGGTGTCGCTCATCCCCACCACGCGTGAGCTCACCACGCTGGGGCAGGCGGACGTCGGGACGACGGTCAATCTCGAGGTCGACATCATCGCCAAATACGTGGAACGGCTGATGGCCGGTCCCGGTGAGTAAGAGCTGGCAATAACCGCTGGATTTCGGTGGTTCATACTGGAGTCGGCATATGGTCCCGCTTTGGGGACCTGGCATTCGAACAGGCAAGGTGGCGCAGATGACCAGGCTCGATTCCGTCGAGAGGGCGATAGCCGATATCGCGGCGGGCAAAGCCGTGGTGGTGATCGACGACGAGGACCGCGAGAACGAAGGCGACCTCATCTTCGCTGCCGAGAAGGCCACCCCCGAACTCGTTGCGTTCATGGTTCGCTACACCTCCGGTTACCTGTGTGTGCCGCTGGACGGCGAGATCTGCGACCGGTTGGGGCTGCTGCCCATGTACGCGGTCAACCAGGACAAGCACGGCACCGCCTACACCGTCACCGTTGACGCGAAAAAGGATGTGGGAACCGGTATTTCGGCGTCGGACCGCGCCACCACCATGCGTGCCCTCGCCGATCCGGGTTCGGTGATCGACGACTTCACCAAGCCCGGCCATGTGGTTCCGTTGCGGGCCAAGGACGGTGGAGTGCTGCGCCGCCCCGGGCACACCGAGGCTGCTGTGGACCTGGCCCGTCTGGCCGGGCTACAGCCCGCCGGCGCGATCTGCGAGATCGTCAGCCAGAAGGACGAAGGCGATATGGCGCGCACCGATGAGCTGCGCGTCTTCGCCGACGATCACGACCTGGCCCTGATCTCGATCGCCGACCTGATCGAGTGGCGTCGCAAGCACGAGAAGCACATCGAGCGCATCGCCGAGGCGCGGATCCCCACCCGGCACGGCGAGTTCGTGGCGGTCGGATACAAGAGCATCTACGAGGATGTCGAACATGTCGCGCTGGTCCGTGGCGACATTTCCGGACCGGCCAGCGACGGCCACGACGTCCTGGTCCGGGTGCACTCCGAATGCCTGACCGGCGACGTGTTCGGCTCCCGGCGCTGTGACTGCGGTCCGCAGCTCGACGCCGCGATGGCGATGGTGGCACGGGAAGGCCGCGGCGTCGTGCTCTACATGCGTGGCCACGAGGGCCGGGGTATCGGTCTGATGCACAAGCTGCAGGCCTATCAGCTGCAGGACGCCGGTGAGGACACCGTCGACGCGAACCTGAAGCTCGGCCTGCCTGCCGACGCCCGTGACTACGGCATCGGTGCGCAGATCCTGGTCGACCTGGGAATCCGGTCCATGCGACTGCTGACCAACAACCCGGCCAAGCGTGTCGGGCTCGACGGCTACGGGCTGCACATCATCGAGCGCGTGCCGCTTCCGGTGCGGGCCAACTCGGAGAACATCCGCTACCTGATGACCAAACGGGACCGGATGGGCCACGATCTCGTGGGCCTCGAAGACTACGACGAAGCGGTGAGCATGGACGACTACGACGAGGCGGTGTACCTGCTCGGTGACCGCCGGCCGCCCAGCGCGACCGATTCGGGCTCGAGCCTGTGAGCGCCCACGGAGTCCCTGATCTGCCCCAGGTGGACGCTTCGAACGTGAAGCTGGCGATCGTGGCGAGCACCTGGCACACCCAGATCTGCGATGCACTGCTCGACGGCGCGCGCAAGGTCGCCGCCGACGCGGGTATCGCCGAGCCGACGGTGGTCCGAGTGCTCGGCGCCATCGAAATCCCCGTGGTGGCACAGGCATTGGCCGCCACCCATGACGCGGTGGTGGCGCTCGGCGTCGTCATCCGCGGCCAGACCCCGCATTTCGACTACGTGTGTGATGCAGTGACGCAGGGCTTGACCCGGGTGTCGCTCGACGCGTCCACCCCGGTCGCCAACGGCGTGTTGACCACTGACAACGAGGCGCAGGCCCTGGACCGGGCCGGGCTGCCGGATTCCACCGAGGACAAGGGCGCACAGGCGGCGGCGGCAGCGCTGTCCACCGCGCTGACGTTGCGCGAGTTGCGCGCCAAGGCATGACCGGACAGATGACTGACAAGAAGACCGAGAAGAAGGCCGGGGACCGCTGGGATCTCGATATCCGGCCTTACCGGACACCATATTTCGCTTACGGTGCGGCACTGATCATCTTCCTGGCGCACGTGGCGGTCGGTGTGCTGCTGAAGGTGGGCTCCACCGGCGTGGTCTTCCAGACCTCCGACCAGGTCGCGATCGCCTTGCTCGGCGCGATCATCGGCGGAGTGGTGCTGATGTTCGCGCGGCCTCGGTTGAAGGTCGGGCCGGCGGGCGTGGCGGTGCGGAATCTCGTCAGTTTCAAGGTGTTCCCGTGGTCTGAGGTCCTCGGCATCACCTTCCCGGTCGGGGCTCGCTGGGCCCGTCTGGACCTGCCCGACGATGAGTACATCGCGGTGATGGCGATCCAGGCGATCGACAAGGGGCGTGCCGTCGCGGCCATGGACGAGGTCCGGGTTCTGATGGACCGGTATCGCTTGGATCTGGGCTGACACCGAGCGGTCAGCCGGCATCGCCGAGTACCAGACCTTCGCGGCGCGGGTCGGCCCCGCCGGTCCAGCCCGGCGACGTGCGTACCAGGGCCGAGAGCCCACTGGACTGATCGGCCAGCGAAACCTGATGCCCCAGCGCGCGCAGGCCCTCGACCAGTTGATCGCGGTCGCCGTTCGCGACGGTGTCGACCAACGGATGCTCACCACCGACGTTGGTGACGGGCGTGTTGGCCGCGCCGAAATCGATCATCGATACCGCCTGTTGCGGATCCAGGTTCCAATCCATGATGCCGACAAGGGTTTTCACGACGAACTGGATGATCACGGAACCGCCGGGGGAGCCCAGGACCGCATACAGCGAACCCCGTTGTGGCCCGGCCTTGTCGAACACCAGGGTGGGCGCCATGGTGCTGCGCGGCCGCTTGCCCGGCTGGACCCGGTTGGGTATCGGCGTACCTTCGACGCTGGTCGGCTCGGCGGAGAAGTCGGTGAGCTGGTTGTTGAGCAGGAAGCCGTCGACCATGTGGAACGACCCGAACGCCGACTCGATGGTGGTGGTCAGCGACGCCGCGTTGCCGAAGCGATCGATCACGCTGATCTGGCTGGTGCCGTGTTCCGGGGCGGGCGGGATGGTCAGCGGTGGCGCGAAGTCCCCGGGTGCGGCTATGCCCATCGTGTGGCCTCGGGAGATCAGTGCGGCCCGGCCGGTGAGGTAGGCGCCGTCGAGCAGGGTTGCGGGTGATCCACCGGGCAGCGGGACGAAATCGGTGTCGGCGACGTAGCGATCGCGATCGGCGTAGGCGAGACGCTCGGCCTCGGAGATCAGGTGTACGCCGGTCACCGATGGATGACCGCCGTTGAGGTCGACGCGGTCCGGCTTGTAATCGCTCATCGGGAAGTGCTCGAGCATGCCGAGGGTGGCCGCTACCGCGATACCGCCCGACGACGGGGGCGGCATTCCGCAGACCTCGCGGCCGCGGTAGGTGGTGCACACCGGGTCGCGCTGCTTGACGGTGTAGCCCGCGAGATCCTGCTCGGTCATGACGCTGGGCGTGCGACCGCCTCCGGTATCGATGGCGGCTGCGACGACGGCGCGGGCGATGTCGCCGGCATAGAAGGCTTTGGCTCCCTCGGATGCGATGGCGCCCAAGGTTTTCGCGTAAGCCGGGTTGGTCATGCGGGTGCCCACGGGTTTGGGGCTGCCGTCGGGGTTGAGGAAGTAGCCGGCGGCGGCGGGGTCCAGCCGAAGTTGTGTATCGGCGTCGTCGATGGCGGCCGCCAGGCGCGGGCTGACGTCGAACCCGCGATCGGCCATCGACACAGCGGGGTCGAAGAGATCACGCCAGGCCTTCTTGCCGAACTGGTGGTGGACGTCGTCGAGCAGTCGCACGATGCCGGGCACCCCGATGGAGCGGCCCGACGCCCGGGCGTCGGGTTTGGGGACGGTCCGGTCGGTCTCCGACACCCAGCGCAGGTAGTTCTCGGTCGCCGCTGCCGGCGCGGTCTCGCGCCCGTCATAGGCGCGCACCGCGTTGCCCGCGGCGTCGTAGTACAGCAGGAAGCCGCCGCCGCCGATCCCGGAGGACTGCGGTTCGACCAGGCCGAGCACGGCCTGCGCGGTCACCAGGGCGTCGGCCGCGGTGCCGCCGTCGCGTAGCACCTTGCAGGCAGCTTCGGTGGCCAGGGGATTTGCGGTGGCCACCGCGTAGGTGGAGGTGCGGACTGCCGTCATGTCGCTGCGGTACCCGGTGCCGATCTCCGGGTTGGTCGCCAGGTCAGGCGCCGGCGGTTTGGCCGGTGTCGGCGGTGCCGACGGTCTGGCCGGTGTCGGCGGTGCCGGCGGTTTGGCTGGTGTCGGCGGCGCCGGGGCCTTGGGCTCCGGGGTGCCGTTGGACAGGATCTGGCACGGTCCGGCATCGGTCCTCGCGGGGCGCCGACTGCCGTCCGAGCATCCGGCAAGGATCACAGCGACGACACTGAGCAGCGTGATGACCGAACGGGTGGACGCCAGCAACCGCACAGTTCGACGGTAGCGGAGTTCGGTCGGATCGCGGCAGTAACCTGGAAACCGTGCCCGATCCAGCGACGTACCGGCCGGCGCCCGGATCGATCCCCGTGGAGCCTGGCGTGTACCGGTTCCGGGACCCGCATGGTCGGGTCATCTATGTCGGTAAGGCCAAGAGCCTGCGCAGCCGTCTGACGTCCTATTTCGCGGACGTGGCGAGCCTTGCGCCGCGCACGCGGCAGATGGTGATGACGGCGGGCAGTGTCGAGTGGACCGTGGTCACCACCGAGGTCGAGGCACTGCAGTTGGAGTACAACTGGATCAAGGAGTTCGATCCACGCTTCAACATCCGCTACCGCGACGACAAGACGTACCCGGTGCTGGCGGTGACGCTCAACGAGGAGTACCCGCGACTGATGGTGTATCGCGGGCCACGGCGCAAGGGTGTGCGGTACTTCGGCCCGTATTCACATGCCTGGGCGATCCGCGAGACACTCGATTTGCTGACCCGCGTTTTTCCGGCCAGGACCTGCTCGGCGGGAGTGTTCAAGCGGCACAGGCAGATCGACCGTCCGTGTCTGCTGGGCTACATCGACAAGTGCTCGGCGCCGTGCGTCGGTCGGGTCAGCGCCGAGGAGCACCGACGGATCGTGCTGGATTTCTGCGACTTCCTGGCAGGCAAGACCGATCGCCTGGCCCGCGACATGGAACAGCAGATGATGGCCGCCGCCGAGGATTTGGATTTCGAGCGGGCCGCCCGGCTGCGCGACGACATCGCTGCGCTCAAGCGTGCGCTGGAGAAGCAGGCCGTGGTGCTCGGTGACGGCACCGACGCCGACGTGGTGGCGTTCGCGGACGATGATCTCGAGGCAGCTGTGCAGGTGTTCCACGTGCGCGGGGGACGGGTGCGCGGCCAGCGCGGCTGGATCGTCGAGAAGTCTTCGGAGCCGGAGGCGACCCGTGATTCGGCCCCAGAGCAATCCGGGCAGGAGCATCTCGTCGAGCAGTTCCTCACCCAGTTCTACGGTGAGCAGGCCGAACTGGGCGGTGCGGCCGACGAGGCCACCAACCCGGTGCCTCGTGAGGTTCTGGTGCCGGTGCTGCCGCCGAATGCCGACGAACTGGCGGCATGGCTGTCGGGGCTTCGTGGTTCGCGGGTGAGCCTGCGGGTGCCGGTGCGCGGTGACAAGCGCACCCTGGCCGAGACTGTCCAACGCAACGCGCATGAGGCACTGGCCCAGCACAAGCTCAAGCGCGCCGGCGACTTCAACGCGAGATCGGAAGCGCTGCAGAGCATTCAGGATTCCCTCGGGCTGGCCGATGCGCCGCTGCGGATCGAATGCGTGGATATCAGCCACGTGCAGGGCACCGACGTGGTCGCCTCGCTGGTGGTGTTCGAGGATGGGCTGCCGCGCAAGTCGGACTATCGGCATTACGCGATCCGTGAGGCTGCCGGCGACGGCCGCTCGGACGATGTCGCCTCGATCGCCGAGGTGACGCGACGTCGTTTCGTGCGGCATGTGAGCGATTCGCAGCCGGAGGTAGGTGCCGATCAGCGTCCGCGCCGGTTCGCCTATCCACCCAATCTGTTCGTGGTGGACGGCGGTGCCCCTCAGGTCAATGCGGCGGCCGCGGTGCTCGACGAACTGGGGGTCACCGACGTCGCGGTGATCGGGTTGGCCAAGCGGTTGGAGGAAGTGTGGGTGCCGGCCGAGCCTGATCCATTGATCTTCCCGCGGAACAGCGAGGGGCTGTATCTGTTGCAGCGCGTGCGCGACGAGGCGCACCGGTTCGCGATCAGCTACCACCGCAGCAAACGGTCGAAGCGGATGACGGCCTCGGCGCTCGACTCGGTGCGTGGCTTGGGCGAACAGCGTCGCAAGGCGTTGGTGACCCACTTCGGCTCGGTGGCTCGGCTCAAGGAGGCCACAGTCGAGGAGATCACCGCGGTGCCGGGGATCGGGGTGGCGACGGCGAAGGCTGTCCTGGCCTCGCTCGGCGGCGGGCCGCCAAGTGACGACGGCGGCGGGCCGCCAAGTGAAGACCGCGGCGGGCCGCCATCGCCCGAAATCGGTGAGCTGCCATCGGTCGAATGCGGTGGCCCGCGAAGTGAGAACAGCGCCGGACTGGGCGATTCAGAGGCGCCCGCAACGGTTATCGAGGATGATCGACGCAGGGTGTCGGGATGACGGGTAACGGGGACATGACTAGCCAGGCGGATCGCGCATGAACGAACATCTGCGCGAGGGCGGCATCATCGGTGGTGCGGACGCAGATTCGGGGATCGATGTGGTCCTGGTCACCGGACTGTCGGGAGCCGGCCGCGGTACCGCGGCCAAGGTGTTGGAGGACCTCGGCTGGTACGTCGCCGACAACCTGCCACCGGAGCTGATCGCCCGCATGGTCGAGTTGGGGTTGGCCGCCGGATCGCGGATCACCCAGCTGGCCGTGGTGATGGATGTGCGGTCACGGGGCTTCACCGGTGATCTGGATTGGGTGCGCAACGAACTGGCCGCACGCAGCATCACCCCGAGAGTGCTGTTCCTGGAGGCGTCCGACGACATTCTGGTGCGCCGCTACGAGCAGAACCGCCGCAGTCACCCGCTGCAGGGCACGCAGACCCTGGCCGAGGGGATCGCCGCCGAGCGGGCGTTGCTGGCGCCCGTGCGCGCGGCGGCCGACCTGGTGATCGACACATCTGCCCTCCCGGTGCCGGCGCTACGTGAGAGCATCGAGCGTGCGTTCGGCGGTGAGACCGTCGCCTACACGAATGTCACGGTGGAGTCCTTCGGTTACAAGTACGGCCTGCCGATGGACGCGGACACCGTGATGGACGTACGGTTCCTGCCGAACCCGCACTGGGTGGACGAGTTGCGGCCGCACAGCGGCCAGCATCCGGATGTGCGTGACTACGTGCTGGGGCAACCAGGCGCCAGGGAATTTCTCGACACCTACCATCGTCTGTTGGACGTGGTGATCGCCGGTTACCGCCGGGAGGGGAAGCGTTATATGACCGTCGCCATCGGGTGTACCGGCGGCAAACATCGGAGCGTGGCGATCGCCGAGGCGCTGGCGGAGCGGTTGCAGGGCGGTGACGGGCTCACCGTTCACGTGCTGCATCGGGATCTGGGTCGCGAATGACCCCGCGGATCGTGGCCCTCGGTGGAGGGCACGGGCTGTACGCCACCTTGTCGGCGGCTCGGCGGCTCAGCCCGCACGTGACGGCCGTGGTGACGGTTGCCGACGACGGCGGTTCCTCGGGACGGCTCCGCAGCGAACTCGACGTGGTGCCACCCGGTGACTTGCGAATGGCGTTGGCGGCCTTGGCTTCTGACAGTCCGCACGGCCGATTGTGGGCGACGATCATTCAGCACCGGTTCGGTGGCAGCGGCGCACTGGCCGGTCATCCGATCGGCAACCTGATATTGGCGGGCCTCAGTGAGGTGCTGGCCGATCCGGTCGCGGCACTCGACGAGCTCGGGCGCATTCTGGGGGTGAAGGGCCGGGTGCTGCCGATGTGCCCGATCGCTCTGCAGATCGAGGCCGATGTGGCGGGTCTGGAGTCCGATCCTCGGATGAGCCGGGTGATCCGCGGGCAGGTGGCGATCGCCACCACGGTGGGCAAGGTGCGCCGAGTGCGGTTGCTGCCCGGGGATCCGCCCGCCACCCGGCAGGCGGTAGAGGCCATCATGAGTGCAGACCTCGTGGTGCTCGGGCCGGGCTCGTGGTTCACCAGTGTGATTCCACACGTCTTGGTGCCGCAGTTGGCGGCGGCATTGCGGGCGACGACGGCGCGGCGTGCGCTCGTGTTGAATCTGGCTGCAGAGCCGGGCGAAACGGCGGGCTTCTCGGCCGAGCGTCACATCCACGTTCTGGCCCAGCATGCTCCGGACTTCAGCGTGCATGACATCATCGTCGATGCCAGCCGAGTGCCGAGCGACCGTGAACGGGAGCAACTCAGCCGCACAGCCAACATCCTCAATGCCCGCGTTGAGTTTGCTGACGTGTCCCGACCTGGTACACCTTTACATGACCCGGCGAAGTTGGCCGCGGTGCTGGAGGGGGTCCGGTTGCGCGCGACGGGGCCGGGCCGGGCAGTGCAGGAGTCCACCGTTCCCACGCCCGCTGCGAGGTCGGTCGACGTGGCGCACCAGGAACCGGCGCCGAATACACCGAGAGGGGACGATCCGTGGCGATGACAGCCGAAGTGAAGGACGAGCTGAGCCGCCTGGTAGTCAACTCGGTGAGCGCTCGCCGCGCGGAGGTGGCGTCGTTGTTGCGTTTCGCCGGCGGCCTGCACATCGTGGCCGGCCGCGTGGTGGTGGAAGCCGAGGTCGATCTCGGGATCATCGCGCGACGCCTGCGCAAGGACATCTACGACCTCTACGGGTACAACGCGGTGGTCCACGTGCTGTCGGCCAGTGGCATCCGCAAGAACACCCGCTATGTGGTGCGGGTGGCCGCTGACGGCGAAGCGTTGGCGCGGCAGACCGGATTGCTCGACCTTCGGGGACGCCCGGTACGCGGACTGCCCGCTCAGGTCGTCGGCGGCAGCGTCGGCGACGCCGAGGCCGCGTGGCGCGGGGCGTTCCTCGCTCACGGCTCGTTGACCGAGCCAGGTCGCTCATCGGCGCTCGAGGTCAGTTGCCCCGGCCCGGAGGCGGCCCTGGCCCTCGTCGGTGCCGCGCGGCGACTCGGAGTCAGTGCCAAGGCCCGCGAGGTGCGTGGCGCTGACCGGGTGGTGGTGCGTGACGGCGAGGCGATCGGTGCGTTGCTGACCCGGATGGGGGCTCAGGACACACGGCTGACGTGGGAGGAACGGCGCATGCGCCGCGAGGTCCGCGCCACTGCCAATCGCCTGGCCAATTTCGACGACGCGAACCTGCGCCGGTCGGCGCGTGCCGCGGTGGCCGCGGCCGCCCGGGTGGAGCGCGCGTTGGACATCCTCGGTGACGGGGTGCCCGATCATCTGGCCGCGGCGGGCAAGCTGCGGGTGGAGCACCGGCAGGCGTCGCTGGAGGAGTTGGGCCGGCTCGCCGATCCGCCGATGACGAAAGATGCTGTGGCCGGCCGTATCCGGCGCCTGCTGTCGATGGCCGATCGCAAGGCGAAGCAGGAAGGGCTGCCCGACACCGAGTCGGCGGTGACTCCGGACCTGCTCGACGACGCCTGACCTGCGGCCGGCGGCTACGTCACGTGGACGCCGCGCCTGGTGTCTGTAAGTCATGCTTCGGTCAACCATGACTCAGGGTCGGAGCCGCTCCCTGAACCCGGTCGCCGCTTGATTGTGGCCCTGTTGCATCTGGGCGAGGTCAACCAACTCGCCGTAACCCTTGCTCAGGGCCTCAGGATCCGCGGCGTTTCTCGCCACCCACGAAAGAAACTGTTCGGCAATGAGATCCACGATCTTGCTATGTGATGGATCCCGCAGATCGAGCATCAGGACATTGTGTTCATTCAGTTCATGGATTTCTTCTCGCGCCGGCCCCTCGGGCAGGGTGTCCTCAAGAAAGTCGAACAAGAATGACGTCATGGAGCTACGCCATGACCAGTCACCGTCCCGGAATCGAACAAAACCGCCCATCCAGTTCTCCCTCTGCGGTCGTGTGTGCGCACCGGACTCGCACGTCTGTGGTTCGCGTATCGCCCGGCCGCACGAGGTTAGGGGAACGGATTTCAGTGCGCTGCCAATCCAGCCAAACTCAGTTCCGTTGGTTCTCGGCTCGTCTCGTCAGCAGCACTGCCACGTGAAGCTCACACGGTCGAACGCCCTTCCACAGTGACGGCCGGATCGACCGGGGGAACACCGGTTTCGGCTGGGCCGATTGGCCTACGCGTTCTGTGGTGTCAGTTGTGCAGTGGGTGGCTACGGTATTCGGGCTCCGGTGGGCCGAATTCGATGGCGTTGTCGTCGAGGCCGTTGGTGATCGTGATCCGGTCGTGGGCGAAGCCGAAGCTGACCGCGACGATATCGCTGGCGAAGTCGGTTGCGCTGCCGCTCCACACGAGAAGTTCGACGGTGTGGAGCTGTTGTCCGTGAAAGGCAGCTAGCCGCAGACATGCGTCGTCTCGCCACGCCAGGGACATGTCCTTCTGGTCCTCGCCGTAGGCGATCGGCTCACTGGGGTCGATGCTGTTCCAGGTGATGGACAGATCGTCGACTTTCTGGTGGGTGAGCTCTACCTGCTCGCCCTCGAAGTCCAACAGGACGGGGCAGTCGGCGACCAACTCATCGTTGGTGCGGTTCCATACGAGCCAGCTACGGGTGAGGCGGCGACCGACCTGGGCGTGCAATCGACGTCCGTGGGTGCGCGCAACGGTGTGGCGGCCGACGAGCCAGTGCGGCTGATACCCCGGGATCCCGAAGAAGGACACGAGCCGATTATCCAGATCGTCTGCTGACTGGCCCGCGGCATTTTTCAGATAACAATCACTATCCGAAATTTCAGATAGCGACTACTATCTGAAACATGGCCGACGATCGAAGTGCCAAAGACCCGACGGCGATACGGCTGACACGAGCCGAGACCCAGGCTCGGACCAGGGCGGCGCTCTTGGACGCGGCCGCCCAGACCTGTGCCCGCAAGGGCTACGCCGCGGCGTCGGTGGACGAGATCGCGGCCGCAGCGGGATACTCGGTCGGCGCCGTCTATTCGAACTTCTCCAGCAAGGAGAAGCTGTTCTCTGAGCTGATGAATGAACGTGCGTCCGGTCGGCTCGACCAGGTGGCGCAGACCATCTCCGAGAACTCCGACGGACCACTGACCGCTCTGGGGCGGGTGCTCGTCGAGATTGCCGACAACGACATCGAGTTCGAGGCGATCCAGGCCGAATTCTGGTTGCACGCGGTGCGCAATCCTGACGGCATGCAGATCCTGCAGGACCGGTCGGCCCGCACGCTGGCCTCGCTGCGCGAGATCCTCGCCGACGCGCTGGAGCGCAACGATGTCGACGACAGCGTCTCGTTGGAGGGCTTCGCGGTGGTGGTGCTCGCGCTGTTCCAGGGGCTGATCCGGCAGCGACGGATCGACCCCGAACGAGTACCCGAGGAGCTGTTCGGTCAGGCGCTGGCCTGGCAGTTGGCCGGTATGCCCAAGAAAGCCAAGGGGTAGTCGCGATGGATCCGTTGCGCATCGGGCTCTACGCCATGCCCGCCTTCTTCGTCCTGATGGCGGTCGAGTTCCTCAGCTACCACTTCGACAAAGACAAGGAAAAGGACGGCGATTCCGCCCGGCGTCCGGCCGGCATCTCCTGGCGGGATACCGGCACAAACCTCTCGATCTACGCGCTGGGTTTCATCCTGCGGCCGTTGGACAAGTTCATCGCGGTCCCGATGGTGGCGATCGCCGCCGCCGTGACTCCGCTGCACCTCTCGGCCTCGCACTGGTGGGTCTGGGTGCTGGCCATCGTGCTGGCCGACCTGGCCTACTACCTGCAACACCGGATGTCGCACCGCATCCGGATGTTCTGGGCCGCCCACAACGTGCACCATTCGAGTCGGTACTTCAACCTGTCGACGGCCACGCGGTTGTCCTGGCTGATTCCCGGATCGTTCCTGGCCACGATCGGTTACGTCGGCTTGGCCCTGATCGGTATTCCGGCCTGGCTGGTCTTCCTGTCGCAGTCGATCGTGCTGATCTATCAGTTCCCGATCCACACCGAGCGCATCGACCGGCTGCCCCGCGCGATCGAGTTCGTGTTCAACACCCCGTCGCACCACCGCGTGCATCACGGCGCCAACAACCCTTACCTCGACAAGAACTACGCGGGCATCTTCATCTTGTGGGACCGGATGTTCGGCACCTTTGTCGCTGAAGATGAGCCTGTCCGGTACGGCCTCACCAAGAACATCGACACCCACAACCCGATCAAGGTGAACTACCACGAGTTCGTGGCCATGGTCGGTGACGTCTGGCGGGCCCGGACTTGGCGCGGCCGTCTCGGCTATCTGTTCGGTCCGCCCGGATGGAGCGAAAATGCCGATGCGACAACGGCTGTCGAAGCCTACGCGCAGAAGGTGCCGGTCCAGAACGCGATGAGCTGAGGACGGGCGACCAGATCTGATCTGCTTGCCGCCCATCCGCGACCGCAGCGGCTCCGAATACCTGATGACGCCGCAGCAGGCTGCGTCACGGGAAGAAGGAGCAAGCCATGCTGGACCGCTTCACCAGCTTGATCGGCGACACCGTTGCGCTGGCCGGGTCGATCATCGGATGCCGGAGGGGCACCGAGGAACCGTCCTACCGGGCTGAACCGCTGGTCGATGGGGTCGAGCTTCGTCATTACCTGCCGCGCCTGGCCGCCGAGACCACAGTCTTCGCAGCCGGCAGGGAGGCTGCGCTCCAAATCGGATTCCGCAGACTGGCCGGCTATATATTCGGCGGGAACCACCGCCGCGGCGCGGTCGCCGCCTCGGCGTCCGAACGTGAGACCACCCGAGGTGGGCAGAAGATCGCGATGACCGCCCCGGTGGCGCAGGACGGCGATGCCGAGCGGGGGTGGGACGTCCGGTTCTATTTACCGGCGGCATGGACGATGCAGACACTTCCCGAGCCCGATGAC
This sequence comes from Mycolicibacterium peregrinum, assembly GCF_001665785.1. Lineage (GTDB taxonomy): Bacteria > Actinomycetota > Actinomycetes > Mycobacteriales > Mycobacteriaceae > Mycobacterium > Mycobacterium peregrinum_A. Next base: position 21,000 of record NZ_LZSO01000043.1, read on the forward strand.
AACCGGGTCCGGATCGTGGAGTTGCCCGCTCAGACTGTCGCCGTGCTGCGATTCAGTGGTGATCGTCGAGCGGATGCCATCTCTCGGCGCACAGGACAACTACGGGAGGCGCTGCGGGCCACCGGCTTCGACAGCCCGGACGAGGCTACGGCCTGGTTCTACGACCCACCATGGACGCTACCGCCGCTGCGGCGAAACGAGGTCGCTGTACCGGTCGACGTGTAGTCCGGGTACTTCGCTGGGCGTGCGCCTCCACCAGAAGGTCAGCGGGGTGATGAGTGAGCCACGCTGATGTCATTGCGGCGTTGTAGTGTGTTGCGACCAACTGGACGTCAATCCAGTTCACGACTCCCGATTGAGGCAGCGGCCGCAATGCGACTGATTCTTGAGCTGATTCGCCCCTACCGGTTGCTCATCGCCGGAATCTTTGCCGTGCTGCTGGTGCAGATCGCCACCGGTCTCGCCGCGCCGTGGCCGCTGAAGGTGGTACTCGACAGCGTGGTCGGTCACCACCCGCTGCCCGGATGGCTGCACGGCATGCTGCAGCCGCTGCTGGGTGGCGAAACCAAGATGCACATCGCCGGTCTCGCGGCGATCATGGTCCTGGTCATCGCCGTGGTGGCAGCGATCGCGTCGTACATCTCCAACTACCTGACCGAAACCGTCGGCCAGCGCATCGGCAACGACCTGCGCACCCGCGCCTACCACCACTTGCAGCAGTTGTCGCTCAATTACTTCGACACCCACCGCGTCGGCCCGATCTTGAGCACGCTCACCGACGACGTCGACACCATCCAGAGCTTCGCGTCGTCGTCGACCCTGGGCATCGCAACCGACCTGCTGACCATCGTGGGGATGCTGGCCATGATGCTGTGGCTGCAGTGGGATTTCACGCTCATCGCGCTCGCCGTGGCGCCCCTGCTCCTGCTGTTCGTGTCCCGGATCCGGAAGGCCGTGAAGGCGGCGACCCATGAGGTGCGCAGACGGGAATCCGACATCGTCGCGGTCGCGGAGGAGGGCCTGCAGTCCATCCGGGTCGTCAAGGCTTTCGATCGCGAGGACATGCAGGAACGTGAGCTGGCGGCCGCCGGCCAGCAGGCCGTCGATGCGGCACTCAATGCGCGGCGCGTGAAATCGGTGGTGTCACCCATCGTCGGCGTCGTGGTGGCCGCCTGTACCGCGGTGGTGCTGTGGCGCGGGTCGGCGCTCATCCTCGCGGGAGCGATGACGGCGGGCACGTTGACCGTCTTCATCTCCTATCTGGCGTCGTTCTTCAAGCCGGTGCAGGATCTGGCCAAGCTCACCAACACGATCGCCATGGCCTCGGTCGGGGTGGACCGCGTCAACGCCCTGCTCACTGCAGAGACGTCGGTCGAGGAGAAACCCGACGCCATCGACACCGAGCGCATCAAGGGCGCGATCAGCTTCGAGCGTGTGGCGTTCAGCTACGACAGCGAGACACCCGTGCTGCGCGACGTCACCTTCGAGGTGAAGCCAGGCCAACTCGTCGGCGTCGTCGGGCACACCGGAAGCGGAAAATCCAGCCTGGTCAGCCTGATTCCGCGGTTCTACGACCCGAGCATGGGGACCGTCCGCGTCGACGGAGTCGACCTGCGCGATTACAAACTTCACGAACTCCGCCGTCAGATCGCCTACGTATTGCAGGACACGGTCCTGTTCCGGGGCACCATCCGCGACAACATCGCCTTCGGCCGGCCCGACGCCGACCACGACGAGATCGTCGAAATGGCCAAACTGGCCAACGCCCACGAGTTCATCTCCGAGATGCCGCAGGGCTATGACAGCCCGGTGGGGGAGCGTGGCCTGACCCTCTCCGGCGGTCAGCGTCAGCGCATCGGCATCGCCCGTGCGCTCATCCGGGACAGCCCGATCCTCATCCTCGACGAACCGACTGCGGCGCTGGACGCCGAGTCCGAGCGTCTCGTGATGTCCGCGTTGCAGCGGTTGATGAAAGACCGCACGGTGATCACGATTGCCCACCGGCTCAGCACAATTCGTGACGCGGACACGATCGTCGTGCTCGAGGAGGGCCGCGTCGTCGAGCAGGGCACGCACACCGAACTACTCACCGCCGGCGGCAGATATGCCGAACTGCACCGCATCCAGTACGAGGACGAGACAACGTGACGCGTTCGCTGATCATCCTGCCCGACGACTCGGCCCAGCCGGTGCTCGACGCCATTGGTGCGGCCACCCGGTCGGTGCGCATCAAGATGTTTGCCTTCAGTCACCGCCCGCTCCTGGAGGCGGTGGTGGCTGCCCACCGCCGCGGTGTGGACGTCAAGGTCATGCTCAACCCCGAGCGTCGCGACGGAGAGACCGACAACGACGCCGCAAGGGAGACACTGCAACGGTTCGGGATCGAGGTCCGGGCAAGCAATCCCGCCTTCGACCTGACGCATGAGAAGTCCATGATCGTCGACGACGACCACGCCTTCGTCGAGTCGTTGAACTGGACCGAGGAGAACTTCACTGTGACGCGGGACTACGCCGTCGTCACTCCCAGTGCCTACGAGGTCGCCGAGATCACCGACTGCTTCGAGGCCGACTGGGCGCGTGAGGACTTTGATCCGGGCGGCGGGGCACACCTGATCTGGTGTCCGACCAACGGCCGGCACCGCATCGCCGAATTCATCGACACCGCCAAACACACGTTGTTCGTCCAGAACGAGCGCTATCAGGACCCGGTGATCATCGAGCGTCTGGTCCGGGCTGCGCACCGCGGGGTGAAGGTCCACGTCATGGCCCGCGCGGCCCACCATCTCAAGTCGGGCAAGCTCCTCGAAGGCATCAGCGGGATGCGCATCATGGACGACGTCGGGATCAAGATCCACCGCCTCAAGCACATGAAGCTGCACGCCAAGATGATCCTCGCCGATCACGAACGGGCGATCGTCGGATCGATCAACTTCTCTCCGGGTAGCTTCGACCACCGCCGCGAATTGGCCATCGAAGTGACCGACCACCACATCATCAAGCGCCTCAACGAGGTGGCCCATCACGACTGGAAACACTCCGAGCCGATGGACCTGTCAGACGACGGACTGATCGCCGATCTGGTGGGTCAGGATCCGCACGAAGTCGACCAACTAGCCCTACGCGACCGCGAAATCTGATGCACTGGCCGGACCGCGCGGCAAGGCGTTCACGCCACTAGGCTGGCGGTGGGCAGTTCAGTTAACGGCAACTGTAGGGAGAATCACGTGACCATCCGGGTAGGCGTTAACGGCTTCGGCCGCATCGGGCGCAACTTCTACCGGGCCCTGGCAACGCAGCAGGCCGAGGGCAAGAACACTGATATCGAGATCGTGGCGGTCAACGACCTCACCGACAACGCCACCCTGGCTCACCTGCTGAAGTTCGATTCGATCCTGGGCCGTCTGCCGCAGGACGTCAGCCTCGAGGGTGAAGACACCATCGTCATCGGCGACAAGAAGATCAAGGCCCTCGAAGTAAAGGAAGGTCCGGCGGCCCTGCCGTGGGGCGACCTCGGAGTCGACGTGGTCGTCGAGTCGACCGGCATCTTCACCAAGCGCGAAAAGGCCCAGGGTCACCTGGACGCGGGCGCCAAGAAGGTCATCATCTCCGCGCCCGCCTCGGGCGAGGACATCACCATCGTGCTCGGCGTGAACGACGACAAGTACGACGGCAGCCAGAACATCATCTCCAACGCCTCCTGCACCACCAACTGTCTGGGCCCGTTGGCCAAGGTCCTCCACGACGAGTTCGGCATCGTCAAGGGCCTGATGACGACCATCCACGCCTACACCCAGGACCAGAACCTGCAGGACGGCCCGCACAAGGATCTGCGCCGCGCCCGCGCTGCCGCCCTGAACATCGTCCCGACCTCCACCGGTGCCGCCAAGGCCATCGGCCTGGTGCTGCCTGAGCTCAAGGGCAAGCTCGACGGCTACGCTCTGCGCGTGCCGATTCCCACTGGTTCGGTCACCGACCTGACCGCCGAGCTTGCGAAGTCGGCGTCTGCCGACGAGATCAACGCCGCGATGAAGGCTGCAGCCGAGGGGCCGATGAAGGGGATCATGAAGTACTACGACGCGCCTATCGTGTCGAGCGACATCGTCACCGACCCGCATAGTTCCATCTTCGACTCGGGTCTGACCAAGGTCATCGACAACCAGGCCAAGGTCGTCTCCTGGTATGACAACGAGTGGGGATATTCCAACCGCCTCGCCGATCTAGTTGAACTCGTAGGGAAGTCGCTCTAATACCAATGACTGTCAAGACACTCGCTGACCTGTTGGCCGAGGGTGTGGAGGGGCGGGGCGTTCTTGTGCGCTCCGACCTCAACGTCCCCCTGGAGTACCAGGACGGCAACATCGCTCGAATTTCGGACCCAGGCCGCATCATCGCCTCGGTGCCGACACTCAAGGCGCTGGCCGAGGCCGGCGCCAAGGTCGTCGTCACCGCCCACCTGGGCCGCCCCAAGGGTGGTCCGGACCCCAAGTTCTCGCTGGCTCCCGTCGCCGCGGCGCTGGGGGAGAAGCTCGGGCGTCACGTGCAGTTGGCCGGGGATGTGGTCGGCACCGACGCGCTGGCCCGGGCCGAAGGCCTGACCGATGGTGACGTCCTGCTGCTGGAGAACATCCGCTTCGACCCGCGCGAGACCAGCAAGGATGACGCTGAGCGGTTGGCGCTGGCCAAGGCGCTGGCCGCCCTGGTCGAGGGTGCCGACGGCTCGCCGGGTGCCTTCGTCTCCGACGGTTTCGGCGTGGTGCACCGCAAGCAGGCCTCGGTCTACGACATCGCCACCTTGCTGCCGCACTACGCAGGCACGCTGGTGGACGCCGAGGTCAAGGTGCTGGAGCAGCTGACCAACTCCACCGAGCGTCCCTACGCCGTCGTGCTCGGTGGCTCCAAGGTCTCCGACAAGCTCGCGGTCATCGAGAATCTCGCGACCAAGGCCGACAGCATCATCATCGGCGGCGGCATGTGCTTCACTTTCCTTGCCTCCCAAGGGGTTTCGGTGGGTACCTCACTGCTGCAGGAGGAGATGATCGATACCTGCAAGCGGCTGCTCGACACCTACGCCGACGTGATCCATCTCCCGGTGGACATCGTCGTGGCCGACAAGTTCGCCGCCGACGCCGAGTCGGAGATCGTGGCCTCCGACCGCATCCCCGAAGGCAAGATGGGCCTCGACATCGGTCCGGAGTCGGTCAAGCGGTTCACCGCACTGTTGTCCAACGCCAAGACCGTGTTCTGGAACGGCCCGATGGGCGTGTTCGAGTTCCCGGCCTTCGCCGAAGGCACCCGGGGTGTGGCCGAGGCGATCATCGGCGCCACCGAGAAGGGCGCGTTCAGCGTCGTCGGCGGTGGTGACTCGGCGGCTGCAGTACGTCAACTCGGCCTGCCCGAGGACGGTTTCTCCCATATCTCGACCGGTGGCGGCGCGTCGCTGGAATACCTTGAGGGCAAGACCCTGCCCGGCATCGAAGTACTGGAGTCGTAGAACCATGGCCCGTAAGCCGTTGATAGCCGGCAACTGGAAGATGAACCTCAACCACTTCGAGGCCATCGCGCTGGTGCAGAAGATCGCATTCGCCTTGCCGGACAAGTACTTCGACAAGGTGGATGTGACGGTCATCCCACCGTTCACCGATCTGCGCAGCGTGCAGACCCTGGTCGACGGCGACAAGCTGCGGCTCACCTACGGCGCCCAGGACGTGTCCAAGCACGATTCGGGTGCTTACACCGGGGAGATCAGCGGGGCCTTCCTGGCCAAGCTCGGATGCAGTTTCGTGGTGGTGGGGCATTCCGAGCGGCGTACCTATCACGGCGAAACCGATGAGCTGGTGGCTGCCAAGGCGGCTGCGGCGTTCAAACACGGCATCACGCCGATCATCTGCATCGGTGAGCAGCTTGAGGTGCGTGAGGCAGGCAACCACGTCGAGTACAACGTGAACTCGTTGCGTGGCTCCCTGGCCGGTCTGAGCAAGGAGCAGATCGGTCAGGCCGTCATCGCCTACGAGCCGGTGTGGGCGATCGGTACCGGCCGGGTGGCCAGCGCGGCCGATGCCCAGGAGGTCTGCAAGGCGATCCGCGCGGAATTGGGCAACTTGGCATCGCCGCAGCTCGCGGCCGGCGTCAGGGTTCTGTACGGCGGGTCGGTGAACGCCAAGAACGTCGGCGAGATCGTGGCGCAGGGCGATGTGGACGGGGCTCTCGTCGGTGGCGCGTCGCTGGATGGTGAGCAGTTCGCCACCTTGTCGGCGATCGCCGCGGGCGGACCGCTGCCGTAACCCCGGGGACCAGGGCCGGACAGCGCACCCGGTAGTCTTACAGCCATGGAATTGGCTCTGCAGATCACACTGGTCGTGACCAGCGTGCTGGTCGTGCTCCTGGTGCTGCTGCATCGTGCGAAAGGTGGCGGTCTGTCCACCCTGTTCGGTGGCGGTGTCCAGTCCAGCCTGTCCGGCTCCACCGTGGTCGAGAAGAACCTCGACCGGCTGACACTGTTCGTGACCGGCATCTGGCTGGTGTCGATTGTCGGCGTCGCGCTGCTGATCAAGTACGGTTAGCCTCTCGCGGACTACCCATAAGCGCTTCAAAACCGCCCCGGCTTCCACCGGGGCGGTTTTGTTTGCTCGTGTCGTGACCCCTGTGCCATAGGCGCGCGCATATGTGCGATCCTGGCCAGCGATGAGGGCGCTGACGAATTCGTGTCAGTAGCCGGACGCCGCCTCGGGTGCTGAAGCATTCAGCAGCGCACGCGAACCTGACACACCCAGCCGCGTCGCGCCTGCGGCGATCATGGCCCGTGCCTGCTCCAGGGTGCGCACCCCGCCGGACGCCTTCACCGCGAGTCCGGCATCGCGGACCGTCTGGTGCATCAACTCGACGGCGTGCGCGGTGGCACCGCCTGTCGGATGAAAACCCGTAGAGGTTTTGACGAAGTCCGCGTGGGCTGCGATGGCTGCCCGGCAGGCCCCGACGATCTGATCGTCGGTCAGGGCGGCTGACTCGATGATCACTTTCAATACAGTCGGCGCAGGTGCGGCGGCGCGCACCGCCGCGATGTCAGCCTCGACGCGGTCGAAGGCGCCTTCCTTGGCCGCTCCGATGTCGATCACCATGTCGATCTCGTCGGCCCCGTGGCGCACCGCTTCGGCAGCTTCGGCGGCCTTGACCGCCGAGGTGTGTTTTCCGCTCGGGAAGCCGCACACCACAGCAACTTTGAGGCCGGAACCGGAGGGGATGGTCACCGGGAGCATCGACGGCGACACGCATACGGAATAGGTGCCAAGCTCCACTGCTTCGGCGATGAGCGCTTCGACGTCAGCCCTGGTGGCCTCGGGTTTGAGCAGGGTGTGGTCGATCATCTCGGCGATCTCGCTGGTGGTCGGCGGTGTGTCGCTGGTCATCGGATTCGGATCCTTCCGTTGTGGCCTTGAGCTGGGGCGGTGAGTTTGGGCTGTGCGTCTCAGGCGGACTTGGTCTGACGGTCGAGCACATAATTCATGATCAATGCCGCGATCAGGATGAGCCCCGTCACCAGCATCTGGAAGAACGAGCTCAATCCCAACAGATTGAACAGGTTGCGCAGCACCGACAGCAGCAGGACGGCGATGAATGTTCCCATCACACCACCTTTTCCGCCGAACAGGCTGGTGCCGCCCAACACCACCGCGGCGATGGCGTCCAGTTCCAGGCCGGTGTTGGCGGTGGGTTGGCCGATGGTGAGCCGCGCGGTCAACAAAACCCCGGTGAGCGCGGCAAGGCCACCGCAGATCACGTATGCCGCGGTGGTGATGCGCTGCACTGGGAGCCCGGACAGCCGTGCCGCGGTGGCGTTGCTGCCGACCGCGTAGATGTGTTCACCGAAAGTCGTACGGCGCAGGACCAATCCCACGATGACAGTGGTGGCCACGAAGATCAGCCCCACAACCGGAATGCCGGCCACCGAGCCTGCGCCCAGGAACCGGAGGCCCACCGGGATCTCCGCGGTTGTGGGTGTGCCATTGGTGGTCAGGAACGTCATACCGCGGATGCTCTGCATTCCGGCCAGCGTCACCATGAAAGCGGGCAGCGCCAGGTAGGCGCTCAACCCGCCCATGATCCCGCCGAGCACGAGCCCGCTCAGGATGGCCAGCACCATGGCGACCGGCCAGGCGATCCCGACGCCGATCAGGATCGCCACCAGCATTCCCGACAGCGCCGCAACGCTTCCCACCGACAGATCGATACCGGAGGTCAGGATCACCACCGTCATACCGATCGCCACGATGCCGGTCAGGCTGGACTGCTGCAGCAGATTCGCCAGGTTCTGCGACGTGAGAAATTGTGGCGCGGTCACGGATGCGACGACGAACAGCGCGATGAAAATGAACAGCAGATTGAACCGCACGATGATGTTCTGTCGACGTGTGCGTGCGGTGCCGGCCGCGATGGTCGGTGCCGGCACAGCTGGTTCCCTGAGTAGGTCAGTCATTGTCGGTTCTTCCTGTGACGACGCAGCGGGAGATGTCCGCCGGGGATGTGGTTCTCGGGTCGAAAGACGAGACGTTCTTGCCCTCGTGCATGACCCAGATCTGGTCGCAGTTCTCGGTGAGCTCACTCATCTCGCTGGATGCCATCAACACCCCGACGCCGGATTCGGCAAGAGCCTGAACCTGTTCGAACAGATCGGCTTTCGCGCCGATGTCCAGTCCGCGGGTCGGCTCGTCGAGCAGTAGCAGATCGATCCCGCGGGTCATCCACTTGGCCAGTACAACTTTTTGCTGATTACCGCCGGAGAGCTGGCCGACGGGCTGCTCGATGCTTGAGAACTTGACGCCCAGTCGGTGCAACGGCGGCTCGCACAGGCGGCCGACCGCCTTCATCGGATTGAGGCCGAACGGTGCGAGCGCGGCGATGCCGGCGTTGCGCAAGATCGACTGTTCCAAGAACAGCCCTTGGCTCTTGCGGTCTTCGGGCACCAGGCCGATCCCGGCCCGAACGGCAGCGCGGGGTGTCAGCCGGGTGATGCGGGACCCGGCCAGGCTCAGATCGAGGTCGGCAGAGCGGTCACCGAACACGGTGGCCAACAGCGTGGAACGGCCCGCACCGCCCAATCCCGCGAGCCCGACGATCTCGCCGCGCCCGACGGTGATACCCGATACGTCGATGACACCCGGAATGGTGGCCCGGTGGATCTGGAGAAGCTCGGCTTTCGGGCCGCCGGCACGTGGTTGCCGAGGGGCTTGAGCGCGCAGTTCACGACCGATCATCGCCTCGACAAGCTCGTCCTTGGTGACGGTCGCGAGGTCGAACACGCCGACGGTGGCGCCGTCGCGCATGACGGTTGCGCGGTCACCGATCGCCTTCACCTCGTCGAGCCGGTGGGAAATGTAGATCACCGATTTTCCGGCGGCGGTGAGCTCCCGGATCACGCGAAAAACCTCGGCAAGGTCGTGATCGGTGAGCGTGGCGCTGGGCTCGTCCATGATGATTAGCCGGGCATCGGTGGTGAGCGCCTTGGCAATTGCGGTCAGTTGCTGATCAGAGACCGAGAGGTTGGCCACCACGTCCGACGGTTCGAAGCTGCCGCCGACGCGGGAGATCGCCTGCGCTGCCAGTCGATCCCGCTCCCGGCGGGCGATGAACAGGCCGCGTAGCGGTTCGTGGCCCAGGAACAGATTCTGTGCCACCGTCATGTCCGGGATGAGATCCAATTCCTGATAGATGGTGTTGATCCCGGCCCGGACACCGTCGATGGGGGAGCCGAACGAGACCGTCTCGCCATCCAGGGTGATCGTCCCGGAATCCGGGGTGTAGGAACCCGAGAGGATCTTCATCAGGGTGCTCTTGCCGGCACCGTTCTCACCGAGCAGACAGTGCACTTCGCCCCGGGCGACCTCAAGCGTCGCGCCATCACATGCCCTGGTTCCGGGAAACGCTTTCACGATGCCTCGCATAGCCAGTGCCGTCACCCGTTCGGCGTCGACGGCCCGGCGCGACAACGTCGATTCTGCGTTGTGGCTACTTGTCATGTGATTGCTCCAGCACGGCCTGCGCCGTGGGTTCGTCGGTGATCAGGACCGAGCACAGTCCTCTGGTCAGCGCGCCGATCACGACCGGGACTTTGCGTGTTCCGGCTGCCACCGCGATCGCGCACTTCGCGTTCTTGACGTCATCGAGGCTGAGACCCACTGTCCGCCTGTCGATATCGGTATAGGCGATTTCGCCGGACGCGGTGATGTAATGGGCGAGGATGTCGCCGCAGGCTCCGGCCGATTCGAGTTGGGTGAGTTCGGCGGGAGTCACGGCGCCGGACTCGACCAGGACCGACGTCGGACCGAGCGCTCCCAGCGAGAACAGGATCGCCTCGGCCGTACGGGCGCGGGTCAGAACATCTTCCACGAAACCCTCGGCATAAAGGGCATCACGCGTTTCGATTCGCTCGACGATCGCCGGGACGGGCAACAGCGTGGCCCGCCCGTTCCCGCTGTGGGCGATGCTGGTCACGATGTTGGCGGCCTTCGTGGGGTGCACCGACCGACTCACCCCACCGTTGACCTGGATGACCTCGATACCGCTCGTCCACCCGGCAGGCAGCACCGCAGCGATTTGCTGCAGCGTGTTACCCCAGGAAACACCGAGGGTGGTGATCCACGAAGAATTGGATTTCAGATAGGTGGCCGCGGCCGTGGCGATGTGCTCACCGACGCTGTCGGGGGTGTCTGGGCCCGGCACGACCACGCACTCGCGGAGACCGAACCGGCTGCGCATCGCCATCTCGAGAACGGGACGACGTACCTGTGGATGGACGATCTTGATCTGCACGAGGCCGACGCCGCGGGCCTCATCGAGCAGTCGTCCCACCTTCCACCGGGTCAGATGAAGTTCGGACCCGATGTCTTCCTGGGTGCGGCCCTGCTCGTAGTAGCACTGTGCGATATAGAGCAGGAGGTCGGTGTGACTGCGGTCGGTCGATGCGCTCATCACTTCACCACCCGCAGCGGGCCGCCACCGACAGGGCCGGCATTGCCGTCGGCAGCGTCACACATGATAGGTCGCAGCGCGGCGGTCAACCGCTGGTAGTCGCCAAACGTCTGCTCGTACACTGCCGTTCGCTTCAGATCGGGTTCGAGAAGCCGGACTCGAGGCGCGAACAGCCGCGAGCCTGCCCTCAGGCTCGGAACAATCCCGGCGGCGGTCGCCGCGATCACCGCGCAGGCCCGCAAGGTGAGGTTCTCTCCGATGACGAGTTCGGCGGGTCGCCCGAGCACATCGATGGTGACCTGCTGCCACAACGAGTTTCGTTCGATGCCGCCGGAGAAGACCAGGCGGGTACAGGGCACACCGGACCGTTCGAACGAGTTGATCACGCTACGGGTCCCGCACGCGACTGCCTCGACCATCGCCCGGTACAGCTCGGCCTTGGTGGTGCCGAGCGTCAACCCCACCACGGCCCCGCGCAGCCGGGCATCCCGGTGCGGCGTGCGGTTGCCCATGAAGTAATCGAGGGCCCGCAGCCCGTGGGAGGCCGGATCGACCGCGGTGGCCTGTTCGATCAACGCGTGCAGCTCGTCACGGGGTACGCCCATGATGGACTCACCCGTCCACTTGAGGACCGAACCGCTGGTCACCTGGCCGCCTTCGACCAGCCACTTGTTGTGCGTCAACGCATTCGGGTACGGACCCCATACCTCGTTGGAGGTGGTCGGCTTGTCCACCTCGGTGACGATCGCCGAGGACGTACCGGACACGATGGACACCAGCCCGTCGACGTTGCCGCCGCAGGCCAGGAGGGACACGTGTGCGTCGATGCCTCCGACGGCGACGATCGCAGTGTCGGTGATGCCGAGATCGGCTGCGGCGCCAGGAGTGAGCGTGCCGGCGACGCCGCCCACGGCGATGATCTCGTCCGGCAGCTTGGGGATGAGATCATCCATGCCCAGTGCGTCATACAGTTCCGTCGGGAATCGCCCGGCAAGCGCGTCATAGTTGTACTTGCAGACCGCGTTCATCTGCGAGCCGACCCATCGGCCCGTCAGCCGGAATGTGAGGTAGTCGACCGCCTCCACGATGCGTGCGGCCGACCGGTACGCGTCGGGGTCATGCGTTTTGAGCCACATCGCCTTGGGCAGCAGCCATTCCGCGGCGTCTGACCCGCCGGACCAGTCGAGGATCGGATGCTGCTGATTGAGTTCTGCGGTGCGCTCCGACTCGGCGGCGCCGCGGGCGTCCATCCACAGGATGGCCGGGCGGAGCGGTGTTCCGGCGGCGTCGACGCCGCCAGTTATACACATCT
>NZ_LZSO01000044.1 GCF_001665785.1 Mycolicibacterium peregrinum
GATGTGTATAAGAGACCCCCTCAGTATCGCCGCCTGACGTGCAATGCCCGATGCGGACGCCAGGAACCCGACAGCCGCCCCCTCTACGCTGTCCGGGTGGCGCACACGCATTCCCACTCCCATTCTCTGGCCGGACCGTCGCCCTTGGGTCCGCTGGCCGCCCGCATCGTCGTCGGCCTGTTGGTTGCCATCGGCCTCGCGATGCTCATCGGCGCCGCGGTGCTGTGGCCCAGCCACCAGAAGGTCGACATTCCGCTGCCCTTCCAGAACGCCGCGGGCGGCGCCGTCACCACCGAGGCCGGGCACGTCACATCCAGCACACTGGCTGATTGCGGCAGCCCGTCGGCCGGAGGCGTGCTGACGTCAGCACCGAGGCCCGCCGAACCGGGCGGCGGTACCTGCGTGCAGAACCTGGTGGCCATCGATTCCGGGCCGAACAAGGGCGCCAAGACGCTACTCGAGTTCACCACCGGCCCCGGCCAGCCGAATCTCGCTGCCGGAGACAGTATTCGGGTGAGCCGGCAGGTCGACGAAGCCGGCACGACAACCTATGCGTTCTTCGATTTCGAGCGCACCTGGCCGCTCATCGCTTTGGCTGTGGCGTTCGCGGTGGTGATCGTGGCAGTGGCGCGCTGGCGCGGACTGCGGGCCATCGTCGGCATCGTCGTGGCGTTCGCGGTACTGATGATCTTCCTGCTGCCTGCCCTGCGCGACGGCGCCCCGGCGATCCCGGTGGCCCTGGTGGCGTCAGCGGCCATTCTCTATGCGGTGATCTACCTGGCCCACGGCGTCAGCCTGCGCACCAGCGCGGCCCTGCTGGGCACCCTGACCGCACTGCTCCTGGCGGCGATACTGTCCTGGGCGGCAATCGAATTGGCTCATCTGACGGGACTTTCCGAGGACCAGAACAACGAGGTCGCGGCGTACATGGGCAACGTGTCCATCACCGGATTGCTGCTGGCCGGGTTCATCATCGGCTCACTCGGTGTGCTCAACGACGTGACCATCACCCAGGCCTCGGCCGTGTTCGAGCTCGCCGAGCACGGTGGCAGCCGGCGCTCGATCTTCGTGGCCGCCATGCGGGTGGGCAGCGACCACATCGCCAGCACGGTCTACACCCTGGTGCTGGCGTATGCGGGCAGCGCCCTGCCGCTGCTGCTGTTGTTCAGCGTGGCCAACCGGTCGCTGGGCGACGTGCTGACGGGTGAGAGTGTGGCGATCGAGATCGCCCGCTCCGCGGTGGGTGGCATCGCCCTGGCGCTGTCGGTCCCGTTGACGACGGGGATTGCCGCGGTGCTGGCGACGCCGCAGACCACGTCAACGCCCCCCGCCAGAACGAAATAGCCTGCGGCTCAGCCGACGAGATCCTTTTCGGTGAGCTCGGTGGCGGCCAGCGCGGCAGCCAGGGTGTCGTGACGGAACGCCGACGTGACGTGATCGTGCACCACCCGGAATGCCGCGGCACCGGTGCGGGTGGTCCCGTCAGCCGCCATGATGGTCTCCTCGACGACGACCACGCCGTCGTGCACGAACATCCGCCCCGGCGTCACGGTGTCCCCGCCAGATGCGGCCCACTCACGTAGGGCGGCGTGCCCTTGGGCGGCACCGTTGGCATCGCCCACCTCGATGTCATCGCTGGACAGCGCGATCAGGGTGTCGATGTCGTCTTCGTCCAGCGCGTCATGCCAGGCCAGAACCGTGGCGATCTCGGATGTGGTCATGAACGAAACGTACGCCTCTCAGAACGGTGTGCGGTCGAGCCACGCATCCCAGGTTGCAGTGTCGCCGAACACTTCCAGCCCGAGGTCGGCAGCTGCGCCCCGACGGGTGACCGCCATCAGCAGCTTCTGGGCTGGGCCCTTGAGCGCGACGGTGCCCTTGCCGTGGCTGTGGGACCAGGAGAGCCCGTCCTCGTCGTGCTCGACCGTCCACTCCCCCGTCGGCCCCAGACCGTCGTCGGTCGCGTGCAGGTGGATGCTGGCACCCATTGGCAGCGGTTCTCCGTGCCGTTTCTTGGCCATGGCGGTGGCGATCTCCAGCCATTCACTGACCGCGTCGGCGGCAAGGTCGGCCGGCAGCACGAACTCGGTTCCCACGGCCAGCGCAGCGTCGGCGTGGTGTACCGCGGCCTCGTGGACGCGTCGCCGTACCCACCAACCCGCGGGTTTGGGGCCAAGGAAGGTCCAGATCCTGGCGTCGGTGCCGATCTGGTCCACAGACTTGAGGACCTGGGCCGCGCCCGCGTTGAGCCACTCGATGGCGGCATCGGGGTCGTCGGGCGGCTTCCCGTCATGGACCTCGCGCGGATCGAGCGGTGAGACCCGGCGCTCGGAGATAATCTGTGCCGCCCAACGGTTTCCACGCCCGACATGGCGGAACAGTTGTTTGAGCGTCCAGTCCGGGCACGTCGGCACCGGCGTCTCGGGATCGCTGGAGGCGATCAGCTCCCCGAAGCTCCGGGTCTGGTCGAGCAGAGCGGCTCGGAAGTCCACGTCACGAACCTACCGCTGTGTGTGCCTTTCCGAGTGTGATCGGCAGAGTCGACCAGCCGCGCAGGATTCGGGTATCGCGGCGACTGCCTTCGCCGGCGGCCCGCGCGTCGGGGAAGCGGTCGAAGAAGGTCTGCAGACCCACCTGGCCTTCAGCTCTGGCCAGGGCCGCGCCGAGGCAGAAGTGACGGCCGCCGGAGAACGACAGGTGCCGTCCGGCGTTGTCGCGTTCGATGTCGAAGCGGTGCGGGTCAGTGAACACCGCGGGGTCGCGGTTGGCGCCGGCCAGGTGAATGATGACGAGTTCGCCCGCCTTCACGGCGGTGCCGGCTACCTCGGTGTCGCGCAGGGCAACCCGCGCGCTCATCAGCACCGGTGAGTCCAGCCGCAGGATCTCTTCCACCGTGTTCGGCCACAGCTCGGGACGGGCGGTCAGGGTGTGGAGATGCTCAGGATGGTCGAGCAGCATGCGGATGCCGTTGCCCAGCAGGTTGACCGTGGTCTCGAATCCGGCTGCCAGCACCAGTCCGGCCAGCGCCCGCAGTTCGGACTCGGTGAGCGGTTCTCCGGCCGCGCCGGCGTCGGAGGCGGCGATGATCTGGCTGAGCAGGTCCTCACCAGGGTTGCGCCGCAGGTGGCGCAGATGCTCGGTCAGCCAGGTCTCGAATCCGTGGATGCCTGAGTTCACCTGCCGGTACTGCTGCCAGGTCAGCCCGATGTCGAGACTCGGCGCGCCGAGCTCACCGAAGCGCAGGACCTGGGGCCGATCGGCGTCGGGGACACCCAGGATGTCGCTGATCACCGCGACGGGCAGTTGAGCGCAGTAGCGGTCCACGATGTTGACCACTCCGGCGTCGTCGTCCATGGAGTCCAGCAGGGTGTTCGCGGTCTCCTGGACACCTTCCCGGAGCCGGGCCACCGCGCGGGTGGTGAATACCGACGAGACCAGCTTGCGGTAGCGGGTGTGATCGGGCGGCTCCGTCGCGAGCAGCGACGGAGGTAGCAGCGGATGCAGCATCCCGGTGTCGGTCTTGTCGGCCACCCAGCGCAACGGCTTCGGCAGGTTGCCGCCGAGCCGCGACACCCGGAAATCGTCGGAGCGCAGCAGGTCGGTGGCCACGTCGTGGTGGAAGGTCATCAGGAGGGCGCGGCCGCGCACAAGCGGCCCCCGCCGGCGCATCTCGTCGGCGAACGGCGCCGGGTCGGCCCGCACCGCCGGATCGGCGATCAATCGGGCCTGCGGATCCCCGCGACGTATGCCGACCGCGGAAATGCCTCTAACCACCCCGTGCAGGGCCATCCACCGGATTCGTTCCCGCATGGCCCGAGCCTACGACCGCGGAATTTGTTCTACAAGCGTCAAACAGTGGCGACGGGGCGTCCCAGCGCGTAGACCCGCCACCCGGCTGCCCGCCACCGCTCCGCATCCAGGCAATTGCGGCCGTCCACAACGACTTTGACTCGCACCGTGTCGGCCAGCTCGGCCGGGTCCAGGTCGACGAACTCGGCCCACTCGGTGAGCACCAGCACCGCGTCGGCCCGGTCACAGGCTTCGATGACCGAGGTGGAGTAGTTCAGCGTGGGGAACACCCGCTGTGAGTTGTCCATGGCCTTGGGGTCGTACACGTTGACCGCCGCCCCGTTCAGCTGCAACATGCCGGCGACGTTGAGGGCGGGCGAGTCGCGCACGTCGTCGGACTCGGGTTTGAACGCCGCACCGAGCACGGCGATGTTGGCGCCGAGCAGCGATCCGCCACAGGCGCGGGTGGTCAGTTCCACCATGGCGGTGCGACGACGCATGTTGATGCTGTCGACCTCGCGCAGGAAGGTCAGGGCGTGGTTGGCGCCCAGTTCACCGGCGCGGGCCATGAACGCGCGGATGTCCTTGGGCAGGCAGCCGCCACCGAATCCCAGGCCGGCGTTGAGGAATCGCCGCCCGATGCGTGGGTCGTAACCCAGGGCATCGGCCAGCAGTGTCACGTCGGCGCCGGCGGCCTCGCACACTTCGGAGATCGCGTTGATGAAGGAGATCTTGGTGGCCAGGAACGCGTTGGCCGACACCTTGACCAGCTCGGCGGTCTGCAGATCGGTGACCAGGAACGGCACCCCGTCCTCGATCAACGGCGCGTACAGTTCGCGCACCGCGGCCTCGGCACGCAGCGAATCCTGCTGCACCCCAACCACAATGCGATCCGGGTGCAGCGTGTCGTGCACGGCGTAGCCCTCGCGGAGGAATTCCGGGTTCCAGGCCACCTCGACGTCGACACCCGCCGGGGCGAGTCCGCGGGCCCGCTCGGCCAGGTCGGCGGACGTACCGACCGGGACGGTCGACTTGCCGACGATCACCGCGTTGCGGCGCAGACGTGGCACCAGGGTGTCGATGACGGCGTGCACGTGGCGCAGATCGGCGCTGTATTCGCCCTTCTTCTGCGGGGTGCCGACGCCGAGGAAGTGCACATCGGCGAAGTCGGCGGCCTCGTCATAATCGGTGGTGAACCGCAGCCGTCCGGCAGTCAGGTTGTCGTTGAGCACCTTGCGCAGGCCAGGCTCGTAGAACGGGATGTCCCCGGCGGCGAGCTTGGCCACCTTGCCCGGGTCGATGTCGACCCCGATCACCTCGTGGCCGAGCTCGGCCATCCCCGCCGCATGTGTCGCGCCCAGATAGCCGGTACCGAAAACGGTGCATCGCATACTGCCTGGATAGGCGCCCAGTATGAGCTAGCTGCTACGCGACACTGAGCGGCAGGCCAACGTCAGGTAACGGTTCTCAGTGGCCGCCGAACGACGGGAAGGGCCACAGCCCTCCGCCGTCACCGCCACTGCGCGAACCACCGGACCGGCCGGGGTTCCAATCGCCCGATCCCGAGCCACCCGGGTTCCAGTCATCCGAGCCGCCCGAACGACCGGGGTTCCAATCACCCGAACCTCGGCCCGGGTTCCACCCCGAGCTCGGACCTGAACCTGATCCCGGCTCCCAGTCACCCGAGCCCGAGCCCGGCCACTGCGGGGTTTGAGGTTCGTGGCGCGACGGCGGATCCCACGGCCGCTGACGCTGCGGCGGGTCCCACGGAGGACGGAAGATGTTCGGCAGCCGCGGTGCAGGCGGCAGCACGACCAGCGGCGGGATGTACGGCGCCGGCGGGTTGTAGATCGGTGCCGGCGGCGCCTCGGGGACCGGGGCGGGCGGCGGAGCTTCGGGGGCCGGAGCGGGCGCCTCGGGTGCCGGCGGCGGGACCGCTGCGGGCTTCTCGACGTAGACCGTACGCGGCGGCGCCTGCGGTGCCGGCGCCGGTGCCTCCTGGACCACCGGGATCGGGGCCTTGATGGTCTCCGGTGGCGGGGCCGCTGTCTCTTATACACATCTCCGAGCCCACGAGACGGAGCTACATCGCGTATGCCGTCTTCGGTT
>NZ_LZSO01000045.1 GCF_001665785.1 Mycolicibacterium peregrinum
CATCCTCCCGCCACCCCCCTGCCTTCATGTCCGCGGCCGCCGCGGACGAGCATGCGGTCAGACCGCCGAGGAAAAGTAGCGGGGCGCCCCCCCGCGGGGCCGCCGCGGAAAGTGGTGGCACTGACGCCGCGTCAGCGACGCAGCCCGAGGCGCTCGATCAGCGAGCGGTAGCGCGCCACGTCAACCTGGGCGACGTACTTCAGCAGCCGGCGACGACGGCCGACCAGCAGCAGCAGACCGCGACGCGAGTGGTGATCGTGCTTGTGCTGCTTGAGGTGCTCGGTCAGATCCGAGATCCGCTTGGTCAGCAGGGCGACCTGGGCCTCCGGCGAACCGGTGTCGGTCTCGTGCAGACCGTAGCTGCTCAGGATTTCTTTTTTCTGCTCGGCAGTAAGCGCCACGAAATTAACTCCATCTTTTCAGTCCCGCGAACATAATTCTCGGTACAGCCACCGCGGACTGCAGCATGCACCGGACCGGCAGCGAGTCTAGCACCGCGGCGAGCCGCGTATTACACACCGCGGCGAGCCGCGTATTACACACCGCGGCGAGCCGCGAATTAATCCCGACTCAGTGTGAACTCAGAATCGTGCGCGCCTTGTCGGCGTCCCGCTTCATCTCTGCGACCAGTTCTTCCACCCGGTCGAATTTCTCCATGCCCCGGATCCGGGACACGAAATCGACCGCGACGTGCTGGCCGTACAGATCGGCCTCGGTATCGAGCACGAATGCCTCGACCGTGCGGGTCCGCCCGGAGAAGGTCGGGTTGGTACCCACCGACACCGCGGCCTGATACCGCTCACCGGGCGTCACCGTTCCCATCACCGGGCCGTGTCCCAGCACGGTGAACCAGGCGGCGTACACCCCGTCCGCCGGAATCGCCGAGAACATCGGTGGTGCCACGTTGGCCGTCGGGAACCCCAGCACCCGGCCGCGCCCGTCGCCGCGCACCACCACACCCTCGACGCGGTGCGGACGTCCGAGGGCTTCGGTGGCGGCTACGACGTCGCCGGCGTCGACGCAGGAACGGATGTATGTCGAGGAGAAGGTGACCCGCTCGTCGCGGTGCTCGGCATCGAGCGATTCGGTCACCAACGACATGCTCTCGACGGCGAAGCCGAACCGCTCCCCTGCCTTGCGCAGCATCTCGACGTTCCCGGCGGCCTTCTTGCCGAAGGTGAAGTTCTCCCCGACCACCACTTCGAGCACGTGCAGGTCTTCGACCAACAACTCGTGGATGTAGCGCTCAGGGGTGAGCTTCATGAAATCCGAGGTGAACGGCATGACCAGGAACACGTCCACACCGAGTTCCTCGACCAGCTCGGCACGCCGGGTCAGCGTGGTCAGCTGTGCCGGATGACTGCCCGGAAACACCACCTCCATCGGATGGGGATCGAAGGTCATGAGAACCACCGGTACTCCGCGTGATCGGCCGGCTTTCACCGCATGGCTGATCAACTCTGCGTGTCCGCGGTGAACCCCGTCGAACACCCCGATGGTGACTACACACCTGCCCCAGTCCGTGGGGATCTCGTCCTGCCCACGCCAGCGCTGCACGCGATCAGCCTACGACCCGAACGCGACGCGGTCTGCTCTAGATCCCCCGATCAGGTGATGATTGCCTAAACTTTCCTACTGTGAGTCCAGACGGTAACCACCAAGACCTCTCCACGGTTGCCCAGGACTATCTGAAAGTCATCTGGACGGCCCAGGAGTGGTCTCGCGAAAAGGTCAGCACAAAACTGCTGGCCGAGCGGATCGGCGTGTCGGCATCCACGGCGTCCGAATCCATTCGCAAACTCGCCGACCAGGGCCTGGTCCACCACGAGAAGTACGGCGCGGTGACGCTCACCGATGCCGGCCGGCGCGCGGCGTTGGCGATGGTCCGCCGGCACCGGCTGATGGAGACGTTCCTGGTCCAGGAGCTCGGTTACGGCTGGGACGAGGTGCACGACGAGGCCGAGATCCTCGAGCACGCCGTGAGTGACCGGATGCTGGACCGGATCGACGCCAAGCTGGGCCACCCCACCCGCGATCCGCACGGAGATCCGATCCCGGCCGCCGACGGCCAGGTGCCCACCCCGCCGGCCCGCCAGCTCTCGGCGTGCCAGGACGGCGACGCCGGCACGGTGGCCCGGATCTCCGATGCCGATCCGGAGATGTTGCGGTATTTCGACAGCGTCGGGATCAGCCTCGATTCGCGGGTCCGGGTAGTGGCGCGGCGCGATTTCGCGGGCGTGATCTCGGTGGCCGTAGACAGTCCAGGGAGCGCCACCGCCACGGGAAGCGACACCAGCGTCCAGGTCGAGCTGGGCAATCCGGCGGCCGAGGCGATCTGGGTCGTCGCGAGCTGATTGGCCGCTCCACGACACCGCGCGCCTGAGATGTGTCTGGATCAGCGCGATTTTTACCCGTGTGCAATAGCCGATTCGGCACCAAGATGTCCTGTTCGTGACTGTCTCTCTGCACTGGTTCCTACCCACCTACGGCGACAGCCGGCTCATCGTCGGCGGCGGCCACGGCACGCCCGCCGGCTCTGCCGGTGGTGACCGCGAGGCCTCGATCGACTACCTGGCCTCGATCGTCCGCTCGGCCGAGCGGTTCGGTTTCACCGGCGCGCTGATCCCGACGGGTGCCTGGTGCGAGGACGCCTTCATCACCGCGGCGCTGCTGGCCCGTGAGACCACGTCGCTGGCGTTCCTGGTCGCGTTCCGCCCAGGTCTGGTGAGCCCGACGTTGTCGGCGCAGATGGCCGCGACGTTCGCCCGGCACGCACCCGGCCGGATTCTGCTCAACGTCGTCGTCGGCGGCGAGGCGCACGAGCAGCGGGCCTTCGGCGACCACCTGGACAAGGACGCCCGGTATGCGCGTTGCGACGAGTTCCTCGACGTGGTGCGCCGGTTGTGGGCCGGCGAGACCGTGACCCACAAGGGTGAGTACATCGACGTCGAGGAGGCCTCGCTGGCCCTGCCCCCGACCCCGGTGCCGCCGCTGTACTTCGGCGGCAGCTCGCAGGCGGCCGGCCCGGTGGCGGCCCGGCACTCCGACGTCCACCTGACCTGGGGCGAGCCTCCGGCCGCGGTGCGGGAGAAGATCGAGTGGATCCGGGCGCTGGGTGAGGAGCAGGGACGCAAGCTGCGTTTTGGTATCCGTCTGCACACCATTTCGCGTGACACCTCCGAGGAGGCGTGGGCCCAGGCAGATCGGCTGGTCGCCGCGCTCGACGAGGAGACGGTCGCCGCCGCACAGGCCGGGTTGTCCCGCAGCCAGTCCGAGGGCCAGAAACGCATGCGTGCCCTGCACGAGGCCAACCGCGCCAACGGCACCTGGAGCGACGCCCGCAGCCTGGAGATCGCGCCCAACCTGTGGTCGGGTGTCGGGTTGGTGCGCGGCGGCGCGGGCACCGCACTGGTGGGCAGCCACACCGAGGTCGCCGACCGGATCGCCGAGTACGCCGAGATCGGCATCGACGAGTTCATCTTCTCGGGCTATCCCCACCTGGAGGAGCTGTTCTGGTTCGGCGAAGGCGTGGTGCCGATCCTGCGCGAGCGCGGGCTGTTCGGCGGAGGCGCACCGGCCGGTGCGCCCGCCTCGATCCCGTTCGTCGGTGCACCGCGATGACCGATCTGGCCGGCGCCACCCGCATCACGTCGGTGGAGGCGGTGCTGGGCGCGGCGGAGCGGTTGTCGAGGTCGTTCGCCGAAGCTGCCGGCACCCGTGACGCGCACCGGATCCTGCCGCACGAGCAGGTTCTGGCGCTCAAGGAGTCAGGTCTGC
This sequence comes from Mycolicibacterium peregrinum, assembly GCF_001665785.1. Classification (GTDB taxonomy): domain Bacteria; phylum Actinomycetota; class Actinomycetes; order Mycobacteriales; family Mycobacteriaceae; genus Mycobacterium; species Mycobacterium peregrinum_A. The sequence goes on from NZ_LZSO01000045.1 coordinate 3,778, forward strand.
TGGCGCTGACCGTGCCTACCGAGTACGGCGGCCTCGACGTACCTGTGTCGGTGCTCGCCGAGGTGATGCGGCTGGTGGCCCACGGCGACCCGTCGATCGGCCAGATCCCGCACTCGCATTTCACGTTCCTGGAGGCGCTGCGCCTGCAGGGCACGCCGGAGCAGCAGTCGTACTTCTACGGCCTGGTGCTGGATGGGACGTTGTTCGCCAATGCCCAGTCCGAACGGGGCCCGCATCCCGTCGACGTCGACACCACGACGCTCACGGCCTCGGGCCCGGGCTACGTACTCGACGGCCGCAAGTACTACTCGACGGGAGCGTTGTTCGCCGACTGGCTGATCGTGCGGGCGTCGCGCTCGGACGGCTCGGGGCTGGTGCCGACGGCCGCCACGCCCAAGGCCATCGCGTTCGTCCCGCGCGATGCCCGTGGGCTCGAGGTTGTCGACGACTGGGATGGCATGGGCCAGCGGACCACGGCCTCGGGCACCGTCACGCTCGATGCCGTCGAGGTGCCGGCGGAGCACGTCGTCGAGTTCAGCCCGATCTTCACGCGGCCCACGGTCTACGGGGCGCGGGCTCAGCTGCTGCACACGGCTCTTGACGTGGGCATCGCGACAGCCGCGCTGGAGGAAGGGGTGCGTCAGGCGGCCAACGCCCGTCCGCATTTCGAGGCGTCGGTGTCCAGCGCAGTCGAGGACCCGACCCTCGTACAGGTCGCCGGTGAGCTGACGGTGACGGTGCGGGGCGCTCAGGCCTTGCTCGCCGAGGCGGCCCAGCGGGTCGACGCGGCCCGTGCCGATCTCACCGAGGAGAGCGCGGCGGCGGCCTCGATCGCGGTCGCGATCGCCAAGGTGGCCGCCGCGCGCGCCGCGGTGGAAGCGGGCAGCGCGTTGTTCGAATTCGGCGGCACCCGCAGCGCCTCGGCGTCGGGCAACCTGTCGCGGTACTGGCGTGACGCCCGCACCCACACGCTGCACGACGCCACCCGCTGGAAGATCCGTCACATCGGCAACTACACGCTCTCCGGCACGAAACCGCCTCGCCACGGCCAGCTTTGAGTGACTAGAGGGTCGCCGGCCGCAGCACCACGACGTTCTTGGTGCGCGACGTGCCGTCCTGCAGCAGTGCGATGACCCGCCCGTCGGGTGCGGTGGCCGCGTAGACCCCGTCGATCCCGGCGGGGGTCAGCGCCCGGCCGTGCCGGGTGTCCTCGGTTTCCGCGTCGGTCAGGTCGCGGCGCGGAAAACCGACCAGGCAGGCCTCGTCGAGCGAGTAGCTCAGCCGCGCCTCCTCGGCGAGCTCATCGAGGGTGCGGGCCTCGTCGAGGCTGTACCGGCCGACCTTGGTACGCCGCAGGGTCGTCAGGTGCCCACCTACGCCCAGTGCCACCCCCACGTCGCGAGCCAGGGCGCGGATATAGGTGCCCGAGGAACAGTCCACCTCGACATCAACGTCGACGAAGTCGTCCACCCTCCGGGCGGCGAGCACCTCGAACCGGCCGATGTGTACGGGCCGGGGGGCCAACTCGACGGCCTGCCCTTCGCGGGCCAGCTTGTAGGCCCGCTGACCGCCGACCTTGATGGCGCTCACCGCCGAGGGGACCTGCTCGATGTCGCCGCGCAGCGCCGCGACCGCGGCATCGATCTGCTCATCGGTCACGTCCGCGGCTGAGACCGACTGCAGCACTTCACCTTCGGCATCTTCGGTCGTGGTGGTCTGCCCCAGCCGGATCGTTGCCGAGTACGACTTGTCTGTGGCGGTCAGCAGGCCGAGGATCTTGGTGGCGCGTTCGATTCCCACCACCAGTACCCCGGTCGCCATCGGGTCGAGTGTGCCGGCGTGACCGACCTTGCGGGTGCCGAACAATCGCCGGCACCGCCCCACCACGTCATGGCTGGTCATTCCGGCCGGCTTGTCGACGATCACCAGACCGGGGTCCGGAACCGGTCGGCTCACAGCACGATCGCCGTCAGCGTGACGCCGTCGCGCACCGACCAGCGGCCGTCAAGTGCGGTCAGCGGCGGTCCGTGTTCGGCGGCCGGGTCGATGAGGATCTGGGAGCGGAATGTTCCGGCCGTGCCCGACCCGTCCACCCCGAACGTGATGTGGGCATCCTCGAATCCCAGCCAGCGATGGGTCAGCGGGTACCAGGCCTTATATGTGGCTTCCTTGGCGCAGAACAGGATTCGGTCCCAGTGCAGACCGTTTGGCAGCCCGCCCAGCTCGGAGCGCTCCAGCGGCAGGGAGATGGCGCCCAACACCCCGTCGGGCAGCACGTCGTGCGGTTCGGCGTCGATGCCGACGGAGCGGACGCCGCCGACCCGGCCGACGACCGCGCCGCGGAAGCCCTGACAGTGCGTCAGGCTGCCGACGATGCCGTCGGGCCAGCATGGCTCACCCTTGTCCCCCTTCAGGATCGGGACCGGACCCACGCCCAGCTCGCCCAACGCCTGGCGAGCGCAGTAGCGCACCGTGGTGAACTCGTTGCGCCGCTTTGCCACCGCGCGGGCCACCAGTTCCGCCTCCTCCGGCAGCGCCGTCAGGCCTGGCGGGTCGTCGTACAACTCGGCCGCTGCGAGCGTGTCCGGCATATCGGGCAGCACCTGCCCCAGCAACGTGCCGCTCACGCGCGCCTCGCCTTGATGCGCTCCTGCATCTGCTGTGCGTGTGTGCGCATCTCGGCCGTGATCTGGAAGTGTCCGCCGAACTCGTTGAGATACCCGGGCGTGTAATTGGGGTCCGGCAGGATCTGGCGCAGCCAACGGAAGGGCTTGCGGCGACGCCACTCCCGCGGATAGCCGACCGAAACCTCTTCGAAGCGCACATCGTCGTACCACGTGGTGCGTGGAATGTGCAGATGGCCGTATACCGAGCAGATCGCGTTGTACCGGGTGTGCCAGTCCCTGGTGGCCGTCGTACCGCACCACAACGAGAACTCCGGATAGAACATCGCATCACAGGGTTCGCGGACCATCGGAAAGTGGTTGACCTGAACCGTCGGGGTCATCCAGTCCAGCTCTTCGAGTCGCTTGCGGGTGGCCGCCACCCGCTCACGACACCATGCGTCGCGGGTTGCATAGGGCTCACTGGACAACAGGAACTCATCGGTGCCGACGACGTTCCGGTCCCGGGCGATGGCCAACCCCTCGGCCTTGTTCGAGGCTCCCTCGGGCAGGAACGTGTAGTCGTAGAGCAGGAACATCGGCACGATCGTGGCCGGTCCACCCTGTTCGGTCCACACCGGGAACGGGTGCTCGGGAGTGATGACACCCATCTGGTCGCACATGTCGACCAGATAGTCATAGCGGGACCGGCCGAAGATCTGCATCGGGTCCTTGTTCGTGGTCCACAGTTCGTGGTTGCCCGGAACCCAGATGACTTTCGCGAACCGCTTGCGCAGCAGGTCCAGAGCCCAGCGGATCTCATCGGTGCGCTCCCCGACATCGCCCGCGACGATCAGCCAATCGTCCGGCGAGGCCGGATAGAGCGACTCGGTCACCGGCTTGTTCCCGTTGTGACCGGTATGCAGGTCGCTGATCGCCCACAGAACCGGCTGTCGGTCCCTTGACTCGTGATCAATCATCACAGTTGCACCACCACAACGGACCAGCCTAACCGGGCGGCGCGACGGCGGGCCGTTGACAACTAGAACAGGTTCTCGTTTATGGTCGAGTCCGTCGCGACAGACCGCTACACTCCCCGCAAGCCGGGGAACGGTTTGCCACCAAACTACGAGGGGGTGTGATGGCCGCCAAGTTGCGCCTACTTTCGGCTTCGACAGGGCTGATTGCGGCTTTGGTTGCGGCAGTGCTCGTGGCGTGGCAGCCGAACCAGACCCAAGGCGCAGACTCGGGCCCGCTCCGACTCGACGTCACCGACTTCCCGATGACCAACGTGTCCACCACGATCAAGTGGCCGATCGTCGAGACCACGGACCCGTCACCGTTCGATCCGTGCAATGACATCCCGTTCGACGCGGTCCAGCGGATCGGCCTGGCCTACACGCCGCCTGAGCCCGAGGACAGCCTGCGCTGCCACTACGACGCCGGTAATTACCAGATGGCCGTCGAAGCCTTCGTGTGGCGCACCTACGAGCAGACCATCCCGGCCGATGCGGTCGAGTTGGACATCGACGGTCACCGGGCAGCCCAGTACTGGATCATGAAGCCGACCGACTGGAACGACCGGTGGTGGGTCACCTGCATGATCGCGTTCAAGACCAGCTACGGCGTCATCCAGCAGTCGCTGTTCTACTCGCCTGTCCACTCCCCGGATCGGCCGGACTGCCTGCAGATCAACCTGCAGCGGGCCCACGAACTCGCGCCGTACTACAAGTTCTGAGCACCACGAGTCCGAGCCCGCGGCGGCCGATCCGTAACCTGGTTGCGTGAGCAAGTTCCGCCGGTACGCCGGTAAGGCGGTCAGCAAAGTTCTGGGTCTGCCGCCGCACACGACCGACTTCACAGTGCAGCACGGGCTGCGGGTGCCGATGCGCGACGGCGTCGACCTGATCGCCGATCACTACGCACCCGTCACCGACCGTCCCGCGGGCACTCTGCTGGTGCGCGGGCCGTACGGCCGGCGCTTCCCGTTCTCACCACTTTTCGCCCAGGTGTATGCGGCCCGCGGCTACCACGTGGTGCTGCAGAGTGTGCGTGGCACGTTCGGCTCGGGCGGTCAATTCACGCCGATGGTCCACGAAATGGCCGACGGCGCCGACACCGTGGCCTGGCTGCGTGACCAGCCGTGGTTCACCGGCTCGTTCGCCACCGTGGGCCTGTCCTACCTCGGCTTCACCCAGTGGGCGCTGCTGGCCGATCCGCCGCCGGATATGAAGGCCGCCGTCATCACCGTCGGCCCGCACGACTTCAGCGCATCCTCCTGGGGCACCGGATCGTTCTCCCTCAACGACTTCCTCGGGTGGAGCGCGATGGTCGCCCGCCAGGAAGAGCCCGGCGTGGTGCAAGCCCTGTCGCGGCAGCTGCGCGGGCCCGCCCAGCTCACCAAGGCGACCGCCGGCCTGCCCATGGGCGCCGCCGGCCGTCAGCTGCTGGGTACCGGCGCACCGTGGTACGAATCCTGGCTGGAACATCCCGAACGCGACGATCCGTTCTGGGACCTACTGCGGTTCGACGACGCATTGCAGCGGGCCGAGGTGCCGATCCTGCTGCTCAGCGGATGGCAGGACCTGTTCCTGGACCAGACCTTGGAGCAGTACGAGCAGTTGCACCGGCGCGGTGTCCCGGTGGCTTTGACGGTCGGTCCGTGGACTCACACGCAGCTGATGACCAAGGGACTCACCACCGTGGTCGGCGAATCGCTGGATTGGCTGGACGCCCACCTGGCCGGCCACGGCGAGACCACCCGCAGCACCGTCCGGGTCCATGTCAACGGCCGCGGATGGGTGGAGCTGGCCGACTGGCCGCCGGCCATGCCGGAGCGCGAGTTGTTCCTGCAGCCGACGGGTCGAATCACCGACAGCGCTCCGCCGGACACCGCCCCACCGTCGTCGTTCACCTATGACCCCGCCGACCCCACGCCGACCGTCGGTGGGCGGCTGCTGGCCGCAGCCGGCGGATACCGCGACGACACCCGACTGGCCAGGCGCGACGACGTGCTGACGTTCACCGGCGATCCGCTTCCGGCCGATCTCTATGTGGCCGGAAACCCGGTCGTCGAGCTGGCACACAGCTGCGACAACCCACATCACGACATTTTCGTCCGGATCAGTGAGGTGGACGCAAAAGGCCGGTCCCGCAACGTATCCGACGGGTTCCTCCGGTTGAATGATCACACCGGGCCGGTTCGGCTCGAGCTCGACGCCGTCGCACACCGCTTCGGCGCGGGGTCACGGATCCGACTGCTGATCGCCGGCGGCTCACATCCACGCTTCGCCCGTAACCTGGGCACCGCCGAGCCGCCGATCTCCGGTTCCCAGCTCGTGCGGGCCGCCCACACCGTGCATCACGGTCAGGGCGGGGTGTCGCGGGTGGTATTGCCGGCCGGCCCGGTGCCACCCTCAGCCGACTGACGTTCGCACCCGACCGGCGACGTCGCGCAACATCTCGTCGTCGTGCACCGGCGGGCCCCAGTCCGCCTGCTCCGCAAGGTCGACCCAGCTCTTGCAGCCGGCGAACGCGGGCGTGCGCGCCAGGTGAATCGGCGTGCGCAACGGGGCCACCTGGACAACCAGGACCGTGAGGCGGTGTTTGGGGCGGAAATCCAGGCGGTCGGCCCGCACCGATTCGGCGGTCCAGATGTGCAGGTCGGCCAGGTCGTCGATCGACTCGGGGCGGTTGACCTCCACAGCGGCAACAACTTTCGCGCCGGCGCGAACCGTGACGACATCCTCGGTGCTGTCGGCGGACGCCTCAGCGAGCAGGTCATGGTGTTCGGGGCGCACCCGTTCGGCATGGCTGTGCGCGATCGTCGGGAACAACACGAATTCCGGCGCCGCGACCGAGAACCGCTTTTCGCGGATGCCGCCCTTGCGCAGCAGCACGGTTTGTCGACCGTCGAGCAACGCATGTACGGCCGCGCTCCACTCCTTGAGCGCGGGAATCTGCGTCACTGTGCGGCCAGGCGGGCTCGTACCTCTGGACGGCGCAGTGGCGGGACGGTTTTCGGCGGCTGCCGACGCGGGGCGAGCCCGTCGAGCAGCCTGATGGTCGTGGCGGTGACCTCGGCGACGGCGGCCTCGAACGCCTCTACGTTGGCGCCGGTCGGGCGAGTGATACCGCTGACCTTTCGCACGTACTGGCGCGCCGCGGCTTCGATCTCTTCGTCAGTGGCGGCGGGCTCCAGCCCACGCAGCTCGGTGATATTGCGGCACATCACACCACGATAGGTTGATCGGATGAGTGATGACGTCCTGCTGATCGATACCACCGAACGGGTTCGCACCCTGACCCTGAACCGGCCCCAGTCCCGCAACGCCCTGTCGTCGCGGCTGCGCACCGAGTTCTACCAGGGGTTGCGCGACGCGCAGGCCGACGACAGCGTCGACGTGGTGATCCTCACCGGTGCCGATCCGGTTTTCTGCGCGGGGCTTGATCTCAAGGAACTCGGCGACACCACCGAGCTGCCCGACATCTCCCCCAAATGGCCGGCGATGACCAAGCCGGTGATCGGCGCGATCAACGGAGCGGCCGTCACCGGCGGTCTGGAGTTGGCGCTGTACTGCGACATCCTGATCGCCTCCGAGCAGGCCAAGTTCGCCGATACCCATGCGCGGGTCGGGCTGTTGCCGACCTGGGGCCTGAGCGTGCGCCTGCCGCAGAAGGTCGGGGTGGGCCTGGCCCGGCGGATGAGCCTGACCGGCGACTACCTCTCGGCCACCGAGGCGCTGCGCGCCGGCCTGGTCACCGAGGTGGTCCCCCACGACGAATTGCTGCCGACGGCCCGCAAGGTGGCCGCCGCGATCGTCGCCAACAACCAGGCGGCGGTCCGGGCCCTGCTCGCGTCGTATCACCGCATCGACGAGTCCCAGACCGATCAGGGGCTGTGGATCGAAGCGGCCTCCGCCCGCGCCTGGATGGCAACGGCGTCCGGCGACGACATCGCGGCCAGCCGCAGCTCCGTGATCGAGCGGGGACGCGCGCAGGTGCGCTGACGCGCATTGTCACGCTGGAGTGGCGGTCGAGCTCGAGTGCCACTCCAGACATCCCAGGGTTGTAAGTTGTCAAGCTGCTTGGGTGTGGGTGATGGTTTGGCGGTGTGCCCAGGCG
>NZ_LZSO01000046.1 GCF_001665785.1 Mycolicibacterium peregrinum
GTAGTGAACAGCGCGATCTTGAGCGGTATGTCGTGGTTGGGAGGACGCTGTTTAACCGAGCCGCTGGCCGGTGAGCGTTGAGTTACGCCGAAGCGATCGTCGACTTCTAACTCCAGAGCGCGCCCCGGCCGGTCGGTGAGGGTTCCTGCAGCACCGATGGGATGTCGTGCCGTTGAGCACTGATCCATTAGCCCGTTGCCGGGCACCCTTCGGCTCGAACACGTTCGATCAACCAAGGGAGGTGCTCAAAATGATCTTTGTCGGCGATGATTGGGCTGAGGATCATCACGACGTCCATCTGATGGACGAAGCCGGGGCACGGCTGGCCTGGCGCCGGTTACCCGAGGGGCTTGCCGGAATCGGCGAACTCCATCGTCTTGTGGCTCGCTACGCCGCAGAACCCGACCAGGTGGTGATCGGGACGGAAACCGACCGCGGGTTGTGGGTCACCGCGCTCACCGCGGCCGGCTACCAGGTGTATGCCATCAATCCGAAGGCCGCAGCGCGCTACCGCGGCCGCCACCATGTCTCGGGGGCCAAGTCCGATGCCACCGATGCCAAGCTGTTGGCTGACCTGGTCCGCACAGACCGGCACAACCACCGCTTGATTGCCGGTGATTCCGATGGTGCCCAGGCAGTCAAGGTCTTGGCCCGGGCACACCAGAATCTGATCTGGACCCGCAATCAGCACACCAACGCGCTGCGCTCGGCGTTGCGCGAGTACTACCCGGGTGCATTGGAAGCATTCGATGATCTGCACGACCGTGACGCCCTCGCGGTTCTGGGGCGCGCACCAACACCGATCCAAGCCGCCAGCCTGAGTTTGTCGAAGATCCGTTCTGCACTCAAAGCCGCTGGGCGACAACGAAATCTCGATTCCCGCGCCAGCGAGATCCAGGCGGCGTTACGCACCGAACAACTCTGCGCCCCCGCCGCGGTTACCGCAGCGTTCGGGGCCAACACCCGCGCTCTGGTCGGCATCATCGCCGAACTCAACCGTCAGATCAGCGACCTCGAGACTGAGCTGGCAACACATTTTGAGACACACCCGGACGCTGACATCTACCGCTCCCTGCCAGGACTTGGTGTCATCCTCAGCGCCCGGGTGCTCGGTGAGTTCGGGGACGACCCAAACCGCTACACCACCGCCAAGTGTCGCAAAAACTATGCCGGAACCTCACCGCTTACCGTCGCATCGGGCCACAAACGTGCCGTGCTGGCCCGCTACGTCCGTAACCGCCGCCTCTACGACGCGATCGACCGATGGGCCTTTTGCGCACTGAATTGCAGTCCCGGAGCCCGCGCGTTCTACGACCAACGGCGCGCAGCCGGAGACCTGCACCACCAAGCCCTACGTGCCCTGGGTAACCGCCTCGTCGGCATCCTGCACGGCTGCCTACGCCACCACAGCACCTACAGCGAACACACCGCCTGGGCACACCGCCAAACCATCACCCACACCCAAGCAGCTTGACAACTTACAACCCTGGGATGTCTGGAGTGGC
>NZ_LZSO01000047.1 GCF_001665785.1 Mycolicibacterium peregrinum
GGGGTGCGGGGGGCGGAGCCATCTCGGCGGGTAGGAGCATGTCCCCCAACGACTTCGGCGCTTGAACCGGTGTGTCCGAGACGATCGGTGATCCGGGGTACGCCGCGGGTGAGGGGTTCGCGGGGAAACCGTTGGGTGCGTACGATCCCGGCGGGCCCGGGGGCGCACCCCATCCCGCCGGCGGCGCCACGTCACCGGCACCGGTGTAGGCCGACACCGCCGGCGGTTGGTCCGCGTACGGCTGCGGACGCCCGCCGGCCCCACCAGGTGCGAGGTTGGGGTCGGTGTACACCAGGTTCTCCGGGCTGGGCGCCTTGCGTAGATAGGCGTTGAACGGCATCGGCAGGTAGTTGAAGTTGATCAACGACAAGGCCGGCCCGAGGTACTGGGCGCACAGCTTGGAGGATTCGGATGCCGTGGCATTCTTCACCGCCGAGATCGCCGAGCAGACCACCGAAACCGGATCGGCGAAGTTCGACAGTGCGAAAGCACCGACGGCGGTCCCACTGTCGGGGTTGTAGATGTTGTAGCCGTTGGCGATCGCGTTGGGCGCGACGTGCAGGACGTTCTCGAGCTTGGCCTTGTTGTCCACCAGATTCTGGGTGACGTTGTTCAACCGCTCCAGTTGCTCAGCGGTCTGATCGCGAGTGCCGGCGATGAACCGCCGGACGTTACCGACGGCATCGGCCAGATTGGTCAGCGCACCGTCCAGATCGGAGCGGCTCCCGTCGACAACGCTGGTGACGTTCGCGAGATGTCCCTGGAACTCCACGATCTGGGCATTGCTGTCCCGCAGTGCCGTCACGAAGACCTGCAGATTCTTGATGGTGCCGACGAGATCGCCGCTCCCCTGGCCGAGGATTTTTGCGACACCGGACAACTGGCTGATCGCCTCGTGCAGTTTCTCACCGTTGCCGTTCATGGCGGTGGCGGCACTGTCGACGAACCTGCTCAGCGAGGTGGCCGACGCGCCGTTGATCGGTCCCAGGTCGCTCGCCAATCGCATCAGCTGGTCCTTGACCTGGTCCCACTCGACAGGAACGGCGGTGCGCTCGACACCGATCTGTGCACCGTCGGCCATGGTCGGCCCGACGTCTTCGTAGGCCGGGGCCAACTGGACATAACGAGCGGCAACCAGGTTCTGCGCCATCAGGATCGCCTTGGCGTCGGCCGGAATCTTCACGCCGTGATCGACGGCGAGGGTGATTCGCGCCTGCCCGCCGACCGGTTCGATGCTCTTGATGGAGCCGACCTTGACGCCTGCCACGCGGACCTCGTCACCCGGGTAGATCGCGGTGGCCGAGGTGAAGTACGCGGTGATGGTGGTCGGCTTGAAGGCGGTCTGCCGCACGATCACCACCGTGCCGGCCAGTGCCAGCGCGGTGAGCAGCACCAACACGGTGCGGCTGATCCGCTTGCGGTTGCGGGCGATCATCGACTTCCTCCAGGAATGCCGTTGTGGGGCCATGGGAATTCGGCGCGTGGGCCGGCATTGTCCGGCGGTTGGCCGGCGTTGGTACCGCGCCGGAATCCGAATGCGTAGTCGAGGAAGGGCTGAAGAGTCTGTGCCGGTAGGAGGTTCCCGACGAAGGCGTTGTAATACCAGCCGTTGTTCACCGATTCACCCTGGGTGACCTGGTATTTGGCGAGGCCCGCCAGTGCGCCGGCGATGTTGTCGCGGTTCTTCTCCAGCATCGCCGTCACCGAGTTGAGCTGCTTGAGGGTGGGCGCGAGCTCTTCTTCGTTGTCGTGGACCAGTCCGGAGAGCTGCTGAGACAGCGCCGAGGTGTTGGCCAGCAGGTTGACGATCGCGTACCGGCGCTGGTCGAGCACTCCGGTCAACGCGTTGGCGTCCAGCAGCAGCGTGTTGACCTGCTCGCTGCGCTTCGACAGGATGCCGGTCACGTCGGCGGCGCTCTTGAGCAGGTTCGACAGGGACTCGTTGCGACTGTTCAGCGTTTCCGACAGCCGGGACAGACCCTTGAAAGTCGGTCCCAGTTGCGGGGCCATGCGATCGATGGTGTCCGACAATGTATCCAGGGATTGCGTGAGCGCAGCAGTGTCGGTGCCGGCCGTGTTGTTCGTGAAGTCGCCGACGGCGTTGGTCAACGAATACGGTGACGCCGTCCTGGTGATGGGAATGGTGTCCGAGGCGCGCATTGTGCCCGCGCCGGCCGGTTCCAGGGTGAGCATCCTGGCACCGAGCATGGTCCCGGTGCGGATGTGCGCGGTGGTGGCGGAGCCCAGGCGTACCTTGCTGTCGAGAGTGAAGGTCACCAGTGCCTTGCCGTGACTCAGGCTGACGTCGGTGACGAGGCCCTTGGTAACCCCGGAGATCTTGACGTCGTTACCTGTGGTGATTCCACCGGCCTCGGCGAACAGTGCGTGATACTTCACCGACGTGGCCCACGACCACAGTGCCTGAGGCTGGAGCCCGACGGCGATGACCATCGCGATCAGCACGATCCCGATCAGCCCGCTCCGAACGAGATGCGATCCACGGTATTTCAGCATCAGGGCTCCCCACAGCGTCCGGTGTTCTGCATGATCCACGGGAAGTACGCGGTGCGCCCCTGCAGGTCGGTGACCCGGACATTCATGCCGCACAGGTACTGATTGATGAAGCTGCCGTAGGCCCCCAACCGGACGAGCTTGCGGTAGTTCTTGGGTGCGTTCTGCAACGAAAGGTCCATCCGCGCCATGTCGTCCTCATTCGAGAGCAGCGGCGCCAGCCGGGTGAGTTGATCGACGGTGCCCGACAGGGGCGGCCGAGCTTGGGTCATGAGGTCTGTCAGAGACGCGGTTCCGTTGTCGAGCGCGGTAATCGCCTCGCCGATGGGATCGCGTTCCTGGGACAGACCGGTGATGAGTTGTTGCAGTTGCTCGACGGCTCCGGAGAATTTGTCACCGTCCTCGGCGACCGTTGCCACGGTGGTTTTCAGGTTGTCGATCAGCTGCTGCACGGTCTGTCCGTTGTCGGCGAGCGCCTGGGTGAACGAGGTCGTGTGTGCCATCAGCGATTCCACCGTGCCGCCCTGGCCTTGCAGGATCTGGATCAGCGAGTTTGTCAGCGCGTTGACGTTCTGGGCGTTGAGTCCCTGAATGACTGGCTTGAGCCCACCGAGCAGCAGATCGAGATCCAGCGCCGGCTCGGTGCGCTCGAGCGGGATCTGCGAACCCGCCGGCTGGATCTTGGTCGACCCAGGACTGTCGAGCAGCTCTAGATAGCGGTTGCCGACCAGATCCAGGTAGCGCACCGCAACCTTGGTCGCGGTTGTCATGACGACTTCGCGGTCCGAGTCGAAGTGGACCAGAACGGTGTTGTCAGGTTGCAGCGCAACGTCGTTGACCGTGCCGACGCGAATGCCCGCCACCCGGACGGAATCACCGACCTTCAAGCTGGACGCGTCGCTGAACACGGCCGAATAACCGTTGGTCGATCCGGTGCGGTACTGGCCCATGATCGCGAACAGCGCTGCGGTCAGGAGCAACATCGTCACGCCGAACACGCCGAACTTGATCGCGGTGCCGATGCTGCGCGTCATCCCGGTTGTCCTATCTGAGGTGTGTTGCGGGGCGGACCGTCGAGCGGGCCGTACAACGCCTGCTTGAGTCCCTCGGAGTTCAACAGGATTCCTTGGTTCCCGTACTGCGCCGGGTTGGCGTCGATGTCGGTGACCACGAACGGCGGCCGTTGTTCGAAGCCGACCTCGGGCAGGCCCTGGCACTGCGGGCCGCCGGTGGCGGCGACCTTCGGCAGGTTGCCCGGGTAGCGGTAGCGTTCGGTACCGAGCAGGAACGAGTCCAGCAGCATGACGCCGGGTAGCGGCTGTGGCGGTCCCATCGCCAGCGGCACCATTCCCTTGAGCACACAGTTGAGTGCCGGGTTGTACTGGTTGAGCAGATTCGTGGTCGGCACCAGCAGCCGCATCGCGTCGGTCACCCCGGCGCTGTTGGTCGAGACCACATCATTGCCGACGTCGGCCAGTCCGATCGCGCTGACCAACAACGCATCCAGATCATTGCGGCGATCGACAACGGTGTCGCTGAGCCGTGTCGCGTTGCGCATGGTCTCGACCAGGTCCGGTCCGGCGTCGGCGTAAGCGTTGAAAACCTGTGGTGCGGCGGCTATCTCATGACTCAGCGTGCCGAGGCTGGGGGCGAACTTGGCCAGCATGTCGTCCAGATCGACCAGAGTCTGGCCGAGCTTGTCGCCACGACCGTCGATGGCCTGGGCCATCGCGCCGAGAGTCTCGTTGAGCTTTTCCGGTTGGATCTGTGCCAGCACCGACACCAACTGCTCGAACACCGTGTTGATCTCGACGGTGGTGTGCGTGGCGTCGAGCACCTGACCGGCGTACATCGAATTCTTCGACGGCTCCGGAGGTGGCACGAGCTGGACGAACTTGGCGCCGAACACGGTGCTGGAAGCGATCTCCACACCGGTGTTGGACGGAATCAACTGCAGATCTTCGGGATTCATCGCAAGCCGAAGTGCGGCCTGCCCATCCGGCAAGGTGTCGATGGCAACGACCTTGCCGACCTGTGCTCCGTGCAGTTTGACCTTGGCGTCGGGGTTCATCACCAGACCGGCCCGCGGCGAGATGACGGTCACCGACGCGGTGGGCGCGACCCCGCCGCGAAACAGCACGACCGCGCCGGTGACGAGCGCGGCGATCACCGCGACCGTGGTCAGCCCGACCAAAAGACGTATAGCGTCACGCGACATCAGATGCCTTCTTTTAACCGGAGAGGTTGAAGTTGCCGTTGGAGCCATAGACGGCCAGCGAGATCAGCAGGGTGATCGAGACGACGACGATCAGCGACGTCCGGACCGCGTTGCCGACGGCCACGCCGACACCGGCCGGGCCGCCGGTGGCGAAGAAGCCGAAGTAGGTGTGCACCAGCAGGATCGCCAACGCCATCAGCAGCGCCTGCAGGAATGACCAGAGCAGATCGATCGGGTTGAGGAAGGTGCTGAAGTAGTGCCCGTACAGACCACCGGACTGCCCGAGCAGCACGACGGTGGTGAACTGACTGGCCAGGAAGGACAGGATCACCGCGATCGAGTACAGCGGGGTGATCGCGATCATTCCGGCCACGATGCGACTGGACACCAGGTACTCGACGGGCCGGATCGCCATCGCTTCGAGGGCGTCGACCTCCTCATTGATCCGCATGGCGCCGAGTTGCGCGGTGACGCCGGCGCCGAAGGTGGCGGCCAGGCCGATACCGGCGACGATGGGCGCCGAGATCCGGACGTTGATGAAGGCGGCCAGGAATCCGGTGAGCGCTTCGATGCCGATGTTGCCCAGGGAGGAGTAGCCCTGGATCGCCAGAACCCCGCCGGTGGCCAGGGTCAGGAATCCGACGATGACGACGGTTCCACCGATCATCGCCAATGTTCCTGCACCCATGCTGATTTCAGCGATCAGCCGGACAACTTCCTTACGGTAGTGCATGGCCGCATGGGGCATGCCCGCCAGCGCCCGCCCGTAGAACAGGACATGGTCACCGATGCCGCTCAGCGCGGCACCCGGCCGGCGGACGGCCCGGGACAGGCGCGGGTACGCCGACTGAAGTACTGCCGTGGCCGTCATCGCGTGGTCATCTGGATGCCGATGGCGGTGACCACCACGTTGACGACGAACAACGCCATGAAGGCGTAGACCACCGTTTCGTTGACGGCGTTGCCCACCGCTTTGGCACCGCCACCCGACACGGTCAGACCGCGGTAGCACGCGACCAGTCCGGCGATCAGGCCGAACAGGGCCGCCTTGACGCAGGAGATGACGACTTCCGGAATGCCGGTGAGCAGGGTGATTCCTGCGGCGAAAGCGCCGGGGTTGACGTCTTGGACGAACACCGAGAACAGGTATCCGCCAAGGATTCCGATGATCACCACGACGCTGTTGAGCAGCAGCGCCACCAGACCCGAGGCCAGCATCCGCGGGGTGACCAGACGCTGGATCGGGTTGATGCCCAGCACCTCCATGGCGTCGATCTCCTCACGGACGGTCCGCGACCCCAGATCCGCGCACATCGCCGTGGCCCCGGCACCGGCCACGATCAGCACCGTCACCATCGGCCCCACCTGGGTCACGGCGCCGAACGCCGCGCCCGCCCCGGAAAGGTCGGCCGCCCCCAGCTCTCGCAACAGGATGTTCAGGGTGAACGACACCAGGACCGTGAACGGGATCGCGACCAACAGCGTCGGCGCCATGGAAACCCGTGCCACGAACCAGGATTGGTCAAGGAACTCGCGCCATTGGAATGGTCTGCGCACCGTGAATCTGGCGGCATCCACCGACATGGCGAACAACCCACCCACCCCCTCGAGTGGGCCGGCGAGTTGTCGCTGCAGCATCGGGTTCTCCTTTTCTGCGTGGGGGGTCACCCGGTGGCCGGTATGACCTGGAACACGTCTCGACCGGGAACCATCGCAGTTCACAACCGAGCGCACCATTGCGTGTCCCACCCACCGGGAATACCGCCCCGCCGCTGCCAGTCACCGGTCAGCGGAACATCCCATTGCCGCCCTTCTGGTCAGCGTGTGAGGCTGGATGCAACGAGCCCGGCAAAAGGAAAGAAGACACGTGTCAAGTTCTACTGCGACCACCACCGGTGTCGGTACGACGGATGCGCTGCGTGAGATCGACACCAGTGCAGGAACTTTGCGGTACTACGACGTCGGCCAGGGTCCGACCGTCCTGTTTCTGCACGGATCGGGTCCCGGCGTGACCGGGTGGCGCAACTTCCGCGGGGTGCTACCGACGTTCGCCGAACGCTTCCGCTGCCTAGTCCTGGAGTTCCCAGGTTTCGGAGTTTCCGATGACTGGGGCGGGCACCCGATGGTCACCGCTCAGGGCGCCGTCACTCCCTTTCTGGATGCGCTCGGTATCGAACGGGTGGACATCGTCGGCAACTCCATGGGCGGCGGGGTCGGTATCAACGCGGCGATCAACGCGCCCGAGCGGGTCGGCCGCCTCGTGACGATCGGCGGGATCGGTACGACGATCTTCTCCCCCGGGCCGAGCGAGGGAATCCGTCTGCTCCAGGAATTCACCGAGGACCCGACTCGGCAGCGCTTGATCGACTGGCTGCATTCCATGGTCTACGACCGGTCGTTGGTCACCGAGGAGCTCATCGAGGAGCGCTGGACGCTGGCGACCGACCCGGAGACGTTGGCCGCCGCACGCCGCATGTACGGGAAGGCGGCGTTCGCAGCGATGATGGCATCGATGGCCGCTTCAGACCTGCCCATGCCATGGGCGCGGATGCACAAGGCGTCGGCACCGACACTGTTGACGTGGGGACGCGATGATCGCGTGAGTCCGCTTGACATGGCCCTGATTCCGATGCGGACCATACCGAACGCCGAGCTTCACGTGTTCCCCAACTGCGGGCACTGGGCCATGATCGAGGCGAAGACTGCCTTCGAGTCGGTTGTCACGACATTCCTGACGAGGGGTTAGCGGCTTCCGTCCGACCGTTGGAGGCCGGCGAGCACCATGGCGATTCCGGACCGGTGCGCAGCTATCAACTCGTCAAGTTCATGCGGTTCCTTGGCGTCGGTCCACCAGATGTAGGCGTTACTGCTGACATGGACGATAAGCCTGCTCGGCAATGAGCGCGTGAACACGTCCTCGCCCAAGTCGAAATGCCCCGCCAGGAACTCGGTGATGGCGTCGACGAGGTTCTCGCTCCATTCCATCCATCGCAGTCGGTACTGCGGAGTCTCGGCGACTAGCGACATCAGTCTCCGTGCCTTCTCTACCGACTGCCGATGCTGGGCGCCAGCCGACCGGCGGTGCCGGACCTCGACCGTGAACATGTCGACAAGGACATCTACGGGGTCTGAATCCGCTGCAGCACAGGACAACAGACTGCGCATGTTGATCTCACTCCGCCCGAACAACGGACCAAGAACGTCTTCCTTCACCGGGAAGTGGCGGTAGAACGTACGCGTCGCGATGCCGACTTCGGCGCAAATGCGCTCCACGGTTGCCGTGGTGTCGCCGTCGGCGATGAAGATGTCGCATGCGGTCCTGGCGATGTTGAGCCGCAATTCCTCAGCGCGACGCTCAGTGAGCGTCGGCCCCTTACCTCTGGGCATTCGATGATTGTCGTCGCACCGGCACGGGGTCTCCTTTACTTCGCAGGCGCGCTGTGCTTAGACTCACACCTGTCACGTTGTGACACATATGCAGAGTATGACAGGTATGGAGGGTTTTGTGCCAACGTCGGATGACGACGCTGCTCCCATAGCGCTGCTCAATCGAGCGGCTGCACTTCTGGAGGTGTTCGGCGCACGACAAACGCTCACACTGGCGGAAATCACCAGGTATTCGAACGTTCCGCGCTCGTCGACTCATCGCATCCTGCAGGGGCTGGTCCAGCTCGGTTGGATCGAACGCCATGGTGCCGAATACACACTCGGACTGAAGATGTTCGAATTCGGCCGCCAGGCAGTGCGGCAGCGTCGAGTTCCCGAAGCGGCACTGCCGGTGATGGCGGACCTACACCGTCGCACCGGGCTGACGGCGCATCTCAGCGTCCTGACGGGTACTCACGTGCTGCATATCGAACGCTTCGGCATGTGGCCCAGCTCCGGCAGTTGTTGGCAGGTCGGTTTCAAGCAGCCCGTGGAACAGAGTGCCGCCGGCAGAGCGCTGCTGGCCCAGATGGACGAGTCAGCCTGGCCAGAGTTGCGGTACGCGGTGACATCGCCGTACGGAATTCGCAACCGGACGGAGTTGGATCGAAGTCTGACCGCCGTACGCGCTCGCGGCGGGGTCGCCGTCGATGCCGAGGGATGTGAGCGGGGAGTCACCGTCGTGGCCGCTCCGATCAGCGTGAGCGAGGGAGGCAATCAGTTTGCGCTGTCGCTGTGCGGGCCCACCAGGTCGACGCGGATCGAGCCCGTCGCCGCCGCTGTTCACAGCGCGTCATGGGCGATCTGCCATAGCCTTTCAGACGTGCCCCGCAACGGCGCACGCCAGTCACGAGCGGCGCATCGCGTGGTGACGCCGGCCATGATCCATCGGACCGGCGAGCCCACCGTGGCAGCCGTCGGGGGTAGGTGACGAGAACCTAGGGGCGCGCGTACTTCACGGCATAGTTGAGAATCCGGGATGTGGGTACCCGCCGTGGCCAGTCATCCGACCTGAAATGGGCATCTGATCCACCATCGACGAAGATGACGCTGCCGCAGAGAAACTCAGCCGCGTCGGAGAGCATGAATACCATCCATTCCGCGAGATGATCGGGGTTGCCGAAGCCTCCGACCGGGACCGGGAAGGATTGCACCGCCTTGGCTTCTCGCGGGGAGGCGAGCTGCTTCGCCAGTAGAGGAGTCCGGACTGCGCCCGGGGCAATCGCGTTCAGTCGAATCCCGGCGCCTGCCCAACTCTGCAGCACCGCATTGCGCCGCACCCATCGCGATACCGCGATCTTCGATGCACCGTAGCTGAGCGACGGTGCGACCGCACGGTACCGATGCAGGATCTTGACGGCCTGGTCGAGATCGTCGCGCAGCAGAGCCCGCACTGCGCGTACCGGCACCATCGGCATCGTGGTACTCGAGTTGCTACCGACGACCACCACTTTTGCGTTGCCGGCGGCCACGAACGCCGGGCGCCACCTCTGCAGCAGGTCGACCACCCCGAGATAGTTGACCGACAGGATCAGCCGTACGGCGTTACGATCCGGCAGCGGACCGACACCTGCCGCCATCACTGCGCCGTCGAGCCGACCCTCAGCCAACTCAAGCACCGCAGCAGCGGCGCCCGAACGGCCCTGTGCAGCCGAAAGATCCGCGATCACCTCGGCATCGCGCAGATCGACACCGATCACGCGATGTCCGTCGGCCCGCAACCGCTCGGCCGCCGCGCGACCCATCCCCGACGCCGAACCGGTCACCGCATAGGTACCCATGTTCACCAGTCCTGCCAGGGAACGATCGTGTTCAGCGGCGTATCGATGACGCACTCTCCCGCCGAAGGTTCAAGTGCCTTGTCGGCCAGCCGTTCCCTGATCCCGCCGGTGACGCGAACCGGATCGTCATCGAGGTAGAGCAGCCGGATGCGCAGACCGCCGGGCGGATCTGTCGCCTCCAGGGAACGGAGGCCGAGCCCGTTGTTCTGGTGGCGATCCAATGCGAAAGTCCACGCCCCCGCCACACCGTCCAGTTCCAGCAGAGCCGGGATCGCCACCCGGTCCTCCCATCGGTGATGCTCGTGAGCTTCGGCGCCATGGGGTTCGGCAAACCGGGTCATCGTCAGGTGCAGCCCGCGGTTGGGCCGGTACGGGATCACTCCGGGCGACACCAACGCCGAGGCAGCGGCGTAGCCCTTGACCGGTCGGAAGAATGCGAGCACAGTGCGGCGCACGCCGGGGATCATCGGTCCGCGACCCCACTGAAATGAGTCCGCACCGAGCTGCTCCCACTCCCGCACCGACTGCTCCACGGGAGAACGGAACCAGTACATCGCCACGTAGTCGGTATCAGCCTGTGCGGGTTCAGCTGTAGAGATCTCGCGGCACGCGGCTGGGCGGCCCCACCGGTCGCCCCAGGCGATTCCTGGCAGTGCGAGGTTTTCCGGTCGGTGATCGAGTTGATGCCATTCGTTGTAGCGCTGGTGTTCCTCGGCTCCCCCACCACCGAGTGCGACAAACGAGAAGAACACCAGCGGGCAATCAGTCGCGGACATCGCTGCCTCTCAGATCTGCTCGGGGACAGGCGCTCCCGCCAATCCAAGGTTCAGTAGAGTGTGCGATGTCAGCCTCCTAGCGTTGGGTACTTCCGGCGTCAACCGGCAGGCTGACCGCGGTGACATACCGGGCTTCGTCCGAAGCCAGGAACAAGCTGGCGTTCGCGATGTCGACGGGCTGCACCCACGGCACGGCGAGCAGGTTCATCTGCGTGGCGGCGACGGCGAACTCCTCGCGGGTGGGCGGACGGTCCAGGTCGGGCCGGAACCCGCTACGCACGACGTCGTTCTGGATCAGCGGTGTGTCGACGTTGGTCGGGTGCACAGAGTTGACCCGCACACCATGGGGCGCCAAATCATGGGCAAGGCTACGCATCAGCCCGACGACGCCGTGCTTGGCGGCGGTGTAGTGCGCGACGCCCACCAGTCCTCGGAGACCCGCGATCGAACTGGTCAGAACCATCGAGCCAGCGCCGCGCTTGATCAGGCGCGGTGCCGTGGCAGTGCAGGTGTTCCACACCCCGGTCAGATTGATGTCGAGCATGGTGCGCCACGCCGCCTCGGAAAGTTCGATCGCGGCACCACGTGACGTGTACCGGCAGTGGCGCAGACGATATCGATCCCATCGAACTCCGTGGCGCCGCGGTCGACAACGTCATGGAGTTCGTCCGGGTTCCGGACGTCGACGATCTCGGTGACGATCCGCCCGCCCGCCTCCTCGACAAGGCGGGCAGTTTCCGCGAGATCCTGCGGTGCGCTGGGTGGCACCCGCACGGAGTCGATCGGCCCGCACACATCGATTGCGATGATGTCCGCGCCTTCTTCCGCGAAGCGCACTGCCTGGGCGCGGCCGATACCGCGCGCAGCACCGGTGATCACGGCGGTCTTGCCATTCAACCGGCCGGTCATGTCGTCTTCTGGGTCAGGCCGGCGTCGACGACGAGCTGGGTGCCGGTGATGTATCGGGCTTGGTCGGAAGCCAGGAAAACCGCGGCGTTGGCCACGTCGACGGGTTCCACCCACGGCACCGGGAGCAGGTTCCGGGCGGTGAGCACTTCGATTGCATCGGCTTCGGTGGGGTTGTCCAGATCTGGCCGCAACCGCTTATAGGTGTCGGGGTTGCGCACCATGGGCGTCGCGACTGCGCCGGGGTGGACGGTGTTCACTCGGATACGTTGCGGCCCCAGTTCATTGGCGAGGGTGCGCGCCAATCCCACCACCGCATGTTTGGTAGCGGTGTAAGGCGCAGTGCCGGCGGTACCGCGTAAACCATTGGTGGAGCTGATGATCACCACGGTTCCGCCTTCGGAACCAATATGGGGCACTCCGGCCTTGACGGTGTGCCAGACACCGGTCAGGTTGACATCCAGATTGCGTTGCCAATCCTGGGTACTGATCTCCCACGCCGGCC
The DNA here is from genome assembly GCF_001665785.1 of Mycolicibacterium peregrinum. Lineage (GTDB taxonomy): Bacteria > Actinomycetota > Actinomycetes > Mycobacteriales > Mycobacteriaceae > Mycobacterium > Mycobacterium peregrinum_A. Next base: position 12,124 of record NZ_LZSO01000047.1, read on the forward strand.
TGTTCGGCGTGTGAATACCCGCGTTGGCGACGATGACGTCGAGGCGGCCCAACGTCATCACACCCGAGTCGACCGCGCACGTGACCTCGGCGAGGTTGCTGATGTCGGCTGCGCCGATGGCACAACGCCTGCCACGCTGCCGCACTCGCTCGGCCGTCCCTCGTAGGTCGTCGGTGGCCTCAGTCCGGTCGAGCGCAATGACGTCTGCCCCGGCGTCGGCAAAGCGTTCGCAATGTACGCGCCCGGTACCGCCACCGGCGCCGGTAACCAGGACAACCTTGTCCGCCAGATCCGGCACTAGGGCGCCTTCAGCAGTTCGAATCCTCGGTATCCGTCTGCCGCTGCCTCGTTGCATATGTCGAGGTACACGCCGAAGCCGCCGATGAACAGCATGAACATCCGAGGCTTGCCGGGGACGTTGGCGCCCATGTACCAGGAGTTGGCCTTGGTGAACAGCGTGGCGTCGGCGCGCTGGGCACATTCGGCGATCCAACTGTCTACGGCGTCGGCCGTCGGTTCGATTGCCGCGTAGCCGTTCTGGTCGAGATGGGCGATGGCGTCGGCGATCCAGTTCACGTGGGCTTCGGCATGCAGAACCATGTTGGCCAGCACCGCCGGTGCCCCGGGACCGGACACCAGAAACAGGTTGGGAAAGCCATCGGTACCCAGACCCAGGTAGGTGCGGGGCCCGTCAGCCCAGTCGTCAGCCAGCTTCCTGCCGCCCCTGCCCGCGATGTCGATCTTGGCCAGCGTGCCGGTCATCGCGTCGAACCCGGTGGCCAGCACCAACGCGTCGATGTCATAGTGCGCGTCGGATGTGTTGATTCCCTTTTCGTCGATCGATTCGATCGGCGTCTTACGGACACTCACAAGCTCGACGTTGGGACGGTTGAACGTCTGAAAGTAGTTGGTGTCGGTGCAGATCCGCTTTGTCCCGATCGGGTGGTCGTCAGGGATCAGCACCTCGGCCAGGGCCGGGTCGTCGATCACGGCACGGATCTTGTTCTCGTAGAACTTGCGGGCCTCCTCGTTGGCTTCCAGGGAGACCATCTGATCGGCAAACGTCTTCGAGAACAGCACTCCGCCGAGTTCCCAACGCTTTTCGAAGGCCTCATGACGCTCTTCGGGCGTGGCTTCCATGGTGAGTTTCGGGTGCGCGACATGTGGTGAGCCACCGCCACTGCGCCAGGACATCCGGCGCCGCTCGGCATAGTTGGCCTTCGTGTCGGCAACCTCTTCCTCCGTCAGCGGCCGGTTGCCGGCCGGCACGCTGTAATTCGGAGTTCGTTGAAAGACATAGAGCTGCGTGGCCTGTTCGGCGATGATCGGAATGGACTGGATCCCCGAGGATCCGGTGCCGATGACGGCGACGCGCTTGCCGGTGAAATCCACATCCTCGTGCGGCCAGTGCGCGGTGTGGTAGACGTCGCCGGCGAAGCTGTCGAGGCCCGGGAAGTCAGGAGTCATCGCCGCCGACAGCGGGCCGGTGGCCATGACCACGAACCGCGCGTCAACGGCTTCGCCGGTATCGGTGGTGACGGTCCAGCGCAGCGTCTGCTCGTCGACCACCGCCGAACCCACCCTGGTCTCGAACGTGATGTCGCGGCGCAGATCGAGCTTGTCGGCAACCCAGTTGATGTACTTCAGGATTTCGGACTGGGTGGCGTACTTCTCGGTCCAGGTCCATTCCTGCTGGAGTTCGTCGGAGAACGAGTAGCAGTAGTCGACACTCTCGACGTCACAACGTGCACCCGGGTAGCGATTGAAGTACCAGGTGCCACCCACCTCCGGGGCGGCTTCGAAGACTCGCACCGACAACCCTTGCGACCGGAACTTGTGCAACGCGTAGAGGCCACCGAAACCGGCACCCACCACCACAACATCTACGACGCTCATCGATCCACTGCTCACACGGCGAACGGTAGGCGCCGATTGCGCGCGCGGCCGCCACGATTCCCGGTCACCGGACCGCAAGACCTGACGTCCCGACCACCGGAATCGGTGGATTGCCTCATCGGCTGCGTCGGCGAGAATTTCGGCCCATGACCGACCCGAGCCTCCAGACCAGACGGAGCGTCGTTGTCACGGTGGCCGATGTCATCGATGAAAGCCCCGACGCTCGTTCTCTGGTTTTCACTGTGCCGCAGGACCAGCAGGAGCGGTTTTCCTATCGGCCCGGACAATTCCTGACGCTGCGGGTGCCAAGCGAGCTGACCGGATCGGTGGCCCGGTGCTATTCACTTGCCAGCTCACCGCACACCGATCCCGCCCCCAAGGTAACGGTCAAGCGCACCGCCGAGGGCTACGGTTCGAATTGGTTGTGCGACAACGTCGATGTCGGCGACACCATCGAGGTACTGCCGCCCGCGGGCTTGTTCACCCCGGCAAGCCTCGACACCGACTTTCTGTTGTGGGCGGCAGGCAGTGGTATCACGCCGGTGATGTCGATCTTGAAATCGGTGTTGTCGGCCGGCACCGGGCGGGTGGTCCTGTGTTACGCCAACCGCGACGAACGCTCGGTGATCTTCGCCGGCGAACTACGCGAACTCGCCGCCCGCTACGCAGGCCGGCTGACGGTGCTGCACTGGCTGGAATCCATTCAGGGCCTACCGACCCACGCCCAGCTGAGTGGATTCGCCCACACCGTTTTCGCCAGGTCCACGGGCTTCGAGTCGTTCGTCTGCGGTCCGGCCCCGTTCATGGCGGTCATCAAGGAGACTCTTCTGGAGGCCGGTGTCGCGCGGGACCGGATTCACCTCGAGGTGTTCCAGTCGCTGTCCGGTGACCCGTTCGCCGATGACACCAACACAGTGCCAACGGATTCCGACGAGAACGACGCCGCGGCTCTGCAGGTTGACCTCGACGGCACCAGTCACCGGCTGAGGTGGCCGCGCCAGGCGACGTTGGTCGACGTGTTGATCCGCTCGGGTGTCGACGTTCCGTATTCCTGCAAGGAGGGACAGTGCGGATCGTGCGCGGCCACGGTGGTTCGCGGCGAGGTGGACATGGCCGCCTGCGACATTCTCGAGCCCGAGGATATCGCCGACGGGGTGATCCTCGGCTGTCAGGCGCGGCCGGTCTCCGACGACGTCCAGATCGAGTTCTGAGCCGGCCGCCCGCACGTTTCCACTGACCGGGATTGGCCACCGCCACCCGGCTCGAAGCGGTACACCATCAGTACAGCCCTCGACGATAGGACCGAACCATGACTGAGCGCGTAATCGACCGGGTGCGCGACCTCGCCGACCAGTTGCGCCACCAGGGCGCCGAAGCCGAGAAGATCGGCAAGCTCACCGACGAGACCGTCAAGATGATGAAGGCGGCCGGAAACATCCGCCTGTTGCAGCCCAAGTCTCACGGCGGCTTGGAGGTCCATCCGCGCGAGTTCGCCGAGACTGTCATGGCCACCGCGGCGCTGGATCCCTCGGCCGGGTGGATCAACGGCGTGGTGGGCGTGCACCCGTACCAGCTCGCCTACGCCGACCCCAAGGTCGCCGCCGAGATCTGGGCCGACGACGTCGACACCTGGGTGGCGTCCCCTTACGCACCCCAGGGCGTCGCCAAGCCTGTCGACGGCGGATACATCTTCAACGGCCGCTGGCAGTTCAGCTCGGGTACCGATCACTGCGACTGGATCTTCCTGGGCGCGATGCTCGGCGACGCTGAAGGCAAGCCACTCATGCCACCGCAGATGCTGCACATGATCCTGCCGCGCAAGGACTACGAGATCGTGGAGGACTCGTGGAATGTCGTGGGGCTCCGCGGAACCGGCTCCAAGGACGTCATCGTCAAGGATGCGTTCGTACCGACGTACCGGACGATGGACGCGATGAAGGTCATGGACGGCACCGCCCAGCGCGAGGCCGGGATGACCGACACGCTGTACCTGATGCCGTGGTCGACGATGTTTCCTCTCGGCATCAGCTCGGCGACCATCGGCATCGCCGAGGGCGCCCTGGCCGCCGCGCTCGATTACCAGCGTGAGCGGGTCAACTCCAGCGGTGTGGCGATCAAGGACGACCCCTACGTCATGTATGCGATCGGTGAAGCCGCCGCGGACATCAACGCGGCCCGCCAGGAGCTGCTGGCCAACGCCGACCGCATCTACGACATCGTCGACTCGGGCAAGGAAGTGTCGTTCGAGGACCGGGCCGCGGGCCGGCGCACCCAGGTGCGGGCGGTGTGGCGCGCGGTGTCGGCGGTCGACGAGATCTTCGCCCGCTGCGGCGGCAATGCCGCGCGGATGGATAAACCGCTGCAACGGTATTGGCGTGATGTGCATGTCGGCCAGGCCCACGCGATTCACGTTCCGAGCACGGTCTATCACGCGTCGGCCCTGAGTTCGCTGGGCGTGGACCCGCAGGGTCCGCTGCGGGCGATGATCTGAGAGGACAGCACATATGGGACTGATCAAGAGCCTTGGCTACGTCACCGTCGCCGCCTCCGATATCGAGCGCTGGCGGCACTTCGCCTTCAACGTGCTCGGCTTCGCCACCGGCGCCGGGCCCGACGAGTCCGCGTTGTACCTGCGGATGGATGAGCGCGCCGCCCGCATCATCGTCGTGCCCAGAGATGTCGACAAGATCCTCACCGTCGGGTGGGAGGTGCGCGACCACGCCGACCTGGAGCAGGTGAAGGCAGCGCTCGACGCCGCAGGTGTGCCGTTCAAGCAGCTCTCGCTCGAAGAGACGGATGCCCGGCGGGTCGAGGAGGCCATTGCGTTCGAGGATCCCGCCGGCACGGCGCTGGAGGTTTTTCACGGCCCGGTCCTCGACCACTCCCCGGTGATCACGCCGTTCGGCGCGAAGTTCGTCACCGGCGATCAGGGGCTCGGGCATGTGGTGTTGCCCGCTCTCGACGTCAACGGTTTGTTCGAGTTCTACACCGAGGTACTGGGTTTCAAATCCCGTGGAGCGTTCCGCGTTCCGGTGCCGCCGGAGTTCGGCCCGGTGCGGGTCCGGTTCATGGGCGTCAACGAGCGCCATCACAGCCTGGCGATCTGTCCCGCGCAGACGCTACGCGACCCCGGGCTGATCCACCTCATGGTCGAGGTCGACACCCTGGATGCGGTCGGTCAGGCACTCGATCGCGTCAACGCCGAAGGCTTCCAGCTGTCGTCGACACTGGGTCGGCACACCAACGACAAGATGGTGTCGTTCTACGTGCGCGCTCCGGGCGACTGGGATATCGAATTCGGCACCGAGGGCATGCGGGTCGACGAAACCTATTACACGGCTGAGGAAATCACCGCTGACAGCTACTGGGGACACCAGTGGGTGACCGATCTACCGAAGGCCATGCAACCGTGACACTTACCGACGATATCCGGCCTATCCCGGTCAGCACGGTCACCGAGTGGGCCGACGAGGCCGATGTGGTGATCGCCGGTTATGGCGTGGCCGGCGCCGCCGCAGCAGTGGAGGCGGCGCGTGCAGGCGCCGACGTACTGGTGCTGGAACGCACCGGCTCATGGGGCGGAGCCGCCTCGATGGCCGGTGGCTTCATCTACCTCGGCGGCGGCACCGACATCCAAAAGGCCTGTGGGTTCGAAGATTCCGTCGACAACATGGCAGCGTTTCTCAACGCGGCGATGGGGCCGGGCGCTGATGCCGCGCGCATCGCGGATTACTGCGAGGGAAGCGTCGCGCACTTCGACTGGCTCGTGGGCTGCGGAGTGCCGTTCAAAGCCGAGTTCTTCGGCGAGCCCGGTTGGGAACCCATGGGCGACCAGGGGCTCATGTACAGCGGCGGGGAGAACTCGTACCCCTTCAACACCATCGCAACGCCGGCCCCGCGCGGGCACGTCCCGCAGATGCAGAACAAGAAGCAGGGCGAGTCCAGCGCGGGTTTCATGCTGATGAAGGGCCTGGTCGACACTGCGACCGCGGCCGGGGCGCGCTCGCTGTACGACGTGCGCGTTCAGTCACTGATCGTCGAGTCCGACGGCCGCGTCGTCGGTATTCGGACCCGGCGCTACGGCACCGTGCTGGATATCCGGGCACGACGTGGAGTTGTGCTGGCCACCGGCAGTTTCGCCTACAACGACGCCATGGTCGCCAGGTATGCGCCGCGCATCGCCGGGCGCCCGGCCGCCTCGATCGAGCAGCACGACGGGCAGGCCATCCGGATGGCGCAGGCGCTCGGCGCCGATCTGGCGCACATGGATGCCACCGAGGTCGCCCTGTTCGTCGATCCCCAGCAGTTGGTGCGCGGGATTCTGGTGAACGAACGTGGTCAGCGTTATGTCGCCGAGGACACCTATCCCGGTCGCGCCGGCCAGCTGACGCTGTACCACCAGAACAACACGGCCTATCTGATCATCGACGGCGACGCTCAGGAGGAGGCGATGGCCTCGCTCACCCCCCAGCTGATGATGCGGCCGCCGACGTGGGTGGCCGACACCGTCGCCGACCTGGAGGCTGAGATCGCGCTACCACCGAACTCGCTGCAAGCCACCGTCGATGCGTACAACGAGGGCGCGTCGCGCGGCGAGGATCCACTGCTGCACAAGAAGCCGCAGTGGCTCAAGCCGATCAAGTCCCCGGTGGGCGCCATCGACCTCCGCGAGAGCACGGGCGGTTTCACCCTCGGCGGGCTGCACACCACCCTCGACGCCGAGGTGCTGCACGTCAGTGGCGACCCCATTCCTGGGCTGTTCGCTGCCGGGCGCTGTACCGCCGGCCTGGCCGCCTGGGGATATGCCAGCGGCGTGTCACTGGGCGACGGAAGTTTCTACGGCCGGCGCGCAGGCCGGGCCGCGGCAGAGGCATAACCGCTGGTCATTCCCGCTCCTACAACTTGACATCGCCTTACCCCCGCCGCATTGCGGCGGGGGTTTTGGCATGACCCCGCTCGCATTCAGTCGTTCATGTGACAGCACCCACATCGATATGCTACAAACAGTCATATGACTAATAGTCATATGCCGTCCAGGCATGCGGCTCGATATGGGAGGTCCTCATGACAATGGCTGTCGAGAAGACAATGGCTGCCGAGAAGCCGGGCGAGACGCCCAGTGCTGTCATCGACCGGGTTTCCCTGGTTCTCGATGCCTTCGAGGGATCGGCCCGACTGACATTGGCCGAGATCGTGCGCCGGACCGGGCTGCCACGATCGTCGGCCCATCGCCTCCTCGAGCGCCTGGTGCACCTTCGTTGGCTCCGCCGTGACGGCCGCGACTACGAGTTGGGCATGCGCCTCGTCGAACTGGGATCACTGGCGCTGCACCAGGACCGCATCCACCGTGCCGCGATCCCCTTGCTGCGCGATCTGCACCGGGCCACCGGACTGGTCGTCCACCTGGCGGTACTCGACGGATCCGACGTCGTATATCTGGAGAAGATCGGCGGTCAGATGGTGGCAGCCATTCCGACACGTATCGGGGGTCGACAGCCCGCACACTGTACGGCGGTGGGCAAGGCGATCCTGGCCGACAATTCATCGGTCGAGGTCAATCTGGCCTCCCGGTTGACGCGGTTTTCGATCAGCACGGAACGGCAGCTGGAAGCCGAGTTGGCAAAGGTCCGTGCCCACGGCGTCGCATTCGAGCGGGAGGAATCGCTCGCCGGATTCGGTTGTGTGGCAGCACCGATCGGTCCGGCCGGCGCAGCCGTCGCGGCAGTGTCGGTGTGCGGCCCGATGAGCCGGATGGCATTCGATCAGCGGCTGGCCGCTCCGGTGCGGATGACGGCCATGGGTATCTGGCGCAATGCCGAGGATGGGCCTCATCGAGTGGCCCCCACCTTGCAGCCGGTCCGGCCGCTACGCGTCGGCAGCCCCGTCGGGCCGCGGACCTCCGCCACCCTGGTCCCGGCATGACGCTCGATCCACAGGTCGCAGGTTTGATCGAGACCCTGGATTCAGGCTTTCCGCCGGTACACACGATGACCGGCGCGCAGGCCCGCGCCGCGATCCGCAGCCGGTTCGTCGCCAACCCTCAGCCCGAACCGGTGGCTTCGGTTGCCGACCACCAGGTACCTGTCGACAACGGTCGTATCGATGTGAGGGTCTACCGTCCCGACGCGTCCGAACCGCTGCCCCTGCTGGTGTACGCCCATGGCGGCGGGTTCGTGTTCTGCGATCTCGACAGCCACGACGGGCTGTGCCGCAACCTGGCCAATCTCATTCCGGCTGTGGTGGTTTCGGTGGCCTACCGGCTGGCCCCCGAGCACCGCTGGCCGACGGCCGCCGAGGACCTCTACGCCGCCACCCGCTGGGCGGTCGATCATGCAGCCGATTTCGGCGGCGACCCGTCACACGTCGTGGTGGGCGGCGACAGCGCCGGAGGCAACCTTGCCGCGGTGACCACCCTGATGGCCCGCGACCGTGGTGGGCCGGACCTGGCGGCACAACTTCTGCTGTACCCGGTGATCGCCGCAGATTTCGATACCGACTCCTACCGACTGTTCGGCCGGGGCTTCTACAATCCGCGCCCGGCACTGCAGTGGTACTGGGATCAGTACGTTCCCCAGGTCGCCGATCGACGCCATCCGTACGCCTCACCGCTGGCCGGTGACCTCAGTGGTCTACCGCCGGCCGTCGTCGTTCTCGCCGGCCATGATCCCCTTCGGGACGAGGGCATCTACTATGCCGACGCGTTGGAGGCCGCCGGGGTGCCAGTGACCCGGCGCCCCTTCGACGGCGGCATCCACGGTTTCATGACGATGCCGATGCTCGACATCGCCCACCAGGCGAGGCGCGAGGCCGGCAGCGCGCTAGCTGATCTGCTCGGTCCTTAGCACCGCGCCGTAGCGTTGGTCAGGGTCGAGCACGCAGTGGGTGCGGCTGAACACCGTCACCATGCACTTGTTGTTGTGCGTGCAGCGACTGCGTGAGGCGGGCTCGGCGATCATCGTGTTGACCCGGTCCGGTTCCCGCAGCAATGCCCGGCCCATGGCGAAGAAATCGAATCCTTCCCGCATGCCTGTCTCAAGGTGGTCGCGATCGTTGATGCCGCCCAGCAGAATCAGTTTGGTGTTGCGCATGAGCGGCACGAACTGCCGAGCGGCCTCCAGCATGTAGAGGTCTCGATACGGATATACACCCATCGTCTGCTTGCCCACCAGCCGGACCGCAGGCCGCAGAGCCGGCGGCATCACCTTCGCGAACTCCTTGACCGGAACGTCGCCGCGGAACAGGTACATGGGCTTGTACACCGACGAACCCTGGGTCAGTTCGATGGCGTCGAGGGTGGCATCGGTGTCGAGAAGCTGGGCCGTCCGCAACGCCTCGTCGATCCAGATGCTGCCCGGAAGCCCGTCGTCCATATCCAGTTTGGCGATCACCGCGACCCGGTCACCGACCACCTCGCGCACCCGCGCCGCGATCTCCCGCACGAACCGCGATCGGTTGTCGATGTCACCGCCGTACTCGTCCTTGCGGCGATTGATCAGCGGACTCAGAAACGAGCTGGGTAGATAGAGATGCCCGAAATGCAGTTCGACGGCATCGAATCCGGCGTCGACAGCCACCTGCGCGGCGTCGCCGAACTGGTCGATCACCTGAGCGATCTCGGCGCGGGTGATCTCGCGGCAATAGGCGAATGACGTCGGGTTGATGAATCTACTCGGCGCCACGGCGGTCACACCGGTCAACTTCTTCTGCGCCACCACCCCGGCATGACCCAGCTGCGCCGAGATGGCCGCCCCCGCAGCGTGAACCGCGTCGGCGAGCCGGCGCAGCCCCGGCAGAGCCTTGCTGTCCATGACGATCTGGCCAGGTGCGCTCGCACCCTGGGGAGACACACAGCAGTAAGCCACGGTGGTCATCCCGACGCCGCCCTCGGCGAAGCTGCGATGGAAATCGATGAGGTCGTCGGTGACCAGCCCATTGGGTGAGCGGCCTTCCGACGTGGCGGCCTTGATCACTCGGTTGCGCAGCGTCACGGGCCCGAGCTGGGCCGGGCTGAACGGATCGGTCATCGCCCCACCATCGCGCCGACACACCCTGTCGTCAACGGTGGTTTCCCGATGGCCGGGAACGCTGCGGGTTGACCGATACGTCCGATCGTAATCTCGGTTCATGGCTGAGGTTTTCGTCGTCGATCGGGTAGTCACCAGGCCGGGCTGCGCCCAGAAGTTCATCGACGCCTACTTGGCCGGGTATGCCCCGGGTGCCCGTGATCGTGGCATGACGCTGCGCGACGTCGTGGTCAGCCCGCCCATCTGGTTTGAAGACCGATCCAACGTGGTCACCGCTACATGGACGCTGCCCAGCCCCCAGGCCTGGTGGCAGATGACCTGGCAGGGCCGGCCCGACCCTGCCGTTGCGCAGTGGTGGGACAGCATCACCGATCTGGTGGTGGAACGCAGCCGCGAAGTGGCATCCGCTGCCGATGCCATCACCGATTGCTCCCCCGCCCTACCCGACGCACCAGCCGGCGCTGCCACACTCGGGGTCACCCGCCTGGTCGACGTCGACGAGTCCGAACGCGGCCGCATCCTGGGCGCCCTACGCAACGCAGCCGAACGCAGCGGCGCGTCGAGAACGTTGGTAGAGCCGACACTGCCGGGTTCACGTAATGGCGGCGATATCCTGGTCCATCTGCGGTTTGCGAACGAAGCTGACTGGCAGAAGAGCGATTTCGACGAGGTGCTGGAGGACCCGGCGATCACGCGGGTGAATGGAGTGACCTACCAGGGCGCACCGACCCGCCGCGGCAGCGGCACCGTGTACCGCGCACTGCTGCTGCGGGTACCCGACGAGGTAGAGGCCGAGACCGTCGCGACATTTGAGAGCGAACTGTTGATGATGCCGCGGCATGTCCCGACCATCGCCGCATGGCAACTCAGCCGGGTCGAGCAGGCCATCGGCACCAGCGAATGGACCCACGTCTTCGAACAGGAATTCACCGACGTCGACGGACTGATGGGCCCCTACCTCATGCATCCGATCCACTGGGCGGTGGTCGACCGCTGGTTCGATCCCGAGACCACCGACATCATCGTCCGCGATCGCGTCTGCCACAGCTTCTGCGAACTACCCAGCCCCGTGCTCTCCTGAGCCACTTGCCTAAGCGGCTGCGGGTGGGGGTGGTTCGAACGGTGTGTACCACCACCAGTCGGCGCGTTCGCCCGTCGGGCCGCGGTAAGACGGGACGTCGGGTAAGGGTGTGGTCGGCGGGCGGGCCAGTGACCCGCCGGGTAATCGTTTTCCGGTGTGATCGGTGACGACGAGATGGTCAGCGGGCCCGGCGATGACGATGAGGCCACGATGGTGTGCCCGGTGGTGATACGGGCAGACGAGCACGAGGTTGATAACAAGTCATTAATCTACCTGCATACGAATCAGGGCCATACAGCAAGCGCCTCAGCAGACGGCGGCGCTTGTCAAGGGTTGCGTGGAATTACGCAGTACTTCCGGGCCACCCGGGTACGGCTGGCTCTGCTTGGGGTGGGGTATCGAGCACACTCATGAGGATTTGCGCCCGCTGGTCGACGTTGTGGGGCATGATGTCGCGGCACCGCTGTAGCTGCTGAATATAGTCTGGATCGCGCGGCGTGTGGGTAGTGTTGTCAAGGTCGCCCCAGTAATTGCCTTGTGAGGCGCCGGTGATTTTCCAGCGTCCGAACACATCACCGGTCGGCGCGGGATTTGCGCCCTCTTGAGATTGCATACTCCCATTCCCGCCGTCGCTGTTCTTGAACTCGATTCGCCAGAGGGTTACTGCGTCCTCCTCACGCTGTTGGGGATCATTTTTTCCACTCGGATAGTCCAGTACGGACGCGTACATTCCAGAATGTCCAATGGCCGGGTGAAATATGTTGTATTTACCGTCGCACACGTAGGCGAGGTAGCCGTCTGCGAGTGGGGAAAGTTCCATCACATGGAAGTATTCGTTGCCGAAGAATGGCCCGTCGCCGAAATTGATGTGCTTGTCGATAGCGGGTATAAGCCATTTCAGCTCAAAGGGGAGATAGTCCCATTTGCGGTATTCGTCGTCGCCGGCCCGAGGATCGGGAAGTTCCGGTACGGCCCGCTGAAATCCTGGGTAGGTGTTAGTAGATGACCTTGTCATGAATCCAGTCCGGAAAGATTCAAGGTAGGCGCGCACCGGGACTGCGGGACCGGTTAGCAGGTCGATACCAGGTTGTGCTGTCCATCGGAATCGGAAGCCGTTCAAGTCATTAGGCCAATTTGGGAACATGGTTTTCATGACTGTAGGGGCAGTGGGTGATTCCGTGTGGTCGGTACATCCCGCGAGTGCCAATGCTGTGGACGCGACGACGATTAATAATTTCCTTGCCATTGGCATTATCACGCGTCAGCTCAACTTTCGCCGGACTCATCCGAACTTTGGCCAGGTGCATCCGGATGTACCGGAAGGGTGCTCTGATATGTGCCTTGGGATTCGTTGAGATCCAACCTAATCTCACTGCCAAGGTATTTGTCCACGTCGTTTCGTACATCACCACTACGGTCGGAGTCGTAAGCTTCGTAGGATGGGAAGCCGTTCGGAAATATGTCTTTGTTGCCATAGCCTTTTTCGTACAATTGGTCGGCAATTTGGTATCGATTTGCTCCCGGATCTTGAAGAGGAATGTGTGGAATATCGGGGGCTTTTGGTGCCTCACCCCCGCCGAGCGTGTCTTCCAAGAGGCCGTCCGCCCCGGGCACTTTGCCGATGGCGTCGATCGCATCGTTGACATGGGGAATGGAGCCGCCTATCGTCCTGAAGGCTTCCCATTCTGCAGCCTTCTGTTCATGCTCCAGCAGCTCTCGGGCGTAATCGTTGGCTGCTTGTTGTACGTTGCTTTCGCTCATGGCCACACTGTTCAATCCTTGAAGCCGACGGTCGGCCGAGAGCGCATCGCGGTCGGGTGTGTCGTGATCGACGCGTGAGTCGACGTAGTCCTGTTGGAACCCGTTGTGATGCGCTTCTACGGCGCCTTTCAGCGTTGAAGCAGCGACCGGATCGGAATTGAGGGTGCTCAGCAGGTCAACCGTCTTAGGCATGTTGGCATCACGGTCCTCCAACTTGCCGTTCGCATCCACCGAGTTTGCCACGTCGCTGTTCGCGGTCGTTGGGGTTTCCAAGTCGCCGAATCCGTGGGTATTGTTCCAATCACGTTTCATCATGTCGTCCAGGAACGGTGCGTTCGCTTCGGCGAGGGCCTGAACGAGTTCTGGATGGGCTTTGCCCAATGTTTGATCGCCTTCGACAAGCGGTGCCTGCCCGGGATGCGTTTCTACCCGGTCAAACATTTTGGTGAATTGTTCATCATGGTGGTCGGCAATGTATTTGTCGAAGGCGAACACGGTTTCACCAGCCCTGGTGGCGGCGTCGAGTTGCGTGGCGTCGGTTGCGACCGGTGCCAATCCCTGCACCAAGGCTCCAGCTGCCGCGCCACCGTCATCCCACTGGTGCCGAAGGGCATTGCTGATGAACTCGTTGTTGGGTGACTTGCCGTCGGCCCCGGCAACCAGGTCATGCACGGCCCAGTGATCCCGCCCGGCCGCTTCCAACAAGGGCTTGAGGGCAAGATCGGCCGAATGCTCCCACCCTTTCTCAAATGTCCCGGCCGGCGCGCCCTTCAGTAACTGTTCGGTTTGCTTCAACACTGAGCGGTCTAGATCCGTGCCGTGCATGAATTCCGGGCCGCCCTTCATCATGATTGCCGCGAGGTCTTGACGGTCTTGAACGTGAATGTTGCCCCGATCTGCGGGCAGACCTTGCGCGACGTTCTTGATCCCGTCGGGCAACCGATCCAGGCCGCCCTTCCAGTCCGCCCCAGCGGCTTTGACCTTCGGGTCTGACAGCATCTGCATCGCGTTCATCAGATCACGGCTGGCGCCGGGATTGGTCTTGTCCAGGTTGTCCATCATGGCTCGGGTCTGCTGAATGTTCATGCCGTCCATCGAGCGGGCCATCGAATTCAGGTACTCCAGACGACTGGCAGGGAGTACCAGATCACCTCGTGCGAGTGCGCGCAGCTGATCGGGCGCCAATGTGGCGTTTTGCTTCAGCCGGGACAATTCTTCGGGTGTCAGCTGTCCGTCGCGCACCGAATGCCCGTCACCGGAGCCTTGCTCGGCCGGGGTCTGCGGATCGCCACCGGCCGCAGCCTGCATGACTCGTCCCAGATCACTGTCGGTTTTCGTTCGCGGCGGCAAGCACCGCCACGATCCGGTCCTCAAGTTCGGCGATCTTGTCGTTCAGAGTTTTGATGTCGTCGTCGTCCCACCCGGTGGTGTCGGGCTTGGTGACAGTGTTGGTTTCCAAGTTGATCGGGATGGCCGGCTGAGCTGCCGCGTAGTCGACGATGGCTTTGAGATCGTTTTTGACCGAGCTCACGTCCTGGGCGGCCTTCTTGGTGGCCATCGAGGTCAGGAAGTCATTTTGGGCCGAGGTCTCCAGGTGGGTTGCTGACTTTTCTATGGCGTGTTTGGCGGCGTCGCCCGCCTCGCCTTGCCACGTCGCCATGTCGTGCAGACCACGCAATTCTTGGGCTGTCTGCCCGCCGGTGCGTGCCCGGTCGGCCAGGGCGCTCGCAACCTCATCAATCTGGTCCGGTTGCCACTGATCAACATCAGCCATCGACAGGGTCACAGGTCACATCTTCATCGCTGCGGCGGTGGCTTCAATCTCGGAAGCCTGGTTGTCGTCGGTGGTGCCATAGCTGGCGACCGCCGATCGATAATCGGCGGCCTGTGCGATCAGTTCGGTGTAGCGTGCCGCAGATTCGTCTTCCCATTTGCTGGTAGCCGTTGTCAGCGCTGGTCTGCTGGTCCCGATCCAGCCGCTGTGTGCGGCGGTGAGGCGGTCATGGACTGCGCCGTGAGCGGCTCGCAGCCCCTCGGCGGCTGCCTCAATCTTCTCAGCAGCCGCCTGTACAGACGGTAAATCAACCTTCAGCTCGTTCGCCATGAGACCCCCTCGCACGCGCGATACCTGCTAGTTTGCTGTACAAATCTAGCAGGCCCGCGCCGGCGGCTGCTGCGGCAATTTCTACGGCGGAGCCCGACTGTTCGTTAGCTGATCGCGAGCTTGGACGAATCACTGTCCGCGTCGGCTACGTAGGATGTGCGGTGTGCGGGGAACCTGAACGCTGGATCGCCAGCACGCCATCATCAAAGCCGTCCTGGATCACGCCCATCATCAAAGCTGGCGCCCTTAGCACACGACACCTTTTTGCCGTGCTGGCCTCCGGCTTCTGCGACGGACTCTGCCGACAAGAATTGACGGCCGACCTAAACCCCCGCCGGCAGGATGTTCGGATTCGCCGCGGCAGGTGGCTGCAGCGGCGGTAGTACCGTGTTTCCGTCCAGCGAGTGCACCGGAAGTTGTTGGGACCACGGGTAGTGCAGGCTGAACGCCACGAGACCGGTCCGCTCCGCGGCGGGCAGGTGACACATCGCCAGTACCGTTTCGGCCAGGTACTCGACCGGTTCGGTCGGAAAACTGTCCGGAATCAGCGACGCCGCACCAGGCGTACGCACCGCCGTCGACGGTCCGACGCAGTTCACCGCGATGTCGGCATCCAGCAGTTCGGCGGCCACCCCTTGGGTGAACCGATGCAGCGCAGCCTTGCACGACGCATAGATCACGTCGCCCGCCGTCTTGTTGTAGTCCCGGTACGGCCGCACCGGGGCCACCCCGGTCACCGAGCCGATGTTGACGATCCAGCCTGCGCCCTGGGTACGCATATGCGGCACAGCCGCTTTCGTCAACGCGAACGGCGTCTTCAGATAGTGCTCAACGGTGCGATCGAAGGTCTCGACCGGCATGTCCTCGATGACCGAATAGTCGGCATAGCCGGCGTTGTTGACCAGGATGTCGAGCCTGCCGGTGCGCGCGACCACGGCGTCGATCAGGCCGTCGCGGGCTACGCTGTCTTCGAGATCGGCAGCCACTCCGAAGGCCGAACCGCCGGCATCTTCGATGAGGGCTATGGTCTCCTCGATCGTTCCCGGGATCGCCTCGGTGACACCAGCCCGCGTGGACGGTGTCGGAGTGTGGGAGCGCGCGGTCACGGCCACGGTCGCCCCTTCCGCCGCCAACCGTTGGGCGATGGCACGGCCGATACCGCGACTGCTGCCGGTCACCAACGCAGTTCTGCCGGAAAGCATCTGACTCATCGGAGGACGAAATCCTCTTCGATCGGCGCCCGGTGTTGGTGCCACAGATCCACCAAACGGTACGGCGTGGCCACCACGACGCGTCCGGACTGCGACCGGTAGTAGGTGTGGGCATTGGGCGTGTGACACCACACCGTGCCCTGCATGGTCTTGTCGATCCCGTCGACGTAATCCTCGAACGCGGACTGGGTGACTTCCATGGTCGACGCGCCGCGCAGCGCCATCAGTTGCAGGCACTCCAGGATGTAGTGCGCCAAGATCTCCATCGAGAAGTTGGCCCCCGCACCATGGCCCGGGCTGTAGTTCGGCGCCGAGGTGATGAACAGGTTGGGGAACCCCGGTACGGTGCCGCCGCGGTACGCACTGGGACTGTCGCCCCACACCTGGGCCAAGGTCTTGCCGTCCCGACCCCGGATATCCACGGTGGACAGGAAGTCCAGATGATAACCGGTTGCGTAGATGATCACGTCCAGGTCGATCTGGCGACCGTCGGCGGTGACGATGCCCTTCTCGTTGACCTCCGCGGGTTCACTGGCCTCCACCTCGACGTGGTCACGGGTCAGGGCCGCGTAGTAACCACCTGGGTCGCGGATGATCCGCTTGCCGTACGGAGCAAAATCCGGTGTCACCTTCAGCGCCAGTTCGCTTCCGGCGCCGAACATCCGGTCGATGTACTCCTGACACATCTTGAGCAGCACATCATTGGCCGGTGAGATCGACAGGTGGGTCTTGGACCACTCAGGGTCCTGCAGGATGACCGGGTAGTTGTTGTCGGCGGTACCCCAGTACGACTTGAGCCGATGCCACATCGTGTAGTACGGCAACATCCGTCCCAGATAGCGGCGGTGTTCCGGGACCTCATCGGAAAGACGCCTGCGGGGAGCGACCCAGTGCGGCTGCCGTTGGAACACCGTCAGGTGCTCGACCTCGTCCACACACGCATCGACGATCTGCACCGCAGTACAGCCAGCACCGATCACCGCGATCTTCTTACCCGCCAGATCCAGGTCAGGATCCCACTGAGCTGAGTGAATGTTGATGCCTGCGAAGCTGTCTCGCCCCTTAATCTCAGGGAAGCGGGGACGGTTGAGGTAACCCGCGGCGGTGACGACGACCCTGGAGTAGTCGACGGACCGAGCGCCATCGGACGAACGCGAGTGGATCTGCCATTGCTGTCGCGCCTCGTCCCACCACAGAGCCTCGACCTCGGTCCCGAACCTGATGTGGCTACGCAGATCGTGCTTGTCGGCCAACGCGACCAGGTACGCCTGGTACTCCGCGCCCTGCGGATAGTAGTTAGACCAATCCGGGTTCACCTCACGCGAGAGCGAGTAGTACGCCGACGGGGTATCGACGCCGATGCCGGGATACCTTGTGGTCAGCCAGGTGCCACCCACCTCATCGTTGCGGTCGAAGATCTCGAAATGCACGCCCTCTTCGGCAGCGGCCAGCGCGACCGCGATACCGGCGATGCCGGCGCCGATGATCGCCACAGTCGTGGTCTCGGGAATCGGCGTGGTACGCGGGAGCGTGGGCTGGGCCGGGCGGAATCCGCCCTGCTCGAGTAGCAGATCGACGTGTTCGTCGTCGACCGGACCCCCCAGCGCAATCGGGAGCAGGCGAACGAAGAAATCGCGGTCGTCGAACGGGATTGTATCGGCAGTTCGTTCACGACCGAGCGCGGCGATGATGTCATCGGCCAGCGATTCGGCGGTCTGGGTATCGGTCGTTCCGGCCCGCTCGGGCGGATCGGGAACGTGATCGATCTTGGCTGCGTACCGGTCGATGACCGCTGGGTCACCCGTCATCTGCGCCAGCACTGCGACCAGGACACCGGGATCCGCCTCCAGGAGGTGGGCGCGCAGGACATCGGGGTCTGGGACGCGATCCGCGAGCGACGAGGATTCAGTGGTAGCGGTCATGGTTTCGAGTATCGAAGGACCGGGGCCCTCGCCGCGCCCACCCTGTCTACTGAGCGGGAGATGAACCACCGCGGGCGCCGGTGGCGTGCCTACTCTGCCGACCATGCATTCTGACGACCTTGCCGCCGTCATCGCCCGGGCCCGTAGCCACAGCCTCGCCGATATCCCCCGCCGTTCGGCGCGAAAGCAACCGGGAAAGACGGCGATCATCGACGGCGATGTGGTGTTGAGTTTCGCCGAGTTCGATCACCTGGTGGATCGCGCCGCCGCCGCGCTGCACGAGAACGGGTTACTCCCCGGCGACCGACTCGCATTGCTGTCGCGCAACTGCTGGCAGTACGCGGTGTTGGCCTTCGCCACCGCCCGCGCCGGCGTGGTGCTGGTTCCGATCAATTTCATGCTGACGCCGGACGAGATCTCGTACATCCTCGGCCACAGCCGGGCCGCCGGATTCATCGTCGAGGCCGACCTGATCCCGGTGGCCGAACAGGCCATGGCCGCGGGGACAGCAGTTCGCACGAAGGCAGCACTCGTCCCCTCCGACCATTCAGGTCCGGGCGACTGGCCCGATTTCGCCGAATGGCTCACCACTACCGCGGACGTTCCCGATTGCCGAATCGACGACGATCAGCTGCTGCGGGTCATGTACACCAGCGGCACCGAATCCCGGCCCAAGGGCGTGATGCACAGCAGCCGCAGCTTGATGTGGCAGTACATCAGCACCATCGTGGCCGGCTCGATGTCCGGCGACGACGTCGAGATCCACTCCCTGCCTCTGTATCACTGCGCGCAGTTGGACAACTTCCTGGCTACCGACATCTACCTCGGTGCCACCAGCATCATCCTGCCTCGGCCGGACCCGGAGCTGGTACTGCGGACGATCGAGCGCCACGGCGTCACCAATTACTTTGCGCCACCCACGGTGTGGATCAGCCTGCTGCGCAGTCCGGTGTTCGACGAGGTCGACCTGTCCAGCCTGCGCAAGGGTTACTACGGCGCCTCACCGATGCCCACCGAGATCCTGCACGAGATGCGCAGACGTCTACCCAATCTGCGTCTGTGGAACTTCTACGGCCAGACCGAGATGGCCCCGCTGGCGTCAGCCCTGGGGCCAGCCGAGCAGGATGCCCACGCGGGAGCGGCCGGCCGACCTGTCGTCAACGTCGAAACCGTGATCCTCGATGACAACGACGTGCCCGTCACGCCCGGCACCGTCGGCGAAATCGCTCACTGCAGCCCGCATCTGATGCTGGGCTACCTCGACGACGAGGATAAGACAGCGCAGGCCTTCGCCGGCGGCTGGTTCCATTCCGGCGACCTGGGCTACTACGACGAGCACGGCCTGCTACACGTCGTCGACCGCAAGAAGGACATGATCAAAACCGGCGGCGAGAATGTCGCCAGCCGCGAGGTCGAAGAAGTTCTCTACCGGCACAGCGGGATAGAAGAGGCCGCGGTCTTCGGGGTGGCACACCCAATCTGGGTGGAAGCCGTCGTCGCCGCGGTGGTGACTCGCGCCGGCACCACCGTGACCGAAGACGAGGTCCTACGTCACTGCCGTGACCATCTCGCCGGCTTCAAGACTCCCAAACAGGTGTTCTTCGTCGACTCGCTGCCGAAGAACCCCAGCGGCAAATTGCTCAAACGCGATCTGCGACAGCAGTTCAGCCTCGAATCCACCAGCAACTGAAGGGACGCACGATGTACAAGGGACGGATCGCGCGATTCGACGAGCCCGGCAAGCCATTCCAGATCGAAACCGTCACCTTGCCCGAGGTCGGGCCCGGGGAGATCTTGATCAGGGTCCTGCGGACGAACATCTGCGGTTCAGATGTACATGCCTGGCATGGCACCTTCGCCACCCGCGGCTTGGGCGGACAGCTACCCACCGTCTTGGGGCACGAGATGGTCGGCGCCATCGAGGTGCTGGGTGACGGAGTGACCGCCGACTCCAACGGCAAACCCTTGTCCGAAGGCACGCGAGTGGTGTTCCCGTACTTCTACTGCTGCCACACCTGCCGCAACTGCCTGGCGGGGCGTCGTAACGCCTGTCTGAACCTCAAAATGGCGATGCTGGGCCGCGCCGACGAACCGCCCTATTTTGTCGGCGGCTACGGCGACTTCTACCTGTTGCCCGCCGGCGCAGTGGTTTACACGGTGCCGGACACCCTGAGCGACGACATCGCTGCAGGCGCGAACTGCGCGCTGTCACAGGTCATGTATGGACTTGAACGCGTCGACCTGCAACTCGGTGAGCACGTCGTGGTTCAGGGTGCCGGCGCCCTAGGTCTCTACGCGGTGGCGGTCGCCAAGGCGCGCGGGGCCGCCAACGTGATCGCGATCGACGGGGTTCCCGAAAGGTTGGAGTTGGCAACCGCATTCGGAGCCAACTCGGTCATCGATCTCAACGAGGTAGTCACGCCCAAGGACCGCGCCAAAGCAGTACGCAAGTTGACCGACGGCCAGGGCGCCGACGTGGTGGTCGAGGTTGTCGGACACCCGTCCGCCATCGACGAGGGACTCCAGATGCTCGCCCAGTTCGGCCGTTACGTCGAGATCGGCAACATCAACATCGGTAAGACCTTCGCGTTCGACCCGTCACGGTTCGTCTTCACCAACAAGACCATGGTCGGGGTCTCCCTGTATGACCCGGCAGTCTTGTCCCGCGCCTTGACCTTCCTCGACCACCATCAACACCATCTGCCGTTCGAGCGACTCGCCGCGGCCTCGTACTCACTCGACGACATCAACGAAGCGTTCAGCGCAGCTGACGGCAAACGCGACGTCCGCGCCAGCATCGCACCATAAACAAAAGGATGACAGTGCCCACTTTCGACCACGACAGACTGTTCATCGACGGCAGCTGGACCACCCCCTCTGGGGACGGGTTCATCGACGTCGTCGATCCCGCGACCGAATCCGTGATCGGCCACGTGCCCAATGGCGACGCCGTCGACGTCGACACCGCGGTGGCCGCGGCCCGGCAGGCGTTCGACCCACTCATCACCGTTGCCGAACGCCGGGATCGGGTGCAGCGGGTCATCGCCGCCATGGAGAAGCGATTGCCCGACATCGCCGATCTCATCACCGCGGAGATGGGTGCCCCCGTTCGCATCGCGCAGACAGTGCAGACGCAGGTACCACTGGCGGTGGCCAAGGGCTTCGCCGATGTGCTGGAAACCTTCGAATTCGAAGAGCGCATCGGCAATTCGCTGGTTTTGAGAGAGCCCTACGGCGTCGTCGGGGCCATCACGCCGTGGAATTACCCGCTCTACCAGGTGGTCGCCAAGGTGCTCCCGGCGATCGCCGCGGGGTGTCCCGTCGTCCTCAAACCCAGTAACGAAGCCCCTCTTTCGGTGTTCGCCTTCGTCGAAGCCTGCGAAGAGGCGGGCCTGCCGCCGGGGACCATCAATCTCGTCTCGGGCCCCGGTCGGGTGATCGGCGAACGTCTCGCCTCGCATCCTGACGTCGACTTCATCTCGTTCACCGGGTCCACCGGTGTGGGCGCGCGCGTCGGAGAACTGGCAGGCCAGTCGATCAAGAAGGTCGCCCTCGAGCTCGGCGGCAAGTCGGCCAATGTGATCCTGGACGGCGCCGACCTGGCCACCGCCGTCAAGGTCGGCGTGGGCAACGCCTTCCTCAACGGCGGGCAGACGTGCATGGCCTGGACCAGGATGCTGGTGCCGCAGAATCGGTATGGCGAGGTCCTGGACCTGATCGAATCCGCTGTGAGCCGATACACCGTGGGTGATCCGCGCGACCCGGCGACGCGGATCGGACCATCGGCGTCGCGGTCGCAGTTCGACACCGTTCGTGGCTTCATCGAGCGCGCCCAGCGCGACGGTGCCCGGTTGCTGACCGGCGGCGCGGATCCGATCCGCGACGTCGGGTACTTCGTGGCACCAACAGTTTTCGCCGACGTGGATCCCGAGTCCGAACTCGGTCAGGAAGAAGTGTTCGGTCCCGTGCTCGCGGTGACGCCCTTCACCGACTCCGACGATGCACTGCGCATCGCCAACGGCACCCCCTATGGATTGTCGGGTGCAGTGTGGGCCGCCACCGACGACGACGCCATCGCCTTCGCCCGCCAGGTGCAGACCGGCCAGCTCGACATCAACGGCGGCGCCTACAACCCGACCGCCCCGTTCGGCGGGTACAAGAAGTCCGGGATCGGCCGTGAACTGGGCCGGTTCGGCTTCGAGGAGTACCTCCAGACCAAATCCCTTCAGCTCAAGGAGCATGCGTGACCTCACCGCTCGACGTCCACACCGACGGACCGGTACAAATCTGGACGATCAGCCTGCCTGAGGTCGGCAATGCCATCACCGGCAAGGACGTCATCGCCGCATTCGAGGACAAGGTGGATGCGGTCAACGCCGACAACACCGTGGGTGCCGTCATCCTCACGGGTGCGGGCAAGATCTTCTCGGCCGGCGGCAACGTCAAGGAAATGGCCGACCGTCAGGGGATGTTCGGCCTGGACGCCATCGACCAGCGACGGGCCTACATCGACGGGATCCAACGGATCCCACGTGCCCTGGGTCGCCTCGAAGTCCCTCTCATCGCTGCGGTCAACGGCGCCGCCATCGGCGCCGGGTGCGATCTGGCGATGATGTGCGACATCAGGATTGCCTCCGAGCGCGCATCCTTCGCCGAGAGCTTCGTGCAGCTCGGCCTCATCCCGGGCGACGGCGGCACCTGGTTCCTGCCGCGCGCCATCGGCTACGCCCGTGCTGCCGAGCTCACCTTTACCGGCGAACGGATCGACGCCGCAACGGCGTCGGAGTGGGGACTCGTCAGCCGAGTGGTGGCGCACGACGATCTGTTGTCCGAGGCTCGCACACTCGCCGACAAGATCGCGGTCAACCCACCCCGCGCGCTTAGGATGGCCAAGCGACTGCTGCAGGAATCGACCACCGGTTCCCTGGAATCCACACTTTCCATGGCGGCGGCGATGCAACCGTTGGCCCACCACGACACCGAGCACCAACAGCGCATCGCGAAGTGGCGGACATCGTGAGCGAGGCACACCTTGCACACCTGAACCGGTTACGCCGAGAAGTCCGTGGCTTCCTGGCCGAACAGTTGGCCGTCGGTGCGTTCCGACCGTCGGTCGATGCCTGGTTGTGTGGATGGGACGAGAATTTCACCGCAGCCCTGGCGAAGCAGGGCTGGTTGGGTATGACGGTTCCCGTGCACTACGGCGGTCACGGCCGCTCGTTTCAGGAACGGTTCGTGGTGACCGAAGAACTGCTGGCCGCGGGCGCCCCGGTGGCCGCTCACTGGATCGCTGACCGCCAGATCGTGCCGTCGCTGCTGAAATATGGGACAGAAGAGCAGAAGGCAGAGTTCTTACCTCGCATCGTGCGCGGTGAATGCTTCTTCGGAATCGGGATGAGCGAACCGGATTCCGGCTCCGATCTGGCGAGCGTCCGCACCCGTGCGGTACGAGTCGACGGCGGGTGGTCGATCACCGGTACCAAGGTGTGGACCTCGGGAGCGCACCGCGCTCATGCCTTCATCGTCCTGGCCCGGACCGAACCGGTGGATCCGTCGCACCGGCACGCCGGGTTGAGCCAGTTCATCGTCGAACTGCGCGCCCCGGGTGTGCAGGTCCGCCCGATCATCTCGATGAACGGCGGGCATCACTTCAACGAGGTCGTCCTCGACGAGGTGTTCGTTCCCGATGCCATGGTCTTCGGCGAGATCGGCTGCGGCTGGACCCAGGTCACCTCCGAGCTGAGCTTCGAGCGGAGTGGACCGGAACGATTCCTGTCGACGTTCCCGCTCCTTACGCAGCATGTCGAACGCCTTGTCGCGCAGGGTGAATCACCAGATGGACAGGTGGGGCGTCTGGTCGCGCGGGTCGCCGGACTACATCACATGTCGACCGCAGTGGCCGGCGCCCTGGAGCGCGGTGAGAATCCCGATGTTCCGGCGGCTGTCGTCAAGGTTCTCGGCACCACGGTCGAAGGCGACATCGCCGACTTCGCCGACCGGCAGACCGGAGATGACGCCGCCGGGGACGCTGAGTGGACCCACCTGGTGCACACCGCGGTGGACCAGCGCCCCGGCTTCACGCTGCGCGGCGGAACCAACGAAGTACTGCGCGGTGTCATCGCGCGGGGATTGGGCATGCGATGAACACCACCGAACTCGCCCCGAGCGCGCTGTCCGCGGTGGACGCCGACCTGGTGGCCATGATGGACGGCGTCTTCTCTGAGTACCGCCAGACCGCCCCCACCGGGCGCCCGGGCGAACGCGTCGAGTACGACCGCGCACTGTGGCAGCGGCTCGACTCCCTCGGCCTGGTCCGCCTGACCGGCGCCGAGGAATCCGGTGGCAGCGGCGCCGGCTGGCTCGAGGCTGCCGAGTTGCTCAGTGCGGCAGTCCGTCACGGTGTCTGCATCCCGCTGGCCGAACACGACTTGCTGGCCTGTTGGCTGTTGGAGGCCCTCGACCGACCCGTCGACGACGCCGTGCGAACGGTGTACGTGGCGAAACGCAGCGGCGAATCCACCACGCCGGTGCCGTGGGCGGCTGACGCGGAACGGCTCGTCGTGCTCTGGCCGGCCGGTGACGAATACCGGCTCACCGAACTCGGCACGGCAGACCTGTCGATCACCCCGGGCACCAACCTGATCGGCGAACCGCGCGACACCGTCATCTTCGACACCACCGGAATCACCGGCCATTCGGTGTCGACCGGGCTGGTGGACCAGCTCGGCCGCAAATCGGCGATGGTACGGGCAATTCAGGTGTGCGCAGCGCTCGATCGTGCTGTGGCACTGTCCATCGAACACGTGGCGTCACGGGAGCAGTTCGGGCGCCCGCTGGCGAAGTTCCAGGCGATTCAGAACCTGATCTCGGATGCGGCAGCGGAGTCGGCGCTGGCGCGAGCCGCCACCGAGGCTGCGCTGCACACTGCCATCGGGACGGACTGGCAGGCAGCTCAACTGGATTTCCAGATCGCGACCGCGCGATCGTGTGCGGGACATGCCGCCTCAGTCGTGACCCGCAACACGCACCAGGTACACGGTGCGATCGGCACGACTCACGAGCATCGACTCCACGAGTACACCCGCGCCGCCTTGGCCTGGCGCTCGGAATTCGGGTCCGTACGCTACTGGGACGACCGGGTTGCGGCGGCGGCCGTTGCGGCAGGCGGACAACAGCTCTGGGCGCTCATTGCCGGCGGCGAGTAGATTCATGGTCCGCTTGTTTGGCCCCTACCTGCGCGCATCGGCAGGGCCCTCGGCGATTGCCACGACCAGCGGGAGCCTTGAAGTGCTCAATGGCGGTTCGTCAAGGGGATCAAGAACAACCGCAGCACCGTCGGTTCCCTGGAGGCATTCGGTGGCTGACACACCGGAACGACCGGCTACCGGTCGAACACGATATGGGCCGTGGGCACTGATCACCGGCGGGTCCGAAGGGGTCGGCGCCGAGGTTGCCGCCCAGCTGGCAACCTCCGGGATCAACCTGATCCTGGTCGCGCGCAAGCCGGAACCGCTCGCCGAAACCGCCCAGAGATGCCGCGCAGCCGGGGTCGAGGTAATCACCCTGGCTCTCGACCTCACGGCTGTTGATGCCGCCGACCAAATCGCGGCTGCCACTGAAGGTCTCGA
Source organism: Mycolicibacterium peregrinum (assembly GCF_001665785.1). Taxonomy (GTDB): domain Bacteria; phylum Actinomycetota; class Actinomycetes; order Mycobacteriales; family Mycobacteriaceae; genus Mycobacterium; species Mycobacterium peregrinum_A. Next base: position 37,751 of record NZ_LZSO01000047.1, read on the forward strand.
GGTTGGTCTGCTCGTCCACAACGCCGGTGCCAACACCTGCAACGACGAATTCCTCGATGCAGAATCCAACAGCATTGACACGAGCCTGGACCTGAACATTGCCGTGATGCTGGCACTGGTCCGCCAATTCGGGCGCCCGATGAGGCAACGCCGCCGCGGAGGAATCTTGCTGGTCGGGTCGATGTCGGGATACCTCGGGGCGAGACGTCACGCCATCTATGGCGCGGTGAAGGCATTTAGCCGGATCTTTGCCGAAAGCCTGTGGCTGGAGCTTCGTGAGCACGATGTCGACGTGCTGCATCTCGTCCTCGGACTCACACGCACTCCGGCGATGCAGCGGGCCGGAATCAACTTCGATACCCCGGGCTTGACTGTCAGTGACCCAGCCGATGTTGCGCGGGAAGGGCTACGACAACTACCTCACGGACCCGTACACATCGTCGGCGGCAACGCTGGGGCGCTCGCACACAGCACCCGTCCCGATCGCGCCGCCGTGTTGTTGGAGACTCAGGAGATGATGCAGCAATTGCTTGGCCCACAGTCGAAATAGGTTGCATCTTCCCAGGATCGCGACCGTAACCACGAAGAGAAGCACGCGGCGGCGATCGCTAACCGGCCGGCATCACCGATGGCCCGATCTGGCGCAGGTCGGGCTAGGTGGTGCAGTCACCGGGTCTCGAACCGCGCCTGGATCTCCTCCACGGTCAGTCTGTAGTCCGTCAGGGAGTATCGGTGCTTGGGCGCTCGGGGCCCGTGACTGGCTTCGGCGTGCGCAGTTTCCATCGCTGAGACTGCCTGGTCGGTGAGCGGTAGGCCGAAGTGCTGATAAACGTTTCGGGCGGTGCTGATTGGATCGGCGACAAAGTCGAAGTAGTCCACGTCGTAGAACTGCTGCGGGTTGTGGCCGGCGCGTGCGGTGTTGAACTGCTCGACGCCGCGGGACCAGGTCTCGAGTACGTCGCGGCCGATCTGTGCGCCGGTGAAGGTGGTCGACCATCCGTCGGTCGAGTGTTCGGCAAGCGAGCACATCGAAGCCAGCAGCGTCTCTGGCGGGCGGTGGCACTGGACGATCAGCGCGTCCGGATAGGTTTGCAGTATCGCGTCCAGAGAAAACAGGTGGCTGGGATTCTTTAGTACCCAACGTTTTTCGGTGTCATTGAGGCCGATCAGCTGGAGGTTCTTGCGGTGCCGTCGGTATGACGGCGACCAGTCCTGTTTGGTCAGCCACTGGGCATAGCTGGGCACATGGGCCAGCGATTCGAAGGACACCGAATGTACGGACTGGCGCAGCAGCTGCCAACATTCTTCCAGGACGTTCTCGTCGATGTAATGCAGGCCGAGGAAGTCGGGATTGTCCTGGTGAGCTTTGGCGTAATAGGCCTTCAGCCGACGGTATTCGGGAAACGACTCCCAGTCGTGCCGCGGCGGGCGGGGCTGAGGGTACTCCGCAAGCCACAGTTCAAGCCCTTGATGGGCCGGGTCGGCGCCCAGGAGACGGTGCAGGGCCGTGGTCCCCGTCCGGGGTAATCCCGTCACGAAGATGGGCCGTTCGATCGTGACGTCGGCATGGCTGGGGTGGCGCTTCCAAGCAGCCTCACTCAGTAGCCGGGCCACCAGTCCGGCACGCAGGTAGTGGCGCGTCATCGCGGCGCCCAGTGGCGTGAAGTTCGCTTCGCGCGCATAGGAATCGAGCAGCACACCGAGCGCTTCGCGGAAGTTGTCGTCGTCGGTGCCGAAGTCATCGCGTCCGGCCGTGTCGACGGCTTCGGCGCACAACTCATCGACAGTGCCGACATCGGTTCGTGTTGTCATGCCTTGTACTCTCCACAGTTGACATCGAGTGTTTGGCCGGTGATGCCGGCGGCCAGGTCGCTGAGCAGGAACACGATCGCCGAGGCAACGTCATCTTCGGTGACCAAGCGCTTCAGGTCTGACTGCGCCGCTGCGGCCTGATAGATCGCATCTACGGAAACGCCCGATTGGCGTGCCTGATCCTCGAAGTACTCTTGTAGGATTTCACCCCAAATATAGCCTGGCGCTACAGAGTTCACTCGGATGCCACGGCCCCCGAGCTCGCTGGACAGTGACTGCGACATCGCCAGCAATGCCGACTTGGCCAGCTTGTAGGGGCCGTAAAGCGGGTCCGAGTGTCTGATGACCATCGAACTGAGGTTGACGATCGACCCTTTCGATTCGGCCAGTGCCGGCGTGAAGGCCTGTGTGGTGCGTAACGCGCCGAGAACCGTCAGCTCTACGGAGTCACGGATGTGGGTGTAGGTGGTTTCGCCGAAGGGTTTCATCGAGGGATGCATGAACGCGTTGTTCACCAAGGCGTCAACCTTGCCGTATGCCTCTACGGCGGACCGAGCAAGTTCGTTGACGTCGCTGTCAACTGTGATGTCGGTGGCCACAGTCACGGCCCGTCTACCCATGTCGGTGATGGTCGTGGCGACACGATCAAGACGCGCGGCCGATCGTGCCGCCAGCACGAGATCGGCCCCTTGTTCGGCGCACCGACGGGCTAGTGTGGTGCCTAGGCCGGGCCCGACACCGCTGATGACAACGACTCTGTCCTGAAGCAGTCCGCTCATGCTCAGCCCAGCATTCTTTCTCCGATTTGGCTTTGCCGCAACGCTATTCGAGCCTGCCAGTCTTGCTCGGAAATCTTGTTGTGGGCGTAGAACGGAAGTGCGGCCGCGATCGCGTCGAAGTCGACGAGCTCGACGGTGGGGCCGTCGGCCGAAGTCATCTCGCGCGACAACCGTTGCCAGCGGAATTGCAGATATCCTCGCCGATGCCCCAGGGTCTCAACCCAGTTCGTCACTCCGGGGTTCTGATCGGTGACAACGATTCGCACCTTGCCATCCGGGTCAACTTGCGTCTGAGCCCCATTCAGAGATGTCTGGTGATTGATGTAGTCCAAGGAGATGTACCACATGCTTCCCAACTGAAACCCTTGGTAGGGAGCGTCACTCTCCGGCAACGTGATGATCAGTGCCTGGTCAGGCGCCAGGTCGAAATGCCCGGCCGACGAGTATTGGGTGGTCAGCCCGCCGGGGGTGCTGCGAGGCGCCACAAGTGTATTCACGGGTAGGTTCAGGTAGAACCACTGCGGGAACTGCAGCCAGGTCTTCACTCGGTTGATGAGCTCGCCTGCGGCGGTGGCGAATTGCTCTTCCGCAAGTTCGCGGATCGGTGATTCTGGCGCGGTGCCGACGGTGTCGCTGCGGTAGATCGCCAGCGACCCGCGCCGCTGCGACCAGTCGCCGTACACCTCGCGGATGACGAGTTGCCCAGAACGGCTCGGGGTGAATCGCCATTCGAAAGTCCCGTCCGCGGCGATGTCGAGTTCGCGATCATCGAAGGCCACTTCGCTGTCAGGCACGGAATCGTCGGTGTACTCGCCGGCCAAATACTGAAAGCTCAGGTCAGTGGTGGTGCCGCGCACACCGGTGACGACGTAGTCGAAGCCCGCGAGCAACCTGGCTCCAAAGTAGAGCGTGTCTGGGTTATCCAGTCCCATCTTGGTGAATGGCCCCGTACCCGACAGTAGAAACGGATGATCGGGATATTGGTGAAATGCCTGATGCGTACATCCGGCTATGCATCCGGCCAGGTACTGCAGCCCCTCGGCAAGGTCGGCGTCACCATCAATGTGCGGTGCTGCTGCTATGAGGTTTTCGGCTTCGGCGATCGCGCGCGTCAACGACTCGGAGTACATACCCGCTGACGCTAAACAGGACGCATCCGTTGCGAAACCGGGGTTTCCGCTCAGCGGGCCGCCCGGTGTGAATGAAGCCGGCCATCGCCCTGAGTCAGGTGTAACGAACTGCCCGTTGAACCGATTGTGCGAACTCTCGTACAGATCAACGACTTCGGGTTGCCGCGCAGTCGGTTGAGCCGGCGATAATCTAACGCTGCGGAAAGGCACGCACGGCAGCACAATGTTCACTCCGCTTCTTCAGCGCCACTGCGGTGTCGTCGAATGCGCGCTTCACCCAGGCCCCGCACTCGGCCATGACCTGGTGCGCGTGATCGCCAAGAAACGCATCAGTGGAGTAGTACCTGCAGCGGTGCTCTGCGATGGGTTCGATGACCTGGTCGCGGCGCGCGGGATATGGCGATTCGGGCGTCGCCGGCAACTCCCATGAGAGCAACCGCTCTGGCACGAGGGCGCAGACGTACTCGGTGTTGGTGGACGTGCCCCCGGCGCCGCTGTAGTCGGCAAGAACCATCTCCACTGCTGCGCCCATCTCCAGAGTCGATACAGCCGATATGCAGAACGGATTCCACTGCGGGTACTTGTCGAGGTCGGTCAGAACTTGCCACACGACACTGGCGGGTGCATCGATCTCAACCGTGATAGAGCGCACGAGTGTGCTCGGGTCGTAGCCCGGAATGGGCAGATCAGACATCTGGGCTCCTTGAAATGTTGTCGCCGAGCAGAATTCAATAAGTGCGCCTCGGCTGGAACGAACGCTGGCACGGGCATGCCGGCCATGGAACCGGCCGTGCCGCTCAGCGGGAAAGGCTCCGTAGTCACGGCCCGCTGTCACTTTCGCCGATGTCGGTTTCACGTCGCTTGATCGCGAGTGTCGGCGACCGCCAGGTCATGACGTTCCCTACCAATCGCTCCTCGATAACGCGACGTTCCACTCAACGGTCATCGACGCTGTTACGACGCCACGTCCCAGGTTGACTGCAGACATGAGCAACGAGATCGCCCTGTCTGACGTCCAGGAATTCATCTCCGGGTTCTGGTTCCACTACGACCAGGGCCACTTTGAAGAATTGGGCCCTCGCATCGGGGACGAGATGGAGTACCTGAGCCGTTCCGACTCGGGGGCGTGCCCGTTCGAGGACCTGCTCGCCGCCGAGTTGCACGGCAAGGCCGAAACTTTGGCCTGGCTCATCGAGCACCGCAACGTGAATCCGTACCCGTGCCGCCATCACATCACCAACCTGTACCGCACGGGAACCGACGGCGAGGTCACCAACGTCCGGTTCTATCTGTTCGTCAACCAGATCACCAACAATGTTCCGTTCGCGGTGTCCAGCGGTGTGGTGGATGCCGGCATTCGGCGGTCGGAAGACGGTCTGGTCTTCACCGCGCTGAATGTCGTGCTCGACGCCGAGGACTCGGTGCCGCTCGCCGAGCACACCGCCAAGGCCGCGACTGCGCAATCCGCGTGAGCGCCCGAGAAATCTTCGGTGGCGGCGTCGCCGTCATCACGGGAGCCGGCGCCGGAATCGGCGCCGGTCTGGCCCGGTATGCCAGCCAGTTGGGTATGACGGTGGTGTTGGTCGACGTCAACGCCGAGGCCATCGCGGGCCTGCGCGATGAGATTGTGTCCGCCGGCGGGATGGCGACCGACGTGGTCTGCGATGTGCGGGATGCCGCTGCGGTGCAGGCGCTGGCCGATGACGTCTACCGCGACCTGGGGCCGGTACGGCTGTTGGTGAACAACGCCGGTATCGAACAGTTCGGGTATCTGTGGGACACCCCGGTCGATAACTGGCAACGCGTCGTCGACATCAACATCAGCGGCGTGTTCCACGGCGTCAGAGCATTCCTACCGAAGATGATGGCCACTGATGAACCGGCCTGGGTTTGGAACCTGTCCTCGATCGGCGGTGTCGCCGTGGTTCCGCTGCAGGCGCCCTACATCATGAGCAAACACGCGGTGCTCGCTCTGACCGAATGTCTGCATCTGGAAGTGCAGTCCGCCGGCCATGACCACCATGTGCACGTGCAGGCGGTGCTACCGGGTGCCGTGGTGTCGAGCATCTTCGAATCCGCGGGCGGGGTGGACTCGGGGGACACCGGCGCGGCCGAAGGACAACGCACCGCGATGCTCGACATCAAGGCCGAGGCGATGGATCCACTGGCCGCGGCGGAGGTGGTCTTCGACCAGGCTGCCGAGGGTAAGTTCTTCCTCCTCACGCAACCGGACTACGTCGGGTCTGCCATGGCGGAACGGGCTCGTGTCTTGAGTGGCCAGGAAGCGCCCCGTTTGCGGACCGAGCGCCGCTTCGACCCGGCAAAGAACTGAAATGGCTTATCCACCACTTGATCCCGACGCCGCCGCACGGGTTGCATCGTTCGGCGAGGTAGCTCCGATGCGGGCCCGCGGCCTCGCCGCCGTCCGTGAGGGGCTGGAATGCGCACCCCTGCCCGACATGCCGGCCATGGCGGGCATCGAAGACTTGACGGCCATCGGCCCGGCGGGCCCGATACCGCTACGCCTATATCGGCCCAGCGCCGAACCTGGGCTGCCGGTGCTGGTGTATTTGCACGGCGGCGGGCTGGTGATGGGCTCCAACCATTCGTTCGAGCCGCTCGCCCGCGAACTGGCACACGCCAGCGACGCTGCTGTCGCGGCTGTCGACTACCGGCTGGCGCCGGAATCGCCGCCACCGGCTCAGTTCGACGATGCCTACGCCGCCACCGAATGGGTTGCCGCCAACGCCGACCACCTCGACCTCGACGCCGGCCGGCTGGCGGTTGTCGGGGACAGCGCAGGCGGATCGCTGGCTGCCGCAGTGGTTTTGGCCGCCCGCGACCACAGCGGTCCGCGAATCTGCGCCCAGGTGCTGCTATACCCAGGCTTGGACCGCGACATGGGGGCCGCCTCCATCACCTCGATGCCCGACGCCCCACTGCTTCGCCATGAGGACATCGTCTACATGCACGAATTGGTCGACCGTGGCGGGGCTCCGCGGGACCCGTATCAGGTTCCGGCCTATGCCACCGACCTGAGCGGCCTGCCGGCGGCGATCGTCGTCACCGGGGCGTGCGACCCGATCCGGGATTGGGGTGAACGTTACGCCGACCGGTTGCGTGACGCCGGTGTTCAGACCACCGTCACGCGTTATCCCGGTATGTACCACGGCTTTCTGATGCGTTCCGACGCCACCGCCCGCGGGCGGTTGGCACTGGCCGAAGTAGGTGCCTTGCTGCAGGCCAAGTTTGCACACCCACTTCGGTTTTGAGCGGTGACCCTGCCTTGACCCTCTCTGACTGTCAGCGTCCGCCCAGCCGTAGTGGCACCGAGTCATACGCGCGCGCCCAACTGGAGGTGATCCGTTCAGGATCACCGGCCAGTTCGCACTCAGGAAAGCGGGCAAACCACTCGGTGAAAGCCAGGCGGGCCTCCATGCGGGCCAATCCCGATCCCATACAGAAATGAACACCGTGACCGAGTGCAGCATGACGCTGAGCGCGCCGGGTCACATCGAAGCGATCAGGTTCGGGGAACTCACGTTCGTCTCGGTTGGCCGCCCCCCACACCAACATCACCCGTGAACCTGCCGGGATGTGGACCCCGTGCAACTCAACGTCACGGGTGGCAGTTCGGGGTAACGTCTGGGTGGGCGATTCGAAGCGCAACATCTCCTCGACTGCCGTTGGCCAATGCGACTCGTCGTTCAACAGCAGATCCCGCTGCTCAGGATGGCGCAGCAGCAGGACGGTGCCGGAGCCGATCAGGCTGGCCGTCGTGTCATTGCCGCCCAGGACCAGTAACAGGCAGAAACCCAGCAGTTCCTCATCGCTGAGCCGCTGTCCGTCGATCTCGGCGTTGATGAGATCGGTCATCATGTCGTCTCGCGGACGATGGCGGCGTTCGTCGAGAAGTTCTGCGAACGTGGTGTATATCCCCACTGCGGCTTCCAGCGCCTTATTCGTGTCGGTCGTGTCGATGAACGCCTCTGTCCAGGCACGCACCGGGCCGATGTGCTGCTCGTCGAGGCCGATCATTCCGCCGACCACGACACTCGGAATAACCGCGGCATAGTCATGCTGGAACTCGCAGGTGCCGTTCGCGGCGATCGTGTCGATGAGGCTCCGGATGTAGTTCCGGATATCGTCTTCCATACCGGCTACCAGTCGTGCGGTGAAGACCCGGGAAACCAGCTTGCGTAGTGCGGTCTGCCGCGGCGGGTCCATGTAGATCAGTTGTGGAAGCAGGTCATTTGCCTCTGCAACGCGGCTGGAGAACGTGTCGTGATCGGCCGCGGCGGCCCACACATCCGCAAACCGGGTGAGTGCGTAGAACCCGCTGCCGGGGTCGTGGTAGACGGGGTACTCGTCTCGCATGGTGCGGTACACATTCCAGAGCTCGTTTTAAAACTCCGGCGTCGACGGATCGTAAAGGATCTGAGTATTCGGCATGTGCTACAACTTCTTTCATCCTCTGATGGGAATGCCGTGAGATCTTGCGACGGGATTCCGACACTCAGTCGAAGGTGACAACGATCTTGTCGGCGGCGCCCGGAGTGGCAGCCAGGCCCAGCGCCTCGTCGACATCGTCGAATCCGAACGTGTGGCTGACGAGCACTGCGTACTTCTCCCAGTCCGCGACGATGTCGCGGGTGACCTCGAAGATCTCGGTCGGGTACCCCATCGAACCGACAATGGTTATCTCGTTGCTCATGACATTGATGAGGTCCACTGTTACCGGTTCCTTGTGTACCGCAACCACTCCCAGCTTGGAGCCACGCTTTGCCAGTGCCAAGGCGCTGTCGATCACGGCCGGAACACCCGCGGCGTCGAGGTACACATCGGTGCCGGCCTTACCCGGCCACACCGAGTCACCAGAACCATGAAGCTCGGTCAGCCTGGCCGCAAGATCGTCCTCAGCGGAGTTGACAACCGCGTCGGCACCGACTTTGAGGGCCTTTTCCAGACGGGCGGGGAGCACGTCGACCACGACGACATGGCCCACCCCGCGAGATTTCAACGCGATCGTCGCACCCAGCCCGATGGGGCCGGCACCGAAGACAACGACCTTGTCAGCCGGACCAGGCGCAACTTGGTTTACCGCATGCCGGGCGACGGCCATGGGTTCGTTGAGTGCAGCGACCTCGAACGGCACATAGTCCGGGATGACTTCCAGGTTCTTGCCCCGGACGGCGTCGTGCACAAGCAGCAACTCTGCGAGAGCACCACGGGCGCCGCCATTTCCGATGATGTCGTCAGGCGACGCCATCGGATCGACAACGACGTGGTCACCGACCGCGAGGTCGGTCACCTCACTGCCGACCGCGACGATTTCGCCCGCAGGCTCATGTCCCAGCGGCATGGCGCCCTGATGAGGTGGCAGTCCGCCGATCGAGATGTAGAACGCGTCGGTTCCACAGATCCCGCAGGCCCGTACCTTCACCAAGGCGTCCCGGGGACCGACAGTCGGGTCCGGTCGTTCGACCACATCGATGTGTCCTGGGCCGTCAACGATCGAAATCTTCATGTGCACTCCTGGTTTGGTGGTCAGTTGACGAATGGTCGAGGCTGCACGCAGCTACTGAACGCTGTAGCCGCCGTCGACGACGAAGGCGGAACCCGTGCAGTAAGACGCACTGCGGGTGCACAAAAACAAGATCGCATCGGCGATCTCGGCGGGAACTCCGAAGCGGCCCAGGGGAATGTGGTCGACCTGCGCCTGCTTCACCTCGGGAACGTAGTCCATCGGGGCGGTCATCCGTGTCTCGATCACCCCGGGTGCCACCGCGTTGACCCGGATTCCGTCAACCGCCCACTGTGCCGCCAGGTTACGGGTCAGCGACAGCACACCGGCCTTGGCCGCGCCATAACCGGGCACCATTGCCACGGCACGAATCGCCGCCATCGACGCCAGCATCACCACGCTGGCCCCACCGGCAGCCGCCGAACACTTGAGGGCGCCGTGCAGCGCCGTCGTCAGCCGAAAAGGGGCCAGGAGGTTGACGTTCACCGAGGCCTCGAAGCCCGGGGCCGTCGACTCGTCCAGGCCACCCGGGAAGTTGGCGCCGGCGTTGTTGACGAGGATGTCCAGGGTCGAGAATTCGGCGGCGAGCTCACCGGTGCCGTCCACGTCCGTCACGTCGAGCTGCCGATAGGACAGGCCGTCGAGTTCCACCGCGTAGTGGGAGGGATCGGGTTTGGTACCCGTGACGGTCACCGCTGCGCCGGTGTCGCGCAACCGCAGCGCCGTAGCGTGCCCGATGCCGCTGGTTCCACCGGTGATCAGCGCGGTGGCACCGGTGAAGTCGAAGGTCAGGTTGTTCGTCAAGACAGCTCCTTGATTCTTTCTCGCAACCAGGCGGATTCCCAGAAGTTGGTGCTCTCTTCGAGCAGGAGTTCGTGTGCGGCGCGCAGAACGCCGATTGCCCCGGCATGGTCCTCCTGCGCTGCGGTGACCACTTCGGCGAGCCGGATCGAGTTGACCGGGTCACCGTCCTCCAGCAGCACACGGGCCCGGTCCACCAGCGCGTCGGCACCGGCGAGTTCGACCAGATGTGCTGAAACCGGTTCCACGGCATCGGGATAGAGCTCGGCGGTCGATTGGTGGTGGAACCAGCCGGCGTAGTTCTCCCAGATTGCGCGGACGTTCCAGCTCACCTTGCCGTAGCCCTGTCCGACTTCGAGCTCGGGCGGCAACTGCACTTCGCGCATCAGGGTGCGGACGTCCTTGCCCTGGTTCATGCCGGCCACGGTCTCGTCGTGGATGAAGGCCACAGCGTCACGAAGCCTGCCCAATTCCCAGTCGATCCGTTCCCGGCCTGTGATGGGGCCGAAGTGACCGGTCAGCAGAACCTCGGCTCCGAGTGCCCGAACACGATCAATCGAATCGATGACCGTCAGGGCGTCGCGATAGCGGTCGCCGCGCAAGGTCACCAGGTTCGGAATATGACCGAAGAGCGCCCCGAAGACGTTGCCGCACAGGCACACCTTCTCGTCGGGTAGCCAAACCACCAGGCTGTCCGTTGTCTCTCCGCCGGGAGTGGCGAGCAGTTCCAGGCGCCGATCGCCCAGCGACAGCTCGAGCCGATCCTCGACGGTGATCGTCGGGGTGGGCACACCTTGAGGGGGCGGGGAGCCGCCGAAGCGGCTGGTCGAGTAGGCAATAGCAGACATCACCTTCTCGACCCACGCGAACGACGAGTTCGCGGCCCGGAAGGGTGCCAGCAGTTCGTTGTCCCTTCGCCATGCCACCCAGTCGGCATGCGCGATGACGTCCGTGCCTGGGTCGCTCAGTACGTCGATGCCACCGACGTGGTCCACGTGCCCCTGGGTGAGGATGACGTAGCGGATCGGCGTCGAATCGACCGCGTCGTAATTCGACCGGTGCACATGGGCTTCGAAGCCCATGCCGGTGTTGACGACGATCCGGCCTTCATTGGTCGGGATGAGGAAGGAGTTCGACAGTCCCGGAGACCACCAGATGCCGGGGACAACCTCCTGGGCTGCAGGAGCATTCGCACCGACAATCGAGTCGGCCCCTGGGCGGCTGCGGTAGATCGGCTCGAAATCGCTCATCATTGTTCCTTCCTGACGTCGAAACGCTCGAAGTAGAAGTCGAATCGGGAACGGATGTCCTCGGGTGAGCGGCCGAAGTGGCGTTCGAGTTCGTAACGCATTCGGCCATGCTTTCCGCGCGGATTGCCGGCGAGATACGCACCGAATGCCGCCTTGGCCTCACCGGTCATGTCGGTGCCGTTGTGTCCATAGAGTTTTTCGAGGATGGTCAGCTCCTTTCCGTTGAGGTCGTGAAAGGCGATGTCGAGGCTCTGATTCGCGGGGATGAGGTCGCGGTCGCGCACACAGGCGCGCAGCAGCGTCTCGACCCGGTCGGTCCAGTAGTCGACCAGAGACTCGGGATCCACGTCGTGGCGGCGGATGCGATCGCCGTAGGCCAGCATGGTCACCGCCGACTGGATGACCGCCACGGGATCTCGGTGGGTGAAGGCCACCGTGGCATCGGGAAAGGTGTTGATCAACGGGCCCAACTGCTCACAGTGTTGTGGCGACTTCAGCACCCAGGTGCGTGGTCCACGCAGGAAGGTCAGTGCCTTGAGGATTGTGCGCAGGTACGCGTAATGCTCGTTCTGATCCAAGCCGTAATAGAAGTCCCGCCACGAGGGGACCCGCGCGTGCCACTCCAGGACGTAGCTGGCGAAGTCCAGGTCCATCAGCTCGACTTCTTCTTCGATGGCCGCGGGAAACCTGTCGTGCATCGCCTGGAGCAAGGGGACCATGACCTGCGCCCCTTCGTGTTCCGCGGCGCAGCGGGCAAATCGGGGATCCGTCCCGTCGACGCCGGGCCCTTCCCCCCTCAGCGGGAAAGGTTCCTGAGACTCCCAGTAGGGCAGCGCTCGCCGGCGGCGGTCCGCGGCGATGAGATTGACCAGGTGGGTCGTCCCCGAACGAGGAAGCCCCACAACGATGATGGGACGCTCGATCTCGATGTCGTGGATCTCGGGATGCCGGCGCAGCAGATCCGTCAGCAGCAGGCGCTGAGTCAGCAAGCGAATAATTCTTTGCCGCAGGTTGATTCGATTGAGGTTCGTGTTTCCTCCGTCTGCGTCGATCGCCGCCGCATACATGTCGAGGCGGGGCCGGAAGTCATCGGACCCGAAGTCGCTGACGCCCGCCCGCTCGATCGCCTCATCGAGCAAGGCGCCGGGGGAAAGGTCAACGGATAGATCGACGACCTGCTCCAGAACTGCTTGCTGCGTTGCCGTCAGACGCGGCGAGACCAGATCGTCGACTGTGGTTTCCAGCATGGCCGATACGCCTCCATGTTGAGTGATGTCGAATATTCGTTATATACTTTCCGAATATATGAACGAAAAGTTAGGCCCGTCTGCGCCCACGGGTCAAGACCTGTCACCCCCGACCACGCGGGTCGTGGACATCGTCGAGTTGCTGCTGCAGCGGTCCGCCGACCCGCTCACGTTGGCCGAAATATGCCGTGAGCTGGACGTGAGCCGGTCGACCGGCCACGCGATCATGCACACGTTGTGCGCTCGTCAGTGGGTCTCGCGTGACCCACTGAGCGGGAGGTTCTCGTTGGGACCCACGCTGTCGAAACTCGGAGGACCCGACAACTTGGCGTCCCATTCACTGCGTGAACCACTTCAGCGCCTGTGCGTCTCGCTCGGCATGCCGACGTGCATCTCTGCACTCGACGACCGCACCATCGTCGTCGTCGAGTCCGCTGCTGCGACCGGCACCCGCATACCCGTGCCCGCCGGTGTGCGGCTTCCCTTCGTCGCCCCGTTCGGCCGCGAATTCGTCGCCTGGGCACCGGCATCCGCACGCTCGGACTGGATCGCTGCAGCGGGCTCGGTCAACCCGGCCTTTCGCCGGCGAATCCGACAGGTACTGGACGAGATTCGAGTCCGGGGCTACGGCATCGAGCGTCTCAGCGATCCGCTCCTGCAAGTGTTCACGGCCCTGAAGGCACTCGACAGCGGCTCACCGCCCGGGCCGTTGTCCACGCGTCTGGCCGCCGCCGTGGCAGATCTGACCGTGGTCGATCAGCTACCGACAGATGAACCGGATGCGACACCTCTGGCAACCATCTCAGCTCCGATCTTCGACGCCACCGGCACAGTCGTCATGACGGTCTCGGCGCAGCCGTACCGGACGCTCAGCCGCCAGGAGCTCGAAGCGGTCGGCGCCGGCGTGGTCGAGTTCGCCCGCAACGTCGAGACATTGTGCCGCTCAACGGAACATGGGTCTCCGTCACCCGTCATCCGTCCCTAACGTTCACCCATGACCGAAGCCACTGACCTCAACAACTCCATCACCGAAACAGTGAACCGGTACCTGCACCTGGTTGCGACCGGCACTGCGGACCAGATCGTCGAACTCTTCGCCGAGGGAGCCAGCGTCGAAGATCCGGTGGGCACCACACCCCGCGTGGGATCGACCGAGATCCGAGAGTTCTTTTCGGCTCTGGGCGCCCTCGAACGGACGACCACGCTTCAGTCGCTGCGCGTCTGCGGGCACGAAGCCGCGTTTCAGTTTCGGATCGCCTTCGACGCCGGCGACGGCCCGTTGCACCTCGAGCCGATCGACACCATGACCTTCGACGCCGACGGCAAGATCACCTCGGTCAGGTCCTACTTCACCGCCGCGGACATCAGGCCGGCAGCGGCGGACTAGATACCGAGCACCTCACGCGCCCGATCGATCTCGTCGGGGTCGGCGGTCGTCGGACGAGCCGCAGCTCATCGACATCTTTGGTTCCAGAAATCCTGCACCCGCTCCCCGAGCTGATTCTCCGGGTCCGGGCCGAGCGCGAACCAGACCGGCGCGGAGAAGTGCGGCCGTTCCGTCCTTCCCGCCGCCCGCCAAGCCTCCGTGACGCGCTCACGCCGAGCGATGGTCTCGAAGTCGTACACCGTGGTTTCGCAGACATTCGGGTCAGCCCAGAACCGGATAGTGGTACCGATACGTCCCCTTTCGAGGGGGTTCCGGCGACCACCGACGGGGTTGTTTGAACAGAATGTCGCGTTAAGGCCCTCTAGTTGGACCGCTCAGTGGGAGGCGATGATTCTCGACCGACCTGCCGTAGTACACCGGTGACGTGGGCGTCCAGGATCCAGTATCGAAACCACGCGTGATCGGACGCGCCATCGGCCGCGGCGAAGTGAACCCTGAGGTGGACCCCGCCGTTGTGCTCCAGATGATGCTGGCGCCGGCCCTTTCCGTCTCTCTCTTCGACGGGCGAGCGCCGACACACGAGGAGATCGACTCCCTCGTGACGCTGGTCTGCCGCGCAACGGCACCTGCGCACACCTGAGCAAACGACCACTACGTACCTGGTGGCGTCTTGAATTCGTGTCCCGATCAGCGGTCACCTCCACCTTCGAAATTTCGCAGTGCCTCCAGACTCGAACGAGCGAGACCGCTGAAAGCCTTTAGGAGACAAGAATGCTGACCGACGAACGGCGCCTTGAGCTGTCCGACATCCTGCGTCCCGCCGCCCCACCGCGCGAGCTCACCGATATCTACACCGAAGACCAGAAGCGCAGGCTCCTCGACGTCGCACACACCCAGGGTCCGTGGAAACTCATCATCGCCCAGCACTTCGCCTCGGCCGATGAACTGATGGCCACCATGAGCGGTGCCTTCCCCGAGGGATTCACCCCGTCACTGGATCTGTTCCTCACCCCGACGTTTCGCGGTTACCTGGCCAGCTACGGCGCCGTTCTGTACCCCGAGTTGCACGACTGCTTCTACAACGCCGGCTTCATCGAGCAGGCCAAGAGCTACTGGAACGCCGAGTACGCCAAGCCGGAAATGATGCTGTTCAACATCAACGGGCCGTGTGCCAACCGCGATCCCGGCCACCTGGACTCCCCCAGCTTCCGCGGAGTGCGCCACGAGAACGCCCCCACCTGGCTATGCAGCGTGATGGGCAAGTCCGGCCTGTTCACCGACTACCTGATCAAGATGGCTCAGGTGATCACCTGGTTCTCCCTCGACGAAGGTTCGGGCTTCACCTACTGGCCCGAGGGTCCACTCAGGCCGCCGGCCCGGGTACTGCCGCCGATCAACAACCGCGGCGTAGTCGTGCAGAACGAGATGATGGTGCACCGCGGAGAGGCCAACGGCCCACTGGATCAACAGGTTCCGACCGGCCTGGCGTTCGACACCGTGTTCACCGGCGACCCGGCAGACCGCGACCAGTGGCTGCTGAAGAACGGCGATGATGTCATTGCCCGCCACCACACCGACGAGCTGAGGTTCCTCGTCCACTGGTCTGCCGAGGTGTTCTCCGACTACGAAGAACTCAAGAAGAACATGGACGGCTCGGACGACATCACGATCGAACGTGCGATCGGAATGATGGTCGACGATCTCAAGGACAAAGGCATCAAGCTCGACGTACCCGGCGAGCCGTTGCACGACCCGGCGTTCATCGGTGCGCTCAACGCCGCCTACGACCTCGGTGGACCCAGCAGCTACCCGGAAGAGGCTCCGATCTCCGCCTTTCAACTCTCCTGATCTCGAAGGGACATCTGATGGACCGTTTCTCAGATCGTCGTGTCATCGTCACCGGCGCGGGGTCGGGTATCGGCGCGGCCACGGTCGCCCGCCTGCTCGACGAAGGTGCGACGGTGGTCGGCTACGACATCTCCGCCGACGGCTTGGCGACGACTGCCGCGGCCGCCGAAGCTGCCGGCACCGCCAAGCAGCTCACCACGGCCGTCCTCGACATATCGCGCGAGGAGGACGTGATCGCCGCGGTGTCGGCGGCGGTGGCCGAGTTGGGCGGACTCGAGGTTCTGGTCAATGTGGCTGCGATGCAGACCTGTTCGCACACGCACCAAACCACTCTGGAGGAATGGAACCGCACCTTGGCGGTCAACCTCACCGGCACCTTCCTCATGACGCGCCAGGCGCTCCCTGCTCTGCTCGAATCGGGACGAGGCGTCGTCGTGAACTTCACCTCCACCGCTGCAACGTTCGCGCACCCTTACATGGCTGCCTATGCAGCCAGTAAGGGCGGCATCCTCAGCTTCACCCACTCACTGGCACTGGAGTACTCGAAGCAAGGTCTGCGCGCGGTCAACATCCAGCCGGGTGGGGTCTCCACGGCCCTGGCCAACAGCACCCTGGACAAGATGCCCGAAGGCTACGACCTGGGCCTCTGGGCCAAGCAGACCCCGCTGCTGCACGGCACCGAAAGCGCAATCCTCGGGGACCCGGGCGCAGTAGCATCGGTCATCGCCATGGTCGCCTCTGACGACGGCGCGTTCATCACCGGCACCGAGATTCGCGTCGACGGCGGCGCGCACGCCTGAGCAGTGGAAGGAATGTGGGCATGGATTCAGCCGCCTTGGGAGTGCTTCGCGACGAGCGAGACATCGAACGGGCGCTGAATCTGTTTGCCCGCGCCATGGACAACCGGGACTGGGCGGCGATGGCCGCGATCCTGGCCGATGACGCCGAAGGAGATTTCGGCACCGGACGCCTGGTGGGCGCTGCCGCGATCGTCGACATGATTCGCGGATTCCTCGACAGTTGTGGCCCCACCCAACATCTTTTGGGAAACATCATCATCGATGTCGTCGACGACACCGCCACGAGCAAGGCCTACATCCGCGACGTTCACCTGAATGCGGCCGGCGACCCGTCAACCCGTTTCTACACGCTCGGCGACTACCACGACACCTGGCGGCGGGGCAGCGATGGTTGTTGGCGTATCACCGAGCGCGTCAAGGCCAACCGTGCGTATGTGGGTCCGCTGGAAATCTTTGGTAACTAACCGGTTTCCCTCCGCATCAGCCGTGAGTCAGTCCTGTTTGGACAGAATCGGCAGGGCCTCGACAACCATCCGCATGCCAACCTGCAACGCGGCTCGGAGTCCGGCGAAGTCACCGTCCGCGACCCAGCGCACATATGCGTGTCTACACACCTGAATTACCAATTGTGCTGGCAATTCTCGCGTGTTCGGATTGTTGCCCAGGTCGAACCGGGCAGCCAAGAACTCGGTAATCGGGCCGATGAGGTCCTGCCCCCAGTCCAACCAGCGCAGCCGGTACTGGGGGTCGTTGATCACCAACGCCATGAAGGTGCGGTCAAACTCGACCGTTCCCCGTTTGGGGACTTCGGTGCTGAACGCCTCGACCAGCGCCTCGACAACATCGCCGTGCGGTTCAGCATGCGCAAGCATCTCGACACTCAGTGTCCCGAACCGGCGAAACAACGGCAGGACCACATCCTCCTTCACCGGAAAGTGCCGGTGAAATGTGCGCGGCGCAATGCCGGCAGCGGTACAGATCCGGTCCACAGTGACCGAGGTCGAATCTTCCGCGAGGAAGAGATCGCGTGCGGCCAGCGCGATGTCGAATCGAAGCTCTTCGGCACGCCGCTCACTCAGCGTCGCCGGCTTACTGGCCTTCTCCATCTGCGATTCCTCCCTTCTGAACAGCGCATTCGATCATATCGGCGGTGAGCGCCTGCTAGTCCTCACAGCTCGACGCACCTCCCGGTGACCGGGAATCGGCCGGCGTCCCTTGGACGTCCGCCATTAATTTTGCGTTGTCAGATTCTGCCATATGGGCAGAATCTGACACCAAATCGTGGCAGCCACTTAGGAGGAATCCGTGACAACCGAAACCGACGAATACACCGCTGAGGGCGAGGAACTCAACTACGACGACTACACCCACGACTTCATGGGCAAGGTCGGAAACATCCAGGACTTTTCGCGCGACTTTCTTCTCGGCCTGGCCCGAGTGTTCGAAGATGTCTTGAACTTCGTCCCCTACGCCCACGTCAAGATCTATTCAGAGAAGGTCGGCATCAACGCCGCCATGGACGTTGCCGCCGACGTTTCCAGGGCAGGAATGCGACAGGTAATGCCAATGGGACGCTTCATCGCGCCTCCGGGATGGGACTGGAAGAACGCGCAGTACCAGGCCATCCCGTTCGATGTTCAGACCGAGGACCTGACGAAGCCCGCGTTGATCCGGTTGATCAAGACCTACTGGGACCAATACCTCAAGGGCCACAACTACTTCATCGACCAGTGGACGAAGATCATCCCAGAGGAGGAGGTCTGGCTCGGGTTACCCGACATGTACCAGCTCATCATCGACTACCAGTACCCGAAACTTGCGAAGGTCTTCAAGATCGAGCCTGTGCACGTCGTCGACTTCCTCAAGCTGGCGGTACTGAGCATCGACGGAACCTTGGGCTACGGCGGCGAGTACATCGTCTACAACCCCGATCACGTCGTCCTGAACATGCGTCGGTGCGAGGTGCTCCAGAAATACACCGATGAGGGCCTCTACCCACCGGCGCGGGCATGGACGAACTGCACCTTCGAGCAACGCATCTCAGCTCCGTTCTTCCCAGGCTGCAAGCTCGCCATCAACCTGCCGCCCAAGGACTTCAAGTTCGCCGACGGCGAGCCCTTCTGCGTCTGGACCTACACCCGAGGAGACGAGAACCACGCGGCCGCAGCGGCCGCGCCAGACCCCCGCGCCAGCGCGATGAAGAAGATTCCGATCATGCCGGTGTCGTCTACGTAGGAACCCTGCGGCGCCCCGGTCGCCGTGCAATGCCTCGGCGACTGGGGCACTGTGCAACCCAACACAGGTAATGCAGTCCGATTCCGAGTGCCCGGTGAGCGAGAGCACGGATGCTCAATCGACTGAGCCGAACCTAGTCTTGGCATCGTGAGGTCATCTGAGTTGAATGTGGAGACGGCGCTGTGCCGGCCGAATCACGAAACACACTCGGGGACAACAGAACTTACCGCACGCCGGATGGCGCGTCGCGAGCGGATCGTCAATGCTGCGATGTCACTGGCCCTGAAGGGCTACGACGCATGCCAGATCCGTACCGTCGCCGCGACGGCAGGCATGTCGTCCAGCACTGTGTACCAATACTTCCCATCGAAGGACGACCTGCTGCTCGCATGTTTTTACGAATGGCTGTGGGATTTCGAAACTGAGTATCGTTGCGGCACCAGCGACACGGATCCGTTTCAGCGTCTGTTGCAGGTCTCCCTGGCACTCACCGGCAGGCTCTGCTCCTCGCCACGATTTGCCGAAGCCATGATTCGCCCGTACCTCTATGCCGACGGCGCTGCTGCGACCCAGGCCGACCTGGTGCGACGGCAGACCGTTCGGATCTTTGTTCGTGCCGTCGGAGGCGAGAATTCGGCAACGAGGGAGATCGGCGCTGCCGAAATCCTCTCCGACGTGTGGATGTCCAATGTCGCCGCATTCGCTCAGCAGCGCATCGCGGTGGGGGAACTGTCAGAACGGATCGCCCGTACCGTCGGGCTCCTGAAGGGGTAGCCGACGGTCTCCGGGCTTCACGACGTCTCGTCGACGACCCGCAACGCTCCCGAACTCACCGCGTCGACGATGGAAACGCCCAGAGCCGAGCAGGCGAGGAACAAACCGTGCCCACCGTTGCCGGCCAATTGCGCAGCTGTGCAACGCTCTTCGCAGCGGGCCAGGGCAGTACCGGTCCACTGAACACTGGTCTGGTTCCAGCTGCTCTTGCGCACCTCGACGCCGGCGCCGCAGCGTGTGCACGTCACCGGCGTCATCGGAGCGTCGTCGAGACGATTGTCCGGGCGGACGGCCATTCTCACCCCACGGATCCGGAGGTGGCGGCGCGGGCAGCCAGATTGGCTTCCACTTCCCTCATCCAGGCCTCGTACGGCCGGGTGGTGTCCAGCTCGAACTCGAAGCGGTCCACCATGTCCGGCGCGACGTCCGCCGCATCGACATAGAACTGCTCATACCAGCGCCGCAGCTGGTACACCGGCCCGTCCTCTTCCACGAGCAGCGGATTGTCGATCCGGGTCTTGTTGCGCCAGATCTCGACGTCCTGCTCGAATCCCATCTTGACGAAGTCGCCGAGTGCGATGGCGGTCTCCATGGCGAGTTCCTCCGGCATGGCCGCATTCTTCTCCACCACGATGCCGTACTGCAGCACAAACGAATTGGCGTCGATCGGGTAGTGGCAGTTGATCAAGACCGTGCGCTGGTCGAACTCCTGGTAGTGATACGTCAGATCGTCGATCATGAACGACGGGCCGTGGTAGGCGGCCAGCGAGGTGGTGCCGAGCAGCTTGGACCCCTCGGGATCGCCGATATCCGGCCGGCCCGCACTCTTCATGTACTGAGTCGCGACTTGACCTTCGAAGATGTTCTTGAAATGCGTGGGAAGCGAACCGTGGATGTAGAAGAAATGCGCCATGTCGACGACGTTGTCGATGATCTCGCGGCAGTTGGTATTGACCACCGTGGTGTACCAGTGCCATTCGGTCCACCCGTCGCTGGTGGCCCCCTCGATGCGCGGAATCGTCACGTCCGCCGGCGGCGGCTTGCGCTCCGGGTCATTCCAGACGAACAGCATGCCGTCCTGTTCCAGCGTGGGCCAGGCCGCGGTCCTTGCCAATCGCGGGGTGCGCTTGCTGTAGGGCACCATCTTGCAGCGGCCGTCACCGCCCCAGCGCCAATCGTGAAACGGGCAGGCGATCTCGTTGCCCTTCACCGTCCCCTGCGAAAGGTCTCCGCCCATGTGCCTGCAGTAGCCGTCGAGCACGTTGATGGCGCCGTCCTGCCCCCGGAACACCACCAGCTTCTGCCCGAAGGCGTTGATCTGGTGCGGCTCTCCATCACCGAATTCGCGGACCAACCCCAGGCAGTGCCAGCCGCGGGCGAATCTGGTGGGCACCGAACCGGCCTCGATCAACCGAATTTCGTCGGTATCTGCGTGCGTCGTCATGGCCCCATTGAACTGCGGTGACGGACCGGCGGGAAGGTCAGTGTTCCGCTCAACAGGAGACAGGAATCAACTCTGCCTGTTGTCGCCCTATCGTCTTCGGGCGTGACCGCCACCACCCACAAGACCATTCCCGCCGGACTGACCGTTGCCGCCACCGACGTAGACCTTCTCGTCGTCGGATCCGGTACCGGCCTGGCCGCCGCCCTGGCAGCCCGAGAGCAGGGATTGTCCGTTCTCGTCGTCGAGAAGTCGTCCTACGTCGGCGGCTCGACGGCCCGATCCGGCGGTGCACTCTGGCTGCCGTCGAGCCCGGTGATCGAGGACTGCGGCGGCAACGACCCCGTATCCCGGGCACACACGTACCTGGAATCGGTGGTCGGGGATTCCGCGCCACGGGAGCGCTCCGCCGCATACCTCGACAACCTGCCGGCAACGGTCGAAATGTTGCGCCGAACCACGCCCATGAAGCTGTTCTGGGCCAAGGAGTACTCCGACTATCACCCCGAGGCACCCGGTGGATCAGCGGCGGGGCGCACCTGCGAATGTCGCCCACTCGACACGGCTGTCCTCGGCGAATACCTGGCCGACCTGCGGCCCGGCGTCATGGAAGTCAAGATTCCGATGCCGACCACCGGTGCCGACTACCGCTGGCTGAACCTGATGAGCCGGGTGCCACGAAAAGGGCTGCCCACCATCGCCAAACGACTTGCACAGGGCATCGGCGGCCTCGCGCTCGGCAGGCGCTACGCCGCCGGTGGCCAGGCGCTGGCCGCGGGCCTGTTCGCCGGAGCAATTCGTGCCGGGATCCCGATCTGGCTCGACACCTCACTGACCGAGCTGGTCACCGACGGAGGCCGAGTCACCGGCGCCGTCGTGCAGCATGGGGACAAGACGTACACCGTCACCGCCCGGCGCGGTGTCGTGCTCGCGGCCGGCGGCTTCGATCACCACATGGACATGCGCCGCAAATTCCAGTCCGAGTCTCTGGGAAGCAATCTCAGTCTGGGTGCAGAATCCAACACCGGCGACGCCATCCGGTTGGGCCAGGATGTCGGTGCCGACATCACTTTGATGGACCAATCCTGGTGGTTCCCTGCCGTCGCCCCACTGACGGGCGCCGCCCCAGCGGTGATGCTCGCCGAGCGATCGCTGCCCGGGTCGTTCATCGTCGACCACACCGGTCACCGGTTCGCCAACGAATCGGCCGACTACATGAGCTTCGGGCAACGTGTCCTGGAGCTCGAAAAAGCCGGTACGCCGGTCGAAGACATGTGGATCGTCTTCGACCAGCAATACCGCAACAGCTACGTCTTTGCCGCCGAACTGTTTCCGCGGATGCCCATCGCGCAAGCCTGGTACGACGCCGGAATCGCGGTCAAGGCAGACAATTTCACCGAGCTGGCAGCCAAGATGCAGGTACCGGAGGACAGCTTCTCTGCCACCGTCAGGCGCTTCAACGAGAACTCGTTCGCCGGTGAGGATCCCGACTTCGAACGCGGCCGCAGTGCGTACGACCGTTACTACGGCGACCCCACGGTCACACCGAACCCGAACCTGCGCCCACTGGTGAAAGGCCCGTTCTACGCGGTCAAGATGGTGCTCAGCGACCTGGGTACGTGCGGCGGTCTGCGAGCCGACGCCCAAGCTCGCGTGCTTCGCGAGGACGGCACCGTCATCGACGGGCTGTACGCGATCGGCAACACCGCCGCCAACGCATTCGGCCACACCTATCCCGGTGCCGGGGCAACCATCGCGCAGGGGTTGGTCTACGGCTATATCGCCGCACTCGACGCGGCGGGCCGGTAAGCGAGCTATCGGAGGTCAGTCGACGCCGTCTACATCTTCGGCGTCGGCTTTCCGTTCGATTTCGTACCAGTAGGCGGGATCTGGCCACGGTATCTTCGCGCCTTCACCGACTTTCGGGAACTTGGCCTCGGCCTCGTCGAGATCTTTGATCAGCTGCAGCGTGAGTTCCCGCTCGGACGCGTAGTAGCGATCCGCCCAATCCAACGCGATCTTCGCGTATGCCCACGCTGGATCAGCTCCGGACCAACGGGCCTCCTTGGCGGCGTCGCGTTGCATCCCATCCACATAGGCAAGATGCTCATGCAGCATCTGCTTCAGCGTGGCGGGGTCACTCAGGTGACCCATCGTCACCCGCATGAGCGCCGGGTGCTTCAACGACGGCGGATCCGGTGGTGCCTTCCGGGCCCACTGCGTGACGGCATCCAAACCGGATTCGGTGATCTTGTAGAGGCGGCGGTTTCGCGTACCGGTGCCGTCGACCCGCGAGGTGAGGTAGCCCATCTTTTCGAGCTTCTTCAGATCGGAGTAGATCTGGCTGTAAGCCGGGCTGCCGTAGTAATAGCGCATGCTCCAGTGGAGCCATTTACGGATGTCGTAGCCGGAGAGTTCTTGCTCATACGACAGCAACCCGAGCAGCGCCCAGCTGGTGGCGGCGAGCGCCGGCTTGGCTGCCTGCTCGGATTCTTCCATGGTGCAAGGGTAACAATCGAGGTCACGACACTTGTCCGGCCGAACCGCTGACCGGGAGACGCCGTTGCCCACGGTCCATGTCTCGACGAATCTGGTTGACGACACGAGATGAGGGAGACGCAGCGATGGGACTCGACAGCACTGCGACACTGGGCAGCCCACCCCAACCACCCGGTCCTCAGGACATGCGGGCGGTGCTCGGCCACTTCTGCACCGGCATCGCTGTCATCACCGGCCACGACGGGA
This sequence comes from Mycolicibacterium peregrinum, assembly GCF_001665785.1. Classification (GTDB taxonomy): domain Bacteria; phylum Actinomycetota; class Actinomycetes; order Mycobacteriales; family Mycobacteriaceae; genus Mycobacterium; species Mycobacterium peregrinum_A. The sequence continues at coordinate 61,524 of NZ_LZSO01000047.1, forward strand.
AGCGACCGCTGGGTTTCACCTGTCAATCGGTTACGTCGGTGTCGCTGGAGCCGCCCTATGTGTCGTTCTGCCCGTCGCGATCCTCCTCGACGTGGCCGCTGATCCGAGCTTCCGGCCGGATGTGTATCAACATCCTGGCCGACCATCAGCAAGCGGTATGCGCCCAGTTCGCCCGCAGCAGCGCGGACAAGTTCGCCGGAGTCCACTGGAGCCCGGCCAACAATGGCGCCCCGCGCCTGCACGGCACGTTGGCCACCATCGAAGCCGACCTCGAGTACGAGCACGGCGCGGGTGACCACACCATCGTCGTCGCCCACGTCACCTCGTTGAGCGCCCACGGCGGACAGCCCTTGTTGTTCTACCGCGGCGATTACGGTGGCTTCGATGACCGGCGACTCGATTCCACGACGGAGTGAGGGATTGTCCATACACAGCGAAACCCAGGTCCCAGAAGCGCTTTACGCGTCCATCACCGAATCTGTCCGCCGACTCGTCGATGCGACCATCCGCAGTCAGGCTGATCTCGACACCCTCCTGTCCGCCAAGGCGAAGATCGATGCGGCGGCAGGCGAACTCAGCCAGTCGCTGATCCCTGGTTCGTTCGGTGTCCAACAGGCAGTCGACGGCCAGTCACTGGCGTGGGGGAACGCCGTCATCGGGCTCCGCAATGCCTTGGCTCCACCGTTGGCGGTCCACCATGAACCCGACGGCCGAGTGTGGGCGGAGGTGACGCTCGGCGCAGCCTACGAAGGGCCCGCCGGCCACGTGCACGGTGGGATCTGCGCGCTGCTGCTCGACCACGTCCTCGGCGCAACCGCGCACCAGCCGGGGCGACCTGCGGTGACCGGCACTCTCACCCTCCGCTACGAAGCCGGGACCCGGCTCGGACCTGTTCGCGCCGAGGCGCACATCGACCGGGTAGAGGGAGTCAAGACTTTTGCCGTCGGCCACCTCGCCACCTCGGAGGGCATCACGGTCCGCGCTGAAGGTGTCTTCTTTCATCCACGCCGACCTGCCGGATAGCAGTCACGGCACTACTATCGCGGGGTGACCACGCCCGGTGGGCTGCAGCGCAGGCTCGGGACCACCGACGCTGTCGTGATCGGCCTGGGCTCCATGGTGGGTGCGGGCATTTTCGCCGCCCTGGCCCCGGCAGCAGCCGCGGCCGGCAGCGGACTGCTCATCGGCCTCGCCGTCGCCGCCGTCGTCGCCTACTGCAACGCGACGTCCTCGGCGAGGTTGGCCGCGCTCTACCCGCAGTCCGGCGGCACCTACGTCTACGGGCGCGAACGTCTCGGCGAGTTCTGGGGTTACACGGCCGGGTGGAGTTTCATCGTCGGCAAGACCGCGTCGTGTGCGGCGATGGCTTTGACGGTCGGACTCTACGTCTGGCCCCAATGGGCGCATGCCGTGGCGGTGGCCGCCGTCGTGGCGTTGACGGTCGTGAACTACACCGGTATCCAGAAGTCGGCCTTGCTCACCCGGATCATCGTCGCGTGCGTGCTGGCGGTCCTGGCCGCGGTCGTGGTGGTCATCGCGGGTTCCGGCAGCACCGACCTCTCCCGACTGGATATCGGTGACGATGTCGGCGCCCGCGGTGTACTCCAGGCCGCGGGCCTGTTGTTCTTCGCATTCGCCGGTTACGCCCGGATCGCCACGCTGGGTGAAGAAGTCCGGGACCCGGCGCGCACCATCCCGCGCGCGATTCCGATCGCGCTGGGCATCGCGCTGGTGATCTACGCCGTGGTGGCCGTCGCGGCGCTGTCGGTCCTGGGCAGTTCGGGCCTGGCATCCGCACCCGCACCGCTGGCCGATGCGGTGGCCGCGGCAGGCGCCCCGCAGTGGCAACCCGTGGTACGGGCCGGAGCTGCGGTCGCGGCGCTGGGCTCGCTGCTGGCCCTGATCCTCGGAGTGTCGCGCACGACGCTGGCGATGGCTCGCGACCATCATCTGCCGCACGCATTGGCCGCCGTCCACCCGCGGTTCGCTGTGCCCCACCGGGCCGAGGTGCTGGTCGGCATTGTCGTGGCCATCATGGCCGCCGTGGTGGATCTGCGTGGGGCGATAGGGTTTTCGTCGTTCGCAGTGCTGCTGTACTACGCGATCGCGAATGCCGCCGCCTGGACTCTGGGCCGGAGGGTCATTCCGGCGCTCGGCCTGGCCGGCTGCCTGGTGCTGGCCTTTTCTCTGCCTCTGACGTCGGTGCTCACCGGGCTGGCCGTGGTGGCGCTCGGTGCGGTGATTTATGGCGTGCGCCGGCGCTGACCGGCGCCGAGTGGCCAGTTATTGCGCAGGTTTCCCGAAATCGCGTGCCACAAGTGGCCGCTCGACGACGAACCGCAGCGCGTCGACGGCCATCGGCACCCGCGCCGCGACCGTCACCCCGGCCAGGACGTCACCACGCAGCCAGGACCGCTGGTTGCCGGTGAACTGCTCCAGTCCCGGGAGCCACGTTTGGGATGCGCGACGACCGCTCATGGTGTTCAGTCAACACTCGTGATTCCGCTGAGTTGGAAATACGTCGAGACCCGCACCGACGACGACTTCGTCGTCAACCCCGGGGAACGGCTCGATTGGGCCAGCACCATCGGCATCGGCGCCCAGCACGTGGTGGCCATGTTCGGCGCCACGTTCCTGGTTCCGGTGCTCACCGGCTTTCCGCCGGCCACCACCCTGCTGTTCTCCGGGGTCGGGACCATCGGATTCCTGCTCATCACCGGCAACCGGTTACCGAGCTATCTGGGGTCGAGTTTCTCGGTGATCGCCCCCGTCACCGCGGCCGTGGCAGCCCACGGAACCGGCAGCGCGCTGGGCGGTTTGATCGCCGTCGGGGTGCTGCTGATCCTGATCGGCGCGGTGGTGCACCTGATCGGGACCCGGTGGATCGACCTGACCCTGCCACCGGTGGTGACCGGCGCGATCGTCGCGCTGATCGGCTTCAACCTGGCCCCGGCGGCCAAGGCGAATTTCGAGAAGGGCCCGCTGGTCGGGTTGGTCACCTTGGTGTTGCTGGTCGCCACGCTGGCTTTCTTCAAAGGGCTGATCGGCAGGCTCGCGATCTTCGGCGCGGTCGTGATCGGGTACCTGCTGGCACTGGTCCTCGGCGACGTGGACACCGCGGCGATCGCGGCGGCGCCGTGGATCGGGTTGCCCGAGTTCCACACGCCGGAGTTCAGCCTGGCGGTACTGCCGCTGTTCCTGCCCGCGGTGATCGCACTGGTCGCCGAGAACATCGGGCACGTCAAATCGGTGGGTCAGATGACCGGCACCGACCTCGACCCGATGATCGGCCGTGCGCTGGCCGCCGACGGGGTGGCCACCGTACTGGCCGGCGCCGGCGGCGGTTCGGCCACCACCACCTACGCCGAGAACATCGGCGTGATGGCGGCCACCCGGGTCTACTCGACCGCAGCCTACTGGGTCGCCGCGGCCGTGGCCATCGCATTGTCGTTGTGCCCCAAGGTCGGAGCGGCGATCTCGGCCATCCCACCGGGTGTGCTGGGCGGGGCGACGATCGTGCTCTACGGCCTGGTCGGCATCCTGGGTGTGCGGATCTGGCTGACCAATCACGTGGACTTCTCGAAACCGGTCAACCAGATGACCGCGGCGATCCCGTTGATCATCGGGATCGCCGACTTCACCTGGCAGCTCGGCTCGCTGACCTTCACCGGCATCGCACTGGGATCCATCGTCGCGCTGCTGGTGTTCCACGGCATGCGGTTGCTGGAGTACCTCGGCAACCTGTCGCGGCCTACTCTCCCAGAGCATTCACCACCCGGGAAAACACCGACGGCAACGCCGCCGACGCCGGGGTGATGCAGGCCCGCACCGGGCCGAAACCGCTGCCGTGCAACAGGGCTGCGGTCAGCAGCCGGTAGCGGCGGGTCAGCACGCGCCACTGCCGGTCGTAGTCACCGGGCCGGTCGGCCCGCACACAACCCACCAGGAGTTCGGCGGCACCGAAGGCCAGGCCCATCCCCTCCCCGGTCAGCGCGTCGACGTAGCCCGCCGCGTCCCCGACCAGCAACACCCGCCCCGCGCTGCGGTTGCGGACCTTCTGCCGCAACGGCCCGGCGGCCCGGTCCTGGCCGTGCTCAAGGCCGTTGATCCGCTCGACCAGCATCGGGAACGCCGCCAGGTGCTGCTCGAAGCCGCCACGCTCGGACGTCAGGATCGCGATCCCGACGCAGTTCTCGCCGACGGGCGTCACATACGCCTCGGCGTCGGGTCCCCAGTACACCTCGACGCAGTCCGACCACGGGGCAATCTGGACGTGACGCCGAATACCCCAGCGACGCCGCCTGCCCTCACCGCCGCTGAGCCCCAACGAGCGGCGGATCGGCGAGTGCAGACCATCGGCGGCAGCCAGGTAGCGGGCTCGAAAACCGGCCGCGCTCACCGAGTTCGAGTCCTGGGTGACCGCACCCACCTCACCATGGACCACCCGGACCCCGGCCGCCGACGCCGCATCCGACAGTGCGGCGTGCAGCACCGTGCGACGCACCCCGTAGCCGGACCCGTCGCGGAACCTGGCCTCGGCAGTGCGCCGGCCATCCAGGTAACGGATGCCCCGAAAGGCCCGTCCGTCCACCTCAGCTCCCAAGCGGTGCAACTGCCGGACCGAGTGCGGCATCAGCCCCTCACCGCAGGCCTTGTCGATCGGCCCCTGCCGGCGTTCCACCACCACGGTCTCCAGCCCGGCACGCGCCGCGTGCACCGCGGTGGCCAGCCCGGCCGGGCCGCCACCTGCGACGAGCAGATCGATCACGTCAAGCCTTGCAACGCTTCGTTTTCCACCCGGATACGGGCTCGCAGCAGCGCAGCGTTGGCCACGGTGAACACCACAGCGGTGAACCACGCGCCGCCGGCCAACGGCAAGGCGACCCCTTCCGTGACCACCGCGACGTAGTTCGGGTGCGGAAGCACCCGGTACGGACCGTCGACGACGCGCGTGGCGCCGGGAACGACCACGACCCTGGTGTTCCACTGTCGGCCCAGCGTGGTGATGCACCACCAGCGCAGCGCCTGGGCGGCAACCACGACCGCGACCATGATCCCGCCCAGCACCGGCCGCGGCCGGCGTCCACGGGCCTCCAGTACCGAACCGACCAGCAGCGCGCTGTGCAGCGCCACCATCACCGGATAGTGACCCGACCCAAATTCCTTGCCGCCCTGGGCGATACTCCACTTCAGGTTGCGTTTCGACACGACCAGCTCGAGAACCCGCTCGGCGGCGACGAGGACGATCAGCGCGGTGAATCTCTTGGCCGTCATCAGCGCCAACGCAGCAGGACGAGTTCGGAGCAGAAACCCGGACCCATGGCCATCATCACCCCGGGCGTATCCGACTCCGGCCGTTTGCGGATCGTGTCACGCAAGACGTGCAGCACCGAGGATGACGACAGATTGCCGACATCGGCGAGAGACTGCCAGGTGAGATCCAGTGCATCCTCAGGTAATCCGAGGGTTTCGATGATCGCCTCGATCACCTTGGGTCCACCCGGGTGGCTGACCCAGGAGGATACGTCGTCGACGGTAAGGCCGTGGTCCCCGAGGAACCCGGTGACGTCATCGCCCAGGTAGCGCCCCACGAAGCCCGGCACCTCCGCGCTGAGCACGATCTCGAAACCGTCCGAACCGATGTCCCAGCCCATGGCATGCAACGAATCCGGGTACAGATGGCTACGGGAATCCAGCACGTCGGGCCCGGTCGGGTTCAGCTTCCTGGCCCGTTCCTCGCCGACCGCGACCACCGCGGCGGCGCCGTCACCGAACAGCGCACCGGCCACCAGCGTCGGCATGGAGGGATGGTGCTTACGCGTCAGCGAACACAATTCCACCGACACCAAGACCGCGACCTTGTCGGGCGCACCGCGCAGATAGTCGTTGAGCCGGGCGATGCCTGCGGCGCCGGCCACACAACCCAGCCCGAAGATCGGGATGCGGCGCACGTCCGGCCGCAGGCCGAGGCGGCCGGCGATCCTGGCGTCCAGCGACGGGACCACGGCGCCGGTGACGGTGGTGGTGACGATCAGGTCCACATCCTGCGGGCGCAAACCCGCATCGTCGAGCGCCCCGGACAGTGCGGCGCAGCCCAGTTCGGTTGCGTGCTCGATGAACAGGCTGTTGCTCTCACCGAAATCATCGAGCCGGGCGTATTCCTCGAGCGGCAGGACCAGATACCTGCTGTTCACTTTCGCGCTCTTGTGCAGCGCCCGCACCACCTCCTCGGACTCGGCGTATCCGGGCAGGTCCAGCAGGGCACTGGTGACCTCTTCCTGGGTGTACCGATGAGGAGGCAATACCGCATGGACGCCGGCAATGGTGCTGTGGCTGGGCATTCTCGCGACGTTAATTCCCATACCCGTACAACGGGGGCCTACCCTCCGCGGTTCAAACGACCGGCCTGTGAATCAGCTCACGGGTCAGCCGCGGTGCCGCTTGTCACGCGCGGGCACACCGTTGGGGCCCTCGATCGACCGGGCGTACGTGCCGACGGTGAACGCGATCGCCGATCCCATGATCCCCAGCGCGCGGGCATCGACGTTGTCGATGGTGTCTCGGCGCGTGTGATAGTTCGGATCGAAGGCCACCCCGGCACGCCCACCCCACAACCGGGCCTGCACCTCGGTCTTGCGCTGCGACGATCCGGTGGTCGTGCCGCCGATCGGCACCCCGGCCTGCAGGAACGGGTGGTAATCGGAGTTGATGCCGATCGGCATGTCCGCGGGCCGCACCCCGGCGAGGTTGAGATAACCCGCCATGGTCCGTTCTATCCCGGCCGAGCCCTCGGGTATCGACTTGGGATCGGTGGCCTGGCCCGACTGGTCGCCGTCGTAGGTGAAGAACCCCGCATTGGGTGAGCCGACCATGTCGAAGTTCAGGTACAACGCGAGGTCGTCGAGTTGGTCCAGCGGTAGGTTGCGCACGTACTGCGTCGACCCTTCCAGCCCCATCTCCTCGGCACCCCAGAACGCGAACCGCACCGCATTGGTCGCCGTCGGCGAACTACCCAGCTGCAGCGCGGTTTCCAGCACGGCCGCCACTCCGGACCCGTTGTCGTTGATACCGGGGCCGCCACCCACACTGTCCAGGTGCGCGCCGACGAGCACCACGTCCGACTCCGAGCCGGTCTTCGTCTGCGCGGTCACGTTGCGGGACTTGACCATCTCGGCTTTGCCGTCGAGGGTCAGCCGAACCGGGGCGCTGGTACCCAGCAGTGCCGCATCTGCGGTTTCGTCGATGACGCCGACCGGCACGGTCAGGTGCCGGTAGTAGCCGGTACTGAACAACCCACCCGGAGCGGGCTGCCGCCCCCGGTTGACCACCAGCAACCCCACCGCACCCTTGTCCAAAGCGGTGTTCTGTTTGACCACAACGGAACACCCGGCGTCGTCCACGACCGCAATGGCACCCTTGATGTTGACCGAGCCGTAGTCGGACGCCGCACATCCCGAGGGATTGACCGGGTGCAACGTGGGCGCAGTGAGCCCGCCCGGTTCCGTCATCACCAGCATCGACGCCTGGTCCACCGGGTAGCTTCGCCCGGCCACGACCAGCTCCGGTTTACCACCGCGCATCGAGCCCATCCGCTCGAACTCGGGTGTCTGTACGTCGAAGCCCTTGTCCCGCAGCAGCTGTGCCACATAGTCGACGCTCGCGTCGTATCCGGAGCTGCCGACCGCCCGGTTGCCGTCATGACTGTCGGCGATCTCCTGCAGCTTGCGCAGGTGGGTGAACATGGCATCGACGGTGATCTTGCCCGCCAGGTCCTGGGGCTCGACCGGTTTCGGCGCCGACTGCGCCGAGCAACCCGCGAGTGCGGCACCGAGCAGTAGCGCAGCGAGTCGGCGCGCCCTCACTGCGCGTTGATCTGGTGGCGCGTGCGGTCTGCGCGGACCGGTAAACCGTTGCGGCCCCGCTGGTCTTGGGCATACAGACCGACAGCAAATGCGACTCCCTCACCATGTATCTGCAGGGCATCCCGGTTCACGTGGTCAAGGGTATCGGTGTTCTTGTGATAGTTCGGATCGAACGGTTCATCCGCCTGACCGGCCCACAGTTTCGCCTCCTCGGCGTTCATCTTGTCCTCGGCACCCGAGAACAATCCACCTGCGGGAACCCCGGCCATGGTGAACCCGTCGTAGTCCGACCGGCCGTCAAAACTTGTGTCGCGCGGCGTCTTTCCCGCCTCTTTCAGATAGGTCGACAACGTGCGCTCGATGCCCGCCGAGCCCTCGGGAACGCGCGGACGGCCCTGCTCGTCCAGCGGTGCGGACTGGTCACCGTCGTAGGTGAAGTAGCCCGCGTTGGGTGAGCCGAGCATGTCGAAGTTCAGGTACATGGCAATGTCCTTGAGCGCTTCGGTGTCCAGGGACTGGACGTAGTTGGTCGAGCCGAGCAAGCCTTCTTCCTCGGCCCCCCAGAAGCCGAACCGCACGGCATTGGCCACCTCCGGCGAATTGCCCAACTGCAGAGCGGTTTCCAGTACGGCGGCGACGCCGGAACCGTTGTCGTTGATACCGGGGCCCTCCGGCACACTGTCGAGGTGGGCCCCGACCATCACCACGTCGGAGGTCGATCCGGTCTTGGTCTGGGCGACGATGTTGCGGGTGTGCTCGACGCGTACCCCGGCGACGAGCTTGATCGTGGTGGGGCCGGGCGCGGTGCGCAGCCGGGTGCCTTCGTCCTTCGTCACGCTGACCACCGGGATCTTCACGTCGGTGTTGCGGCCCAGCGTGCCGCCCATCTTCTCGTCGTTGTTGGTGTTGACGACGATCATCGCGACGGCACCGCGCTCGGCGGCCGCGGCCTGCTTGTCGGCGAACGGGCACGAGCCGCGGTCGACCAGCACGACCGCACCGGCAACGGGCAGACCGTCGTAGTCGGCGGCCTGACACCCCGGCGTGTCCTCTACCTTGGCAGGCACCAGCGGCGCGGACACCCCTTCCTGGGCCGTGCCGATCGTGAACTCCAGCGGCTTGGCGGCGACGGGTTGGCCACCGACGGTCACCTGGGGGTCCTCGGCGAACGGGAGCTTTACCTCGAACTCCGGCGTTTCCACGTCAAATCCCTTGTCGCGCAGCGCGCCGGCGACGTAGTCCACGCTCGCGTCGTACCCCGCGGTGCCCAGCGCACGGTTGCCGTCGTGCGCATTGGCAATCTCCTGAAGCTTGCCCAGATGCCCCATCATCGCGTCGGTCGACACCTGCGCACGCAACTGGTCGGCGAACACCACCGCCGACGATGACGACTCCCGGGACGCCTGCCCGTCGGTCTGCAGTTCGGTCTTTGCATCACAGCCGGCGAGCCCCATGGTCAGCGCCAGCGCGCCGAGAACTGCCCCCGTCGAAGTACGTCGCATTGCACCCACGGTAGCTGCTGTCCCGAAGTGCCAGACCGATAAATCGGTTGCCTGGCGATTTGCTGTGGTGGCATCGTGTTCCCCGACGCCGACAGGGAAGCAGGCCGAGCGGGGTACCGCAACGTTTCTGTGTGTTGCCGGCGGCGTCATGGCACAGGTAAAGGGCCTGAGGTTCGAATCCTCTCTTCCAGATCCCCGATACCGCCGCCGGGTTCCACGCGATCAGCGACCTTGTGGCCCGCACCCGCCGGTACGGGGGTGCGATGCCCCGTCACCGATCACGTCCGGCGGCGGTATCCCTTTGCCGCGCAGACACATACACCGGAAGGAGGACACGACATGGGTATCTTCACGTTCAACCGAATCACCGTTTCCGCAGGCCAGTGCGCACTGGAATACCGCGACGGCACGCTGGGTCGTGTCCTGCAACCGGGACGCCACCGCATTGATGTGGCGGCCTCGGTGGTGCGTGTCGAGATGCGTGAGCAGGTGCTCACGCTGGCTCCGCAGGAGGTGCTGACCTCGGACGCGGTGACGCTGCGGATCACCGTCGCACTGCAGTTCAAGGTGGGCGACGCCGTGGCCTACGTGGAGGCCGCGGCCGATCCGATGGCCGCGGTGTACCTGGCCGCGCAGATCGCCCTGCGGGACCTCGTCGCCGCGGTGACCGCCGACGAGGTGATGCAGCGCGGCAACCGCATCGACGCCGGGGCGATCGCTGCGGCGGCGCGGGCGGCCGGTACCCGCACCGGGGTCGAGGTGATCGAGGCGTTCGTCAAGGACGTGATCATCCCGGCCGAGATCCGCGCCGCGGCGATGCAGCTGGTGACGGCCAAGGCCACCGGCGCGGCGAAGCTGGAAGCGGCCCGTGCCGAGACCGCCGCGCTGCGCGCGCTGGCCAACGCCGGCAAGCTGCTGGACGCCCACCCGGCCCTGGCTCAGCTGCAGCTGATCCAGCGCGTGCCGTACGGGTCGAAGGTGGTGCTGGCCCTCGGTAGCGACACGGGCAGCACCGATGCGGTGTCCCGCGGTGAGGCGTCTGACCCGGAGTAACTCCGGGTCAGGCGTCCCGCCTGTTCAGAACCACTGCCGCGGCGACAAACGCCACCGCCACCCACACCATGAAGTAGAACAGCGAGCCCAGCTCGCCCCACGTCGTGAAGTACGTCGGGAACAGCCACTCCACGTGCAGGAACGAAAACATGTTGGCGAACGGCAGCCACGGCCCGATTTTGGGGCCGGTGTTGGGCATGTTGCCGAGCAGGGGCTCGGCCACCAACGGCCACAGCAGCAGGACCGCCACCGCACCGGCCGCGAATCGCACCAGCGCCCCGACGGCCACCCCGAGCACCGCGGCCAGCGCGGCGTACAACGCGAACCCGCCGGCCACCCGCCAGGTCGCCGGGTTGGCCATGGACAGCTGTGTACCCACCACCGGGTCGGCGACCATCCTCGCCACCAGTACCGAGGCCAGCACCATGATCACCGCACACACCGAGGAGAACGCTGCGCACACCACCGCCTTCGCGGTGAGCACCTGCGTGCGGTTCGGGGTGGCCAGCAAGGTGGTGCGGATCAGTCCGCTGCGGTACTCCCCGGTCATCGTCATCGAGGACAGCACCATCAGGACCGGAACCCCGAACACCGCGACGCCCAGCGCGGCCTTGGACGGGGGCAGCCCGGTGTAGTGGTTCACCGTCATGCCCTGCATCGCGGCCAGCCCCAGACTGAGCACCGCGACCCCGACCACCGACCACAGTGGGGAGCGGGTGGTGGACAGCTTGATGCGCTCGGCGTCGAGCGCGGACAGCGCGCTCATCGTGCTTCCCGGTTCTTCGCGCGAGCGCTCGTCACAACGCCGGCACGGTAGTCGACGGCATCATCGGTGAGTTTCAAGTACGCCTCCTCGAGCGAGGCCTGCCGCTGGCTCAGCTCGTGCAGGGCGATCGCGTTGCGCGCGGCCAGGTCGCCGATCACCTCGATGGCCGCGCCGTGCACCGCCAGCGCGTCACCGTCGGCGGCGGCCTCCACCTCGAACCCGGCGCCGGTGAGAACCTCGCGCAGCATTTCCAGCTGGGGGCTGCGCACCCGCACGGTGTCGGCGGATGTGCCGCTGACGAACTCGCTCACGGTGGTCGAGGCGATCAACTTGCCCTGGCCGATCACCACCAACCGGTCTGCTGTGTTGGACATCTCGGCCAGCAGGTGGCTGGACACGAATACGGTGCGCCCCTCGGCAGCCAGGTCGCGCATCAGGGTGCGCACCCAATGGATGCCCTCGGGATCCAGGCCGTTGACCGGTTCGTCGAACAGCAGTACCGGCGGGTCGCCCAACAGCGCGGCGGCGATCCCCAACCGCTGGCTCATACCCAACGACAGTGCCCCGGCGTTGCGGTCCCCCGCCGCCGTCAGCCCGACGGTCTCGAGCACCTCGTCCACCCGGGTCGCCGGGATCCGGTTGGCCGCGGCGATCCAGCGCAGGTGGTTGCGGGCGGTGCGGTTCGGATGGGCCTGGCGCGCGTCGAGCAGAGCGCCGACCGTGCGCAGCGGGTCACGCAGTTCCCGGTAGTGCTTGCCATCGATGGTCGCGGTCCCGGCGCTGGGATGGTCCAGCCCGAGGATCAGCCGCATCGTGGTGGTCTTGCCCGCGCCGTTGGGCCCGAGGAAGCCGGTGACGACGCCTGGTTCGACGGTGCACGTCAGATCGTCGACAGCGCGGTGGGTGCCGTAGAGCTTTGTCAGCCCGGTCAGTTCGATCATCACCGCCATCATTGCAGGCGGTGTCGTTCTGACTGCTCAGGTTCAGATCAGGTGAACATTCCCGCCACATCGGACTCGGTGGTGTTGAGGGTGTCGATGCCCGCGTGAACCGCGGCACACAGCTGGTCCAGCGCCTGAGCCTCTTCGTCGGCTTCCTTGTTCCACTCGCGATACTGCTGATTGAACTGTTCCGACGCTGTGCCGCTCCACATCCCCCCGATGTCGGCCATCAGCGCGGTCTCTTCTTCCAGGATCTGCTTGACCTTGGCCGCCTCGGCATCCAGCTCGGCGGCCAGTTGCCGCGTGCGTTCGAACTGGACGGTGATATCAGTGCTCATCCGCAAACCTTCTGTCTCAAATGTTCATGGACTGGGCCAGCGAGCCGGCAGCATCACTGTCGGTCCCCTCATATGCCGCAATCGCTTCGCTGAGGAGGTGCGACATGTCGACCTCTTCCCGGCGGACATCGGACGCCTGTGTGAGGTAGTTCGAGAGTGCGGTCTGGACAGCCGACCCCGACGTTCCCGTCCAGGTCCCGGTGAGCTCACCCGCGATCTCAGCCACCCGGCGCTCGTGCTGGGCGCGATCGGCTGCGAATTTCGACAGTTGGGCAGACTTCTTCCGAAGCTCGTCACCATTCAACCCGAGGGCCATGGCACCTCCCTCAATCCAAGCCAGAAGCGGCAGTTATCTCCATCGAGAAGCGTTGAGAAGATTGTTACACGTCGCCATCAGCGCCGAAGGCACGAATTCAGGCGTCGAATCCGGCCTGCGCCACGACCAGATCGGCAACCGCGCGCATGCCTTCGGCGTTCGGGTGCAGCGGCGCGGGCCGGCATGGCCAGGGCAGCCCCGGCCGGGTGGTCCAGGGCCGGGCCGACCAGGCATGGTGCGTCAGGCTCGCCTGCGCGGCGCGCACCCACCCGCAGCCCGTCTCGGCGGCAGCCTCTCCGGTGAGCCGTTCCAGCGTGGCTGCGACGTGCCGCCCCAGCGCCGCATCGGTCTGCGACAACGGCGACGCAGCGACGCCTTCCGGCGGCAGCATGGTCAGGTAGTCCACGAACAACACCTGCGCCTGGGGCGCTCGCCGGCGGATCTCACGCCCCACCGTCACGAGAGAATCAGCCACTTGGGTCAACGCGGTTTCCCGCGCGTCGGGGTCGAGCAGTCCACGAAGCAGCGGCCCCACCAACGGCAGGGACCGGGTGAAACGCGGCAACGCAGCGGCCATCAGCTGGGGCACGTAGCCGGCGTCGTTGCCGCCGATGGTGACCGTGACCAGGGCCTCGGATCCGTCGAGTGCCTCGATCTGCGGTGGCGCACCGTTCTGCCGATCGCGCAGCACATGCGCGGTGGTGGCGCCGGAGTACGTCACGTCCACCAGGTTCAGCCCGAGTTCGGCAGCCACCAGGTGCGGGTAATTTCGCGCCGAGCGGCCCGCCTGCCACGGCGCCCCTTCAGCCGACGGCTTGATCCCCGGCCCGGCAGCCATCGAACTGCCCAGCGCGACATAGCGCTTCACAGGGCGGGGCTCGACGCCTGCGCCCAGAATCGCTTCGGGATGCGGCCCGCCTGACGCGCCAGGTATCCGGCGGTCACGGCAGCCGACATCGCCGCGGCCATGGTCGGCGGATCTGAAGCGCGGGTGACGGCCGTGGCCAACAGCACGGCGTCACAACCCAATTCCATCGCCAGAGCCGCATCCGATGCCGTGCCGATCCCGGCGTCCAGCACCACCGGCACCCCCGCCTGCTCGACGATCATCTCGATGTTGTGCGGGTTGGAGATACCCAGGCCGGTACCGATCGGCGAGCCCAGGGGCATGACCGCGGCACAGCCGGTGTCCTCCAGCCGGCGGGCCAGCACCGGGTCGTCATTGGTGTAGGGCAGGACGATGAACCCGTCGTCTACCAATTGTTCTGCGGCCTTGACCAATTCGATGGCATCGGGCAGCAGTGTGCGTTCGTCGGCGATGACTTCGAGTTTGACCATGTCGGTGCCCAGCGCCTCACGGGCCAACTGCGCCGTCAGCACCGCCTCGGCCGCGCCGCGACAACCCGCGGTGTTGGGCAGCGCTGCGATGCCGAGGCGGTTGAGCAGGTCGAGCACGCCAGTGCCGGTCTCGGCGTCGACCCGTCGCATGGCCACCGTCGTCAACTCTGTCCCCGAGGCGACCAGGGCCTCTTCCAGCACAGCCAGATTCGGTGCGCCGCCGGTGCCCATGATCAGCCGGGAGCCGAACTCCCGGCCGCCGATACTGAGTTTTGATTCCCCGGTCGCTGCGCTCCTGCCCGCCGCCTGGACGGAGTCAGCCACCCTGCACCGCCGTCACGACCTCCACCCGGGCACCGTCGGACAATGTCTGGTCCCACTCCGCGCGGGGCAGCACCGTCCAGTCCAGCGCGACGGCAATGCCCTTGTCGGGGAAGCCGCGGGTTTCCAGCAGCCCTTCGATGGTGGTCTGCTCGTCCACCTCGAGGGTCTCGTCGTTGACCGTGATGGTGATCATTTCGCTCCCACGCTCATCTTGAGTTCAGCCGCGATCCGCTCAGCGGTCCACGGCGCCAACAGAAATCCATTCCGGCCGTGCCCGACCGCCACCAGGGTGCGCTCGTCGACACGTTCGACGATCGGCAACCCGTCCGGTGTCATCGGCCGCAGCCCCGCCGCGGTCTCGGCCAGTTCGTACTCACCGAGCGCGGGCACCACCGCGCAGGCGTCATCGAGAAGGTCGCGCACGCCGCTGACCACCGGCGCGGTATCGCGACCGTGCTCGTACTGGGTGGCACCGACCACCACGCCGTCGGCCCGCGGCACCAGGTACACCGGGCGGCCGTGCACCCGGGCCCGGATCACGCGCTGCGGCACGGGCATACAACCCTGACGCCACCGCAGCCGCAGTACCTCACCCTTGACCGGGCGCACCGGCAGACCGGGCAGGAGCTTCGGGGAGTCGATGCCGTTGGCGACCACCCGGACGTCCGCCTCTACGTCGTCCAGGTTCTCGACGGGCCCGGCCCACCGCACCGCCAGTCGCTCGCAGTGTGCGGCCAGCCCGTCGACCACGGCCCGGTTGTCCACCGCGAGTTCGGTGGTGGCCCGAAAACCGTGCCGGATGCCCTGTGCCAGTAGCGGTTCCACATCCCGCGCGGCCGTCGTCACCTCGACGGGCTGCCCCTGGGCCGACAGCCATTCGGCCACGGTGTGCAGGTCGGCCACATCGGCCCGGTCGACCGCGACCACCAGCGACTCCCGCGCGGTGACCACTTCGGGCGCCAGCCCGTCCAGGAATCCGGAGTGCCACAGCTTCAGCGATTCCAGACCGATCTGCAGCATCTGCTCTTCACCCGGCCAGCCTTCGCTGTGCGGGGCCAGCATGCCGCCGGCGACCCATGAAGCCCCGCGCTCGGTGGTGCAGTGCAGCCGGACGGTCCAACCGTCGAGTGCAGCCCGGCGTGCGACAGACAGACCGATCACACCGCCGCCGATGACGGCGAGTGTCCTGGCTCCTGCTGCTGCCATACTCCGCTCCCTACGCCGGCATGACCCGGATCAGGTGTGACGGTCAGGGCCGGTCCGTGTGCCCACTCTCAGCCCCGCGTCCCCGGGACTCCCGTATTGATTGCCAGTCCAGGGTACTCGGGCGGTACCGGCTACCGTCGCGGTGTGGAATCACCGGTCGACCGTCTGCAACGCGCCACCCTCTACCTGTGCACCGACGCCCGCCGGGAGCGCGGTGACCTGGCCGAATTCGCCGATGCGGCGCTGGCCGGCGGGGTGGATCTGATCCAGCTGCGCGACAAGGGTTCGGCCGGCGAGAAACAGTTCGGCCCGCTGGAGGCCCGACACGAACTCGAGGCGCTGGAGATCCTGGCCGACGCGGCGCGCCGCCACAGCGCACTGCTGGCGGTCAACGACCGCGCCGATATCGCGCTGGCGGCCGGGGCCGACGTGCTGCACCTGGGCCAGGACGATCTGCCGCTGGACGTCGCGCGGGGCATCATCGGGCACCGTCCGGTGATCGGCCGCTCCACCCATGACGCCGCGCAAGCCGCGGCCGCCATTGATGAGCAGGTGGACTACTTCTGCGTCGGCCCGTGCTGGCCGACTCCCACCAAGCCGGGCCGGACCGCGCCGGGACTGGACCTGGTGCGCTCGACGGCGGCTCTCAATCCGGGCAAGCCATGGTTCGCGATCGGCGGGATCGATCAGCAGCGGCTGCCCGAGGTGCTGGCGGCCGGGGCCCGGCGCATCGTGGTGGTCCGCGCGATCACCGCCGCCGAGGATCCGCGCGCCGCTGCCGCCGAACTCAAGACCGCGATCAGCGCGGCGGGTTGACCTCGAGCGGCAGCGAGGCTGTCACCGTCCGCAGCTGCTCCCAGCTGGCGGCGAACCCGGGATGCAGCGGCAGTGCCGCGACTTCGTCCTCGGCCACCCAACGCAATTCCGAGCTCTCCCGGTTCGGGATGGTCTCCAGCGGTTCGGGCACGTCGGCGATCACGGTGGTGTAGCTCCAGTGCGTGCCACCGATACCGGCCACCTCGGCCGTCACCACTGTGGTCCGCACGGTGAGCTGCTCGGCCGTCACGCCGGCTTCCTCGTTGGCTTCCCGCACCGCGGCCTGCTCGGCGGTCTCGTGACTGTCACGGGCACCTCCGGGCAAGGCCCAGGTTCCGCCCTGATGACTCCACGGTGCGCGGTGTTGCAGCAGCACAGCGGCAGATCCACCCGGCCACGGCGCGCGCAGGAGTAACCCGGCGGCACCGTGACGCCCCCAATACCGGGCGCCGTTGTCGGAGAACACCCAGCCGTCACCGTCGCCACGCACGCGTACAGCTTAGGGAACGTCGTGTGTTTCGGTGGACCTCAATTTCTCCGCGAGCCTAAGTGGGCGCTCTTAGAATTTTTTTATAGTGTGGGAACAGCCGTAAGCACCGAAATAAATGAGGTCCGTGCGCAGGTGACTGTGGAGTTGGCACATCCCTCGACCGAACCGCTCGCGTCCCGGTCGCCGACCACGCCTGCCCATCCGCGGTGGTGGTTTCTGTGGACCACTCCGGGCCGCATCCTGACCATCGGGCTGGTGTTGTCGGCACTTGTGATCGCCAGTGCGTTCGCCACTTCCACCACGATTAACGACCGCCAGCAGGCGCTGACCACCGTGCTCGATCACACCGAGCCCCTGGCGTTCGCGGCGGGCCAGCTCTACACCACACTGTCGGTCGCCGACGCCGCCGCGGCCACGGCCTTCATCGCCGGCGCCGAGCCCCGCGATGTCCGGCAGCGCTACGAGCAAGCCATCACCGATGCGTCCGTGGCGGTCACCCGTGCGTCGAGCGGGCTGACCGACGAATCGCTGGTGCAGTTGCTCGGCCGGATCAACGCCCGGCTGGCGGTCTACACCGGCCTGGTGGAGACCGCGCGGACCAACAACCGGGCCGGCAACCCGGTGGGTTCGTCGTACCTGTCGGAAGCCTCGGCGCTGATGCAGTCGCAGATCCTGCCCGACGCGCAACGCCTTTACGAGGAGACCTCGGCCCGGGTGGACGCCGAGACCACCGCCTCCACCCGAATCCCGGCCGCGGTGATGTTGGTGGTGCTGGCGACGTTGATGTTCGGCGCGTTCGCCAACCGCTGGCTGGCGCGACGCACCCGGCGCCGGGTCAACATCGGTTTCGTGGCCGGCGGGATGGCCGTGCTGATCATGCTGATCTGGGTCACGACGGCGCTGGTGATCTCCACGTCGGACAGCCGCAGCGCCAAGGACACGGCCGCCGAATCCCTCAAGACAGTGACCAACCTGGCCATCACCGCCCAGCAGGCCCGGGCCGACGAGACACTGGCGCTGATCCGGCGTGGCGACGAAAACCTGCGTAAGCAGTCCTACTACCAACGCATCGAGGCAATGCAGCAGCAGCTCGCCCAATATCTGGCCCGTGACACCCGCATCGACAAGAGCGATCTGACGGGTGCCGAAGATCTGCTCACCAAATGGCGCACGGCCGATGACCGGATCAACGCATACATCGCGGTGGGCAACTACCAGGCGGCGACGCAGGTGGCGCTGGGCACCGGCGAGGACGATTCCACATCGGCCTTCGACAAGCTCGACGACGTGTTGTCCAAGGGCATCGAACAGAGCCGCAGCCAGTTGCGCAACGACATCGCCAATGCCCGCCGGGTGCTGTCCGGTGCGACGGTGGGCGCCGCGCTGCTCAGTGTGGCCGCGGCGCTGGCGGTGGCGTTGGGACTGTGGCCCCGACTGAGTGAGTACCGCTGATGAGCGCTTGCGCGAAGAAGAGACAGCCGCTGATGAGCGCTTGCGCGAAGAAGAGACAGCCGCTGATGAGGAAGATGAAGAAGGCGTTGGCCGTCCTGACCGCGACCCTGGCGGTGGCCGGGTGCAGTCAGAGCGCACCGGCGTTGACGTTGCCGACGATGACGCTGGCGCCGCCCAGCCCGGCCGGCATGCAGGAGCTTGCGCCCCAGCCGGTTCGGGTGCCGACGCAGGACACCGACGAGTGCAACCGCACGGCCAGCCTGCGGCCGTTCAGCAATCAGGCCGACGCCGACGCGGCGGTGGCGAAGATCCGCGACCGCGGGCGGTTGGTCGTCGGGCTCGACATCGGCAGCAATCTGTTCTCGTTCCGCGATCCGATCACCGGTCAGATCAACGGGTTCGACGTCGACATCGCCGGGGAGGTCGCGCGCGACATCTTCGGCACGCCGTCACAGGTCGAGTACCGCATCCTGTCCTCGGCCGACCGCATCACCGCACTGCAGAACAATCAGGTCGACATCGTGGTCAAGACCATGACGATCACCTGCGAGCGCCGCAAGGAGATCAACTTTTCCACGGTCTATTTCATGGCCCACCAACGCATCCTGGCCGCGCGGGACTCCAACATCTCGCAGGCGTCCGACCTCTCGGGCAAGCGGGTGTGCGTGGTGGACGGGACCACGTCGCTCAAGCGGATCCAGCAGATCAGCCCGTCACCGATCATCGTCTCGGTGGTGACCTGGGCCGATTGCCTGGTGGCGCTGCAGCAGCGTCAGGCCGATGCGGTCAGTACCGACGATTCGATCCTGGCCGGGCTGGTGGCCCAGGATCCGTATCTGCACATCGTCGGCCCCAGCCTCAACGAGGAGCCCTACGGCATCGGGCTGAACCTGGACAACACGCCGCTGGTCCGGGTCGTCAACGCGACGCTGGAACGCATCCGCCGCGACGGCACCTGGAACACGTTGTACCGCAAGTGGTTGACGGTCCTGGGGCCGGCGCCGTCGCCCCCGGCCGCGAGGTACGTCGACTGATGAAAAAGCCCGACGACAGCGGACTCCCGGACACCCCCGACACCGAGGGCGGCCCCGGGACGCAGCCGGCGAGCCTCGACGACCTCGAGTTGGATTCGCAGTCGACCCTGCGGCCCATGGCGACCCAGGCGGTGTTCCGTCCCGAGTTCGACGATTCCGACGATCCGACGTTCGGCGGCGGCGACACCGAACCGCAGAACCTTGCCACGATCGCCACCCGGATGCTCTCGCCGATCCGAAGACTGGGTGGCGGACTGGTCGAGATCGCGCGGGTACCCGAGCGGGATCCGTTGACGGCGTTGATGACCAATCCGGTCGTGGCCGAACAGAAGCGGTTCTGCTGGAACTGCGGCAAGCCGGTCGGCAGGTCCTCGTCCGACGGACATGCCCTGTCGGAGGGCTGGTGCCCCCACTGCGGCAGCGCCTACTCGTTCCTGCCGCAGCTGTCGCCGGGTGAGATCGTCGCCGACCAGTACGAGATCAAGGGCTGTATCGCCCACGGTGGGCTGGGCTGGGTGTATCTGGCGTTCGACCACAACGTGAACGAACGTCCCGTCGTCCTCAAGGGTCTGGTGCATTCCGGTGACGCCGAGGCCCAGGTGATCGCCATGGCCGAGCGTCAGTTCCTGGCCGAGGTGACCCACCCGGGAATCGTGAAGATCTACAACTTCGTCGAACACGATGACAAGCACGGCAACCCGGTCGGCTACATCGTGATGGAGTACGTCGGCGGAACTTCGCTCAAACAAGCCAGGGGAACCCGGCTTCCGGTGGCCGAGGCCATCGGCTACATGCTCGAGATCCTGCCCGCACTCGGCTATCTGCATTCGATCGGGCTGGCCTACAACGACCTGAAGCCCGAGAACATCATGATCACCGAAGAGCAGCTCAAGCTGATCGACCTCGGTGCGGTGTCGAAGCTCAACTCCTACGGATATCTTTACGGCACACCGGGTTTCCAAGCGCCCGAGATCGTGCGCACCGGCCCGACGGTGGCCACCGACATCTACACCGTGGGGCGCACGCTGGCCGCGCTGACCTTGAACCTGCGGACCCGGCGGGGTCGCTACGTCGACGGCCTGCCGTCCGAGGACCCGGTGCTCGACACCTACGATTCCTTCGGCCGGTTCCTGCGCCGCGCCATCGACCCGGATCCGCGACGCCGATTCCGCAGCGCCGAGGAGATGTCGTCCCAGCTGCTCGGGGTGTTGCGCGAGGTCGTGGCAGCCGACACCGGCAGCCCCCGGCCTGGTCTGTCGACCGTGTTCAGCCCGTCGCGATCCACATTCGGAGTGGATCTGCTGGTTGCGCACACCGACGTCTACGTCGACGGGCAGGTGCATTCGGAGAAACTGACCGCGCAGGAGATCGTGCGGGCGCTGCCGGTACCGCTGGTGGACCGCACCGATGTCGGCGCCCCGATGCTGGTGGCCAGTGTGCTCAGCCAGCCTGTGCACACCCTCGACCAGTTGCGGGCCGCTCGGCACGGCGCGATCGATGCCGAAGGCGTGGACCTCTCGGAATCGGTGGAGCTTCCGTTGATGGAGGCGCGTGCCCTGCTCGATCTGGGCGACGTCGCCAAGGCCACCCGCAAGCTCGACGACCTGGCGACCTGGGCCGGGTGGCGCTGGCAGCTGGTCTGGTTCCGCGCGGTGGCCGAGATGCTCTCGGCCGATTACGACTCGGCGACAAAGCATTTCACCGAGGTGCTGGACACCCTGCCCGGGGAGCTGGCCCCCAAGCTGGCGTTGGCCGCGACGGCCGAGCTGGCCGGCACCGCCGACGAGCTGAAGTTCTACAACACCGTGTGGTGCACCGACAACGGCGTGATCTCGGCCGGCTTCGGGTTGGCCCGCGCCCAGTCGGTGGCCGGGTCGCGGGACGAGGCGGTCCAGACCCTGGACCAGGTTCCGCCCACCTCACGGCATTTCACCACCGCCCGGCTGACCAGCGCGGTCACCCTGCTGTCCGGTCGGTCCACCGGTGAGATCACCGAGCAGAACATCCGCGATGCGGCGCGACGGGTGGAGGCCCTGCCCGATTCCGAGCCGCGCGTGCTGCAGATCCGGGCACTGGTACTGGGCACCGCGATGGACTGGCTGGCCGACAACACGGCGAGCAGCAATCACATCCTCGGATTCCCGTTCACCGAGCACGGTCTCAAGCTCGGTGTGGAGGCCTCACTGCGGGCGCTGGCCCGGGTCGCCCCCACCCAGTCGCACCGCTATGCCCTGATCGACCTGGCCAACAGCGTGCGGCCCATGAGTACCTTCTGAGTTCGTCATCGGTGATAGCGGTCGCGCAGTTGCGGGTCCGATTCCCACCAGAGTGCGGAGGTGCCGGCGCTCCCCTCCGCCGCTCCGGCGTCGATCTCGGCATCAAGCTCGGCGTCGATCTCGGCGGCCCGGGTGCGCTCGTGAGTCCCGAGTGCCCGCATCAGCACCATGATGAAGGGGACACCCAGCACGTCACCCAGGATCCACAACACCCCCGCGCCCAGCGTCTGGTCATCTCGCAGACTTGGACCCCAATCCCGTTGTAGCGCAGAGTAATAGTCGTAGGCGATCAGCGGGCCGAGCCACAGCACCAGGCCGAGGACACCGTCACCCAGCCCCTCGGCCACACTGATCCCGATCGACAGCAGCGGTGAGTACCGTCGTGGCACCGGATCGGACTGCAGTCGGGTGTAGAAATAGCCGAAACCGATGGCGGACAGCATAATCCGGGTCGCATTCGCGATCACCGGGTTCACCATCGAGGCGACGTACCACGGAGTCAGATAGAGCAGCCACGGCGTCGCCAGCATCAGCACCGAGGTCACCGGCGGCGACAGCACCACGCGGGCCGTTGCCGATCCGAGTGCCGCGTCGAGGCGAGCGCGGATGTTCGGGCTCGACGCCTCGCGCAGCACGGTCACCGGCCGGCCCATGGCCAACAGGAACGGCACGACGTACAGCAACAGCAGCACCTGCAGGGCGCGCACCCAGAACAGCACCGGGGCATACCCCGCGATGACACTGTTCGTGGCCAGCAACCACCACACCAGGCCGGCGCCGAAGCACCAGGCCTGTGACGGGACGACGGTACCCGCGCCTCGAGCGCGCCGGCGGCACACGTAGTAGCCCGTCCCGGTGATGAGGATCAGCAGCAGCGCCACCCAGTCAGGCACGTCCGGAACGTACGCCGCGAACCTGGCAGCATTCCGCCAGCTGATTGTGCTGGCGTTGTGAGGACTACGGCCACAGGCTGCGGGTGTGGGCGTTTTGTCGTTGTCCGGATTCCAGCACCGCTGGTTCTTCCTGTGCGCGCTGGTCGCGGTCGGACTGCTCGCCCTTTACGTTCACCGGTACCGGGCGAAGGGCATCCCGGTGCTCAGGTTCGCCAACATGGATGTCCTGGTCGCGGTGGCCCCTTCGCGGGCGCGCCGGTTGCGACATGTACCGGCGGCCCTGGTGCTGATCTCCATCCTGCTGCTGACAATCGCTTTGGCCGACCCGACGCGCGATCACCTGATACCGCGCAATCGTGCCGTGGTCATGCTCGTCATCGACGTCTCGGAGTCGATGTCCGCCACCGACGTCGCCCCCAACCGGCTGGCGGCGGCCCAGGAGGCGGGCAAGAAATTCGTCGACGGTCTCAACCCGAGCGTCAACCTCGGGTTGGTGGCATTCGCCGGCACCGCAACGTTGTTGGTACCGCCCACGACCAAGCGGGCACCCATGAAAGCCGCGATCGACAAACTCGAACCGGCCGAACGTACCGCGACCGGCGAGGGCATCTACACCGCGCTGCAGGCGATCGCCACGGTGAGCGGAGTGATCGGAGGCGGCGACGGGACACCGCCCGCGCGCATCGTGCTGGAATCCGACGGCAAGGAGACCGTGCCGCTGGATCCCGATCAGCCACGCGGGGCCTTCGCCGCCGCCCGGGCCGCCAAAGCGCAAGGGGTTCCGATCTCGACAATCTCCTTCGGAACCCCCGAGGGCTACGTCAACCTCAACGACCAGCAGGTCGCCGTTCCCGTCGACGATCAGACCTTGCAGCAGATCAGCAAGCTGTCCGGCGACGACCGGGTGTTCCACGCCGACACCATCGGCTCACTGGAGGAGGTGTACCGCACGTTGCAGCAGCAGATCGGATTCCAACTCGTGCCGGCCGACGCCAGCGCGGGATGGATCATCCTCGCCACGCTGACGCTTGCCGCGGCGGCGCTGGCCGGGCTGGTGCTCAATCGGCGATTGCCGGGCTGAGGCGGGGTCAGGCCAACGCGGCACAGGCCTTCGCGATCGCCAATTCCTCGTCGGTCGGCACCACCAACACCGTCACGGGTGACTCGGGTGTCGAGATCCGCCGCGCGTCACGCGATGGTGACGCGTTGAGTTCCTCGTCGATCTGGATCCCCAGCGCGGACAGCCCCGCCAGGGCGTCGCGGCGCACCGTGGCGTCGTTCTCCCCGACGCCCGCGGTGAAGCTGATGACGTCGGTGCGGCCCAGCACCGCCAGATAGGCGCCGACGTATTTGCGGAGCCGGTGGATGTAGACGTCGTACGCCAATTGCGCGTTCTCGTCACCGGATTCGATGCGTTTGCGCAACGTGCGGAAGTCGTTCTCGCCACCGAGCCCGAGCACACCCGACTGGCGGTTGAGCATCGTGTCGATGTCCTCGACGTCCATACCCGCCGCCCGGCGCAGGAACAAGATGATGCCGGGGTCGATGTCGCCGCTGCGAGTGCCCATCACCAGGCCCTCCATCGGCGTCATCCCCATCGAGGTGTCCACAGGCCTGCCACCGGCGATCGCCGACGCCGACGCACCGTTGCCCAGGTGCAGCACAATCTGATTCAGCGAGTCGTAGGGCCGGTCCAGGAAGGCGGCGGCCTGCCGGCTCACGTACTCGTGCGAGGTGCCGTGGAAGCCGTAGCGGCGGATGTCCCAGCGCTCGGCCACTTCGCGATCGATGGCGTAGGTGGCCGCCGCTGCGGGCAGGTTGTGGAAGAACGCGGTGTCGAACACCGCCACGTGCGGCAGATCGGGCAGCAGCTTGCGGGCCACCTCGATGCCCAGGATCGCCGGCGGATTGTGCAGCGGGGCCAGCGGAGACAGCTCTACGAGCTTGCTGATCAGCTCACTGTCGATCAGCGTCGGGCAGTAGAAGGCCCTGCCGCCGTGCACCACCCGGTGGCCGACCGCCACCAGCCCGAGGGTGTCCAGGTGCAGGCCCTGGCCCGCCAGCTCGTCGAACGCTGCCCGCAGTGCGGCATCGTGATCGGGAACCTGCGCCGAGCCGATCTGCTCGATGATGCCGTCGGCCAGGAACTCTCCCGAAGCCGGTTTCACGACGGCGTATTTCAGCGATGAGGATCCCGAGTTGATCACCAGAACCGTCATGACTGCCCCTGTGCCTGGATCGCAGTGATGGCCACGGTGTTGACGATGTCCTCCACCAGGGCTCCCCGGGACAGATCGTTGACCGGCTTGTTCAAGCCCTGCAGGACCGGGCCGATCGCGATGGCACCGGCGCTGCGCTGCACCGCCTTGTACGTGTTGTTACCGGTGTTGAGGTCGGGGAAGATCAACACGGTGGCGCGCCCCGCCACCGGTGAGTCGGGCATCTTCGTCGCCGCCACCGACGGCTCCACCGCCGCGTCGTACTGAATCGGCCCCTCCACCAACAGATCCGGCTCACGTTGCCGCACCAGCTCGGTTGCCACCCGGACCTTGTCGACGTCGGCCCCGGTACCCGAGGTTCCCGTCGAATACGACAGCATGGCGACCCGCGGATCGATGCCGAACTGCGCCGCGGTGCGCGCCGACGAGATCGCGATGTCGGCGAGTTGTTCCGAGGTCGGATCGGGCACGATCGCACAGTCGCCGTAGGCCAGCACCCGGTCGGCCAGGCACATCAGGAAGATGCTCGACACCGTCGAGATCCCCGGCGCCGTGCGGATGATCTCGAAGGCAGGCCGCACGGTGTGCGCGGTGGTGTGCGCGGCACCCGAGACCATGCCGTCCACCATCTCGTTGTGCACCAGCATGGTGCCGAAATACGAGACGTCGTGGATGATCTCGCGCGCCTGCTCGACCGTCACGCCCTTCTTGCGGCGCAGCTCGGCGTACTGCTCGGCGAACTGATCGCACAGCTCACTGGTGAGCGGATCCAGAACGACGGCGGCGTCGAGGTTCACCCCCAGTTCGGCTGCCCGGGAACGGATCTGACTCTCCTCGCCGAGGATCGTCAGCTCGGCCACCTCGTGCTGGAGCAGACGGCCTGCCGCCTTGAGGATGCGGTCGTCGGTGCCTTCGGGCAGCACGATGCGCCTGCGGTCGGAGCGGGCCTGGTCGAGCAGTTGGTAGGTGAACATCTGCGGCGTGGTGACCGCGGGGATCGGAATGCTCAGCTGCGCGAGCAGGTCGTTGACGTCGACGTGCTTGTCCATCAACGCCAGCGCGGTGTCGATCTTCCGCTGCGATGCCGCCGTGACGCGGCCGCGGGCACCGGCGACCCGGCTGGCGGTCTCGAAGGTGCCGTACTTGGTGGCCACGATCGGCAGCCGCAGCCCGAGCCCTTCCACCAGCGATGCGATGGCCGGGTGCAGATCGAGGCCGCCGTTGAGGATGATGCAGGACAGTGACGGAAAGCCTTCTGCCGCATGAGCACTCACCAACGCCAGCACCACGTCGGACCGGTCCCCCGGGGTCACCACCGCAACGCCCTCGGTCAGCCGCTCCAGGCAGTGCTCGGCGGTCATCCCGGCGACCATCACGCCCATCGCCTCGCGCGACAGCAGCTCGGGGTCCCCGGCGATCATCGTGCCGTCGACCGCCACCTGCAGTTCGGCGACCGACGGGGCGACCAGCAACGGCTCCTCGGGGAGCACATACGCGGGCGGGCCGAGCGGTTTGAGGGCCTGGGCCACCGCATCCAGCTGGGCCGGGTCGCACCGGTTGGCGACGACGGCCGCGGCATGCGCATGCTGGTGGTTCAGCTCGGCCAGGCACACCTCGACCACATGGGCCACCTCGGTAGGTGTGCGGTCGGCGGCCTTGACCGCGAGCACGACGGGCGCGCCGAGGTTGACCGCGATGCGGGCGTTCATGCTGAGCTCGCTGGGGGTGGCGATGTCGGTGTAGTCACTGCCGACGATCAGCACGGCGTCGCACTTCTCGGCCACGCGGTGGAACCGGTCGACGATCTCGGCGATCGCGACGTCGGGATCCTCGTGTACCTGCTGGTAGCTGACCCCGACGCACTCGTCGTAACTCAATCCGGCCGTGGCACTGGCCAGCAACAGTTCGAGGATGTAGTCGCGGTCCTCGCCCAGCCGGGTGATCGGGCGGAACACCCCCACCCTCGGCACGGTCGCAGCAAGTCGGTGAAGAATGCCGAGCGCAATGGTCGACTTTCCGGTGTCACCTTCGGGCGACGCAATATAGATCGCGGTAGCGACGACTGCCTCTGGCACTGATACAGCTTCCCTCATCAGGGTTTGGACGGCCAGATGCTCTGCTTTTGCTCAGCGCAGCTCCCGCAGCGCATCGGCGAATTCGGTGCAGAACCAGTCCACATCCGACAGAGAGAATACCAGGGGAGGTCTCACCTTCAGCACACTGCCCTGTGCCCCGCAAACCGAGATCAGCACCTTGCGGTCCCGCATCGCGTTGACCAGATCGTGCGCCGCGGCCCGGTCAGGGCCTGCCCCGGCGCGGTCGGTCACCATCTCGACACCGACGTACAGTCCGGCGCCGCGAACATCGCCGACGTGTGGATCGTCGGCGGTCAGGCGGGTCAGTTCGTCGCGCAGGGCCGTGCCGACCCGCGCCGCGTTGGCCATCAGATCCTCACCCTCGATGACGTCCAGCACCGCGGCCGCGGCCGCCATCGACACCGGATTTCCTCCGAAGGTGTTGAAGTACGGCACCTCCCGGGCGAAGGCCTCCAGCACCTCGCTGCGGGCGGCCATCGCCGCCACCGGCAACCCGTTGGCCATCGGCTTGCCCATGGTGACCAGATCGGGCACGACACCGTGGCGGGTGAAACCCCACATGGTCTCCCCGGTTCGGCCGAAACCGGGCTGCACCTCGTCGGCGATGAACACCCCGCCGGCCGCACGCACCGCTGCCACCGCAGGCGCCAGCACCGAGGGATCGGGATAGATGCCGTCGGAGGAGAAGAAGGTGTCCACGATCAGAGCGCTCAGGCCGACCCCGGCCGCCTTCAGATCGGCGATCGCAGCTTCCACATCGGCCAGAAAACGCTCTGCCACTTCGGCACCCGAGCGGTAACTGTCCGGCGCGGACACCGCGCGCACATGGGATCCGATGGTGGTCGCACCGCCGAGTGACGGTGAAATCGCCGTCACCGCTTCGGTATTGCCGTGGTAGGCGTCGCGGGTGACGATCACGCCGCGCGCCCCGGTGTACCTCTGGGCCACCCTCAGGGCCAGGTCGTTGGCCTCCGAACCGGTGCAGGCATACATCACCTGGTCGAGTTCCGCCGGAAAGGTGGCGAGCAACCGCTGCGAGTACTCCACGATGCCCTCGTGCAGGTAGCGGGTGTGGGTGTTGAGCGTCTCGGCCTGGCGGGTGAGGGCGGCGACCACGTGCGGGTGGCAGTGCCCGACGCTGACGACGTTGTTGTACGCGTCGAGGTAACGCGCGCCGTCCGCGTCGAACATGTGGCTGCCGCTGCCGCGGACCAGGTGTACCGGCCGCTCGTAGAACAGCCGGTACGCCGGGCCCAGCAGGTGGGTGCGGGCCTCGATCAGCTTCTCGGTGTCGGGATCGGCCGACTGACCGGTGTAGCTGTTGGAGTCCATGATGTTCGAGAAACTCATCGCGTGCACCCCCTGCTCAGCGTTCGTGCGCCTCCTCCAACACGGTCCGACCCAGGTCGGAATACCGTTCCGGATCCCTGAATTTCAGGACCAGCGCCCACAGCACACCACCGATTCCGGCGATGCCGACAACATACGGGATCGCTGTGAAGATCCAGTCAGAAGCGGCTGAACCAGCAGCAAACGACGCGTTCTGGGCGAGCAGGTAGATGACGTAGAGCATGCCGACCCCACCCAGCAGCGGAGCCAGGAACGTGGTGAACCAGTTCGCCGTCTCGGGATGGCGCTTCTGGACATGGAAGTACGAGATCACCGAGAAGGCTGCCAGCGCCTGGACGATCATGATGGCCGTGGTACCCAGCAATGCCATCAGGCCGTACAACCCGGTGTACGGGTCACGTCCGGTGATGTCGAAGAACATCACCACCGCGGTCGCGAAACCGGTCTGCACGAATCCCGCGACATGCGGTGAGCCGTGCACGGGGTGGGTGGCACCGATGGTCTGGCGCATGCCGGGAATGACGTTCTCGCGGCCGAGCGCGTAAAGGTAACGGGCAGCGCAGTTGTGGAACGCCATACCGCAGGCGAAGGAGCCCGACATCAGCAGGATCTTGAACAGATCGACGGCCCACTGTCCGAGGTGCTCGTGTACCGGGGTGAAGAAGATGTCACCCGCGGTGGCCGAATCCTGCGCCAGCGCAACGGCGTTCTGCGGTCCGGTGCCGACGATGGCCAACCACGAGACCAGGACGTAGAAGGTACCGATGCCCACCACCGAGCTGATCACCGCGATCGGGATGATCTTCTTGGGATTGCGCGACTCCTCGCCGTACATCGCGCTGGACTCGAAGCCCACCCACGACCAGAACGCGAAGAACAGACCGACGCCCGCGGATCCGGCGACCGTGATCATGCTGCCGTCCGCACCGGGCACCTCACCGGACAGACTCTGAAAACCGTTGAGCGGGTTGAGCGATCCCAGTGACCAGCCCTGCGGACCGCCGCCGGTGAACACCACCGACAGCGCCATCATGGCCAGCATGATGATCTCGGTGATCAGGAACACGGCGAGCACCTTGGCGGCCAGGTTGATGTCGAAGTAGGTCAGCACCGCGTTCACGGCGAGCATCACCACCGCGAAGAGAATCCACGGCACGTCGACGCCGAAGAACGACTTGAACAGATCATTGCCGAAGAACGAGAAAATGCCGATCAGCGATGCCTCGAACACCATGTAGGCCAGCGCCGTCAGGAATCCCGCGCCGAGACCGACGACGCGGCCCAACCCGTGCGAGATGTACCCGTAGAACGCGCCGGTGGCAGTGATGTGCCTGCTCATGGCGGCATAGCCGATGGCGAAAAGGGTCAGCACGATGGTCGCGACGAAGTATCCGGCCGGCGCGTTGACGCCATTGCCGAAGCCCACCGAGATCGGCACGTTGCCGACCATGGCCGTGATGGGGGCGGCGGTGGCGACCGCCATGAACAGCACACCGACCAACCCGACGGCGTTGGGTTTGAGGCGTTGGACGGAGGCGCCGGACGGGGCCGGTGGATCGATGATCTCACTCATTGCGGGTCCTAACTGAGGACGGTTTTCGGACCACTATTTGGTCTGATTTCCTGTCGTCGCCGACGGCATTGTGATGCGACGCAGCACATTGTCATCCCGCCCAGACCCTGGGGCAACTCGAAACTCGTTGCGGGTCAATACCTTTGTTTCGGTCAGGTAAACCGTTCGGTTTCGGTCTGCTCCGCGGCGTCGATTTGGTTCACACTCGGGGGCATGTCCGTGACACCGGGCGGCCCCGTCGCCGAGGACGTGCGCCGACGCATCCTGTCCATGTTGGCCCTCGGCACCCTCCGTCCCGGCTCGCGGCTGGGCACCGAGCGGGAGATGGCGGCGAATTTCGCGGTGTCGCGCTCCACACTGCGCAGCGCGCTGCTGCCGCTGAGTCAGGCCGGCGTGCTGGAGCGCCGCACCGGGCGCAACGGCGGCACGTTCGTGCGCGCCGACGTCGTCGAACGCAATGCCGCCGAACTGGCCGGGTTACCGGACCGGTTGCGCACCGGTGGTCACACCAGCGCCACCCGGGTACTAACGACAGACCGTAGGCCGGCCACCCCGGTGGAGGCGCATGCCCTCGAAATCGCCTACGGTGCAGAGATATTCACGATCCGGCGGTTGCGGTTCGCCGACGGTGTGCCACTCTCGGTGGATCTGGCCTGCTTCGTGACCGCGCATATGGAGGACCTGCTGGAACAGCCGCTCGGCGGTTCGCTGTATGAGTTGGTGCGGGTGCGGTACGGCCTGACCGCGGCCGCCACCACCGAGACCATCGAAGTGGTCAGCGCCAGCCCCCGCGAAGCGCAGTTGCTCGACATCGCCCACCGCAGGCCGCTCCTGGCCATCACGCGGGTTACCCGCGACAGCAGTGGCCGCCCGTTCGAGTACGCCTACGACCTGTTCCGGGCCGACCGGGTCCGGCTCACCGCCACCAGTCAGGGCGGTGTCGGAGCAGTGCAACGCTCGGTATGCAGCGCCTGAGATCACGCCCCGTGTGGGACAACGATGTCCGCGATGAGGGCCATGTGGTCCGCCTCCGGCACGAGCTCCGTTCGCACCGCGGTCGCGTCGGTATTGCGCAACAGCACATGATCGATACCGACGGCAGGCACGCGCCGGGGACCGACCGGGAACGTACGGACCAGGCCACCGCCGGCCTGCTCCGCGGCGTCGCGGTAGCCGGTGGCCAGCAGTTCCCGGAACGGGAGCATGTCGTAGGTGGCATTGAAGTCCCCTGCCACGATCACTGCACCCGGACCGGCCTCGTCGGCCAACTCGCGCAGCATTGTCGGGAACTTCGCCATGTCGTTGCGCCACGACTCGATCGGCTGCGGCCACGGCGCGGCGAAATGGACCCCCACCAGGGTCGGGGGAACCGCGACGTCCGGCACATGGACCCGGGACCGCAGCATCACCATCGAATAGCCCGGAACATGTGCACTCTCGGTCAACGGGAACCGGCTCCAGATCCCGAGACCACC
The DNA here is from genome assembly GCF_001665785.1 of Mycolicibacterium peregrinum. Lineage (GTDB taxonomy): Bacteria > Actinomycetota > Actinomycetes > Mycobacteriales > Mycobacteriaceae > Mycobacterium > Mycobacterium peregrinum_A. Next base: position 92,844 of record NZ_LZSO01000047.1, read on the forward strand.
GGCCATCGGCTCGGGGTCGAAGATCCGGTGACCGAAGGTGTTCTCCAACCCGGCCGCGATCAACCCGTCGGCGGCCTCCTGCGTGAGCTCCTGTATCACGACGACATCCGCCGTCCGCTCGGCAGCGGCCACCACAGCGGCCGGATCTCCGCGCCCCATACCGAGATTCGAGGTGAATACCCGCACGGGTGCCGACTGCGCCGTCACCGCCTCGGGACCGAGGTACTGCGGCACCTGGATCACCGCGATCGCCAGCGTCAGCACCACGGCCAGCGCGGTCAGCACCCACCGCCGGCCGAGCACCAGCAGCAGCACCGCCACCGGGGCGGCCAGGGTCAGGTATGGCGATGCCGTCGCCAACAGCACCGTTCCGTGGCGGCCGAGCGGTACGTAGCGCACCGCCAGGCCCACCGCGGCCACACCCGCCGCGACCACCCCGAAGAGGGTCGCGAGAATTCGGATCAACTCAGCCGAGCTTGCGCAGGCGCGGTTCCAGATCCTTCTTGAACAGGTCGAGGAAACGACGCTGATCGTGACCGGGGGCGTGGAACACCAGGTGGTTCAGGCCCCACTTGACGTACTGGCCGACCTTCTCGACCGCCTCATCGGGATCCGAGGCGACGATCCAGCGCTTGGCGACCTGCTCGATGGGCAGCGCGTCGGCGGCCTTCTCCATCTCGATCGGGTCATCGATCGAATGCTTCTGCTCCGGCGTCAACGACAACGGCGCCCAGAACCGGGTGTTCTCCAGCGCGGCCTCCGGATCCGGATCGTAGGAAATCTTGATCTCGATCATCCGGTCGATGTCCTCGGCATTGCGGCCGGCAGCCTCCGCACCCTCCTTCACCGCCGGGATGAGCTTGTCCTTGTAGAGCTCCTCACCCTTACCCGAGGTGCAGATGAACCCGTCACCCGAGCGACCCGCGTACTTGGCCACCACCGGCCCGCCGGCGGCGATGTAGACCGGCACACCGCCCTCGGGCACGTCATAGATCGAGGCACCCTTCAGCTTGTAATACTCGCCGTCAAAATCGACACGGTCACCCAGCCACAGCTCACGCATCAGCTTGACCGACTCCCGCAGCCGCGCGAAACGCTCCTTGAACTCCGGCCACTGTCCGCTGTAGCCGGTGGCGATCTCGTTGAGCGCCTCGCCGGTACCCACGCCGAGGAAGATACGGTCCGGGTACAGACACGCCATCGTCGCGAACGCCTGCGCGATCACCGCCGGGTTGTACCGGAACGTCGGCGTCAGCACCGAGGTACCCAGCACGAGCCGCTCGGTGCGCTCACCCACCGCCGTCATCCAGGCCAGCGAGAACGGCGCATGCCCGCCCTCGTGCCGCCAGGGCTGGAAATGGTCGCTGACCGTCGCGCTGTCCATCCCTGCCGCTTCGGCCAGCACCGCCAGCTCGACCAGCTCCCGAGGCGCGAACTGCTCCGCCGATGCCTTATATCCCAGTTTCAGTTCAGCCACGGCTTCGTTTCTACTCCTATGCATAAACTCGCGACATGGCAGCAGCCCTGACCGCGATCACCGAGCACGTGCACTTCGTTCAGACCGACTTGGTCAACTGGACGCTGGTGACCGACGGGGACCGGGTCATGCTGATCGACGCCGGGTTCCCGGGCCAGCGCCAAGACGTCATCGGCTCGGTGAACCAACTCGGCTACTCCATCGACGACATCGTCGCGGTCCTGCTCACCCACGCTCACATCGACCACTTCGGCACCGCGATCTGGCTCGCGAAAACCCATGGCGTTCCGGTGTTCTGCCACGAGACCGAACTCGGACACGCCAAGCGCGAATATCTCGAGCAAGCCGCACCCGCCGATGTGGTGCGCAACATCTGGCAGCCCCGCTGGCTCAAGTGGGCGGCCACCATCACCGCCAAGGGCGGGATGAACCATGCCGGTATCCCCACCGCGCAGGCGCTGACCGCCGAGATCGCCGCCGGGCTGCCCGGGGCGCCCGTCGCCGTGCCGACGCCGGGTCACACCGGCGGACACTGCTCGTTCATCGTCGGCGGCGCCCTGGTCAGCGGCGACGCCCTGGTGACGGGGCACCCGCTGCTTCGGCGCACCGGTCCGACGCTGCTTCCCGCGCTGTTCAACCACGACGAGGACGGCTGTCTGCGCAGCCTCGAAACGCTCGGGGTGCTTGGTACCGACATCATGCTGCCCGGGCACGGGCCGATGTGGCGCGGATCGATCGCTGACGCCGCCGCCACCGCCGCGGCCGTCCACGCTTAGTGCTGCAGGATCCGGTATCCCAGCAGGAAGAACCCGGTCAGGCACAAACCGCAGGCCAGCACGATCGTGGGCATCAGGACCATCTGGTCGAGTTCGTCGGGGTCGAACACCTCGTCGTCGTACACCGAGCCGAACAGCACCCGGGCAAACCTGGTCCGGCGGAATGCGTGCATCCGCCGTCGTGACTCGGCCGAGTCCGACCGGCGCCCGATGAACAGCCGCAAAGCCACGCCGGCCGCAAACACCACCGCAGCCGCTGCCAGTAGCAGCGATCCCACGATTACCTGCAGACTCGGCATCGCAGGCCAGCCTAGCCGCTAACGACCCCACCGCTCGGCAAGCAGCTGGTGGGAGCGCAACCGGTCGTCGTGCCGGTGCGTCACCGAGGTGATGACGAGTTCATCCGCCCCGCTGACCCGCTGGAGGGCTTCCAGGCGCGCAGCGACCTGATCGGGGTCACCGACGAATTGTGTTGCGATACGGTCCCGGACCACGTCCAGCTGCTCGTCGGTCAGCGGCCCGCAGTCGGCCGGGTCCGGGTAGGGCATCGCGCCGCCGCCGGCCCGGACCGAATACACCCAGTGCCCGTAACTGGACGCCAGATGCCGTGCGGTGGCTTCATCGTCGGCGACGACCACGTCGGCCGACACCGCCACGTACGGTTCCGACAGGGTCTCCGATGGGGTGAATCCGTTGCGGTACACCTCGATTGCCTCCAGCGCCGTGGCGGGCGTGATGTGATAGCTCGCCACGAACGGCAATCCGCGCGCGGCCGCGACGCGCGCACTCTGCCCCTTGCTGCTGCCGAACACCCACGGTGTCAGGTCGGCACCCGCACCGGGGACGGCCGTGCCCACCGCGTAACGGCCGGCGAGCATAGCCAGGATGTCGTCCACCTGTTCGGCGAAATCCGGTGTGAGCGCTTCGGGTTGCTGCAACACGGCCATCCGAGACCGCAACTGCGGGTCCCGCATCAGCGCACTGACGTCATACGGCGTCGGGATCACCACACCGTCGATCTCGTGCCACTGGCGCGGCGGGCGGGGCTCACGTGGCTTGTCTCGCACCGCTTCGGCGCGTTTCTGACCCGAGCGGCCCACTCCGAGATCGATCCGGTCGGGGTAGAACGCGGCCAGGGTGCCGAAGCTCTCGACCACGGCGACAGCCGTGGTGTGGCCGAGTTGCACGGCTGCGGTGCCGACCCTGATCCGCTCGGTGGCCGCGGCGATCTGCCCCACCAGAACCGCGGGCGACGAGCTGGCCACCGATACGAAGTGATGCTCGGCGACCCAATACCGTTGATAGCCCCACTGTTCGGCGTGCCGGGCCAGGTCGACGGTGTTCCGCAGCGCGGTCTGCGCGTCGCTGCCCGCACTGATCGGCGCCAGGTCGAGGATCGAGAGCGGGATCATGCCAGCTCCTTCTCGAATGCGATCGGGAAGACCGTCCCCTCCCCCTCGGGCCGCAAGGGGGCGGTGAGCCGGGTGTAACCCGCGGAGTCGTAGAGCGCCTCGGCCTCAGGCTGCAGATGACCCGTCGTCAGATACACCTTTCGGTACCCACGTGCGGCGATCTGGCATTCGAGGTGGGCCAGCAGCACCCTGCCGTAGCCGCGCTTGCGGAAACGACGGTCGGTCCAGATGCGTTTGAGTTCGGCGGTGTCGGCGTCGAATCGCGTGAAGGCGCCGCCGGTCACCGGGATGCCGTCGAGCACGCCGATGTACAGGCCGCCGCCGGGCGGGGCGAACTCGTCGGCCGACTTCCCACGCAGCCAACCCATCATCTGCTCCGGCGTTCCACCGTAGCGCCCCGAGTACTCCACGGACAGCTCGGCCAGCAGCGGGGCAGCCAGTGGGTCGTCCAGATCGACCGGGACGAACCGCACACCACTCACGGGGGCTGACTTAACCACCGTTCCGATACTCACGGCTGCTTCAACGCGCAGCCACGGCCGGGATATGCCCACAGGTTCAGCCTGATCAAAACCCTGCCGAGCCGCTCATTTCCTGGCCAGGTAGTAGTAGTTCGACGGGTCCTGCTCGATCTCGGTGACCTCCACGTCGGCGAATCCCGCATCGGTCAGCATCGACACCGCCAACTGCCTGCCCCACATCGTCCCCAGCCCCGCTCCGCCCAGACCGAGCGAGACCGACATGCAATGGGTCAGCGACACCGCGTAGCGGTACGTGCTCATCACCGCGCCGATGTTGTCCTCCAGCCGGCTGGAAGCCTTGATGTCGGCCATCACCAGCACTCCACCCGGCCGCAGCGCGCGGTAGATGTTCTCCAGTACCCGGGCGGGCTGCGCCTGGTCGTGAATCGCATCGAATGCGGTGATGAGGTCGTACGCCGCGGTCTGGTCCAGGTTCGCCAAGTCGGCGGAAAGGTACGAGACATTGGTCAAACCACGTCGAGCGGCGGCCGCAGCCCCGGTGGCGACCGCTTCTTCCGAGAAGTCGATCCCGGTGAATCGACTGCCCGGATAGGCCGCGGCCATCAGGCCGATCGCGTACCCGCTGCCACAACCGAAATCGGCAACGTCGATGCCGCTCTCGAGCCGTCGCGGCAGGCCGTCGACCAACGGCAGCACGGCACTGACCAGGGCGGCATCGAACACCTCGCCACTGCGCTCGGCCATCACGGTGTGGAAGCGCGGATAGTCGTCGTAGCTCAGCCCACCGCCGTCGCGGAAGCAGCCGAGGATCTTCTGTTCGACTTCGCACATCAGCGGCACGTACTGGGCCAGACGCGCCAGGTTGCCCAGGCCGGACTCGCGCGTCAGCGCAGCGGCGCGGTGTTCGGGCAACCGGTACGTGGAGGCTTCTGCGTCGTAGTCGACCACCCGCCCCGCGGCCAGCCCACCGAGCCATTCCCGGACGTAGCGTTCATCGAGGCCCGCCGCCGCGGCGATCTCGGTGCTGGTTGCCGACGGCAGTTTCGCCATCGCGTCGAACAGGCCGGTCTGGTGGCCGATGCTCAACAGCAGGGTCAACCCCGCGCTGTCGATCGCCGCGGTGATCCGTTCGGAGAAATCCTCTGCGGTTTCGGTAATTGCCTGCTGATCGGTGCCATTCGCCATCACGCCCGCCCAGACTACGCCGCCTCGGCCACCCCCTTCCGCGCAAAACTTGACACGTGTAAAGTTCGCCGCCATGGACAACATCAGGGGCAAGACCATCGCGATCACCGGCGCCGCCCGTGGCATCGGTTACGCCACCGCCAAGGCCCTGCTGGCCAAAGGCGCCCGGGTCGTCATCGGTGACCGTGACGTGGCCCTTCAGGAGTCGGCCGTCGTCGAGCTGACCAAGCTCGGCCAGGTCTCCGGCTATCCGCTCGACGTCACGGACCGGGAATCGTTCGCGACGTTCCTGGACAAGGCCCGCACCGACGGCGGCGGCCACATCGACGTGCTGATCAACAACGCCGGCGTGATGCCGGTCGGACCGTTCCTGGAGCAGAGCGAGCAGTCGATCCGGTCCAACATCGAGGTCAACGTCTACGGCGTGCTCACCGGCTGCCAGCTGGCGCTGCCGGACATGGTCAAGCGTCGCAGCGGCCACGTCATCAACATCGCCTCGCTGTCGGGCCTGATCCCGCTGCCCGGCCAGGTGGTCTACGTCGGCGCGAAGTACGCCGTCGTCGGGCTCACCACCGCGCTGGCCGACGAGATGGCACCGCACGGGGTCGACGTTTCGGTGATCATGCCGCCGTTCACCAACACCGACCTGATCTCGGGCACCAAGTCCGGCGGGGCCATCAAGCCCGTCGAACCCGAGGACATCGCCGCAGCGATCATCAAAACGCTCAACAAACCCAAGACGCACGTGTCGGTGCCGCCGCCGCTGCGCTTCACCGCGCAGGCCGCGCAGATGCTGCCGCCCAAGGGCCGTCGCTGGATGAACAAGAAGCTGGGCCTGGACAACGTGTTCCTGGAATTCGACACGGCCAAGCGCAAGGCCTATGAGGACCGGGCCCAGGCCGCTCAGGGCGTCATCGACTCCGACGGCAAGAGCTAGCCGAAGGTCGGCAGCTCGGCTCCGTGACGGTAGCCCTCGATCACGTCGAGGGCACCGTCGAGCAGTTCCTCGTGGGTGAACTCGTAGCGCTCGACGCTGCCGACGAAGACCACCCGGACGATCTCGCCGTCCTCGGCCGCGTCCAGCCACAGTGAGGTCACCGGCAGGCCGTCGTCGACCTGGGCGCCGGACGGCTCGTAGAACCACACCGCGTAGTCGTCGTCGGACTGTTCCTCGTCAAAAGTCCAGCCGCGCGTGGTGATTCGATCGTCGAACTCGGCCAGATCAGCGACGACGGCATCCGGGATGTCGGCCAACTCATCGACCATCTCGTGGGGCACCAACCGCGTGTCACGAGCGGCCTGCCGCTTGCGGCGGCGGGCCTTCTTGGCGTCGGAGCCCTTGGACACGCCTGGCCCGCCTAGCTCAGCGCCTGGTCGAGATCGGCGATCAGATCCTCGGTGCCCTCCAGGCCGATCGAGATGCGCACGACACCGTCACCCAGACCGATCGCGGCGCGCCCCTCCGGACCCATGGCCCGGTGTGTCGTCGTTGCCGGGTGGGTGATCAGCGTCTTGGAGTCGCCGAGGTTGTTCGAGATGTCGATGACGCGCAGCTTGTCGAGCACCTCGAAGGCGCGCGCCTTGCCGTCGTTGGCATTCAGCTCGAAGGTGACGACGGTGCCGCCACCACGCATCTGCCGCTGCGCCAGGTCGTACTGCGGATGCGACTTCAGGAACGGGTACTTCACCCAGCTCACCGACGGATGGCCTTCCAGGAACTCGGCGACCCGCTGCGCCGAGCGGTTCGAATAGTCCACCCGGACCGCAAGCGTCTCAAGGCCTTTCAGCAGCGTCCAGGCGTTGAACGCACTGATCGCCGGGCCGGTGTGGCGCATGAGCTTCTGCACCGGGCCGTCGATGTACTCCTTGTCGCCGAGGATCGCCCCGCCGAGCACGCGGCCCTGCCCGTCGATGTGCTTGGTGCCCGAATACACCACCACGTCCGCGCCGAGCGGCATGCCCTGCTGCAGCAGCGGCGTGGCGAAGACGTTGTCCAGCACCACCTTTGCGCCGGCGGCATGAGCCAGCTCGGACACTGCGGCGATATCGACCAGGGACTGCATCGGGTTGGACGGCGTCTCGAAGAACACCGCGGTCGTCGGAACGGACAGTGCCTCTTCCCACTGCGCGAGGTCCTCGCCGTCGACGAAGACCGTCTCCACACCCCAGCGGGGCAGGATCTCGTTGCACACCACGAAGCACGATCCGAAGAGGCTGCGGGCGGCCACGAGGCGGTCACCGGCACCCAACAGGGCACCGAGCGCGGTGAACACCGCCGCCATGCCGGTTGCGGTGGCGAAGCATGCGGGTGCATCTTCGATCAGCCGCAGCCGCTCCTCGAACATCGAGATGGTCGGGTTGCCGTAGCGGGAGTAGACGAAACGGTCGATCTCGCCGGTGAACGCCTTCTCGGCCGCGGACGCGGACTCGTAGACGTACCCCGAGGTCAGATACATCGCCTCGGCGGTTTCCTCGAACTCCGAGCGCAACAGACCGCCACGCACGCCGATGGTGGCCTGGCTGACGCCCTCGGGCAGGGCAGCCGGGATCCGGACAGATGGGATGTCAGTCATGTTGTTTTCGACTCTGCTACTCAACTTTGTGTCCAAGGCAGACCGACGGCTTTCCAACCGGTACCGCCACGGTGGCGGAACTCGTCGAGATTGCCCTCGAATCCGTCGAGGATGTTGTACGACGGCCCGATGCCGGCCGCAGTGGCGGCCTCGGCCGCGCCGATCGAACGATTGCCGGAGCGACACAGGAAGACCACCGGACGCTCGCCCGGCGTCACTCCTGACGCCTTGAGATCGTCGACGAAGGCGTCGTTGTGCCCGCCGTCCGTCCGGTTCCATTCCACGTACACCACGTCACGCTCGAGGGTGGACAGATCCGGCACACCGACGAAGCGCCACTCGGCGTCGGTACGGCAGTCCACCAGCACGGCCTCGGAATTCTCGCTCAGAAGCTTCCAGGCCTCCTCAGGCGTGATGTCACCTGCATAGCTCACGGGCGTGAGTCTCCCACACTCGAGCAGACGCGCCATTGGCCGTCCTCACGCACGAACGCCGTCTCGGTGTTCACCTTGGCGTCTGGGGCGTTGCCGAAGTGGTAGACCACCGTCGCGGTGGCCCGATCACCCTCGACCTGCACCCCGGTCACGTCGTCCACATACCTGGCACCCTGCTTGGCCACCGAGTCACGCTGCCGGGCAATGAAATCGGCTTCGGTGCCGCGTTGCGCGACGCAGGTGTGATCGGAGAACTCGCCGAAATTCTCCCGCTGCAGGGCGTCGTTCTGACCGACCGCGGCGAGGCTCACCTTCTGCTCCTCACTGCGCCCGTCGCTGCCGAACGTGTTGAGCAGAACGACAACGATCACCACGAGCACAATGATCGCCAGCGCGCCGAGGAACGGCGCCATCGTCGGCCGGTCCCCCGTTTCCTCGGTCTCCTCAGCCATCACGGCTCACCACAGCTTGCGCAGCGCCGAGCCGACCCGGCGGGCACGGTCACGGGCGATGATCACATCGGGCGCGGTGGCCAGGGCCACCCCGAGCCGCCGCGGGGCTTCGGACTCACCCGGTCGGCCGAACAGCCGCACATCGCTTTCCGACGTGGCCAGCGCTTCGGCCAACACACCGCTGATGTCGGCCGACAGTTCTCCGGCGTCGGCTCCGCCATAGCTGACCTCGGCGGCTGCCGGGGAGATCATGATGGTGTCGACCGCCAGGCCCAGGATCGCCCTGGCGTGCAGCTCGAACTCCGACAGCCGCTGCGACCGCAGCGTCACCAGCCCACTGTCGTGCGGCCGGATCCGGACATCGGAGAAATACACGTCGTCGCCCTGCACCAGCAGCTCGACCCCGAACACCCCACGCCCGCCCAACGAGTTGACGATCCGGGCGGAGATGGACTTCGCGGCGTCCAGCGCAGCCGGTGACAGGGGCTGAGGCTGCCAGGATTCCAGCACATCCGTACCGACCTGACGGTGCCCGATCGGCTCGCAGAACTGCACGCCGGGACCGGACGGCCCGGCTGTGCGCACGGTCAGCATCGTGATCTCGTAATCGACCTCGACAACGGACTCGGCCAGCACGCGGTTCTGCGCGATGTGCCCGGCGGTGGTCGCACGCTGCCAAGCGGGTTCGACGTCGTCGGACCGCAGCATCACCGACTCCCCGTCGCGCTGCGCGCCCACCACCGGCTTCACCACCAGCGGGAAGCCGGCATGCTCGGCCACCGCGGTCAGCTCGTCGACCGACCCGGCGAACCAGAACGGCACCGTGGGCAGGCCCAGCTCGTCCGACGCCAGCCGGCGCAGGCCTTCGCGGTCCTGACTGAGCCGAATGCTGCGGGGGGCGGGCAGAACCTCGATACCGCCCCGCTCGGCCACCGCGACGAGGGCGTCCGCGGCGATGACGCCGGACTCGGCCACCACGTAACGCGGCTGCTCCCGCTCGATCAGCGCAGCGAGTTCTTCGGCGTCATTCATCTTGATCACCGCAGAGCGGTCCGCGACGCCGTGCGCAGGGGCGTAGTAGCGGTCCGCGGCGACCACGACACCGCCCAGCCGCTGGAACGCCAGCGCGAGCTCCCGGCTCAACTCACCCGAACCCAGCAGCAGCACCGTCGCCGCGGGATCGGTGGGCCTGGGGGACTCGGTGGGCTTGGGGGACGGAGCCTCTTCGGCACCGTCGACCTGATCATCGGTCAGGCCATCAGTCTGCGCGTCCTCAATCGATTCACTCATCGCACGTACCAGCCTGCCAGATCGTCACCCAACCCGATGGTCGATATAGCACCAACGCCAACTCTCGCCGGGTTCCGCCGAGCGCATCACCGGATGGCCGCTTTGCTGAAAGTGCTTGGTGGCATGCTGATGCGGGCTTGAGTCACAGCAACCGACGTGACCGCACGTCACACACATCCGTAGATGTGCCCAGTTGTTCTCGCCGTCTTCCTCGCATTCCTGGCACTGTCCGGGAGTCAACGGTTGCGGCTCGGGGACCTCGGCTTCGAGATGTGCACAGGTACGAGGCGTCGGACTGGACTCACGCCGACGTGATCTCCTCAACATGTTGATCAAGGATAGGCACGGCACACGAAGGAGGAACGACAACGTGGGTGCCTCACTCCTGGCGGCCCTGGTGGCCGCAATACTGCTGGCCGCCGTCGCCCGCCGGTTCGACGTCTCGGCGCCGTTGGCGCTGGTGGTGGCCGGACTTGCCGGCAGCGCACTGCCCGGCTTCGGCGATGTCCAGCTGGATCCCGAACTGGTTCTCTTCGTGATCCTGCCGCCACTGCTGTGGTCGGCGGGACTGGAGAGCAGCTACGTGGCGCTGCGCCGCAACATCAGGCCGATCGGGCTGCTCGCCGTCGGGTTGCCGCTGGCCACGACGTTTGCCGTCGGGATCGTCGCATTTCACACCGTGCCCGAACTCACCATCGCCGCGGCCCTGACCCTCGGCGCCATCGTCGCCCCGCCCGACGCGGTCTCGGCCACCGCCGTCGGCCGCCGGCTCGGTCTGCCGCGGCGCACGATGACCCTGCTAGGTGGCGAGAGCCTGCTCAACGACGCCACCGCGCTGACCGCCTACAAGGTGGCGCTCGGGGCCGCCATCGGCACCGCCGCCAGCTGGGGCGACGGCCTGGCCACCTTCGGGTTGGCCGCGGTCGGCGGCGTCGTGGTCGGCGGTGTGATCGGCATGGTGGTGCACTTCATCCGCACCCGCCTCGACGATCCACTGGTCGAGAGCGCCATCGGTCTGGTGGCGCCGTTCTTCACCTACCTGCTGGCCGAGGAGATCCACGGCTCGGGCGTGATCGCCGTGGTGGTGGCCGCGTTGATCCTGGGCCAGCGCGAGACGCAGGCCGGCTACGCCACCCGGCTGCAGGACAAAGCGGTGTGGAAGGCGCTGCAGCTGATCCTCGAATCGTTCGCCTTCCTGCTGATCGGCCTGCAGCTGCCGAAGGTCATCAGCGAGCTTGCCGGCATCTCGGCGGCCACCCTGGCGATCTCGTCGGCTGCCGTGCTGACCACGGTGATCGGGGTGCGCATCGTGTGGGTGTACGCCTCGACCTATCTGCCCCGGTTGTTCTCCAAACGGCTCTGCGCCGAAGAACCCGCACCCTCGCGCGGACATTTGTTCGTCGTCGCCTGGGCAGGCATGCGAGGAGTGGTGTCGCTGGCCGCGGCATTCGGCGTTCCGGCCACCACGCTGGCCGGCGATCCGTTCCCCGGCCGGCCGCAGCTGGTGTTCCTCACCTTTGTGGTCGTGGTCGGCACGCTGCTGCTGCACGGCCTGACGTTGCCCTGGTTCATCCGGGTACTCGGGGTCCAGGGCGACGAGGCGCACAGCGACGCCGTCGCCACCGCCGCGGCCCAGGACAAGGCCGCGCGGGCCGCAGCCGAACGGCTCGACACCTTGATGTCCGAACAATCCGCCACCGATGTCCCCGAACGTGCCGCCGACGTGCTGCGGGCGTGGAACACTCGGCGCCGTAATGCGGCCTGGGAGCGTCTGGGCCGCGACGACGCCGACATCGGTGAGAGCCCGACATCTGCGTTCCGCCGGCTGCGCCTGGAAATGCTTGCCGCCGAACGGGACACGTTCATCGCCGAGCGCGATGCCGGGCACATCGACGACGAGGTGCTGCGTACTGTGCTCCATGGGCTCGACTTGGAAGAGGCGACACTGAACCGTGATTAGGCGTCTGGCGTGGCTGGCTGTGTTGGTTGTGATCGTCTCCGGCGCGCTCCTGGGCCTGCTCAGCGGCGGCGACGCCGCCTCGCAGTCACCGGTCGCCGTCCCGGCTGATGCCGAGTCGGCGCGAGCCGACGCGCTGCGAGCCGATTTCCCCGGTGGAGATCAGGTTCCGGCGATCCTGGTGGTGACCCGCACCGACGGCGCCGAACTCACCACGGGCGACATCGACGCCACCGCCGATGCGCGCCACCGGATGACCGATGCACCCGGACCGCCGTTGACGGTCTCCGACGACGGCAAGGCCGCCGTGGTCACCGTGCCGCTGAAGGCCGACCTGTCCGGCTTCGGACTGAACGACGCGGTCAAGAATCTGCGCGCCACCGCGGTCGACGGCCTGCCGGCCGAGCTTCGAGCCGAGATCACCGGCGGCCCGGCGTTCGGCGCCGACATCGCCAATTCATTTGCCGGGGCGAACATCACCCTGCTCGCGGTGACCGCGGCCGTGGTGGCCCTGCTGCTCATCGTCACCTACCGTTCCCCGATTCTGTGGCTGGTGCCGCTGCTGGTCATCGCCTTTGCCGACCGCGTCGGCGCCGTCGTCGGCACCGCGGTGGCCTCCGGACTCGGGCTGAGCCCCGACGGTTCCACCTCGGGAATCACCAGTGTGCTGGTGTTCGGTGCGGGCACCAACTATGCGCTGCTGTTGATTTCGCGATATCGCGAGGAACTGGGGCGGTGCGAACGTTCGCGCGAAGCCCTGGTGACAGCGGTCCGGGCCGCCGCCCCGGCGATCGTGGCCAGTAACGCGACCGTGGTCCTGGCCCTGCTGACCCTGCTGTTCGCGTCGGCGCCCAGCAACCGCAGCCTCGGCGTGCAGGCCGCGTCGGGCCTGGTGGTAGCCGCGATCTTCGTCCTGGTCGTGCTGCCACCGCTGCTGGCCCTGTGCGGCAAACGACTGTTCTGGCCGTTCATTCCCCAGGTCGGCGCCACACCGCTGACCGAAACCGGTGTCTGGCACCGGATTGCGGACTCGGTGGCCCGCAAACCCGCCCGCGTTGCCCTGGTCTCGCTGGCCGGCCTGGCCCTCCTGTGCACCGCCCTGTTGTCCACGCCGATCGGGCTGACGCAGACCGAGCAGTTCCGGGTACAGGCCGAATCGGTGACCGGCTATCAGACCCTGGCCGCGCATTTCCCGAGCGGCCTCACCGACCCCACCCGCGTCATCGCCTCCACCGCCAAGGGCGGCGCGGTGCAGCGGGCGATCACCGATACCCCCGGCGTCGTCTCCGCCTCACCTGCGGGTCAGTCGACCACCGGCCTGAGCCAGTGGTCGGTGGTCCTCAAGGGCGAACCTGCTTCCGATGAGGCCTTCGAAACCATTGATGCCCTTCGCGATTCGGTGCACGCCGCGGACCCCGGCGCGCTGGTGGGCGGTTCCGATGCCCAAGCCAGGGACACTGCCGCGGCCGCCCAGCGCGACCGTCTCGTGGTGATCCCGGCGATCCTCGCGGTGGTGCTGGCGGTGCTCTACCTCCTGCTTCGGTCCGTGTTCGCACCGCTGGTGCTCGTCGGGGTGACGGTGCTCAGCGCACTCGCCGCGCTCGGACTGGGTGGCTGGGCCAGCGTCCACCTGTTCGGGTTCCCGGCCCTGGACAACAGCACCCCGCTGTTCGCCTTCCTGTTCCTGGTGGCCCTCGGCGTGGACTACACGATCTTCCTGGTGACCCGGGCCCGTGAGGAGACCCCCGAGTTCGGAACACGACAGGGCATCGTGCGGGCCGTGTCGGCCACCGGAGCGGTGATCACCAGTGCCGGCGTGGTGCTGGCGGCGGTGTTCTGCGTGCTCGGCGTGCTGCCGCTGATCGTGCTCACGCAGCTGGGCATCATCGTCGGGCTCGGCATCCTGCTGGACACCTTCGTCGTCCGCACAGTGATCATCCCCGCGCTGTTCACGTTGATCGGCCCCCGCATCTGGTGGCCGGGCCTGCACGCCGAGCGCTAACTTGGCAGGTGTGCAGGAGCTGCGAGTGCCGACGAAACTCGGCCGTCTCCGCGTCCAGGTCCACGGTGACGGCGATGCGGTCCTGTTCTGGCCCAGCCTGCTGATGACCGGGGACATGTGGGCCGGCCAAGTACGGGAGTTCGAACCCGACCACCGGGTCATCGTCGTCGACCCACCCGGCCACGGCGGCAGCGAAAAGCTGACGGCCCCCTTCAGTTTCACCGACTGCGCCGCTGCCGTCGCCGACATCCTCGACGGTGTCGGCGTCGAACGCACCCACTTCGTCGGCAATTCCTGGGGCGGGATGATCGGCGGGACTTTCGCGGCGTTGTACCCAAACCGCATCGGGCGCGCCGTGTTGATGAACTGCACGGCGTCGCCTGCCGGGTTTGGGCAGAAGCTCGAGTACGGCCTGCTGTTGCGGATGGCCAAAGTGCTCAAAGGAATTCGCGGTCCCCTCACCCGCCCGGTCCTCGCGGCGTTCCTGGGCCCGACGACTTTTGACACGCGCCCCGAGGTAGTCGCCTTCGTGCGGGATGCCGTGCACCGCGTCGACGTCGATTCCACCGCGTGGGCGGTGACGAGCGTGGTGCCGCGCCGGCCGGATCAGCGGGCTCTACTGTCCCGCGTGAAGACACCCGTCCTCGTGGTCGCCGGTGCGGAAGATGCCACATTCCCGCTCGCGGAGACCATCGCGATGGCGGACGCCATTCCGGGGGCGGACGTGACGGTGCTAGACGGCGTCGCACACCTGGCCGCGCTGGAGAATCCCCGCCTCGTCAACACGCTGATCAGGGATTTCCTGGCGCACGGGTAGCGTCGTGGCATGACTGGGCCGATCACGCTGCCGCCAGTGCACATGCGGCGCAATGCCTTCGACCCGACGCCAGACCTGCGCGAGATCCGGGAGACCGACGGGGTACGCAAGGTCATCAGTGCGCTCGGCAATCCCGTGTACCTGATCACCCGCCACGAGGACGTCAAGGCGGTGTTGAGTGACCACGAGCGGTTCTCCAACAGCAGGCCACCCGGTTTCGCCCTTCCCGGTGCGCCCCAGATGTCCGAGGAGGAACTGGCCAGCGCCCGGGCCGGCAACCTGTTGGGGCTCGACCCTCCTGACCACCAGCGGCTGCGCCGCATGCTCACCGCGGAGTTCACCATCCGCCGGATGAAACGTCTCGAACCTCGGATCGTCGAGATCGTCGACTCCCGACTCGATGCGATGGCAGCGGCCGGCCCACCCTCGGATCTGGTGGCCGACTTTGCGCTGCCCATCCCGTCGCTGGTGATCTGCGAGCTGCTCGGGGTGCCCTACGAGGACCGCGACGACTTTCAGGACCGCTCCACGCACCAGCTCGACCTGTCCCTGTCCATCGCGGAACGTCTTGCGCTGCAACAGCAGAGCCGCGACTACATGCGTGGCCTCGTCCTGCGGGCCCGCCAGGATCCGGGCGAAGACATTCTCGGCATGCTGGTCCGCGACCATGGCGACGAGCTGTCCGACGACGAGCTCGTCGGCATCGCCGGGCTGCTGTTGCTCGCCGGACATGAGACCACGTCGAACATGCTGGGCCTGGGTGTACTGGCCTTGCTGCGCCATCCCGATCAACTGGCGGCCGTGCGCGACGACCCGGATGCCGTCGGCCCTGCCGTCGAGGAACTGCTGCGCTGGCTGTCCATCGTCCAGAACGCCATCCCGCGCTTCACGACCACCGAGGTCGATGTTGCCGGTGTGCGGATACCCGCCGGCGAATTGGTCTTCGCCTCCCTGCCCGCGGGCAATCGGGACCCCGACTTCATCGACACCCCCGACATGCTCGACATCAGCCGCGGCGCTCCCGGGCATCTGGCCTTCGGCCACGGCGTGCACCACTGCCTCGGCGCTCCGCTGGCCCGCATGGAGATGCGGATCGCCTTCCCTGCCCTGCTACAACGGTTCCCGGACCTCGCGCTGGCCGAGCCGTTCGAGGACGTCGCCTACCGGTCTTTCCACTTCATCTACGGGCTCAAATCGTTGGCGGTAACGTGGTGAGCGCCATGAAAGTAGAAGCAGATCGGGATGCCTGCATCGCATCGGGCAACTGCGTGATGGTCTCCGACGTCATCTTCGATCAGGACGATGACGGCGTGGTCGAAGTCCTCGTCGATGAGGTGCCCGACGATGAGATCGCGCATGCGCGCGAAGCCGTCAAGCTGTGCCCGGCAAGCGCATTGAAGCTGACCGGGGACTGACGCCCAGCCGCTCAGAAGGGTGGTGGTGGTCCGTATTCTTCGGCGAGCCAGGCTTGGTAGTCGCGTTCGGTGGCGAGGTCGTTGTTGA
>NZ_LZSO01000048.1 GCF_001665785.1 Mycolicibacterium peregrinum
GATGTGTATAAGACACAGTGTAATGACCAGCTCCATTTCACTGACACTTTGCAACCCCCGAAGGCGTGCGTCACCTCACAGGATTGGTCCAGCCGTCGAACGCAACCGACGGCATCGATCAACGACGATTGAGGAGACCGGAACCGTGGACTCGTTGCGCGCCAACCCCATTGCGCCCGATATGCAGGATCAGCAGGCCGGGGTTGTGGTACCCAGCCGGCTGCTCGAAGCCAAGGCGCTCAACGATCTGATGGGCGATGCCGTCGAGGTGAACCTCGACTGGACCGACGACGCGGACGGACGGCTGAACTTTGCGCTCGCAGCCCTCGAGCCGGTACCGCTGCGCCGGATGCTGCCCGCGCTGCAGAGCATGGATCTGGAGGTACTGGAGGAACAGGCGGGTACCTGGACCAGAACAGACGGGCGTGTCTGCCACGTCTACCACCTGCTCTTGCAGCCCGGTCCCGACGTCGTCGACGCGGTGGCCCAGCCGCAGGACGACACCGTCGATCGCATCCGCGAGACCTTCCGGGCGATGTGGGCGGGCCGCGTCGAATCGGACGGATTCAATGCGCTGCTACTGCGGGCCGCCCTGAGCTGGCGACAGGTGACCGTGCTGCGTAGCTACAGCCGGTACCTTCGGCAGCTGCCGATGCCCTACGGCCAGACGCGCATCCAACGGGTTCTGCTGGACAACCCGGCGGCCACGCGCGCACTGCTGGATTTGTTCGAGGCCCGGTTCGACCGCACCGAGCAGCCTGCCGACAGCCCCCACCGCATTACCCGCATCGCAGAGGCCGAGCAGCAGGTGGCCACCGAGATCGATCAGGTGCTGCACATCGATGCCGACCGGATCCTGCGCGCGTACCACAATCTGATCAACGCCACGGTGCGCACCAACGCGTTCGCGCCCGATGCCCTCACAGTCTGGGCACCCTATCTGGTCCACAAACTCGATGCTCGGTCCGTCGACGAGCTGCCACAGCCACGTCCACTTTCCGAAATCTTCGTGTACTCACCGGAATTCGAGGGCCTGCATCTTCGCTTCGGACTGGTGGCCCGCGGCGGGCTCCGTTGGTCCGACCGCCACGACGACTACCGCACCGAGGTCCTGGGACTGGTGAAGGCACAGGCCGTCAAGAACGCGATGATCGTTCCGGTCGGAGCCAAGGGCGTGTTCGTCGTCAAGGCCCGCGCCGCCGCGGGCCAGTCACCCCGTGTTCAGGGGCTGCGGAGTTATCGGCAGTTCATCGCCGCCCTGCTCGACGTGGTCGACAAGACCGCCCCGTCAGATTCCGAGGATCGGCCTCGCTTCGGCGGAGTGGTATGCCACGACGGACCCGACCCGTACCTCGTGGTGGCCGCGGACAAGGGCACCGCCACTTTCTCCGATTCCGCCAATGCAGTGGCGCTCGATCGCGGTTACTGGATGGGCGACGCCTTCGCCTCCGGCGGTTCGGCCGGTTACGACCACAAGGCGATGGGCATCACCGCCCGCGGCGCCTGGGTCAGCGGCGACACCCACCTGGCCGAACTCGGTATCGATTCGGCGACCGACGAGTTCACCGCTGTCGGCGTCGGCGACATGAGCGGGGACGTCTTCGGCAACGGCATGCTGCTGCGTCCCGGCCTGCGCCTGGTGGCCGCATTCGATCACCGGCACATCTTCATCGACCCGCAGCCCGACACCGAGCCGGCCCGCAAAGAACGCCAACGGCTGTTCGAACTGTCCCAGTCGTCGTGGGATGACTATGACCGTTCTGTGATCAGTCCGGGTGGAGGGGTGTGGCCGCGGACCGCGAAAACCATTACCACCACACCGCAGTTGCGCGCCGCGCTCGGCATCGACGACGACCAAGCCCGGCTCACTCCCACTCAATTGATCAGCCATATCCTGCGCGCCCCGGTGGACCTGTTGTTGACAGCGTTGACCACCGACTGCAAGCCGGATTGGATCAGATCGGGGAGCTGTGCGGGTGACGGCGCCGTCGCGCCGACGCCGCTCGGTGAGGCCGCTGAAATCGTTTTCGGCACTTGAGAAATCGCGGTCAGCGGACTAGCCACGTCAGTGGCCGGTTTGCCGTGTTGGACCGGGTCGGCAGTCAGCGGTGCCAGACGAGTCGGAGGGCTGATCCAAGCCGTCGACGGACCACCGACCGTGCCACCCGGGCTTCGAGATTCGGTCGAGGTGAGCAGCTCGACGTTGGTGGTTTCCCCGGGCAACGAGGTTCCCGCCGACTGGTACTTCCCGACGCACGGTCAGCCGGACCGGCTGATCTACCTCCAGCACGGATTCATCGCCACCGGCCCGATGTACAGCTACACCGCGTCCTATCTGGCCGACCGTACCAACAGCGTCGTCGTGGTAACCACGGTGACGTCCAACCCGTACACCGCCGGCGGCATGTGGCTCGGTGGGGACAACATGCACAAGGCGGTCGCCCAGCTCTTTCTCGACCCGGACCGAGAAGCCTTGAACGCCAGTATGACCACGGCATCATTGAAGGCCGGTCACGAGAGCTTCGCCGTTCCACAACGATTCGTGCTCGTCGGCCATTCGCTGGGCGGCGGCTTCGCGCCCGGGGTGGCCGGCTACTACGCCGAGGGGTTGGTCGCCCGCCGCGCCGAAGGACAGGATGCGCCCAACGATCTTGCCGGCGTGGTGCTGCTGGACGGGGTTCCTCCCTCGGGCAGTCTGCCGGCTGCGATGGACCGTCTCCATCAACTTGAGGCCGGCAATGGCCACGATCCCGCCGACTACGTGCCGGTCTATGAGATCGGTGCGCCGCGCAACGCATTCAACTCCACCAGCAAGGTGAACGACGAGCTCTCGGCTGCCAGACCCGGGACGTTCATCGGGGTCGTGGTCAACGGTGGTGTCCATATGGATTCCATGCTGGGTGGTAATCCACTGATCCAGGCGGCGGCCTATCTGGTGGCGGGCATTCCGCAGCCGCAGAACCCGCCCGCGGTGCAATTGTTGATGGCCGGATGGGTCGACGACATGTTCGAGGGCAACATCGATCCGGTCACGGGCCGGTGCCTGAGCGACTGTCACGGCACGTACGGTGACGCGGGTCAGACCGTCGACATCGACGCCGGAACAGGCAGTGCCACCGCCGTCGTCATCGACTCGGGAACGCCGACCGACGAATCCCGATGGGGTGCGCCCAGATTCGTCCCGGCCGACGCGTCGTTCATTCCCCGCTCGGTGCTGTCACGGTGGGTGTAGCGCTCAC
Source organism: Mycolicibacterium peregrinum (assembly GCF_001665785.1). Taxonomy (GTDB): domain Bacteria; phylum Actinomycetota; class Actinomycetes; order Mycobacteriales; family Mycobacteriaceae; genus Mycobacterium; species Mycobacterium peregrinum_A. Next base: position 3,240 of record NZ_LZSO01000048.1, read on the forward strand.
CGGAAAATTGACCGAGTTGGCGATGAAGCACATCCGGTGGGCTTCGTGATGGAGTTCGGTGGCCTCCCCGACCCGCTGCCCGTCGGTGATGGTGACCTGCGGCCGTAGCGTGACATCGGTGAAAACGCCACTGCCCTCGGCGTTCTCGCTCATCGTGCCGCCCGGCCGGTCACTGTAGGCAGTGACGACGATGCCCGCCTTGGCGCACAGCGCCAGGTACCAGAGCATGTGGCACTGCGACAGGCTGACCACGAGCAGCTCTTCGGGGTTCCAGCGCCGGGGGTCTCCCCGGAAGGCCGGATCGGCGCTACCTGGGATCACCGCCTTGCCGGGTGTCTCGACGCCGGCGACGTCGTGGTCACGCGCGTAGTCGCGGTAGCCGCTGGTGCCCGAACCGGTGTTGCCGGTCCACGTGACTTCGACCTCGTATCGATGCGTCCGGTTGGCCATGATCGCGACCGTACCAATCGCGTACGTCGGGGCAATTTCCGGTATTGACACATTGGCACAGATTGCTAGCCTTTGTGCCATGTCTATTGGCAGTGTGGCCGACGAAGACGTAGTGCGGCCGAACGTACTGGCAGATTTCCGCAGGCACTCGGGCAGCATCTTGGGAGGCGCCTTCGGCGCAGCGGCGTTCGACGAGGTAGCCCTGGTTCCGGTAGCCGCCGCCGTCGACCGCAGTGGACGGTTCGAGCGCAACTTCCTCGATCGCGGGGTGCGCAGCGGGTTCTCGGCGTTCCTGGCGATCTGGGGCGACGCGACAGACCGGGAGGCGGAGGGGCGCCGCCTGCAGAACATGCACCGCGACGTCCGCGGACACGGCAAGGACGACTTCGCCGAGGTCCGCTACAGCGCACTGAACCCCCAGCTGTGGAACTGGATTGCGATCAGCGGCATCTTCGTCGTCCTGCATTCGTTCACACCGGCGACCGGTATCACCATGAATGCCGCCGAGCAGGAGGCGGCCTACCGTCAACTGCTCGAAGCGTTCCGTTCTATCGAACTTCCGGGCGCATCGGCGAAGCTGCCGGAAACCTATGCCGACGCGGCGCGGTACTACGACGACATGGTGGAGAACCAGTTGCAGGGCAACGCATTCCTGAGCCGGGTGACGGCCGGCCTGACCCAGCTGCCGTTGCCGACCCTGCTGCTGCCCACCCCGCTGCGACTGGTACTGACCCCCTCCTGGATGGCGGTGCGCCCGATCGCCGGCCGCGTGATCAAGGTGTGCTCATTCGGCATCATGCATCCGGGGATCCGGGAGATGACGGGGTTCCGCTGGGAGTCCCGCCATGAGAGGGAGTTCGCGGTCTACACCCGATTGCTTCAGCTGGCCTGGCGGGTGCTGCCCGACCGGCTCCTGCTGGTGCCCCTGGCTTACAACCGATTGCAGTACGAGAAGCTGGTGCGCCTGCACCGATCGGTGGCACTGGATTCGTTCGCGCCGCTGGGATGTCCGGCGGCAGGCTGACACACTGGTAGTGATGCCACGCAGCAACGCCAGCCAATCCGAGCAGGAAGACGCCATCCTCAAGGCCACCGCCGAGGAGGTGGCCCTCGTCGGGCTCGGCCGGGCCAGCCTGGACGTCATCGCCAAGCAGGCCGGTGTCAGCCGCCGCACGCTCTACCGTCGCTTCCCCACCCGCGACGCTTTGATCACCGAGCTGGGGCGGCGCACGTTCGAAGCGGCGATGCACCGGTTACGCACCGTCGCAATCGATTCCGGCCCCAATGAAGCTGCGGTGGCGGCGTTCTGTGAGGGCATGCGGCTGTTGACCACCGAACCGGTGATGCGCCGGTTCCTGCGACTGGACACCGACTTCACCGCGGTGGCCGGTGCCTACGACCAGGCTCCGGCCTTTCTGCACCACGCGTCGTCGGCGATGGCCAAGGCCCTTCGCGCGGCGGGCGCGACCATGCCTGACGCCGAGCTGCTGGCCGTGGCCGAGTTGCACATCCGGTTGGCGTGCTCGCTGGCTCAGATGCCGACGGCGGTGCTGGACGTGAACGACGACGAAGCGGTGCGCGCGTACGCACGAAAGCATCTGGCTCCACTGGTGCGGTAGCGGACCCTCAATCCCGGGCCGGCCCGCGCAGACCGGCCGCGGCGTCGCGAACCGCGGCCGTGATGGCATCGACCATGGGGCTGTCGAGCTTCCAGCACTGCCAGTACAGCGGCACGTCCAGATACTGCTCGGTGATCCGGACGAAGTCGTCGTCGACCAGTTCCTCGGGGTACATCCCCCAGCCCAACCCGGCCCGCACCGCGGCGCCGAAACCCTCGGCGGTCGGGATGAAATGAACCGGCCTGACGATATCTCTGCGGAACACCTTGCGCACCAGCTGATCCTGCAGTGCGTCATCGCGGTTCCAGGCCAGCGACGGCGCCGCCGGCGCGGCGTCGCGGGTGAATCCGTCCGGTAGATAGCGCTGCACGTAGCCGGCACCGGCCACCGGCACGTAGCGCATCGCCCCCAGGGCATGCACCCGGCAGCCCGGCACCGGGCGCCGCTCGGTGGTGACCGCGCCCATCACCACACCCTCACGCAGGAAGCGTGCCGAAAGGTCCTGGTCCTCGATTCGGATGTCGAACAAGAACTCCGATGCGCGGGCGAACACTCCGGTGAACCAGGTCGCCATTGAATCGGCGTTGACCGCCAACGCGATCCTGGTGCGGTGCCCGGTACCGCCACCCATCTCCGCCAGCGTCTCGGATTCCAGCAACGCCGTCTGCGCCGCCAACCTCAGCAGTGGCACACCGGCAGGTGTTGCCGTGCACGGCTTTTCGCGAACCACCAGAACCTGACCGACGCGTTGTTCCAGGGCCTTGATGCGCTGGCTGACCGCCGACGGCGTCACATGCAGACGCTGCGCGGCCGCGTCGAAACTTCCGAGCTCGACCACCGCGGCGAAGGCAGCGAGCTGCTGGCCGTCGATCTGCACGCCACGATCCTAATCGGGCTGGCCCGCGTTGCCGCGTAAACCGCTGCCGGTGAACCGGACCAGCTGGTCGACCCAGCCGCGGTCCAAGCCGCCGGGCCCCAAGGGCCGACCGTAGAGCGACAAGTCCGAGCTGGCCAGCGCGCCGATCATCCCGAGGATGGCAATTGTGCTGCGCTGCTGGCCTTCTCTGGTCTGGATATCCGGTACCGCACGCCCTGCCGCGGCGAAGAACAAACCCGGCAGACTCGGTGTGCCCGCCAGTTGGTCGAGCCAGATCTGGTCTTCGTCCAGGGCAAGCTGATTCATCACCTTGAGCCAGCGCAATCCGCCGACCGGATCCTCGTCGAGCAGCCTGACGTAGGGCGCGATGAGAGCTTCGACGACGTCAGAGACCCCGATCTCGTCGCCGCCCTCAGCCACCCGCACCAACTCGGAGACAACGGCCTCGAACACCGTAGGGGCGCGCCGTCGCGCCACCTCCAGCACCAGGTCTCGCTTGGCCGGGAAGTGGTAGGCCACCGCGCGACTCGCCACACCCGCCTCGCGGGCCACCGCTCGCGCCGCCACCGCACCGATCGACATCTCCGCGAACATTCGCTCCGCGGTATCGACGATCAGAGTTCGGGTGTCGACATCACGCCGGGGACCACGCCTACGGGTCGAACTCGAGGGCACAACAGGAGCCTAACCAGTTGCGGCCCCGTCGTCCTGTGGTCGGTTCAGTTCTCCTACCACAGTCGTAGGTCAAGATCGGACAACAGCGCGATGTGGGCTGACCTGCATTCTTCGTAGCGTCGAGCCATGACACGAGCACAGCGTTCCCCAGCTATCTCGATAGCGAATTCGATGACGGGCGTCGCCCGTGGATGGGCGGCGAAAGACGCCGTTTTCACCCCTCCGGTGACAGGCCCAGCGATCCCGAACGACCCGACCCGTCGGGAAGGTGGTTTCTGGCGGCGCACCCTGGCCGCGGTGCGCTCAGCGCTGGCGGCCGTCCCCCGGCCCGATCCGAGGCAGCCGTACTATCCGCCGTTGCGCGAAAAATTCGTCGAGGACTCCGCGATGGCGCGCGAGATGTGGCGACTCTGAGTGTTGGAACCCGATCCCCGAAGACCTGGCCTCAAAAAATCCGACTCCAGTAGGACGTGCGGAAACAGGCTCACCTTCTACGATCAGAACATGCTCGGCAGCATCGCCCGCGGCTTGCGCGCGCACGTACACCGGCGGGGGTACGCCCTGCCGGTGGGCTACAACTGGGCCATCGTGTTGGCGTTCGACACCACGGTCATGGGTGCCGGCGTGGTGGCGATGTTGCAGCGGCCGACGGCCGACCTTCCGGCGGGCCTGCTCGCACTCGTCGTCTGCATCGCCCCCTTCGCGCTGTTCTACCTGTCCGGCGTCGATTTCAAGGCGCCGATCGTCTGGGCGACCTGGACGACCTCGACCGCGATCCTGCTGTTCGCGACCGCGACACCGGTGCCCAATGATTTCGCCCCACTGATCGCGGTGCTGATGGTGGGCGAGGTGGCCTCGCTGACCGGCGTGTGGGGCGGATTCCTCGCGTCGCTGACCGCGGCCACCCTGCTGCTGACCGCCGCAGCGCAGCACCGCCTCGATGCCCTGCCGCTCTATCTCGGAATCCTCGGGATGGGCTGGCTGGTGGGTTATCTCGTGTACACCCAGCAGCAACTCATGCGGCAGCAACAGGAGTCACAGGCCGCGCAGGCCCGCCACGCCGCCGCCGATGAACGACGCCGGATCGCCCGCGAGGTCCACGACGTGATCGCACATTCGCTGAGCGTTACCTTGCTGCATGTGACTGGCGCACGTCGCGGGTTGCAGCAGGACCGCGACGTCGACGACGCGGTGGAGGCGTTGGAGCAGGCGGAACGCCTGGGCCGTCAGGCAATGGCCGATATCCGCCGCACGGTCGGGCTACTCGACGGCGCCCCGATGAGCATGGCTCCCGAGCCGGGCGTCGACGACATCAGTTGTCTGGTAGACGATTTCGTGCGTGCCGGGCTCAATGTGCGTTGCGACGCCACCGGCCGCACCGATGCGGTCTCCCCAGCGGTCGGCTTGGCGTTGTATCGCATCGCCCAGGAGTCCCTGGCCAACATCGCCAAACATGCACCCGATACGGAAGCGACTGTGTTGCTGAGAATCTCACGCACCTCGGCGACCTTGACGGTTGCCAACCGACTCCCGGTCCCGGCGTTGGCCGCGAGGAGCGGCCACGAGGTCGAGGGTCGCGGTGTGCGCGGGATGCGCCAGCGCGTCGAGCTCCTCGGCGGGATCATCAGCGTCGGCCCCGCCGACGACGGATGGTCGGTGCGCACGAACATTCCGTTGGACGACACCGATCGGGCACCCCGCTGGTGCCCCGTGGTGTCATGACGGACCCTGTGAGCGAGGTCGCGGTCCTCCTCGTCGACGATCAGGACCTGGTGCGCTCCGGCCTGCGCCGCATCCTTCGGCGCAAGGACGGCTTCACGATCGTCGCCGAATGCGCCGACGGCGACGAGGTGCCCGACGCGATCAGCCGGTACCGCCCCGACGTGGTGGTGATGGACCTGCGGATGAAACGGGTCGACGGGATCGAGGCCACCCGCCAGGTGACAGCGGTCGACGGGCCGCCGGTGCTGGCGCTGACCACGTTCAACGACGACGAGTTGCTCTCGGGGGCGTTGCGCGCGGGAGCCAGCGGGTTCGTGCTCAAGGATTCCTCCGCCGAGGAACTGATTCGGGCGGTGCGCGCCGTGGCCCTGGGCGACAGCTATCTCGACCCCGCGGTGACCTCGCGGGTGCTCACCACCTACCGCAAGTCCGCCGAACCGCGTCGCGCCGCCGCCGTCGGCGACCTCACGGCCCGTGAGCTCGATGTGCTGACGCTCATCGCCAAGGGACATTCGAACGCCGAGATCGCCGATGAACTGAGCATCTCCGGGCTCACCGTCAAGAGCCACATCGGCCACATCTTCATCAAACTCGACCTGCGTGACCGCGCCGCCGCCATCATCCACGCCTACGACTCCGGGCTGGTCAGTCCCCGTTGACAGGGTGTTTGGGCCATGAGCTGAAGGACCTTCGGCAGCCAAATGCCGACGGATGACCACTACCTACCGTTGTCAGAGGGGAGCCATCATGGGTCATGGCCGCAGCCGAAATCCACGAAACACACACCGGGATCGTCGCGTTGGTGGGCGAGCGGGCGTACAAGGTCAAGAAACCCGTCACCACGGACTTTCTCGATTTCAGCTCGGTCGAGCAGCGCGAACAGGTGTGCCAACGTGAGGTTCGCCTGAACCAGCGACTGGCACCCGACAGCTACCTCGGGGTCGCCCATTTCTCCGACCCGCAAGACGGCCGGCCCGAACCGGTGATCGTGATGCGCAGGTACCCCGACTCGCGCCGGTTGACGTCGATCGTCGTCAATGGTGAACCGGTGGTGGAACATCTGTCGGCGATCGCGGAGGTGATCGCGCGGTTTCACGCCGGCGCGGAACGGTCGGAAGACATCGACCGCGCAGCGGCGGTGCCCGCGGTTGCCGGCCGTTGGCGTGACAACCTCACCGAATTGCGCAAATACGCCGGAACCGTGGTGCCGGCGGAATCGCTGGCCGAGATCGACCGTCTGTCTGACCAGTTCATAGCGGGACGCACCGCACTGTTCGACGGCCGCATCGCCGAGCGCCGCATCGTCGACGGCCACGCCGACCTGTTGACCGGCGACATCTTCTGTATGCCGGACGGGCCGGCCATCCTCGACTGTCTGGAGTTCGACGACGACCTGCGCCATGTCGACTGCTGCGACGACGCCGCTTTCCTGGCGATGGATCTGGAGTTCCTTGGCCGACGAGACCTGGCGGACTACTTCATCGCCGAGTACCAGCGGTTCTCCGGGGATGCCCTGCCACCGGCATTGGCGGACTTCTACATCGCCTACCGTGCCGTGGTCCGCGCCAAGGTCGACTGCATCCGGGTCCGCCAGGGCAACCCGAGCGCCGCGGACGACGCCGGGCGCCATCTCGACATCGCCCTCGCTCACCTCCGCCGAGGGGCCGTGCGACTGGTCATCGTCGGCGGTGGTCCCGGTACCGGTAAGACCACGCTCGCGCACGGTCTCGCCGAACAGGTGGCTGCCCGGGTCATCTCTACCGATGACGTGCGCCGCGAGCTGCAAGAGCGTGGAGTCGTCGACGGCGCGGCCGGGATATTGAATGAGGGGCTGTACAGCAGCGAGAATGTGGCCGCAGTTTATGAGGCCGTGCTGGACAAGGCCCGCGAGACGCTGGCCATGGGGCAGTCGGTGATCCTCGACGGCACCTGGCGGGATCCGGAGCTTCGCCGGCGAGCGCGAGAGATGGCAGCGGACCAGAAATGCCCGACAGTGGAGTTGGCGTGCACAGTGCCTCTCGACGAAGCCAAGCAGCGCATCGTCGGGCGTCAGGTCACCAACTCGGATGCCACCCCGCAGATCGCAGAAGGTTTGGCGTCCGACGCCGATTGGTCGGACGCCCACCCCATCAACACCCGCCGTCCTCTTGCGGACTCCGTCGCCGAAGCCCAACGGATCTGTTGCTCGGCAATCTGACCACCACCATTCGCCTCCATTACGAAATGAGGTTTCGGTGTAAACCCGGAGCCGCCAGCCGACAGATCGCCCTTGTAAAGTAAAACGGCGGCCTTCCTTTTGGCTGCGACCAGTACAAACCTTCCGGGTCACCAGGTTCGGCACATCCACCAAGGGGGAAATATGAATGAAGTGCTGGCCCGCGCCGGCATCTTCCAAGGTGTGTCGCCAGATGCCGTGGCCGCGCTCGTCCGGCAGTTGGAACCGGTGACCTTCCGCCGGACCGAGGTGGTGTTCTCCGAGGGTGAGCCCGGCGACACGCTGTACATCATCACCTCGGGCAAGGTGAAGATCGGACGCAAGTCCGTGGACGGTCGCGAGAGCCTGATCACGCTGATGGGCCCGTCGGACATGTTCGGCGAGCTCGCCATCTTCGATCCGGGGCCGCGGACTTCGACCGTGACGGCGCTGACCGAGGTGAAGGCGGTCGTGATGAGCCGCAGCGTGCTGCGGAGCTGGATCGCCGACCGGCCCGAGATCGCCGAACAGCTCCTGCGCGTGCTGGCCCGCCGGTTGCGCCGCACCAACGACAACCTGTCCGATCTGATCTTCACCGACGTGCCGGGCCGGGTCGCCAAGCAACTGCTCTACCTGGCGCAACGGTTCGGCAGTCGCGACGGCACCGCGCTGCGTGTCGACCACGAGCTGACCCAGGAGGAGATCGCCCAGCTCGTCGGCTCCTCGCGCGAGACGGTCAACAAGGCACTGTCGGACTTCGCGCAGCGCGGCTGGATCCGCGTTCAGGGCCGCAGCATCCTGATCGACAATGCCGAACGATTGGCCAAGCGCGCGCACTGACCGTGTGAGCATGTGACCGTCGAGACATTGTTAGTGCCCTAACTATTAGGGTACTTTCTAAGTATGACCGCAGTATCCGAAGCGTCTGCCGCACCCTCTGGGCAGCTCAGCGCCGACCCCCTGGCGCTTGAGCGGCAGGTCTGTTTCGCGTTGGCCGTCAGCAACCGCGCCGTCCTGGCCGTGTACCGGCCACTGCTGGAGCCGCTGGGCCTGACCCATCCGCAGTACCTGGTGATGCTGGCGTTGTGGGATCACCAACGGTCCGATTCCGGCGGCGCTCCGCCGCTGTCGGTCAAAGAGATCGCCTCCGCTCTGCAGCTCGACTCGGCGACGCTCTCGCCGATGCTCAAACGACTGGAGGCACTCGGCCTGCTCACCCGCAGCCGCCGGGCCGGGGATGAACGCGCGACCGATGTCGAGCTCACCGAGGCCGGGATCGCCCTGCGTGAACGCGCACTGGCCATCCCACCCGCGGTGGTGGAGCGCCTGGGCGTCGACATCGCCGAACTCGAAGAGCTGCATCGGGTGTTGACCCGCATCAACGTGGCTGCGCTGGCGGCCAATTCACTCACCGATTGACACCAGGAGCCCTCATGGCCGGTCAGAAAACCAAAGATCGCCCCAACTTCTTTCAATACGTCGCCTACTGCTACGGCAAGCGGTTGCCCGATTCCATGCGCGAGTGGGTGGCTCACGACCTGGCCGACCATGGCGCCGTGCGGCGGCACTTGATCCGGATGGCGATCCCGCCGCTGTTCGTACTGGCGCCGCTCTGGCTTCTGCCCGCCTCGCTCTATGTGCACATCGAGATGACCGTGCCGATCTACATCTGGGCCATCCTGATGGCGCTCGCGCTCAACAAGATCTGGCGCCGGCACCGGTTGGCGCAGCACGGGCTCGATCCCAATCTGGTCGACGAGATCCAGTACAAGAAGGACCAGCGGAAGCACGAGGAGTACATCCGGCGGTTCGGGCCCCGTCCCGAAGCGTCCAAGCATCAGGCCAACAGCAGCCCGTTCTAGGGTTTGACCTGGCCACACCCCTTGCATGCAAGCTTGCATGCAAGGGGTACAGTGGTCTTCCGTGGGCCAGGACGAGAAATCGAGCAACAGCCAGCGCGTCTACCGGATGACGAAGGACCAGATCCTTTCCGGTGAGTTTCGAGGCGGGCAGCTGCTCAGCGAGGTAGAGGTGGCGACGCAGCTCGGTGTCAGCCGGACGCCGGTGCACGAGGCGTTTCTGCGCCTGGCCGCCGAGGACTTCCTGGACCTGATGCCGCGCCGTGGCGCCGTCGTCGTCCCCGTATCCGCCCAGGAGGCCACCGACCTGCTGGAGATGCGCCTGGCACTGGAGACCGCGGCGGTGCGCCGGCTGTGCCGGTCGCCGGAATCCATCGACACCCTGTTCGGTGAGCTGACCGAGTTGGTCGGACGGCAGCGCCATGGGGCCGCGATCGGTGATGCCGATCAGTTCGCTGCCGCCGACGATGCGTTTCACCGCCGGATCGTGCAGGTCGCCGGGAATTCGATCGCCGGCCGCTTCTACGGATCACTCAGCGATCGGCAGCGCCGCATGATGGCCGACGCTGCCAGATCCGACTCCGCCCGGCTCACCGAGCTGATCGGCGAACACGCGGATCTGGCCGATGCCATCGGCCGCCGTGACGTCGCCGGTTTCGAGGCTGCCCTCCTGTCCCATCTGGAAGCGACCTACCGGGTGGTGCTGGCATGACCGCTGTCGCAACGGAATTCGTCGAGGCCCCGGTTAGGCGCCGGCGACGCATGCAGCCATGGCTCGCCGTCGCCATCGCCGTCTTCTGCATCGGCTGGGGCGGAAACCAATTCACCCCACTGCTGATCGCCTACGCCCAGCACTCCGGCTACACCCGGGTGGACGTCGACGTTCTGTTGGGCGCCTACGTTCTCGGTCTGATTCCGGGACTGCTGATCGCCTCGACGCTGTCGGACCGCCACGGTCGACGCAACGTGATGGCCGCCGGCGTGATCAGTGCGGCGCTGGGCAGTCTCATCCTGGCCGTCGGCGACTACTGGGGCTTCCCGGCCCTGTTCGTCGGCCGGTTGTTCAGCGGAGTGGCGGTCGGTATCGCGATGGCAGTCGGTTCGGCGTGGATCGCCGAACTGTCCAGGCCGCCCTTCGACGACGACGCTTCCGCCGGGGCCGGAGCGCGCCGCGCCTCGATCTGCCTGTCCCTGGGGTTCGGCGTGGGACCGCTGTGCGCGGGGCTGCTCACTGTGTACGCGCCACTGCCATTGGTCTTGACCTACCTGGTCCATGCTGCCCTGTGCGTACCGGTGCTGTGGGCGGTGTGGAACCGGACCGTCGAAACCCGGTCTCGCACGACCTCACGGCCCTTCCTCGACGGGTTGAAAGTGCCTGCAGCCGGTCATCGCCGGTTCCTGCATGTGGTTGTTCCCATGGCACCGTGGATCTTTGGCTCGGCCGCCATCGCGTACGCCGTGGTGCCGGCGCTGGTCGCCGACCAGCTCGGGTCCTGGGCGCTGCTGTACACCGTGGGATTGACCGTGCTGACACTGGGCTGCGGCGTGGCGATCCAACCGGTCGCGCGCCGGCTCGACGACGTGTCCAGCTCTCGTGCCGTGGTGGTGTCGATGGCGCTGATGGCATTGGGCATCTTCGCCGCGGTGGCCACCGCCGTCACCCACTCGGCGCTCGTCGCGCCGCTGGTCGCGATGCTGCTCGGCAGCGCCTACGGCATCGCGATCGTCTCGGGTCTGCTTGAGATCCAACGCATTGCGCCGCCTGACGAGCTCGCCGGCATCTCCGGGGTCTACTACTCGCTGGCCTATCTCGGGTTCCTGCTGCCCGCAGTACTCGCTGCGCTGGCGCACTGGTTCAGCTATCCGGAGATGCTGACGTTCGTTGGCGTACTGGCGATGGTCTGCACGGCTGTGTGTGCATCGGGGTGGGCCAAGCATCTGGAGCCGCGGACGCAGGCATCGGCCTCGGCTTGACTCTGCGCTGAGCATGCCGAGCTCAGTCACAACTCGGCAACCCGCCCGTTGTCGACCAGCCACCGGCGGTCCAACCGAACGTTCTGCAGCATGCGGCGGTCATGCGTCACCAGTAACAACGCACCGTCATAGGCCTCAAGCGCCTGTTCGAGTTGCTCGATGGCGGGCAGGTCCAGGTGGTTCGTCGGCTCGTCGAGAACCAGCACATTGGTGCCACGTGCTTGCAGCAACGCCAGGCCGGCACGGGTTCGCTCCCCCGGTGACAGCTCGTCAACCGGGCGTTCGACGTGATCGGCCCGCAGCCCGAACTTCGCCAGCAGGGTCCGCACATCGGCCGTGGACCAGTCCGGCAGCTGCTGCTCGAAGCGGTCTACGAGTCGCGCGGTACCGGTGAAATCGGCACGGGCCTGGTCGATCTCGCCGATGGCGACACTGGCGCCCAGGCCGGCGCGACCCTCATCGGGCTGGCGACGCCCCAGCAGTAGCCGCAGCAGTGTCGACTTCCCGGCCCCGTTGGCGCCGGTGATACCGATCCGTTCGCCGGCATCGACCTGTAACGACACTGGGCCCAGCACGAAATCACCTTGCCGCACAACGGCATTGTCGAGGGTCGCGACGACGGAGCTCGACCGTGGTGCCGCACCGATGGTGAACTGCAGGGTCCATTCCTTGCGGGGTTCCTCGACCTCCTCGAGGCGGGCGATCCGGCTCTCCATCTGACGCACCTTCTGCGCCTGCTTCTCGCTGGACTCGGTGGCCGCGCGTCGACGGATCTTGTCGTTGTCCGGTGACTTGCGCATCGCGTTGCGGGTGCCCTGGCTCGACCACTCGCGCTGAGTGCGGGCGCGGGCCACCAGGTCGGCCTTCTTCTCGGCGAACTCCTCGTACTGCTCGCGCCGGTGCCGGCGGCCGACCTCACGCTCCTCCAGATAGCTTTCGTAGCCGCCGCCGAAAACTGTGGTGGTGTTCTGGGCCAGATCCAGCTCGAGCACTCGAGTCACGCTGCGGGCGAGGAACTCCCGATCATGACTCACCAGGACCACGCCCCCGCGAAGCTCCCTGACGAACTGTTCGAGCCGGGCGAGGCCATCGAGGTCCAGATCGTTGGTCGGCTCATCGAGGAGCACGATGTCGAACCGCGACAACAGCAGTGCCGCCAATCCCACCCGCGCCGCCTGCCCACCGGACAGCGCGGTCATCGGCGTCGAGTCCGGTCGCACGGCATCGGTGTCCAGCCCGAGATCGGCCAGCACGGCCGGCAGCCGTTCGTCGAGGTCGGCCGCACCCGTGGCGAGCCAGTGATCGAGCGCGGCCGAGTACGCAGCAGCCGGATCCGCCTCGGCGGGGTTCGGGTCCGCCAGTGCCGCAGCGGCGGCATCCATGGCCTGCGTGGCTTCGGTGCAGCCGGTACGGCGCGCGATGTAGGCCGCGACGGTCTCCCCCGGTATGCGCTCGTGTTCCTGCGGCAGCCATCCGACGAACGCATCGGCAGGCGCGACGGTGACGGTGCCGTCGAGCGGCTCGAGATCCCCGGCCAGGATCCGCAGCAGCGTGCTCTTGCCTGCGCCGTTGACGCCGACCACCCCGATCACATCACCCGGCGCCACGGTCAGGTCGACCCCCTCGAACAGGGTGCGATGGGCGAAACCGCCGGCCACATTCTTCGCGACAAGCGTTGCGGTCATGGCCCTATCGTCGCATCACCGTGGTCACGGCCCCCAGCCGCGCAGATACGTCAGCACCGCGCGTACCCGACGGTGCTGTTCACCGTCGATCGGCAGGCCGAGTTTGGCGAAGATACTGCTGATGTGCTTCTCCACGGCACCGGCGCTGACAACCAAGGTGCGGGCGATGTTCGCGTTGGACCGACCCTCGGCCATCAGCCCCAGCACTTCCTGTTCGCGCGCGGTCATCTGTCGCAGCGGGTCGTCGCGTCGGCGTCGCACCAGTAACTGGGCCACCACATCGGGGTCGAGCACCGTGCCGCCGGACGCCACCCGCTGCACCGCATCGAGGAAGTCCGCGATCGCCACGACCCGATCCTTGAGGAGATAGCCGACTGCTCCGGCTCCGTCGGCCAGCAGGTCGTCTGCGTAGGAGACCTCGACGTACTGGGACAGCACGAGAACCGGCGATCGCGCCACCCGCCGCCTGGCTTCCACCGCGGCACGCAGGCCCTCGTCGGTGTGGGAAGGCGGCATCCGGACGTCCACCACCGAGACGTCCGGCCTGTGCTGTTCGATCGCCTGGACCAGCGACGGACCATCACCGACCGCGGCGACCACGTCGTGGCCGTTCTCGGTCAGCAATCGGATGAGGCCCTCCCGCAGGAGGACCGCGTCGTCGGCCACCACCACTCTCAACACAGCAGTTCCACCCCGATAGTGGTCGGCCCGCCGGCCGGGCTCTCCACAGTCAGGGTGCCACCGCCGGCCAGAACCCGGTCGGCCAGACCCGCCAGGCCGTGGCCCTTGGCCACGTGCGCACCGCCGTCACCGTCGTCGACGATCTCGACGCGCACACCGCCGGGACCGTGTGCGACCGTGACCCAACAGTTCTGTGCACCACTGTGTTTGGCGACATTGGTCAGCGCCTCGGCAACCGCGAAGTAGGCGGTGGTCTCCACCGCGGCGTCGAGCCTTCCCGCCGGCTCGCCCAGGGCGGGGTCGACCGCGAGCTCGACCGGAATGGTGCACCGCGCCGCCAGTGCGGCCAGCGCGCTGGGCAGTCCACGGTCGGTGAGTACCGGCGGGGCGATACCGCGGGACAGCGCACGCAACTCGTTCAGCGTGTCCTGCGTCTGACTGATCGCCTCGTCGAGGGTGTCGCGCAGCGGCCCCGGATCACCGTCCAGGTGCTGGCGCGCGCGACCCAGGTCCATCGCGAGGCGGATGAGCCGCTGCTGGGGTCCGTCGTGAATGTCGCGTTCCAGTCGACGCAGGGCGGTGGCCTCGGCGGAGGCGGCCGCGGCCTTCTGTTCCGTCAGCACGGTGATCGTCTGACGCAGCTCGGCCACACCGGTCAACAGCGCTCGGCTGAAGCCCGCTTGGAGGACGGCGCACCCCCGCACCACGAGCGGGAGGCTGATAAGACAGACCAGGCCGATCGCGGTCTGGAAGGCAATCCGGGCGAAGGCACTGTCGCCGAGCCCGATCAGCTGGGCCAGCGAGGTGTTGTCGGGGCCGCGCGGGATGCTCCAGTCCCACACAACGGTCAATGTGCCGGCGATCGCCGACGCCCACCAGCTGATCACGATCGTGAACGTGAGCACCGCGATCGGAAAGCACAGAATGCCGTACACGAGGTCAAGCCAGAACTGGCCCTGGGTGAGCGGGGCGAGGATCCGCTTCCAGACGCCTGCATCCGGCGCGGCCGCCCGGTAGACCGGCCGGCTGCGGGGACGACGCAGCACGGCCGGAAAGCGAAGCCGCTCGATATCGGCGAACAGGCGCGCCACGAACAGGGTGCCGACGAGGATCAGCAGGCCGACACCGATGACCAACGTCCCGATCCCGGCGGACAGTCCGGTTACCAGCACGCTGAAACTCACTGTGGCGAGCGGAAATCCGAGCAATACATACCCGCTGTCCACGCCGAGCTGCCGAAGGCGGCCGACTCGTTGGGGCTGCGCCGTGGTCCTCGACAGGGTCCCGCTGATCATGGGCTCGACGCTACGCATCTGTCGGACCGACCCCCATCCGGCGCGCCTGCGTGTCCGGGGTAGGGCTGTCCCCACCCTCGCGGTGGTAGGACATCGGGCTGTTTGCCCCCGCCGGGCGCGTCGGTTCCTCCGACGGTGTTGGGGTCCGAAGGCCGACGTGTCTCAAACCCCAAACTCCTCGCACTGTCCACCGCCCGACTACCGTCGATCCGGTGGCAATGTCGCAGTCACGTCTTGCTCGGCTCTGCGCCGTCGGAACCGTCGTGTTCACGATCGCGGCGGTCACATCGTGCGGGCCGTCGACACGTCCACCGGCGGCCAGTTCCACGTCGACGGCGACTACGCCGGCACCCATCGCCCCACCACCCACGACGGCCGCCGTCGTTCCCACGGGTGACTTCGCCCCCGTCGTCCAGCTCATCGACGACGCGATCGCGGCACCTCGAATGCCCGGAGCGGTCGTCCAGGTCGGGCACGGCGGAAACATCGTCTTCCGTCAGGCTTTCGGCTCACGCAAGCTGGCCGGCGAACCGGGGTTGGACGGCGCACCCGCCCCCGCCGAACCGATGACCGAGGACACGATCTTCGATCTGGCCTCGCTGTCGAAGTGCCTCACGACGGCTGTTGGCATCCTGCAGCTCTACGAACAGGGCCGGGTTCAACTCGACGAACCCGTGCAGACCTACCTGCCCGACTTCAACCCCGCCAACGACCCACGCCGTGCGCGGGTGACGGTGCGCATGTTGCTCACCCACACGTCGGGCATCGCGGGAGATCTGAGCCTGGACGGGCCGTGGGGACTGGACAAGCCTGACAAGGCCGAGGGCATCCACCGTGCCCTCGGAGCGTGGGTGGTGTTCGAGCCCGGGGAGCGGTTTCACTACTCCGACATCGGCTTCATCATCCTCGGTGCACTCCTTGAGAAGATCACCGGTGAAACCGAGGACACCTACATCCAGAAGAACGTGTTCGCACCGCTCGGGATGGCAGACACCCGCTATCTCCCGGTCACCAAAGCGTGTGGCCCGCACCAGGTTCGGGGAACCGCCATCGCCTTCGATCCGCACGCACCCAAAGGCGTCGACTGCTCGGCCGATACGTGGAACACCGACCTCCTGGCGCGCGTCGCACCCACGGCGATCGACGAGGACACCCCGGGCCTCAATCCGGACTTCGGTCATCCGCTGCGCGGCACCGTGCACGATCCGACGGCACGACGCATGGGCGGAGTGGCGGGGAGTGCCGGGGTGTTCTCGACGGTGAACGATGCCGGCCGGTTCGCGCAGGCGCTCCTCGACCGCCTCGCCGGCCGACCGAGTACGTTTCCGCTGAAGCAATCGACGCTGGCATTGATGACGAGCCCACAGCAGCCGGGACACGACCCGGCACAGGTCGAGGCGGCCAACAACGCCACCCGCGAGGCGGTCGAGAACACCCCTAACACAACACATCCCCTGCTCGCACCGCACTATCCCGCCATCGCCGGCCAAGACCTCCGTGGATTCGGTTGGGACATCGACACGGAGCAGTCCCGCCCGAGGGGGATGGTGTTTCCGGTCGGCAGCTTCGGGCACACCGGCTTCACGGGAGTGACGTTGTGGATGGACCCGGGGTCGGACACTTACGTCGTGGTCCTCGGAAACGTGATCCACCAGCGCGGCGCCCCGCCCATGGCCGCGCTGAGCGGTGAAGTGGCCACCCTGACCGGCCGGGCCCTACATCTGTACGGGAACTAGCTTGCCGGACCTACTACGTTGGGGCCTGGCGATCCTTTCAACGTCTCCTCATCGAGCTCAGCCACAAAGCCGCTACCCACCACATTTTCGGCCCAAGCTTCAAACATCGCGTCGCTCTCCGTGGGAAACCACTTGGGCGCCAACGCTTCGCGACGATACCGCGCGAGCAGATCACGTTCTGTCAAGACCTCGCCGCTGAGATTGTCTCGATAGAGCGTCACAACTCATACCTCCTGCCACTTGTCGATAACCCAACGTGGGGAGCTCTTCTCGAGAATCGCGCCCTGTTCCCTCGCCTATACCGACAAGTCGTGCCGATCGACGTCCTACCTGCTCAGACGAGGCCGGCGCCGGTGACCACTTGCCAGAGCCCCACCACGGCGAAGAGCACCAGCAGCACCAGCTGCCGGTGGTGGCGAGTCCACTCGTGCAGTAGCTGCAACACGGCCTGTGTCCTTGCCGGGGCAATGGCGTAACTGAGCAGCGCGAGCTCGAACACCGCCAGCATCCCGAACACAAACGCGATGCTGATGACAACCTGCGCCCCGATCGGCGCACCCGAACCGACAACCATGGTGGCCACCATCAACACCAATGGTGGCGGCGCGATGTAACAGAGGCCGAACACCAGCGCGACCCACGACGCGCCGCCCTCCCAGGCGTCATGCGCACGCTCGATAAGCCGCCGGAGCCCGGCGCCCAGGTCCGACATGATGCGGCGGACGCGCCCCACCGCCGGTGCCGGGGCGGCTGGCTGGTCCGGTTCCATGACCAGCACCGGTGAGTGTCCGACGTTCACCGATGCGTCCTGATTCACTCGCTTGCGCATCCTCATCCGCACGGCGAGCAGGCCTGCGATCGCGACACAGACCAACCCCGAAACGAATTGGAACGGCTTGACGGTCGATCCGGGTTCCGCGGTCACCAGATCCTGGGCCACCGAGCTGAACGACGGCACCGAGGCCAGTACCAACGTTGTGATCACGAACGCCGGGATGTTCACGATCAAGCTTCCGGCCCAGAACGCGATGAGGTTCTGCACCGGACGGGGCCGGGAGATCACCAACAGGATGAAGCCGAGAAGCACCGGGTTGAGTGACACCAGAAATGCCATCCCCAAGATATCGCCCCACATTTGCGCCGCCCTAGAGCATTCCGAGCAGCTGCAGGTCCGTCACGTACTTCACGATGACCTCCGGCGTTACGTGTGGAATATCTTTTGTCGCACCGACTTTCGCCCGGCGAACCGCGGCGCGGAACCGGTCGGCCGGTGCGAAGGAGCCCTGCGTGGGCTCCGGTGCCTGAAGGACGCCGCCCTGCTGCTTCAGCAGTGTCAGCATCTGCAGGACCGAGTTCTGCCGCTGCCGTTCCGGCAGCGCCTTCAGGCCGGTCTCGAACCGCTGCAACCACTCTCCGAAGTCTGCGACACGTTCGATCGGATAGCCGGCCTCGATCAGCCAGTCGATGTAGGTGTCGATCCCGATACCGTCGTCGTGCGGATTCATCACGTGGTAGGTCTCGAAGTCGGGCGATGCCGACCTGGCTACCTCCCAACCCAAAGTGGTTATGGCCTCCGCGACGAAGTTCACCGGCAGTCCGTCGAAGTGCGCGCGTTGTCGTCGGCCGTTCTCGTCGAGCCGGTAGAACGACTCGGGCGCAACGCCGGTGGCCACGAGGCTCAACACCATCCGGCTCACCGTGTCGGCGACGTTCAGCTGTCCCGCATAGGTCGGGTCGGACATGATCATTCCGGAGCGGAACACCGCAATCGGCAAGCCACAGAGGTCATGTGCCTCGCGTAGCAGAACCTCGCCGGCCCACTTGCTGTTGCCATAGCCGTTCGCGTACCCGGCGTCGACGGTGCGGACCGGGCTGCTGAACCGAATGTCGGCCTCCTCGGTGAACTTCGACGGCTCGATCTGGCGGCCCACGTCGGACGTCGAGACGAAGTTGTAAGGCTTGAGCTTCGTGGTCAGCGCGAAACGAATCAACTCGGCAGTACCGACGACGTTGGGTCCGAACAACTCCCGGTAGGGCAACACGCTGTTGACGAAGGCCGCGGAATCGACGATGAGGTCGACGCGCTCGGCCAGCTGCCGCCAGCGCTTCTCTTCCAGTCCGAGGTTGGGTTCCCCCTTGTCGCCTGCGACCACCTGGAGCCGGTCGGCGGCCAGCTCCCGGAAGTGCCGGAGCAGGACCGGGTCGGTGTCGAAGGTCGATTCCAGACGCCGGCGCGCCTCTTCGTCAGAGTCGGCCCGTACCAGGCAGATCACGGTGTCGTCGACCCGGCGCATCCGCTTGAGCCAGTCCAGCAGCAGGTAGCGCCCGAGGAATCCGGTGGCACCGGTGAGCAGAACGGTCTGCACCTGCCCGGTCGGCCGCGGCAGGGCCCGCGCCGTCCTCAACGTGGCCGCGTCGATGAACTTGTCCAGGGTCAGGTCACGCGCGTACACCTCCCCGATCACGTCGCCGTGCACCGACAAGAAGCTGACGCCCTTGGGTGCGGCCACTACATCCGATCCGGCGTCGCCGGTCAACTGCAGGCTCAACGCAGCCACCGACGGCTTCTCGAACAGTGTGCGCACCGCGAGTTCGGCGTCGAATGCGGTGTTGATCGCGGCGATCGCCCGCATCGCGGAGATCGAATCGCCACCGAGATCGAAGAACGAATCGTCGATTCCGACCCGGTCCAACCCCAGCACCTGGGCGTAGACGCCGACGAGTGTCTGCTCGGCAGCGGTGGCCGGGGCGCGATACCGTGCGGCGTCGCGGTACTCGGGAGCCGGCAGGGCACGGCGATCGAGCTTGCCGTTGACCGTCAGTGGCAGCACATCCAGGACGACGATTGCGGCCGGCACCATATAGGCGGGGAGCCGCTCGCCGAGTTCCTTGCGCAACTGCGTCGGATCGGCGTTGCCGGTGATGTAACCGACCAGGCGCTTGTCACCGGCGCGGTCCTCGCGCGCGACGACCGCGGCCTGAGTCACTCCGTCAAGCTCGGCGAGGGCGGCTTGGATCTCGCCGAGTTCGATGCGGTAGCCGCGGATCTTGACCTGCTCGTCGGCACGGCCCAGGTATTGCAGCTGTCCGTCTTCACCCCACTTGACCAGATCGCCCGTTCGGTACATGACCTGTCCGGGAGCGTCGGCGCCGCCGAAAGGACAGGCAACGAACCGCGATGCGGTCAGCCCCGACCGGTTGAGATACCCGATGCCGACTCCACGGCCGGCGAGGTAGAGCTCGCCGACCACACCGGCGGACACCGGACGCAACCATTCATCCAGGACAAACGTGGCACCGGAGGGGACGGGCGACCCGATCGGAACGGCACCGCCGGCAGTACCGGCGCTCAGGGGTGCGCTCATTGCGCCGTAAATCGTGGCCTCGGTCGGTCCGTACGCGTTGATCATCACCCGGCCCGCCGCCCAGCGATCCACCACGTCGCTGGGGCAGGCTTCTCCGGCCACCACCAGAGCGGTGCGCTCCAGGCCCTCAGGCGACAGCATCCCCACAGCGGACGGCGTCTGGTAGAGCACGCTGACCCCTTCGGCGACCAGCAGATCGTGCAGATCAGTCGGTGAGCCGGCCACCGACTCCGGCACGATTACCAGCCTGGTCCCGTGCAGCAGGGCGCCCCAGATCTCCCACACCGAGACGTCGAACACCAGTGAATGCCATTGCGACCAAACCTGTCCCGACCCCGCGGGCAGATCCGGATGCAGATTCTCCAGCACCTGGGTCACATTGCCGTGCGAGATGGCAACGCCCTTGGGAGTGCCCGTGGTTCCCGACGTGTAGATCAGGTACGCAATGTCATCGGCAGCGGGCGGCAGCAGGTCGACGGTGGGGTAGATCAGGCCCGCGGATTCCACAGCGGGATCGTCGACCTCGACGATCTGTATGTCCGTCCCTTCCAGCCGGGATCGCAGCTCACCCGTCGTAATCGCGATGATCGGTGCGGCGTCGGCCAGCATGAACTCCAGTCGGGTAGCCGGCACCGCCGGGTCGATCGGCAGGTAGGCCGCCCCGGTCTTGAGCACAGCCAAGATGGCCACGATCGCCAGGTCAGACCGCGGCGCCAGCAGCGCCACGGTTTCGCCCGGGCCGGCTCCCATGAGCGCCAACAGGTTTGCCAGCCTACGGGCGTCTTCGTCGAGCTCGTCATAGGTCAGCGAGCGATCGCCGAAAGTCAGAGCCGGCGCACCAGGATCACGTTCCACCTGCCGGCTGAACATCTCGGGGATCGAGACCGGTGCACTCACCGGTCGGGTCAGGATCTCGCGATTGCTCCACGTGTCCAGCCGGTCGTGCTCGGCACTCTCAAGTACATCCATGGCCGAGAGCCGGCGAGCCGGATCGGCGACCATGTCCACCAGCAGCCGCTGGAACCGTTCGACCAGCGCTTCGATCTGACCGGCATCGAAGACGTCGCTGTCGAATTCGAGGCGCAGACCCAGTTCGTGCCCTGGCAAGGCCATCATCGAAAGCGGGTAGTGGTTGTACTCGCGGTTGTTGAACTCGGTGACGGCCAGCTCCTGCACACCCATGAACGCAGTGGTGTCGATCGGGTAGCTCTCGTATAGGAACAAGGTGTCGAACAGTCGCTCGTGGCCGGCGAGGTGGTGAATCTCGGTGAGCGCCAAGTGTTCGTGCTCGAGGGTGTCGTTGTGGGCGCGTTGCAGCTGGTCCAGCAGCTCGGCCACCGTGGTGGCCGCGGTGGTGCGGGCGCGCACCGGGACAGTGTTGATCAGCAGGCCTACCATGGAATCCGCACCGGCCAGGTCCGTGGGGCGGCCGGACACCGCGGTACCGAACGTGACGTCGTGCTGGCCGGTCAGCCAGATGAGCAGTTGCGCCCAGGCGGCCTGCAGCACGGTGGCCACCGTGGTGTGCTGCGCGCGTGCGAGCTCACCGAGCGCCGCAGTCGTCTCGGCTGACACCCGATAGGTCTCGATACCTCTGGGGCCCGGCTCGGCCGGAGGCGCGACCAGGGTAGGAGTCTCGAAGCCGTCCAACAAGTTTCGCCAAGCTTCTCGGGAGGCGTCAAGGTCCTGGCCGGCCAGCCAACTGACGTAGTTGCGGTAAGACGCCGGCGCGGGCAGCCGTTGCCCGAAGTAGCTGGCGAATACCTCCTTCAACAGGATCGGCAGCGACCAGCCGTCGATCACGATGTGATGGAAGGTCAGGACGAAGCGGTGCTCATTTCCCGCGGTGCGGATGAGCGCGGCCCGGAACGTCGGCCGCTCGGAAAGGTCGCAGACCGCGGCCCGCTCGGCGTCGCAGAGTGCACTGACCTCCTCGTCGGCTGTCAGGTCATCCCCGCGAAGATCCAGATACCGCCACGCCATGACGGGTTCGGCAGGGATGACCTGCACGGGATCACCGAACTGCCCGCAGAATCGCGCCGCCAGATTCGGATGCCGGGCGACCACGGTGTGCAGAGCGTCCCGCAGCCGGTGCTGGTCGACGATCCCGGCGATAGTGATGTCGAGCTGCACCGCATAAACGTCATCGTGGGCGCCGCGGCCACGGGCGAACGTGGAATGGAACAGCAACCCCTGTTGCACCGGAGTCAGCGGCAGGACGTCGGCGACGGTGTATTCCCGTGCCAGCTCATCGATCTGACTCTGAGTCAGTTGTGCCGGAAGGACATCCGATGGGGTCAACCCGCCGCCACCGGAGTGCACGCGGGCGCAGATGCCCTTCAACGCCTCGAACCACAACCGGCTGAGCCGTTCCACCTGGTCCCGGCTGACGACCGACGGGGCCCATGTCCACGCGGCCTGCAGACTCGGGCCGGCGTCGGTGTCCGTGGTGCCGGCATTGAGTTCCACGGTGTGCATCAACGGCATCGGTACCTCTGACACAACACCGGTGGTTGACAACGCATCTTGGTCGATGCGCCACAGGTCCTCGCCGAGGTCGGCCATCCCAACGGCGAGGCGGCCCAGGTAATTGAACCCGATCGTCGGCTCCGGTCCGTCCAGTTCCACGTCGGGGTTGAGATAGCGGAGCATCCCGTAGGTCAGGTCGTCCGGAAGGGCGCGCAATTGCTCCTTGGCGTCCTTGATGATCGGATCCAGTTCGATGTCACCCGAAATCACCTGTGCCCAGGTAAGTTCCGGCGTTGCGAGCGCCACTGGATACTTGGTGGTGAACCAGCCCACCGTACGCGAGAGGTCGACATCGGAGTCCGGGCCCGCTCCCCCGAGTTCCTCACGGCGGCCGTGTCCTTCGACGTCGAAACTGATCGGCAGACTGCCGATACCGAGGTATTCGGCCCACGCCAGGCCGAAGGCGATCAGCAGGATGTCCTGCACCCCGGCGTGATACGCCGCAGGAACCGCTCCCAGCAGCTGGCGGGTGGTCTCGACATCCAGCTCCACAGACAGCTGGCCGGCATTGGCGTAGGTGTCCACATCGGGCCGCACCGGCGGCAGAGGAGCCGGTACCTCAAGCACCTTGCGCCACCCGTCGGCATGCCGGACCACGTTCGCGTCGCCGGCATGCTCGGTCAGCAGATGCGACCAGCGAGCGAACGACGTCCCGCCCTGCGGCAGCTGCACCGACTGCCCGCTGTGATGCTGCGCCCAGGCGATGTTCAAGTCTTCCAACAAAATTCGCCAGGACACCCCGTCCACTGCCAGGTGATGGATCATCAGCACGAGCTGGCTGGTGACGGGCACCCACAGTGCGCGCAGCACCGACCCGCTTGCCGGATCCAACTGCGTCAACGCGGCCACCAGCGCCTCGTCGGACAGTTCCTCGACAACGGACGTGCGAGTGCGCGCGTCGACCGCGCCCTTGTCGGGCACGCTCAGCGACCACTCGCCGTCGGCATCGGTTTCGGCGAGCATTCTCAGGGTGGCGTGCCGATCGAGCAGCTCCTGCACCAAGACCACCACGTCGTCCTCGGTCACGCCGTCGGGCGCCTTCAGCACCACTGTCTGGTTGAACTGATCGACAGGGCCTTGCACGTCGCGCAACCAGCGCATGATCGGCGTTGCCGACACCGGACCGATGCCCTCGTCGATGACCGCATGTGCCGGATCGGCGAAGACCGCGACCTGGGCGACCGCGGCCACGGTCTGCTCGACGAAGATGTCCCGCGGCCGGCAGCGCACGCCGGCCGCCCGGGCCCTGGCCACCACCTGCATCGACAGGATGCTGTCCCCACCAAGGTCCAGAAATGAGTCGTCGACGCCGACACGGTCCAGGCCCAACACCTGGGCATAGATATCGGCGAGGATCTCCTCGACGGGGTTGCTCGGCGCGCGGTAACCCGCGCCGGCACTGCGATATTCGGGAGCCGGTAGCGCACGCTTGTCGAGCTTGCCGTTCACCGTCAGCGGGAACGCGTCGACCACCACCACCGCCGCGGGCACCATGTAGGCGGGCAGGCGCTTGGCCAGCGCCGAACGCATCTGAGCGGGATCCGCGGCCCCGGTTATGTAACCGACCAGCCGTTTGTCTCCCGGACGATCCTCGCGGGCGATCACCACGGCCTGGGTCACCCCGTCCAGCCCGGCAAGTGCGGCCTGCACCTCGCCCAATTCGATGCGGTAGCCGCGGATCTTGACCTGCTCGTCGGCACGGCCCAGGTATTGCAGCTGTCCGTCTTCACCCCACTTGACCAGATCGCCGGTTCGGTACATGACCTGTCCGGGAGCGTCGGCGCCGCCGAACGGGCAGGCGACGAACCGTGATGCGGTGAGCCCGGCCCGACGCGCATATCCAACTGCCACCCCGGCACCCGCCACGTACAGCTCACCGACCACGCCCTCCGGCGCCGGCCGGAGCCACTGGTCGAGCACGAACAACGCCGCCCCCGGGACCGGAGTGCCGATGGGCACGGTCGCACCGGCTGTTTCCGACGGCGTCAACGGCGCACTCATGGCGGCGTAAACGGTTGCCTCCGTTGGCCCGTACGCGTTGATCATGACCCGGCCCGGCGCCCACCTCTCCACCAATTCGGAGGGGCAGGCTTCGCCGGCGACCACCAGAGTGGTCGATTCCAGCCGCTCCGGCGACAGCATGCCCGCCGCCGACGGCGTGAGGCACAGCACGCTCACCTTCTCGGCGAGCAGCAGATTCTGCAGATCATCCGGTGAGCTCGCGGCAGCCTCCGGGATGATCACCAGTCGGCCGCCGTGCAGCAGGGCGCCCCAGATCTCCCACACCGAGACGTCGAACACCAGCGAATGCCATTGCGACCACGCCTGTCCCGGCTCCGAAGGCAGATCAGCATGCAAACGCTCCACCAACTGGGTCACGTTGCGGTGAGTCACCGCTACCGCTTTCGGCACACCGGTGGTGCCCGACGTGTAGGTCATGTAGGCCAGATCGTCCGGTTCCGGTCCCGGTAGCGCGGTGCACGGCTGACGCTCGACAGCGGCATCGTCGACGTCGACCACCGGTACCTCGCCGCCGTCCAGCCGGGTACGTAATTCCGCGGTGCTGACGGCGATGCCGGGGGCCGCATCGGCGAGCATGAAGCCGATCCGGTCATCGGGATGTGCGGGGTCGATCGGCAGGTAAGCGGCTCCGGTCTTGAGCACGGCCAGGATCGACACGATCGCCTCGGCGGACCGGGAAATCAGCAGCGCAACGGTTTCACCCGGTCCGACCCCGTGATCGGCCAGCAGGTTCGCCAGCCGACTCGACTGCTCATCGAGCTCGCGATAACTCCACGATCGGTCGCCGCTGACCAGGGCCACGGACTCCGGGCTGCGGGCCACCTGGGCGGCGAACAGGACGGGTACAGTCACCGGCTCCGAAGACGGCCGGCTCAACGCCGACCGGTTGCCCCAGTCGTCGAGGCGGTTGTGCTCACCATCGTCGAGAAGGTCGAATGACAACAGCGTCCGGCTGGAACCGTTGCTCATGCCTGCTCCCTCGTATCTGCGGTCATGGCATCGAGTACCCGCCTGAACCGCGCGACCAACTTCCCAATTCGCACCGAATCGAAGGCATCAGAATCGAATTCGATGCGGAAGCCCAGTTCATGGCCTGGAACCGCCTGCACCGAAAGCGGATAATGGTTGTACTCGCGATTCGTGAAACCAGTGATCGTCAGGTCGCCGACCCCCGACAGCGCGGCGGTATCGATCGGGTAGTTCTCGTATACGAACATACTGTCGAACAAGTGGTCGTGACCGGCGACGCGATGAATCTCGTTCAGCGCCAAGTGCTGATGATCCAAGGTGTCGTTGTAAACGCCCTGCAGCTCTTCGAGCAAGCTGCCAACCGTGGTCGCCGGGGTGATCTTCGCGCGCACCGGCACCGTGTTGATCAGTAGCCCGACCATCGACTCGGCGCCGGCCAGATCTGCCGGCCGCCCGGACACTGCGGTGCCGAATGCGACGTCGTACTGGCCGGTCAGCCACGTCAGCAGCTGGGCCCAGGCGGCCTGCAGCACCGTGCTGACCGTCGTGTGGCAGCTGCGTGCCAGATCGCCGAGGGCCTGTGTGGTTTCGGCCGACAACTGGAAGGATTCGACGCCGCGTCGGCCGAGGGCCACCCGCCCCGGGGTGCTGACAAATGCGGGATTGTCAAACCCCTCAAAAACCTTGCCCCACACAGCCTGCGCGGCGCTGGTGTCCTGCTCGGCCAACCAGGTGACGAATCGCCGGTAGGGAACAGGGGCCGGTAGCCGGCCGCCGAGATAGCCGGCGAAGATCTCCCGCAACAGAATCGGCTTCGACCAGCCGTCCAGCACGATGTGGTGGTTGGTGAGCACGAACCGGTGCTGATCGTTTCCGGTCCGGAGCAATGCGGCCCGGAACGGCGGCTGGTCGCCCAACCCGGCGACGGCGGCGCGCTCTGCGGCACTGAACTGCTGAATCCGCTGTTCGACAGCCTGTTCTGGGATGTCGCTGAGATCCAGGTACTGCCAGGCGAGTACCGGCTCCGCCGGGAGGATCTGCACTGGCACGCCGAAGTCCTCGTAGAAGCGTGCGACCACGTTGGGGCGCCTGGTGATCACGCCCTGCACAGCGGCACGGAGGCGGTCCTGGTCCAGCGGACCGGCCACCGCGATGTCCAGCTGTACCGCGTACAGATCGTCGCCGGCCTGCCCCTCTTCGGTGTGGAACAGCAGTCCCTGCTGCAACGGGGTCAGCGGCAACACGTCGGCGATCGCGTACTCGCCTTCCAGCTGATCGATCTGAGGCTGGGTCAGACTCGCCGGGGCGATGTCAGACGGGGTCAGCCCGCCGCCGCCGTTCCTGACATGGGCACAGATGCCGGCCAGCGCCTCGAACCACAGCCGGCTCAACGTCTCGACCCGCTCGTGGTCCAACGCGGACGAGGCCCACGTCCACGTCGCATGCAGCCGAGGACCGCCATCGGTGCCGGCGTCCAGCGTGCCGGCGTTGAGCTCCAGGGTATGGCCCAGCGGGGTGTCCACCGCGGTGGCCGACGCGGTGATCGACACCGCTTGCTGATCGATCCGCCATAGCTCGTCGGACAGCTCACCGGCGCCCGCCCCGAGCCGGCCGAGGTAGTTGAAGCCGAAGGCCGGATCCGGACCATCCAGCTCCACATCGGGGTTCAGGTAGCGCAGTAGTCCGTAGGTCAGGCCGTCGGGCAGTGCCCGCAACTGTTCCTTCGCGGCCTTGATGACCGCGCCCAGCGCGTCGTCACCCGAAGTCACCTCGTCCCAGGGTAATTCGTCCAGGGTCAACGCCACCGGATACTTGCTGGTGAACCAGCCCACGGTGCGGGACAGGTCGACGCCATCGGTCAGGTCCTCGTCCCGGCCGTGGCCCTCGACATCGATGCCGATCGGTTCGGCACCGGTGTCCAGGAATTCCGCCGCCGCCAGCCCGAAGGCGATCAGCAGGATGTCCTGCACACCGGCGTGGAACGCGGCCGGGACCGCACCGAGTAGCTGGCCGGTGGTGTCGGCATCCAGCTCAACCGACAGTTGCCCGGCGGCGGCGTAGGTGTCCACCGCCGGTTGCACCGCCGGCAATGCGGCGGGGATAGCAGCCACCTGTTGCCAGGCCGGCGCCAGCTCGACCACCTCCGGACTCTGGGCGAGTTCGTTCAGCACCGACGACCAGCGGGCGAAGGACGTACCAGGGGCAGGCAAATCCACAGCTTGACCGCTGCGGTGCTGAGCCCAGGCGATGTTCAAGTCTTCCAACAGGATTCGCCAGGACACCGCATCGACGGCCAGGTGATGAATCATCAACGCGAGGGTTGCGGTACCGGGCACCCACAGTGCCGTCAGCATCGCCCCGGCCTCGGGGTTCAATCGTGACCGCGCGGCACGCAGCGCCTCGTCGGACAACTCGCCGACCACATGCACACAGGTGCCGGAGTTCGCCGCGCCCGGTTCGGGCACGGTCATCGACCACGCGCCATGCGCGGCCGTCTCCACCCGCAGTCGCAGCATGGCGTGCCGGTCCAGCAGAGCCTGCAGCACCAGCACCACGTCGTCCTCGGTGACGCCATCGGGCGCCTGCAGGACCACAGTCTGGTTGAACTCGGCTACCGGGCCATCGATTTCGTGCAGCCACCGCATGATCGGGGTGGCAACCACCGGGCCGATACCCTCGTCGGCCACCAAGGTCTGGCCGTCCGCGGCCGCCACCACCTGGGCCAGCCGGGCCACGGTCTGTTCGACCAGCACGTCACGCGGGCGGCAGACCAGACCCGCGGCGCGGGCGCGGGCGACCACCTGCATCGAGGAGATGCTGTCCCCGCCGAGGTCGAAGAACGAATCGTCCACACCTACCCGTTCGACACCCAGCACCTGGGCGTAGATGCCGGCCAGAATCTGCTCGACCGCGTCGTGCGGTGCCCGGTACCGATCGGCATCCTGATACTCCGGCGCAGGCAGCGCCCGGGTATCGAGCTTTCCGTTCACCGTGAGCGGCAATGCGTCCAACACCACCACCGCGGCCGGAACCATGTACGCCGGAAGACGTTCGGCCAGCAGGGCTCGGGCCGTTGCCGGGTCGGCCGATCCGGTCACGTAGCCGACGAGACGCTTGTCACCGGGACGGTCCTCCCGGGCGATCACCGCCGCCTGCTGCACTCCGTCCACGCCGGCCAGCGCAGCCTGGACCTCACCGAGTTCGATGCGATAGCCGCGGATCTTCACCTGCTTGTCGGCGCGGCCCTCGTAGCGCAACTGCCCGTCCGCACCCCAGCGCACCAGGTCACCGGTGCGATACATCCGTTGTCCGGGGGCTCCGAACGGGCACGCCACGAATCGCGTCGACGACAGATCCGGACGGCCCACATAGCCCGCGGCGAGACCGGCACCAGCCACGTACAACTCGCCGACCACGCCTACTGGGACCTGTCGCATCCACTCGTCGAGCACGAAGAAGGCCAGGTGCTCCAGCGGTACGCCGATCGGGCTGGAGTTGTCCTCGACATCGGCATGGCCGATCTCACGGTACGAGGCGTGGACCGTGGTTTCGGTGATGCCGTACATGTTGATCATCCGGGGCAGCCCGGGGTGACTCCGCAGCCAGACCGAAAGACGTTGCGGCTCCAGCGCTTCACCACCGAACACCACGGTCTGCAACTCGAGCTCACGTCCCAGTTCGGGCGCCAGCGCATCGGCGGTCTGCAACGCGTAGAACGCCGACGGAGTTTGGCTCAGCACGTTGACCTTCTCGCGGACGAGCAGCGCATGCAGATCTTCGGGTGAGCGGACCACCGAATCGGGCACGACCACCAACCGGCCGCCGGACAGCAGCGGGCCCCAGATCTCCCAGACGGAATAGTCGAACGCCATCGAATGGCACTGGCTCCAGACCCGGCCCACCGACAGTTCGGAGCCGAGGGCCTCGAGCAGTCTGGTGACGTTGCGATGCGTGACCGCCACGCCCTTCGGCGCGCCGGTGGTTCCCGATGTGTAGATGATGTAGGCAACGTCGTCGGGCACCACCGCGAGCGGTGAATCAGCAGGTGTCGCGAGCGGTGAATCAGCAGTTGCGGCAGGCAGTTCGGCGCCGGGCGGAGAACCGTGGCTGTCGATTTCGAGCACCGGCACACCGGATGGCTCCAGCCGGTGGCGCAGCCCCGCCGTGGTGATCGCGACGACCGGGCCCGCGTCGGCGAGCATGAACTCGATACGCGCATCGGGATGCGCCGGGTCGATCGGCACATAGGCTGCACCGGTCTTCACCACGGCCAGGATCGCGACGACAGCCTCGGCATTGCGGGGCAGCAGCATCGCCACCCGGCTACCGGGGCGCGCGCCACGGCTGGACAGCAACTGCGCCAACCGGTTTGACGAATCATCGAGCTCGCCGTAGGTCATCGAGCGGCCATCGCAGGTCAGCGCCGCCGCGGCCGGGTCACGGGCCACCTGCCCGGCGAACAGCTGCGGGATCGACACGGGGTCGGTTGCCGGCCGGGTTAGCACCGCGCGGTTGCCCCAGTTGTCGAGTTGGCCGTGCTCGTCGGCGTCGAGCAGATCGATCGAAGCCAGCGTCCGGGCCGGATCCGCGACCATGGTCTCCAGCACATGCCGCATCCGATTGGCCAGGGCCACAATGTCGTCCGTACCGAACACGCCACTGTCGAACTCGATCCGCAGGCCCAGCTCCTCCCCGGGCATCGCCACCATCGACAGCGGATAGTGGTTGTATTCGCGGCTGGTGAAGTCGGCGATGCCCAGCTCCTGTGCGCCCAGCAGCGCCTGGGTGTCGATCGGGTAGTTCTCGTACACGAAGAGCGTGTCGAAGAGCCGGTCGTGCCCCGCCGCTCGATGGATCTCGGCCAGCGACAGGTGCTCATGCTCGACCGTGTCGTTGTGCACCCGCTGCAGCTGGTCCAGCAGATCGGCCACGGTGCTGGCCGCGTCGATGCCGGCCCGGACCGGCACCGTGTTGATCAGCAGGCCGACAATCGAATCGGCGCCCGGCAGATCGACCGGCCGTCCCGATACCGCGGTGCCGAAGACCACGTCACGCTGGCCGGTCAGTGCCATGAGCACCTGCGCCCAGGCCGCCTGCAGCACGGTGTTCACCGTGGTGTGCTGTGACCGGGCCAGCTCGGTGAGTGCCCGGGTGATCTCGGCCGGCAGGCGGTAGGACTGGGTGCCCCGAGGCCCTACCGGCGTCGGGGGCCCGACCAGGGTGGGAGTCTCGAACCCGGCGAGGACGTCGCGCCATACGACCTTTGCCGCAACGTCATCCTGACCCGCGAGCCAGCTGACGAAGCTGCGGTAGGAGGCGGGCGAGGGTAGCCGGTGCCCGAAGTACCCGGAGAAGATCTCCTGCAGAAGGATCGGCAGTGACCAGCCGTCGATCACGATGTGATGAATGGTGAGGACCAGCTTGTGCTGCTCGTCGCCGGTGCGCATCAGCGCCGCCCGGAAGGTGGGCTGCTCGGCCAGATCGCAGACCGCGCGGCGTTCGGAAGCGCACAACTGCTCAAGCCGATCGTCGACATCACCTGCGGCGTCGGCCAGATCGGCGTACTGCCAGGCGGTGACCGGGTCGGCCTCCAGTACCTGTACAGGCTCGCCGAACTGGTCGTCGAACCGCGCTGCCAGGTTGGGATGGCGCGCGATGACCGCACTCACCGCCTGGCGTAGCCGTTGCGGGTCGAGCTCACCGGTGACGGTCACCGCCAGTTGCACCGCGTAGACGTCATCCCCGACAGCCCCGGCATCGTCGGCGACGCTGGACTGGAAGAGCAGTCCCTTCTGCAGCGGGGTCAGCGGAAGGACATCGGCGATCCGGTACCGCTCGGTCAGCTCGTCGACCTGTCCCTGGGTCAGCATCAGCGGGGCGACATCCGATGGGGTGAGCCCGCCACCGCCGGATCCCACGTGGACGCAGATACCGGCCAGGGCCTCGAACCAGAGCCGGCTGAGCAGGTCGACCTGTTCACGACTCAGCACCGAAGGCGCCCATATCCAATTGGCCTGCAGCTGTGGGCCAGTGGGGCCGTCCAGTGTGCCGGCGTTGAGTTCCACACTGTGGGCCAGTGCCATCGGAATCGCCGAAGCCACCTCGGTCATCGACAGGTTGTCGTGGCTGATCCGCCACAGGTCCTCGGAAAGATCCAATCCGCCCGCACCCAGCCGGCCGAGGTAGTTGAATCCAACGGTTGGGTCGGATGCACCTAGGTCCACGTCCGGATTGAGGTAACGCAACAGCCCGTAGGTCAAGCCGTCGGGGAGGGCCCGCAGCTGTTCCTTCGCGGCTTTGATCACCTGACCGAGCGCCGCGGCACCGGCGGTCACGTGTGTCCAGGAAACCCGACCCACAGACAGCGCCACTGGGTACTTGGCCGTGAACCAGCCCACGGTGCGGGACAGATCGACATTGGGCGCCAGATCTTCGGCGCGCCCGTGGCCTTCCACATCGATGTCTATCGGCCCACCGCCGGCACCGGAGAACTCCGCCCAGGCCAGGCCGAAGGCGATCAACAGAATGTCCTGCACCCCTGCGTGGAACGCCGCAGGGACTTCTCCCAACAGCATCCGGGTGGTCGCTTCGTCCAAGGCCACCGTCAGCCGTCCGGCGCCGGCGAAGGTGTCCAACTCCGGCTGTACGGGTGGCAACGCGGCCGGGGTCGACGCGATTGTCCGCCAGGTATCGGCGTGCCGGACAACATCGGTGTCCCGCGCTCGTTCGGCCAGTAACTCGGACCAGCGGGCCAACGACGTGCCGCCGCTGGGCAATGCCACCGACTGCCCGTTGTGGTGCTGCGCCCAAGCGATGTTCAAGTCCTCCAACAGGATCCGCCAGGACACACCGTCGACAGCCAGATGGTGGATGATCAGGGCCAGTTGGTTGGTGTCCTGCGCCCACAAGGCACGCACCATCGCTCCATCGGCGGGGTTGAGTCGCGATCGCGCGACCCGCACCGCTTCGTCCGACAGCTGCGTGACCGCGGTCAGGCAGTCGCGGGCGCTGACGGTCCCCTTGTCCGGCACGGTCAGTGACCACTCGCCGCCGTCGGTTCCGGTTCTGTCCGAGGTGTCTGTGACCTCGGCCCGCAGCCGCAGCGCGGCATGCCGGTCCAGCAGTGCCTGCAGGATGATCTCGGCATCGCCCTGGGTCACCCCCGCCGGGGCCTGGATCACCAAAGTCTGGTTGAACTGGTCGATGCGACCGGGCATGTCCTGAAGCCACTGCATGATCGGTGTCGGGTCGACCGCACCGATGCCCTCGTCGATGACGGCCTCGCCACCGGCGAGCTTGGCCACGCCGCCGAGCCGGGCAACGGTCTGCTCGACGAAGATGTCCCGCGGCCGGCACCACACTCCCGCCGCACGGGCCCGCGCCACCACCTGCATCGACAGGATGCTGTCGCCGCCCAGGTCGAAGAACGAATCGTCCACGCCGACCCGTTCCAGGCCGAGGACCTCGGCAAAGATGCCTGCCAGGATCTCCTCGACCGCATTGCCCGGAGCCCGGTATTCGGTGTTCCCACTTTGGTATTCGGGCGCGGGCAACGCGCGGGTGTCGAGTTTGTTGTTGGCCGTCAACGGCATCGCGGCCAGCACCACCACCGCGGCGGGCACCATATAGGGCGGAAGTTGGTCCGCCAGCTGGGCCCGGGCTTCCACGGGGTCGACGCTGCCGGTGACATACCCGACGAGTCGTTTGTCGCCGACGCGGTCCTCTCGGGCGATCACGGCGGCATGTTCCACCCCGTCCACCCGAGCCAGAGCGGAACGCACCTCACCGAGTTCGATGCGATACCCGCGGATCTTGACCTGCTCATCCGTACGGCCCAGATATTGCAGCTGGCCGTCCTCACCCCACCGCACCAGATCGCCGGTGCGGTACATCCGCTGCCCTGACACACCACCGAACGGGCACGCCACGAACCTCGAGGCCGTCAAATCCGGCCTGCCGAGATATCCGCATGCCACTCCGTCGCCGGCGACGTACAGTTCGCCGACCACGCCGGTCGGTACCGGCTGCATCCAGGTGTCCAACACGAACAGAGCGGCGCTGGGCACGGGTGAGCCGATGGGGACGACGGATTCGGCCGCTCCGGCCTGCAGCGGTGCGCTCATCGCCGCACAGATCGTGGTCTCGGTCGGGCCGTAGGCATCGAACATCACCCGACCGGCTGCCGCCCAGCGATCCACCAACTCGGTTGGGCACGCCTCGCCTGCCACCACCAGCACTGCGGATTCCAGGCCTTGCGGGGACAGCATTGCTGCGGCGGACGGGGTCTGGGTGAAGACGCTGACCCCCTCCGCGACCAGCAGCCGATGGAAGTCCTCGGGAGAGCCGGCCACCGATTCGGGCACCACCACCAGGCGGCCGCCCCGCAGCAGGGCATGCCCGATCTCCCACACGGAGGCGTCGAAGCCCAGCGAGTGGCACAGCGGCCACACTGCTCGCCGCGGCAGGCTGGCGTCCAGCGAGATCATCAGCTGGGTCAGATTGTGGTGGGTAACCGCTACGCCCTTGGGCGTGCCGGTCGTTCCCGACGTGTAGATCACGTATGCGATGTCGGCAGGGGCGGGCGCCGGCACCGGGGTACCGGGCTGCGCCTCGATCGCCGGGTCGTCGATGTCGATCACGATGCCGCGATAGCCGTCGAGCCGTGACCTCAGTTTCGCGGTGGTGACGGCGGCTACCGGTGCCGCGTCGGCCAGGATGAACTCCATCCGCGAGGCGGGCACGGCCGGGTCGATCGGCACGTACGCCGCACCGGTTTTGAGTATCGCCAGCATTCCGACGACGGCCCGGGCCGAACGGTTCGAGTACAGCGCGACCCGCTCACCCGGGCGGACTCCCTCGGCTACCAGCAGGTGCGCCAACCGATTCGCCGCCTCGTCGAGCTCGCGGTAGGTCAGCGTGCGGCCTTCGAAGGTCAGTGCGGCGGCATCCGGCGCGTTGGCCACCTGTTCGGCGAACAAGTCGGGTATCGAGACCGGCGCCGCCTTGGGCCGGGTGAGGACCGCCTGATTGCCGATCTCGGACAGCTGGGCACGTTCCTGCCCGGCCAGCAGGTCCAGTGAAGACAGCGTCCGTTCCGGATCGGCGGCCATCTCCACCAGCACGCGCTGGATGCGGTCGGCCAGATCAGAGACCTCGAAGTCCGCGAATGGGCGCCCGGTGCCCGCCGTGCTCAGGAAGAGCTGGTCACTCGCCCCGATGAAGAACAAGCCGAAGTGCCCCATCGGGCCGTGGTTCGTGTACGACACCGTGACGGGGGCGCCGGCCAGGTCCAGGGTGAGACGGGACGGGATGAAGTTGACCGCCACCCGGTTCGACGCCTGCCGGGATCCACCGTTGAGGGTGTGCACGGGAAAACGTTGATGCTGCAGCAGTTCTCGGATACGCGAATCGACGTGCTGGCAGAATTCACCGAGGGTCCAGTCCGGTGGCGCCTTCAGCACCAACGGCACCACCCCGGCAAGCATGGCCGGCAGGGTTTTCGACTCCGGCGTCACGCGCCTGCTGACCGGGAAGTCGAGCGCCACCTCTGAGGCGTTGGCCGTCCACGCCCGCACCAGAAGTGCGCACGCCGCGGTGGTTACGGAGTAGCGACGGACCCGCAGCCTCTTGGACAGTTCTTTTATGTGTCCCACGGCGATGCGGTCGACTTCGACCGAGGCCGAGGGCGCGTAGGCGTCCCGCCCGTCCCCCGTCGAGGGCAGTCCCTGGTCGACACCGCCTTCAGATGGAAGGTTGTCCTGCCAGTACGCCAGATCAT
Source organism: Mycolicibacterium peregrinum (assembly GCF_001665785.1). Lineage (GTDB taxonomy): Bacteria > Actinomycetota > Actinomycetes > Mycobacteriales > Mycobacteriaceae > Mycobacterium > Mycobacterium peregrinum_A. Next base: position 38,670 of record NZ_LZSO01000048.1, read on the forward strand.
CCTGAAAGCTCTGGGATTCTTGGTATTCCGTCTCGCAGTCGACGAAGTCCTGCAGTGTGCCGAAGTATGCCGGCGGCACCGGCTCTCCTGAGACCAGCGCCGTGTAGATCGTGGCAATCCGTCGGCTGACCAGCGCCATGCCCAAGCCGTCGACAGATGCGTGATGTCCCAGCCCGAACAGGAAGTATTCGTCCTGCCGTGTCCGGAAGAGGGCGAACTTCACGAGCTGACCGGTCAGCGGCAAGGGCGTGTGCTGAATCGCCGACGCCATCTCCCGGGCTTTCTGCTCTGGATCGGCGGAGTCCCTGACGTCGTGGAACACCAACTCCAGATCGGAGTAGTCAACCGCTTTCTGGAAGACCTGGCCGTCGATCTCGATGAACGCAGCCCTGGCCGGCTCTGCCTCTTGGAGGGCCTGACGGATCGCCCGCTCGAGGAGATCGCGCTGCACCGCGCCGTCAATTCGCCCTAAAAGGCCGAGTTGCCACTCGGTGCCGGCAAGTCCGCTCTCTTGGGAAAGCCAGATATCCAACTGCCCGCGAGAAAGAGGCAGCGTTCCACTATCAGGTTCCATATATTTTTCAACTTCCACTGACGACTAGCGCTGAATAGACCCGTCGCGCGCCAACCGCTCACGCAGGCTCTTGGGTCGGATATCCGTCCAATTCCGCTCAATGAACTCCAAGCAGTCAGAACGGTTCGCTTCGCCATAGACCGTCCGCCACCCTGCGGGTACTTCGGCAAAGCTCGGCCACAAGCTGTGCTGCTCCTCGTCATTGATCAAGACATAGAAGCTGCCGCTGTCGTCGTCGAACGGGTTATTGCTCACGTTTCTCCAGGTTGGTCGGTGACTTCGCAAAGATATCGCAAACATACGGGAGCTCGCATCGCGCAGTTCCCGGTTTCATTCAAGTCGAGCCGGCACCGCACCACAGCGAACTTTATCTAGCGCTCCTAGCAAGTTAACTGCACTTTCAACATCATGTGCTTTTATGAGGTCATGATCTTTTGACGAAAGCGTCACGATATTGCGTATTCAGTCAGATTGTGAATTTTATGTGGCCTCACCGCCCAGCGGGCGGCCCTGAACCTCGAATTATCCCCGCAATAGCAATCACAGCAAATGAATGGGGCTCGTGACGCAAACTGATAATCCGTCACTGCAAATTGAATTTATAATGGCAGCGGGGCGCGCAGCGGTTAACTAAAACTCGATAGCCGCGAAGAAACGCCCAGCCCACGGGGCGGGCGCCAGGGGCGGTGCGCAATTGCCATCGACGCCGGGGCGGTGCGCACAAACAGGCGCACAGTAGCCGCGCCGCGCCCGCAAGATGCGACGGGGCGGCGCAGCTATAGCAATACGGCGAAGGCTACTGATCGCCCTGTTGGGTGGGATCCTGGGACGACTGAAGCGCGGACGAGCCGGCAGGCACGACCATGACGAACACCGGCAGCTTCAGCTTGACGCCCCCGGCGACCGGCATTCGGATGGCCACCGAGACAACTTCGAGCTCAAGGCGCTTTCCACGCTGCGTCTCCATCTCGAGGTGACCGGGCAAGCGCTTGGGCGTCGCCAGCCAATCCAGGCCGCGTTCGATCGACTCGAGCAGACTCATGCACTCACCTTACCTGCGAGCAAAGTCCAGAACCCGTGAACGGCCGCGCCGGATGTGCCGGCGGGCCGCTGATTACGAGGCTATGCACCATGATTCGATGGCGCTGCCGAGTTCTGGAAGCAGTACATCCGGTACTCGGAGGTTCCCCCCGGCCGCAGGCTTTCGCATGCCTTACGAGCCGGCGAGAAGCGGCGCGTGAGACCACGCAGCGGCCGTGGTGCGACCTGGTCGATCACGTACTGCCACTGGTGCATGCTCCGTTCCATTCCCCGGACTACGTCGGCGCTGATAGTCCGCTGCGACACCAGCCGCAACGGCGCGTCCGCGAGCGCCTCCTCCCAGGCTGGAATGTCACCGAGGAGACGGGCATCCGTGTAGAGGAAGTACCCGCCCGGCCGCAGGACGCGACTGACCTCGGTGAGGAACCTCTCGAACTGCGGGTACAGATGCGAGGACTCAACGTTGATCAGCGCATCGAAGGTGTTGTCGGCAAAGGGAAGATCTTCTGCAGTGCCTTGAACGAAGTCGAGATCCTTTAATTTGTGCCGCTTTTGGCAAAACGCAATGGCTGACGGGTTCAGATCCAGTCCGGTGTAGGTCGCCGGATGCAATGTCCGCGCCAGGTACGAGGCACCGCCACCGTGGCCACAACCGACCTCGAGCACTCGTTTCCCCTGAATATCCACTTGCGTTGCGGTGGCGTGATATAGCTGGATGAAGTAGCGATTGCGTTCATCTGACTCCGCGAGCGGCACGCCCATGGCCGGATCTTCTTCGTACCCGTAGTTGAGGAACACCACGTCCTCGGCCTCCAGCTTGCGGGTGGCGTACGGGTAGATGAACTTTTGCACATACTGTGCGAGCTTCTCGTTCTGGTTCTTGATCATCCGGTCACGAGACTCACGCACGCGATCTTTGAGGTCCATAAGCTAACTATCCCAAACTCAAAGGGCGGTAAGGTCAAGTACGCGAGATATCGAGTGAAAGGCTAGGGCGGCATGAGATTTGCGCTGGCATGCTACGGAACTCGTGGCGACGTCGAACCCTCGGTCAGCGTCGGGCGCGAACTTCGGCGCAGGGGCCACGACGTCTCGCTGGCAGTGCCACCGGACCTGGTCGAGTTCGTGCGAGCGGCCGGCCTCGAAACTGTTTCCTATGGGCCTAAATTGGCGGACTTCCTGCAGGAGGACTTCCTGCGTGACTTTTGGACTCGGTTGCCACGCAATCCGATCGGCTCCCTGCGCGAGCTCTGGGCACCCATCGCTCGCCATTGGCAGGAGACGAGTGCCACACTGACGGAATTGGCGCGAGGAGCGGACCTGCTGTCCACGGGGCTGAACTATGAGCAGCCGGCGGCCAATGTCGCTGAGTACTACGACATCCCGCTGGTCGCGCTGCACCACTTCCCGATGCGACCCAACGGCCAGTTGATCCCCGCACTGCCCTCATCCCTGGTCCGCTCGGCAAGTGTGGTCTCCGAGTGGCTGATGTGGCGATCCACCAAGAAGGCAGAAGACGCGCAGCGCCGAGACCTCGGCCTGCCCGCAGCCTCGACGTCCTCACCGACGCGGATGGCGGAGCAGGGAGCGCTGGAGATCCAGGCCTACGATGCGGTCAGCGTTCCCGGGCTGGCGGAAGAGTGGGCGAAGTTGAACGGCCGCAGGCCTTTTGTCGGTGCATTGACAATGGGGCTCGCGACGGACGCGGACGACGCGGTCGCGTCCTGGATCGCGGCCGGAACCCCGCCGATCTGTTTCGCCACGGGCAGCATCCCGGTTGAATCGCCCGCATCGACGATCGAGATGATCGGTTCCGCCTGCGCCGAGCTCGGTGAGCGGGCGTTGATCTGCGCGGGCGGCACCGACTTCGGCGGCATCCCCATCCCCGAGCATGTGAAGGTGGTCGGGCCGGTGAACTACGCGGAAGTGTTCGGCGCCTGCCGGGCAGTCGTGCACCACGGCGGCTCGGGGACCACGGCTGCCAGTCTCCGGGCCGGCGTACCTACGCTGATCCTCTGGAGCTCAGCCGATCAGCCGTACTGGGGAAACCAGATCAAACGCCTGAAAGTCGGTACTGCACGGCGGATCTCTGGTGCCAGCCGGGAAACGCTGGAAGCTGACCTGCGCCGTATCCTGAGCCCGGGCTACGCGTCCCGGGCCCGATCCCTCGCCGCGCAGATGACCAGTCCCGGTGACAGTGTCGGCAAGGCCGCCGACCTGTACGAGCAGGCCGTCAGCCGAAGTGCGCGCTGACCGCACCTGACCTCATCCTGGACGGCTGGATTCCGCGTGTTCGGCAGACAACGACGATGACCTGAGTTGCTCCGGCGGCTTGACAAGGAGGCCCTGGCCCGTGGGCAGCGCGCAAATCTGCACACCCAGTTCATGCGCCACTTCGTCCATGGCGATCCGCTGATCGTCCCGCCCGCGGTTGGCATAATCGTCGAGCAGCACCAGGGCGCCAGGGGACAACCGTGACCAGAAGTACCGCAGCGTTGCGACTTCTGGTGGCGCACAGTTCATGTCGATGTGCAAGAACGCAATGGACTTCGCCTCTACCTGCTCGAGCGTCTCGGGCACCGCGCCGACGACGATGCGTTGGTTGCGCCACTGGGAGAAGTTGGCCCGGACACTGTCCACCGAACTGCCGTAGATACCGAAGTCCAGCGCCGCCTGGTTCTTGATCAGCGCGCCGGCTTCACGCTCGCCCGCCGTGACGAAGCGTGGGTCCATTCCGGCGAAGGTGTCCAACAGATAGAACATCTTCCCCCGCTGATCCCAGTCCAGGTACTCCATCACTGCACTGCTCAGGAAGCCGTGACTGACGCCGCACTCTACGAAATCGCCCTCGATCGTGCTCGCGGTGGCGGCCGCCCACAGTCCGACGTGTACGCGCCAATGCCAATGGTGGATGTCCTTTCCGCCCAGCGCGAGAACACCGCGTCGGTAGGCGCGCCGGAATGCCGGATCATCCATGAAGGCATGGCTGTTGAAGCAGATCAGGGCATCGTCGGAGTACACGTCGGGCAAGACCTTGCGCGGGATCCAGTACGCCGTGCGCAGCGCGGCCCACGCGATCCGGAACTTGAGCGGCCACTTGTTCGCCGCGCGTACGACCGGTGCCTGACCATTGCCGATGCCGGGGGCCACCTTGGCAGGCTGGTTGCCCGGCTCATCGCGCCGATCCGTCGGCCGTGGTGGTTTGATCAGCAATCCCTGACCGGTGGGCAGGGAACAGATCGAGACGCCCAGCTCAGCGGCCACCTCGTCCATCGCGATTCGCTGCTCATCGCGCCCGCGATTGGCGTAGTCGTCCAGCAGGACGAAGGCACCCGGGGCCAGCCTCGGCCAGAAATGCCGAAGCGCCGCCACTTCGGGCGGGGCACAGTTCATGTCGAGATGCAGGAAGGCCACCGTGTCCGAGTCGACCTGCGCGAGGGTTTCGGGCACCGCGCCGACGACGATGCGTTGGTTGCGCCACTGGGCGAAGTTGGCCCGGACGCTGTCCACCGAACTGCCGTACATTCCGTTACGGACGAGCTCTTCGCTCTTCTCCAGGGCGCCGGCCTCCCGCTCCTCAGCGCTGACGAACCGCGGGTCGAGTCCGGCGAAGGTGTCGAGCAGATAGAACGTCTTGCCGAGCTGATCCCAGTCGAGATGCTCCATCACCGCGCTGCTCAGGAAGCCGTAGCTGACGCCACATTCGACGAAGTCACCCTCGATCCTGCTGGCGTTTCCTGCGGCCCACAAACCTACGTGCACCCGCCAGTGCCACTGGTACCAGTCCATGTCGCCAAGTGCCCGCGCGCCCCGTTCGTAGGCCCGCTGGAACTCCGGATCATCCATGAACGCGTAGCTGTTGAAGCAGATCAACGCGTCGTTGCTGTAGACGTCGGGCAACAGATTGCGGGCCAGCCAGTATTCGGCGCGTACCGCCTTCAGCCACGCCCGCGTGCTGAGTTTGAGCCGTTCAGGCATGCGCACCACCCTGGCAGCGGCGGACAAGGGACCGGTGACTGTGCGTCCCGGCCCATCTGGACTCGGATGCTTCAAACATGTTGACTCACAGAGTGTTCAGGGAACTGGCTGGTTGGCAGTTCGCATCGGCGGTGTCTCGGGCTCAGGCCGAACACCTCTGGCGTGCATAGCTCTCGATCAGGTCGGCGGTCCGCGTCACGCTCTCGGCGGCCGGGACCATCCGGGCCGCCACGTCGCGCGCGCGGGCAGCGCATGCGGGGTCGAGGACCTTACCCAGATCCGCGACCAGTGTCTCCTTGGTGGTGCTGGAGAAGCTCCGTACTGCACCGACATTCAGCAGCTTGACGCGGGACGCCCACACCGGCTGCACGCCGTCGATCCACAGCACCAAGGTGGGTACGCCGGCGCGCAGGCTGGCCGCCAGCGTTCCGGCCCCGCCGTGGTGAACGGCCGCACGGCAGGCCGGAAAGACCGCGGCGTAGTTGACCGCGCCCACGACCTTCACATGGTCGTACCGCGGGACGTCGCTGTAATCGCTCCATCCGGAACACACCAAGGCCCGCTGTCCTAGCTCAGCGCACGCCGACGCGATCATTTCGACTGTGGCTGCCGGAGATTCGACCGGCATGCTGCCGAAACCGAAGCAGATCGGCGGCGTTCCCTCCGCGATCCACGACGCGATGTCCTGGTCCGCCTCGGTCGGCAGCTCCATGGTCAACGTGCCGACGAACGGCCGTTCACTCCGCCATTGCGCCCACTCCTCGGCCAACCCCGGGAAACACACCTCGTCGTAGGCCTGGACTTCGAGCGCTCCGCGGGCGGCGATGCGCCCCGACACCGGCCCAGTAGCCTTCGGCAGGCCGAGCTCACGACGCTGGGCGTCCTCGACCTTCTTGTTCAGCCGCCACCCCAACCAGTCGTAGGCCCACATCGCTGCCCGCGCCAGCGGTCCCGGCAGCCTCGAGAGCAACTTGCCGTTGACCCGCACCGGAGTGTTGTGCAGGGTGGCGAACGGAATGTCGTGATACTCGGCCACATTGGCCGCCGGCTCCTGATAGCTCTGACCGGCGAACAGCAGATCGGCGCCCGCGGCCAGGGGCGTCAGCGCCGTGCTCATCTGGGTCCACGAGCAGTCGCTGAGATCCCACATCTCGCGCCACAACCGTCTGAGTTCGCCGACCCGCCAGAACCGGTGGAAGAAGCACGTCCAGAAGTCACGGTATACGCCCAGCCAGGTCTGGGTGTCCAGCCCGTACGGAACCGCGACCAGACCCGCGCTCTCGGCGAATCCGACCAGATCGGGCGGTACGGCCATCCGCACGTCATGCCCTCTGCGCATCAGTTCGCGGCCGGCAGCGACCGAGGGTTCGAGATCTCCGCGTGTTCCATAGGCGGCCAGGACAAGTTTCACTGCGAATCCCTGCCTTTCAGGTGCGATGGACTCATTCCTTGCGCCAGAGCACCCCGGTGCCGTCGATGTCGACTATCTCGGCGGAGATTCCGTGCCTGGCACGATAATCCGTCACCGCCTTCCGGCACCCTTCGATCGCGTGATAGTCGTCGATGATGCAGAAGCCACCCGGCGTGAGTCGCGAGTAGAGCCCGTCGAGCGCCTGGATGGTGGATTCGTAGAGGTCGCCATCGAGCCTCAACACCGCGATGCGTTCGATCGGCGCACCGTGCAAGGTGTCCTTGAACCAGCCGGGGAGAATGCGGACCTTGTCGTCCAGCAATCCGTAGCGGGCGAAGTTCGCCCTGACGTCCGCCTCCGACACCGCCAGGATGGGCGCCGCCAGATGCAGCCTGTCCCCTTTGTCCGCCTTGTAGTTGGCGGCATCCGGCGGCGGCACACCTTCGAACGAGTCGGCGAGCCACACCGAACGACTCTCATCGCCGTACGCCGCGAGCACCGCGCGCATCAGGATCGAGGCGCCACCGCGCCAGACCCCGCATTCGACCAGATCGCCCGGGATGTCCTCGGCGATCACGGTCTCGACGCAGTGCTGCAAACTCGTCAGCCGCTTCATGCCGATCATCGTCAGCGCTTCCGCAGGCCAATCCAGACCCAGATCGCGTTTGTGGCGATCGAAGGGCCGCTTGCGGACAAGCATCAGATTGCCGATCTTGAAAACTGGGCGGTGCAACCAGTTCCAGCCCACCGGCACCAATTCGTCGACCCCGTATCTGGTGAGGTCCTGGCGGAGCAGGTCCAGGTATGCAGATCGGGTGTCGTGATCCGTCACGGTCAAAAAACTGCCCCCTTACTCGGTTGCTGGTCAGGCCATGAGCCTAGCCTCCCGACAGCCTCTCCAGTGCATTTCAGATAGGACCAATGTCCTTGGAAATCTGGCACTTTGGCAAATCGACAGACAGTTCGTCGAGGTGATGCAAAAGACGCGAATTCGAATGCTCGGGGATTTCCGCCCACCATGTGGGGCGATGCCCCGCTGCGGCCGAACTGGCAAATAAAACCACCTCCGAACTCGCGATCGAGCCTTGTCCTGAACACGCCGCGAGCCAGCCTCTTCGGCCCATAGTGACGGTGAACGAGACCGCGGACTGCACCGCTGGAATCGGTTCGACGATCCGCACCGCAAATGCCGAAGCGGGCAGAGTCCGGCCGCCGAACGCATCGGCGTAATTGACGCCGGCGGCAGTCAGTTCCGAATATCAGGAGTTAGCTGTTCGCCGCCGGCGGTCGCTGAGATCGGCGGGGCTTCGGGCCTCACGCTCCGGCAAAGCGCTCGAGCAGATCTGCGGCTTTTGCCACGCTGTCGGACGGTGAGGTCATCAGTCCTGCCAGCTCACGCGCCCTTGCCGCATATTCCGGGGACAGGATGCGGCGTAGGTCGGCTACCAACGATTCGGCTGTGGTTGTCGAAAACCGCCGTGCGGTACCGACTTTCAGTCTCTTGAGCTGGTTTCCCCACACTGGCTGATCACCCACGGACCAGAGAATGAGGGTGGGAACGCCGGCGCGCAGGCTCGCGGCCGTCGTGCCCGAGCCGCCATGGTGCACGACGGCTCTGCTGAGCCGAAAGACATCCGCATAGTTCACCACGCCGACGACCTTCACCTGGTCTGACACCGGGATGTCGGTCAGGTCGGTGCCGCCGGCGCAGATCAGCCCCCGCTGCCCGAGTTCCGCGCAGGCCGCGCTGATCATCGCCACCGTATCCACCGGGGACTCAACGGGAATGCTGCCGAATGCGAAACAGATCGGCGGCGGCCCGGCGGCCATCCACGCGGTCACCTCATCATCGGCACGAGTGGACAACTCCATCGTGAGCGCGCCCACGAACGGACGTCGTCCATTCAGCTTCGACCACTCGGCCGCCAGCCCGGGAACGCAGACCTCGTCGTATGCCTGGATCTCCAACGCGCCCCGCTCGGCCATCCGCCGCGGCGATGGGCCGGTCGTCCTCGGCAGACCGAGTTCGCGCCGCTGTGCATCCTCGTGGTGCTTGGTCAGCCGCCAGGCCAGCCAGTCGTAGGCGGTCATCGCAGTGCGACTCACCGGCGGCGGCACGACCGGAAACAGCCGTCCGTTGGGCCGCCACGGCATGGTGTGCAGCGCGACCAAGGGAATCCCGTAGTACTCGGCGACGTTGGCCGCCGGCTGCTCGTAACCCACGGCGGTGGTGAGCACGTCGGCACCATCGGCGAATGCCATGAGGGTCCGGCTCAGTTCGGCCCATTGCTCGGTGACCATCTTGAGGGCCTCCCGGCACAGCACCACCAGGTCCTGAACCCGCCAGAAGTGTCGCGCCCACGTGGTCCACAAATCGCGGTAGCCGTCCAGCTGCGGCTCCACCTCCAACCCGTAGCCGACCGCCGGCAGCCCCGCGGCCTCGACAAAACCCACCAGGTCCGGGGGCACCGCCATCCGCACTTCGTGCCCACGGCGCTGTAGCTCGCGTCCTACCGCCAGGGAGGGCTCGATGTCCCCGCGCGTTCCATAGCTCGACAGTGCAATTCTCATGACAATGCTGCGACCCCCACCGGTTGGACACTAGTAGACGCGCCGGGCGATCGGCGGCTTCATCGCCGAATAGTCCACGCCGTCAAAGACTTTTAGGATAGTCGTCTGAAAAAACGTCATTCGGTATGACAAATTTCGCTAATCGACGAACACCCGGCCCATGCGTCGTGGCGCCGAACATTCCCCGGTCATATTCGCACTGGCAAATTCTGCGGGACGGCACCTAAGCGGTTGCGGCTGTCACTTTGCCGCGCGCCGCACATTCAAGGGGGCTCGCGTTGACGGCTGGGGTGACCGGCGCGCGGACCCGCAGCTTCACCACCACGTCGTCGACATTGCGGGGTAGCCCCAGTGCATCGCAAACCATTTCGTCGCGATTGCTGTGCGGGCACGATAAGGTGGCGCGTGTGTTGCCCGGTGACAATCCAGAAAACGTCGTCGCGGCAACCGATCTCGTCGAATCCTTTGTTTCGAGGTGTAGGGGCACGCATGCGCGGAATTATTCTCGCCGGTGGTTCCGGCACACGACTGCATCCGATCACGATGGGTGTGAGCAAGCAGTTGCTTCCGGTATACGACAAACCACTCGTCTATTACCCGCTGTCCACGTTGATCATGGCCGGCATTCGCGACATCCTGGTGATCACCACGCCCGCCGACGCCTCGGCGTTCGAGCGGCTACTGGGCGACGGCTCGGCATTCGGAGTGAGCCTGACCTACGCCGTCCAGCGTGAGCCCGAGGGACTCGCGCAGGCATTCAAGATCGGAGCCCAGCACATCGGCACCGACACGGTGGCGCTGGCACTAGGCGACAATGTCTTCTACGGTCCGGGTCTGGGCACCAGCCTGCGCCGATTCCAGAACGTCACCGGCGGGGCCATTTTCGCGTACTGGGTTGCCAATCCGTCCGCATACGGCGTGGTCGAGTTCGGCGAGGGTGGCGTCGCCCTGTCGCTCGAGGAGAAGCCGGCCACGCCGAAATCTCACTATGCGGTCCCCGGCTTGTATTTCTATGACAATGACGTCATCGAGATGGCCCGGTCTCTGGGCAAGTCGGCGCGTGGCGAATACGAGATCACCGAGATCAACCAGATCTATCTGAACCAGGGGCAGCTGTCGGTGGAGGTGCTGGCTCGCGGGACGGCCTGGCTCGATACCGGCACCTTCGACTCGCTACTCGACGCGAGCGATTTCGTTCGCACCATCGAACGCCGCCAGGGGCTGAAAATCGGTGTGCCCGAGGAGATCGCCTGGCGGGCCGGCTTCATCGACGACGATCAGCTGGCCGCCCGCGCCAAGGCACTCCCCAAGTCCGGGTATGGCGACTACCTGCTGGAACTTCTTCGGCGCAAGTAAAGGCGGTTCAGGCCCAGGTTCCCCGCCGCCCGTGCACGAGGGCGACGCCTTCGAACAACGGCTTGATGAAGGCCCTTGAGAACCGATAGCGGCGGTTGAACTGACCCTGGAAATCCTCTATGGCCGTGCGGAATCCGTGCTCGCTGGCCCGGAACCCGTCGAAAACTCGGTCCAAGGAGGATTCCTCCCACGGTTCGTCACGTGCCGCAGATGCAAGGGCCTGGTAAGCCACGGACAACCAATCCGTCCCGAACGGTTCGATGATCGGGCCCCGCTGACGTTGGTGACGCATGTCTTTCGCCAGAAACGTCTCCACAGCGGCCCGGTCACCGGTATCCAGGTCCACACCGAGTGTGTGGGAGATGCGTTTGATCTCCCGGCTCCAGTCGTCGAGAAAGTTCGAGTAGTCGACGAATACCCGCGGCAGTCCACGGGTCTCACGCTCGGCCAGCAGGTTGTACTTCAGCCACAGCGCGCTCGTCAGTTGCGGTGAGGCATCCATGAGCTTGGCCAGCGATCCGATGACTTCCTGTGGATCGCGCACGGCCAGCACCGCCGCGATGTCATATCCGGCTTGATGGGCCGCGTCGAACCACATTCGCGCCAGAACCGAGATGTGCAGCACCTTCACCACCACGACGCGCGCGGCGGGCAACGTCTGCAGATAGTCCCGGATCTTCGCAGTGAAGTCCGCCACCTCTTCCGAACTCAACCCGCCTTCTTCCTGGAGACGCAGAGTCGGGTCGAAGTAGCTGCTGCCATGGCGGTACAGGAACTTCTCGTTCAGATAGAGTCCGGCCCGGGGCTCCCAATAGCCGCGCTCATTTCCGCTGTCGGCTCCCATCATCCCGCCGGGCAGAGCAGCCCCGCACAGAGAGAGAACCCGGGTCAGCGCCGATGTCCCCGACCGTCCCATGCCGAGCACGAACAGCACGACCGGGCGGCCAGGTTCCTGCGTGCGCTCATCCGGCGCTGTCACGAACACGCCTCCGAACTGAAACCCGAGTACGAGAACGAATTACTTAACTCGAGCAACCACTTCGGCAATTCCTGCGCAGCAACGGCCATCATCTTCCCCCGTCTCTGAATCTTCCCGACCATACGTATCCGACCAAACGCGAAAGCTACTGCGGCACAGAGGTTAGCCCGGCTTTGATGTTGAATACAAGGTTTATCGGTGAGAATCGCTTTATTTAACTCGACTGCACAATGCAAGCTCCGAACAGCCCTGCCAGCAATTCGACGGTACAGCGTATTCACTTTTATTGGCTGGTCCGCGACCCGATCGGGATCACAAGTGGCCACCGTCGTGACCGCCCATCTCCAACCGTTTGCCATGCTAGGAAGACCGGGCGCGCACCCACACCCGGGTAGCAGCCTCTCCGCCCCGGAGATCGGATTTCACCTGCTGATTTCCATCGGCTTTGCGACACGGGGGTGATCCCGGCGGGCCGCATCGGCCGGATGCCCTGTTGCTCTCCGCCCGTCGGATGGCGCCCCGCCCCGACCGCGGTGGCCGTCGGGGAGCCAACATCCGGGATCGGTTGTGAAATCTTTTTCGCGCTGCTCCAGCAACCATGTCGAGAACTCTCCGATGGTGGCTGCGCTGGGAAAGAAGCAGTCGCCCAGACTCTCGGGAAATATTGCCGCAATACCATCCCTGAATGGGGTGTAACACCGCGGAAGCCAGATCGGAAATTCGAGGTGGGCGTCCGGCATAAAGTTTGGTATTGATGAGTTGGTGGTAAATACCTCGACGAGGCCGCACGGCCCCGGGTCGTCGCCTGACTACCTGAGTTTGAGCCACACTCACCAGGAGGGGAACCAATGAAGAAACGTCCACTTGCCGGGCTCGCGGTCGCCGTGGCCGGCGCCGGCCTGCTGCTCAGTGCGGGAGCCGGTCTGTCGTCTGCCGAGCCCGATCTCGGGCCGCTGGTCGACTCGCCCTGCACCTACGATCAGGCGATCGCGGCGGTGCACGCCGAGAATCCGATGGCCGCGCAGTACCTGGACCAATCACCGCCCAACCTGCAGTTCCTACGGGTCTTCCTGAACTCCCCGAAAGACGAGCGGGTGAATCTGCTCAATCAGATCAAGAACAACCAGGGCGCAGACCAAGCCCTGCCTGTGTTCAAACAGATGCTGACAAGCTGCGTCAAGTACTGACCCAAGCACAGCAGAGGGAGTGGGCGCCGGCCATCAGCCGGCGCCCAATCTCGTTTCTGCACAACAGATTGAGATGAAAGCTGCTGCCCCGCTGAGTATCCGGTCGACGCCGTCTACTCGGACGTCCTGATCGGCTGTGTCGCCGTGCCTCCGGGGAGGTCCTGGCCCAGCAGTGAGCGGACCGCGGGACGTGGCCCGTGCGGACGCAGCATGGCACTGGCCGGACGGGGGCGCACCCGTTGCGGCCACCAGAACCACCGCCCCAGCAGGGCAGCGATCGATGGGGTCATGAACGACCGCACAATCATCGTGTCGAACAACAGACCGAGGCCGATGGTCGTGCCGATCTGGCCGATGATCTGCAGGTCGCTGACGGCCATCGCGGCCATCGTGCACGCGAATACGATGCCCGCGGTGGTCACGACCTTGCCGGTGCCACCCATCGCCCGGATGATGCCGGTGTTGATGCCTGCACCGATCTCCTCTTTCATCCGTGACACGAGCAGCAGGTTGTAGTCCGAACCCACCGCCAAAAGGATGATCACCGACATCGCCAGCACCATCCAGTGCAAGTGGATTCCCAGGATGTACTGCCACAGCAGTACGGACAGGCCGAACGAGGCACCCAGTGACAACACCACCGTCCCGACGATGACCAGAGCGGCGATGAAACTTCGGGTGATGAACAGCATGATGAGGAACACTAGGCAGATCGCTGCTATCCCAGCGATCCACAGGTCGTACTTGGACCCTTCCTGCCAGTCCTTCGCGGTTGCCGCGGCGCCGGCGATATAGATCTTCCCGCTTGCCAGCGGCGTGCCCTTGAGCGCCTCTTCAGCCGCCGTGCGGATTTGTTCGACGCGCTCGATGCCCTCCGGTGACTGCGGGTCACCGTTGTGGGAAATGATGAATCGCACCGATCGCCCGTCGGGGGAGATGAACGATTTCATCGCCTTCTGAAAGTCCGGGTTCTGGAACACTTCTGGTGGAAGAAAGAACGAGTCGTCGTTCTTCGCGGCGTCGAACGTCTGCCCCATGACGGCGGCGTCCTTGCTCGTCTCGTCCATCTGATTCATCAGACCCGACATGGTGGTGTGCATCGTCAAGGTGCTCACCCTCATTTTCTTCATGATCGCGATCATCTTCGGGAACTCGACCAGCAGCTTCGGCATGATCGAGTCCAGCTCGTCCATGTTCGCGACCATGATCTGCAAATTGTCGTCGAGCTTGTCCACACCGTCCATGGCGTCGAAGATCGACCTCAGCGACCAACAGATCGGGATGTCGAAACAGTGCGGCTCCCAATAGAAGTAATTGCGGATCGGCCGGAACATGTCGTCGAAGATGGCGATGCTGCCACGGAGGTCTCGAGCGACTTCGTAGACCTCGTGGGTTCGCGCAACCATGTTGTGCGTGATGGCAGCCATCTGTCGCATCACGTCGTACGTGCGCTGCATGGTGTCGATCATCACCTGCATGTCAGCGGCCTGCTTCAGCATGTCGTTGATGCGGGTCTTCTGGAACTCCGTGGCCTGGACCTGGCCCGCGCTCTGCAAGCTGAGCATGAACGGGATGGAGGTGTGGTCGATGGGGGTGCCCTCGGGCCTGGTGATGCCCTGAACCCGAGAAATGCCGCGCACCTTGAAGATTGCCTTCGCCAACCGGTTCAGCACGATGAAGTCGGCCGGGTTCCGCAGGTCCCGGTCGGTCTCTACCATCAGGACCTCCGGCGTCATCCGCGACTGGGAGAAGTGGCGTTCTGCGGCAGTGAAACCCATGTTGGCGGGAATGTCCCCGGGGATGTAGCGCCGGTCGTTGTAGCTCGTCTCGTACCCGGGCAGGGCGAGGAGGCCGACCAGCGCGGCCGCCAGGGACCCGATCAAGATCGGGACCGGCCACCGGACGACCGCGGTGCCGATTCCACGCCAACGCCGAACCCGCAAGGTGCGCTTGGGCTCCAGCAGTCCGAACCGGCTGCTGATGGCGATCCCGGCGGGCACCAGCGTGATCGCCACCGCGACAGCCGCCGCCATGCCGATCGCACACGGGATACCCATGGTTTCGAAGTACGGCAGCCGGGTGAACGTCAGACACAGGATCGCTCCGGCGATCGTCAGACCGGAAGCCAGGACCACCGGCGTGACGCCGCGATACATGCTGTAGTACGCCTGCTCCCGGTCCTCGCCGGCCTGACGCGCCTCCTGATAACGGCCGAAAAAGAAGATGCCGTAGTCGGTTCCGGCCGCGATGGCGAGGAATACGAGCATGTTCACGGCGAACGTGGAGAGCACGAAGACTTCGTTGGCGCCCAGGAACGCGACGATCGCCCGGGCCGCCGCCAACTCGATACCCACCATGATGAGCAGCAGGATCACCGTCACGACCGACCGATAGACCATGAAGAGCAGGATGAAGATGATCACGACGGTTACCGCGGTGATCTTCAGGATCGACCGGTTTCCGCTGTGCTGCATATCGGAAGCCAGTGGCGCAGCGCCGGTTACGAAAACCTCCACGCCCGGCGGCGGAGTCGACCGGTCGACGATGTCGCGCACAGCGGCCACCGATTCATCGCCCTGCGGTGTGCCCTGGTCGCCTGCGAGGTTCAGCTGGACGTAGGTGGCCTTGCCGTCGGGGCTTGTCACGCTCGACGCGGTCAGGCGATCGCCCCACAGATCCTGCACGTGCTCGACATGCTTCGGATCGCTTCTCAGCGCACCGATCAACTCTCCGTAGTAGCGATGCGCCTCATCGCCCAGGGGCTCTTGCCCCTCGAGCACGATCATCGCGGAACTGTCCGAGTCGGATTCCCCGAAGTTGTGGCCGATGCGCTTCATCGCCTGGGCCGAGGGCGCGTCCTTGGGCATCAGGGACACCGCGTTCTTCTCCGCGACCCGCTCGAGTGACGGGACCGCAGCCGACCAGTCGCCGCCGACCGATGCCAGCGTCAGGATCAAAGTGACCGCCAGCCAACCCACGATGATGAGCGGCGACAGCATCCGTACGGTGCGCGCGACGAACGGCCGCCGAGAATTTTCAGTCATGCAGCCGCCGCTAATCCCTCAACATCAAGTTGCGCACCAGCGGACGTGGACCCATCGGCCGCAGCATCGCACTGGCTGGACGCGGGCGCACCTGTTGGGGCCACCAGAACCAGCGGCCCAGCAGCGCGGCGATCGACGGGGTCATGAACGCGCGGACGATCAGCGTGTCGAACAGCAACCCGAGGCCGATCGTGGTGCCCACCTGACCGATGGTCAGCAGGTCACTGACGATCATCGACGCCATCGTGGCCGCGAACACCAGACCCGCAGCCGTCACGACCTTGCCGGTGCCCGCCATCGCCCGGATGATGCCGGTGTTGATGCCCGCGTGGATCTCCTCCTTCATCCGCGATACCAGCAGAAGGTTGTAATCCGAACCCACTGCGAGCAGGACGATGACGGACATCGCCAGCACCACCCAGTTGATCTGGATACCGAGGATGTACTGCCACACCAGCACAGACAGACCGAAGGACGCACCCAGCGAGAGCGCCACCGTGCCCACGATGACCAGTGCCGCGATAAAGCTGCGGGTCATCAGCACCATGATCAGGAAGATGAGCGCCAGGGCCGTCACGCCTGCGATCAAGAGGTCGATCTTCGACCCGTCCACCAGGTCCTTCACCCCCGCCGCGGTACCGGCCAGGTACAGCTTGGAACTCTCCAGCGGGGTTCCCTTGAGCGCCTCCTCGGCCGCGATCCGCAGCGGTTCGACCCGGGAAATACCCTCAGGCGTCGCGGGATCGCTGCGCTGGGTGATCAGCATGCGCGCAGCCTTCCCGTCCGGGGACAGGAAGATCTTCATGACGCGCTGGAAGTCCTTGTTCTCCAGCACATCCGGCGGCAGATAGAACGAGTCGTCGTTGTTCGACGCGTCAAACGCCTTTCCCATGGCGGTGGCATTGTCGCTGGAATCATCCATCTGGGTGAAGAGCCCCGACATCGTGCTGTGCATCGTCAGCATCATCGTGCGCGTGCTCTGCATGGTGGCGATCATCTGCGGAAATTGCAGCAGCATCTGCGGCATCAGCAGGTCCAATTGGTCGAGTTCCTTGACCAACCCCTGCATTTTGTCGGTCACCTCGTCGATACCGTCCAGCCCGTCGAATATGGATCTGATCGACCAGCACATCGGAATATCAAAGCAATGCGGCTCCCAATAGAGATAATTGCGCAGTGGCCGCCAGAAGTCGTCGAAATCCGCCATATGGTCGCGCAATTCCCTCATGTCGGACTGAAGGTCATGGGTGGTACCGACCATGCGGTGAGTCGTACCGACCATCTGTTGCATCAGTTCGTACATGCGCTGCATGAGGCTGATCGTCTGCGACATGTCGTCGGCCTGTTTGACCAGGTCCTCCATCCGCTCCTTCTGGAACGGCAGTGAGAGGCGCTGGCTGGCATTAGACATACTCAGCATGAACGGAATCGAAGAATGTTCGATCTGAGTGCCCTCTGGCCGCGTTATGGATTGCACATTGGCAATTCCTGGTACCGCGAACACGGCCTTGGCCAGCTTGTTCAAGATCAGTAAATCGGTTGGGTTGCGCATATCATGATTGGCCTCGACCAGTAACAGGTCGGGCGTCGTCATCTTCGATTCCGGAAAATGACGCGAAGCTGCCGCGAACCCCTGATTGGCCGGAATGTCCTGCGGAATGTACTTCTGGTCGCTGTAGCTCGGGCTGTACCCCGGCAGCGTCAGCAACCCGATGAGCGCCACCGCCAGCGTGGCGAGCAGGATCGGGGCCGGCCACCGGACGACGGAGGTACCGATGCGACGCCACCGCCGGGTCACGACCGGACGCTTGGGATCGAAGATGCCGAACCGGCTGCCCGCGGCGATACAAGCCGGCACCAGAGTGAGCGCGACCGCCACGGCGACCAAGATGCCCACCGCGCCGGGGATCCCGAGCGGCTGGAAGTACGGCAGCCGGGTGAAACTCAGGCAGGCGATCGCGCCCGCGATCGTCAGACCGGAGGCCAGGACCACCTTGGCGACGCTTCGGTACGCGGTGAAGTACGAAGACTCCCGGTCCTCCCCGGATTGCCGGGCCTCCTGATATCGCCCGGTGAAGAAGATTGCGTAGTCGGTTCCGGCCGCGATGCCCACCGAGACGAGCAGATTGACCACGTACGTGGTGAGACCGACCAACTCATGTACGCCGAGGAATGCGACGAACCCCCGGGCCACCTGCAGTTCGATCCCGACCGTGAACAGCAGAATGATGACAGTGATGAACGATCGGTAGAGCAGGAGCAGCATCAGGAAGATCACCCCGACGCTCACCAGGGTGATGAGGATGACCGTCCGGTTACCGCTCTGCCCCATGTCGGCCACGATCGCCGCCGGGCCCGTGACATACGTCGTGATACCGGGCGGTGCCTGGGTGTTCTTGACGACGTCCTGGACCGCCTGCACCGATTCGTTCGCCGCGGCCTGCCCGAAGCTGCCGTGCAGGTTCAACTGCACATACGCCGCTTTTCCGTCGGCGCTCTGCGCGGCACCGGCGGTGAGCGGATCGCCCCAGAAGTCCTGGACATGCTGGACGTGCTTGGGGTCTTGCTTCAGCTGGCCGACGAGGCTGTCGTAGTACTTGTGGGCGGCCTCACCGAGAGGTTCTTCGCCCTCCAGGACGATGACGGCCACGCTTTCCGAATTGGATTCCTGGAACAGCTCACCCATGCGGGTCATGGCCTTGACCGACGGCGCATCCGGAGGGCTCAGCGACACCGAATGGTCACGCTCGACGACCTCCAGCGGTGGGACCGCCACGGTCACCAGCACCGTGATCGCGATCCACCCCAAGATGATCAGGGGCGAGAACCGGCGAATAGCCGAGGCCAATCGCGGCCGGGACGCTTGGTCTGTATCCATGTTTTTATCGCTCACGCAGCCTTCAGCAGGCACGAGGTGAAGGCATTTATCTGATTCGAGGACTTCTCGGCCTTGACCTCATTGTCGACGGTTATACGGCAGCCGATATTATTGCTGTCTCCTTGCGCCATGACACTTCCGACAGCGGTGGTCTTTGTGATATCGAATTCCAGAATCCAGGGCAGGCTGACTTTCTTTATAAATTGCGGGTCGGCATTAACATCGAAATAGCTGATATTTGCCACCGTTCCCGGCGCCCCGAATACCTCGTACGTCAGCTTCTTGGGGTCGAACGGCTTCGTGTCATTGACCTGGGTGTCGGCGTACGTAGCACGCTTGTCACTGCCAAAGATGGTGTGCAGGCGCGAAACGGTAAATCCCGCGGCGGAGATCACCACGACCGCGAGTAGCGGAATCCACAACCGCTTCAAAAACCGAAAAATCGTAGATCTCCTCCACTATCACCCCACCCGGTACAGGTGCAGCGAATACGCATGACGCCTCACGGAGTCAGCTTGGTCGTTGAAGAGTAAACCATGTCATGCGCCACCCCATCAGCCTGTTCCGCACAGCTTCACAGCGAAGTCCCATATACGTACGGCGGCGTAAATTATCGCCCAAATTCAATTCAAAATCGGCCACGCGTTTCCCATTTTTGACCAATGCGAATTGGGCAAATTCGTGATTTCCTGCCGGCGCGGGCGACAACCGGTAGATAGTCCCCGCAAGTCAGGTTCTGGCTAACACGGACGCGTTGACCCACTGGTTGCTGCGACTGCACAGGCCCGGAGGGGCGGGCCTCCGGTACCCGCGACGCGAGGATGACCACCAGGCCCGGGTGACGCCGGTGAACAGCCGTCCCCGCGGACATCCGCGCTCCACTTCCAGGGCCGCCCGCGCGGGGTTGGCAGCGGACTGCTGCCGCCACAGCCGCCTTGCAGGCGACGTCTGCCAACTACTGAGCCTCATCTGCGGGAGCGTTCGCCGACGGAAGGTCCTGAATTACCGCCTATCCCAACTCGTTCCTCGCTTATGAAGCGGGCCGCCGTGCTGATTTGGGATAAGCGCGAGCCCGTAACGGCATAGACGGGACTTCTGCACGCCCAAGACTGCTAGACAAATCGCGCCGAGCGTTGCTCTAGGGCTTGAATAGGCGATTTCCGTGGGCATGTTCCGCAGGGAACTGCCAATGCGTACGCAGCCGACGGAGCTATCTCATCGATCTCCGCGCAGGCGGGCTGCAGTCGGCAGGGTTGGAAGCAAAGAAAGTAGGCGCGGTTGGTCGATTGCCGTACAGCGCTGATTCACATGGCGTGGGTACACCTGTGATCTCCTAGGCGCTGGGGATGGTCAGCTCGCGCGCGGTCACTGGCCGCGCTCCGCGTAGTTGGTCTCCACGTTGTCCTTCAATGGGCGCCACCAGGATTCGTTGTTGCGATACCAGTCGATGGTGTCTGCGAGTCCTTCTTCGAAATCGGTGTGCTTGGGGGCCCAGCCCAGTTCGTCGTGCAGGGCCGACGGGTCGATGGCATAGCGCAGGTCATGTCCGGCCCGGTCGGTGACATGGTCGAAGTCGTCGGGGTCGCGGCCCATCAGCCGCAGCAGGGTGCGCATCACCGTCAGGTTGTCGCGCTCGCATTCGGCGCCGATCAGGTACGTCTGCCCAGCGCGGCCCCTGGTGAGGATCTCCCACACCGCCCGGTTGTGGTCGTCGACATGGATCCAGTCGCGCACATTGGTTCCGGCGCCGTACAGCTTGGGACGCCGGCCGGTCAGGACATTGGTGATCTGGCGCGGGATGAACTTCTCCACATGCTGATACGGGCCGTAGTTGTTGGAACAGTTCGAAATCGTCGCGCGCACACCGTAGGAGCGCACCCAGGCCCGCACCAGCAGATCGGCGGCGGCCTTGGTGGACGAGTACGGGCTCGACGGGTTGTACGGCGTGCCCGGGGTGAACCGGGCCGGATCGTCGAGCTCGAGATCGCCGTACACCTCGTCGGTGGAGATGTGATGCAACCGCACCCCGTGCGCCCGGACCGCCTCCAACACCGTGAACGTGCCCACCACGTTGCTGTGCAGGAACGGTTGCGGGTTCGCCAAGGCATTGTCGACATGCGTTTCCGCGGCGAAGTGCACCACAGCATCAGCCTCTGCCACCAACCGGTCCACCAGCTCGGCGTCGGCGATATCGCCCTGCACCAACCGAACCCGATCGGCGAACGACGCCAGGGAATCCCGGCTGCCCGCATAGGTCATCGCATCGAGCACCGTCACCGACGTCGTCAGTGCCTCGCCCACAGCAAGACGCACAAAGTTCGCACCGATGAACCCGGCGCCGCCGGTAACCAGTAACCGCATGCGCCAACCCTAGCCGGTCGCGCCTGCATACAACTTCACGAACTCCAACCAGCGTTCTACGGCGGTAATACATTTCAGGCCAAACAGGCTGTGCTTGAATGGATTACGCAGACGCACCTGAAAGGAGTACGAGGGCCTCAGGCGGCACCAATCCAATCGCATTTGCACATCGGTGGATTCGTCGCTCAGCACCCAAAAGGGAGTAAATCAACACCACCGCTCTTGTTTGACAGCCTTCGCGGTTTGCTAATTTCCATCGCGAGTGGGCAGCAACCGGCGCCGCTCCGCCAGCACCAACTGCCGCCGAATCAGAAACAGCGGAAACGCCACACTCACGGCGATCACCGCACTGAGCACGATGTAGATCCACACCTTCGGGATCCCGATCCGACGCGCCTCCACGATCATGAACACGAACGCCGCCAACCCGAACAGCAGCAGGTCGTTGGTGAGTGAGGACGACCCGTAATTGGCATAGCCACTCTTGAAGAACTCGATGAGGCTGGTGCTTTCGGTGGTAAAGAAGCGGATGTTGTTCCACCAGGTGCCGACCAGTGCCACCACGGCGATCACGCCGTAGACGCCGCACAGAATCTTGTCGTTTCTCGTCAGCTCCGCCATCGCCACGCCTCCCCGTCGGACCGATCAGTCCAGGTCAACCTATCGATCCGGCGGCCGTGGGGGGCCTGTTTGCGCCCAAACTTGGTGAGTGAGTACTCTCTCACCATGTCATCCGGACGTGACCGGCTCCTGGCCACGGCACTGAAGCTGTTCGCCGCCAAGGGGTATGCCGCCACGTCGGTGGCTCACATTCAGCAAGCCGCCGGCCTGGCACCTGGCTCGGGGGCGCTCTATAAGCACTTCGGCTCCAAGCGGGAACTGCTCGAGTCCGCGGTCTCACACCGCATCGACGCGATCGTGAGCGCGCGGGAGCAGTACGACGCGGGCCACCCGAAGACCACCGAAGAGGCGGTTCGTAGTGCCGGGCAACTGATCTGGGCCAACCTGACGCAGAGTGAGGAACTGCTGCGGGTCATGCTGCGGGAACCCGACGAGCTCGGTGACCTCGACGAGAAGACGTGGCAGGTCATCACCGACAACGCCTATCAACGATTCGCCGATGAACTGGCCGCGTCGAATCGCTCAGGCCGTACCCAGATCCCCGATCCCGAGGCCACCGCGGCCGTCGCGATCTCCGCACTGTCCTATGCCGCGACGCTGCAGGCGCTGACCAAACGCTCTCCGGGCAACGTCGACAACGATCGCTTCTTCGAGGCCTGGGTCACCCAGACCGTCAGCGTGATCGAACAGCACCGCTCGTAAAACGACCGAACACCAACATATTTCAGGAGCAAACCGTGACGTTCTCCATGCAACTGAGCGACGACGTGATCGAGGTCCGCGACTGGGTGCACCAGTTCGCCGCCGAGGTGGTGCGTCCGGCCGCCGCGGAATGGGACGAGCGCGAGGAGACCCCGTGGCCCGTCATCCAGGAGGCCGCCAAGGTCGGGCTGTATTCGCCCGAACTGTTCGCCCAGCAGGCCGCTGAACCCACCGGGCTCGGCATGCTGACCGTATTCGAGGAGCTCTTCTGGGGTGACGCCGGCATCGCCCTGTCGATCCTCGGCACCGGGCTGGCCGCAGCGGCATTGGCGGGCAACGGAACTCCCGAACAGCTGGGCCTCTGGCTGCCCGAGATGTTCGGCACCGCCGACGCGCCCCACCTGGGCGCATTCTGTTCGTCCGAACCCGACGCGGGATCCGACGTCGGCGCCATCCGCACCCGTGCCCGCTTCGACGAGGCGACCCGCGAATGGGTGCTCAACGGCACCAAGACCTGGGCCACCAACGGCGGCATCGCCAACGTCCACATCGTGGTCGCCTCGGTCTACCCCGAGCTCGGGTCCCGCGGCCAGGCCACCTTCATCATCCCGCCGGAGACCCACGGCTTCACGCAGGGCCAGAAGTTCAAGAAGCACGGCATCCGCGCCTCCCACACCGCCGAGGTGGTGCTCGACAACGTCCGCCTGTCCGAGGATCTGATCCTGGGCGGTCGGGAGAAGTTCGAGGAGCGCATCGCCCGCGTGAAATCGGGCGCCTCCGCCGGCGGCCAGGCAGCGATGAAGACATTCGAGCGCACCCGGCCCACAGTGGGCGCGATGGCGGTCGGCGTCGCCCGCGCCGCCTACGAATACGCACTCGATTACGCCTGCCAACGTGAGCAATTCGGCCGCAAGATCGGCGAGTTCCAGGCCGTCGCCTTCAAGCTCGCCGACATGAAGAGCCGTATCGACGCCGCCCGGATGCTGGTGTGGCGCGCGGGCTGGATGGCCCGCAACAACCAGCCCTTCGACAACGCCGAGGGCTCGATGGCCAAG
The DNA here is from genome assembly GCF_001665785.1 of Mycolicibacterium peregrinum. Taxonomy (GTDB): domain Bacteria; phylum Actinomycetota; class Actinomycetes; order Mycobacteriales; family Mycobacteriaceae; genus Mycobacterium; species Mycobacterium peregrinum_A. The sequence goes on from NZ_LZSO01000048.1 coordinate 62,428, forward strand.
CTGGTGGCCAGTGAGACCGCGGTTTACGTGACCGATGAGGCGATCCAGATCCTCGGCGGCAACGGCTACACCCGCGACTACCCGGTCGAGCGGATGCACCGCGACGCCAAGATCTTCACGATCTTCGAGGGCACCAGCGAGATCCAGCGTCTGGTGATCTCCCGGGCCATCACCGGCCTGTCGATCCGGTAGGTAGCAGCGGCTACTTGCCGGTGCGCTCGCGGTGCTTGCACCCGGGCCAGCAGCAGGGTCGCCGCTGCCCCTCTTCCAACTCCTCCTGCGTCCGGCGGATCCGTCGCTCGCGCGTCACCTGCTGCTTGGCGTCCTCGACCCAGCAGATGAACTCGTTTCGCGCGAGCGGCGTGATATCCCGCCACGCCTCCAGTGCTGTGGCATTTCCGATCAGCGCCTCACGCAGGTCTGCCGGCAACTTGTGCACGACCCCGCCAGGCACCCGTTGGCCAGTCACCCGGCCAGGTTAAGCCCCGCAGCTCAGCAACACAGTTGCGACACGACATTGCCCTTACCGTGACCTTAGAAGGGTCTTATTTTTCTTAGAGTTGGTGTACGGTGGGTTGCCAGGGGCGGTTGTGAGCACGGCCACACCGTGTAATCGCAGGTCAGGTTTTCCCGACCAGCCGCCTCGCAGTGACGGAAAGGAACCCGACATGCAGCCTGCAGCAGCCACCCGGATCGCTCTTGTCACCGGTGCATCGCGGGGTATCGGCGCCGACGTCGCACAGCAGCTCGCCGGCCCGGACACCCACGTGGTCGTCAACTACCGCGAGAAGGCCAAACGCGCCAACATGGTCGTCGACGCCATCCGACACGCGGGCGGCCGCGCCTCCACCCTTGGGGCCGACATCACCGACGAGGCTGCCGCCGCCGCGATGATCGAGCGCGTGGGCCGCGAGTTCGGCCGCCTCGACGTCCTGGTGCTCAACGCGTCGACCGGGCTGCAGCTGGGCACCGATCCGGGCTACGCGATGCGGCTGAACCGCGATGCCCAACGCCGGCTGGCCAAGCTGGCGCTGCCACTGATGCCGGTGGGCGGTCAGATCGTCTTCGTCACCAGCCATCAGGCCCACTTCTACCCGAACAAGGCCGTGCCTAAGGGTTACGCGGCGACTGCCGCGAGCAAGCGCGCCGGCGAGACCGCGCTCTATGCCATGCGTTCGGAATTCGACCGGCGGGGAATCGATTTCACCGTGGTGTCAGGTGAGGTGATGTCCGACCGCGAGTTGGCGACGACCATCGCTCGGGCCGCGTCCGCGCCGTACCCGTCCGGGATCGTCTACGCCGGCGGGCCCGACTTTCTGTGCCAGATGTCGGCCTGACAAATAACAGTTCGCTCAAAACCTACTGCGAGCCAGCAGCATTCGCCTGCAACTGATCGCGGACCGCGTCTCCCAAAGCGCTCGTAGTTGCGGTTCCACCCATGTCGGGGGTCAGGATGTCGCCGCCGCGGGCCAGCACGTCTTCGACGGCTTTCAGGATCGCCGCTGCGGCGTCGGGTTCTCCGAGGTGGTCGAGCATCAATGACGCGCTCCAGATCTGCCCGATGGGATTGGCCACACCACGTCCGGCGATGTCGGGCGCGGAACCGTGAACCGGTTCGAACAGACTCGGAAATCGCCGTTCCGGGTTGATGTTTCCGCTGGGAGCGATGCCGATGGTGCCGGTGCACGCGGGCCCAAGGTCGGACAGGATGTCCCCGAAGAGGTTGCTCGCGACGACGACGTCGAACCAGTCGGGGTGCAGAACGAAATTCGCCGCGAGGATGTCGATGTGGAACTTGTCCACGTCGACATCCGGGAACCGCTTGCTCATCTGCTCGACGCGCTCGTCCCAGTACGGCATTGTGATCGAGATACCGTTGCTCTTCGTCGCAGAGGTCAGGTGCCTGTCGGGTCGGCGTTGAGCAAGCTCGAACGCATATTTGAGGATCCGGTCGACGCCGACTCTGGTCATCACCGTTTCTTGCACCACCGTCTCGCGGTCCGTGCCCTCGAACATCCTGCCGCCGATACTTGAGTACTCGCCCTCGGTGTTCTCCCGGACGACGACGAAGTCGACGTCGCCGGGCCCTCGGCCGGCCAGCGGACTTCGCACCCCCGGCAGCAATTTGACCGGCCGCAGGTTGACGTACTGGTCGAAGTGCCGACGGAACTGCAGGAGGCTGCCCCACAGCGAAATATGGTCGGGGACAACGTCCGGCCAGCCGACGGCACCGAAGAACAGCGCGTCGAACCGGCCCAGCTCGTCGAACCATCCGTCGGGCAGCATGGCGCCGGTGGCGGTGTAGTACTCGGCGCACGCGTAATCGAACTGCTCATAGTCGATGGCGAAACCGAAGGCGGCCGCCGCCGACTCCAGCACCTTGAGGCCCTCGGGGACCACTTCCTTACCGATACCGTCGCCTGGGATCACTGCAAACCGGTGGGTGGTGGTCATTCCGCCACCCTACGTTTTGGCGATTGGCTGCCAACGAAAGCGAGGGGCACCCGGTGTGGGTGCCCCTCGCTTGTCGGGTGTCAGCGGCCGTTGCCGAACGTCGATGTGACGACACCGCTGCTCGCGTGCTGCTGAATGTCGTGCACCCACTGGTGATGGGTGATGTCCGCCTGCGCCGGGGCCGCCAGGCCGACGATGGCGGCGGCGAAACCGGTGGCGATCATGCTCGCAAAACCAAATTTCTTCATGTCGAAGCCCTTCGTCATGGGCGTTCGAGCCGTGGCGTGAGTGTCGCGGTTCGGACGTCTCGTCCACCGGTTCGGGGATTTCCTACCCGGTCTGGCTGTCACAACGCACTGGTCAGAGCCGTTAATTCCGCTGGCAGAAATTGACCGGCGGTTGGCAGCAATCACCAACCCATGACGGGTCCGGGCAGGATCTCAGCGCGTCGCGGCCAGTACGGCAAGCTCGGTACGGGTCCGGCAACCCGTCGTCGCCAGCGCCCGGCTGACGTACTTCTTGACGGTGTCCTCGGTCAGGCACAACGTCGTCGAGATCTGCGCATTGGTCTGCCCGCGGGCCAACAATGCGACGACATCGCGCTGCCGCTGCGGCAGTTGCGCCAGCGGATCCACCCGGGCCGCGGGCATCAGCGGACGCGCCAGGCCGCGTAGGCGCCGGCACAGTAACCGCAGCGCCGAGGCGTCCCGCGCATCGACCGCATCCGGATCCGGATCGAACAGCCCGAGCAGACCGTGCGCAGCACCGCCGATCGGGAATGTGAACGCGTTGCACGACTGCAGGCCGGCCCGATGCAGAAACTGCTCGACGTAGGCAGCGGCCGACGCGGGCACCGCCAGCTCTCGCAGGCTGACCGACCCCGCCGTATGCAGCTGCCGCAACGCGATCGGGGTGGCGAAGACATCGTGCCCGCGCCATTTGGCCATGTAGTCGTCCAGCAGCGCATTGTCGTAGTCGGTGGTGATGGGATCGGTATCCGCGAACGCGCCCGCCACGGTCGGCCCGGCGAAGAACGTGACCCCGCGGACCTCGAACACTTCACTGATTGCGTCCACGACCGCCCGTCGGAACTCAGGGAAGTCAGCCGCGTCGTCGCAGGCGTCGAGTACCGCGAACACCTTCTCGTAGTCTGCGACCTGCAGCTCGGCCGTGGCACGCCTCACTCGACGAGTAAACGACGACGGGCGCCGAATTGTCCACCTTCGTGCACTGTTCGCGACGGAGCCACGGGACTAGCTTTCTGGCAAGCACACTTCGCGGCAAGGAGGCCCCGTGTCCCGACTCCGGTTCGGTTATTTCATCGCCCCGTTCCATCGGCCCGGCATCAACCCCACGTTGGCGCTGCACCGGGATCTGGAGTTCGTCGAGCATCTCGACGCCCTCGGATACGACGAGGTCTGGATCGGCGAACACCACTCGGCGGGTAGCGAGATCATCAGCTCACCCGAGGTGTTCATCGCCGCAGCGGCCGCCCGGGCCAAGCGGATCACGTTCGGCACCGGCGTGATCTCGCTGTCGTACCACAACCCGCTGTGGGCGGCCGACCGGTTGATGCTGCTCGACCACCTCACCCACGGCCGCATCATCGGCGGCGTCGGGCCGGGCTCCCTGCCCACCGACTCGGCCATGATCGGGCTGAACCCCACCGACACCCGCGAACTCCTTGAGACCAACCTGGACATCATGGTGCGCCTGCTCGCCGGAGAGACGGTGAGCGCCAAGACCGCCACGCACGAATTGTTCGATGCCAAACTGCAATTGGCACCGTACTCCGAGCGCGGGATCCCACTGTCGGTCGCTGCAGTAGCGTCTCCGACCGGCGCGCGGCTGGCGGGCAAGCACGGCATCGGGTTGCTGTCGATCGGCGCGACGTTGAGCGAGGCCGGTTTCGATGCGCTGGCGCATCACTGGAACATCGCCGAGGAGCGTGCCGCGGCGTTCGGCAACACGATCGACCGCCGCAACTGGTCGCTGGTCGGACCGTTCCACGTCGCCGAAACAGATGCGCAGGCCCGCGCCGAGGTCCGCCACGGCATCGAGGCGTGGTTCAACTACTTCCAGAAGGTCGCGGCCTTCCCGCAGATGACCATGCCGGGCGACACCGTCGACGGAATGATCGACACGATCAACGAACGTGGCGCCGGCGTGATCGGAACACCGGAACGGGCGCGCGCGCAGGTACAGCGGCTATGGGAGCAGTCCGGCGGTTTCGGATCCATGTTGCAGATGGCCGCCGACTGGGCCGATCCCGTCGCCACCCGACGCTCGGCGGAACTGTTCGCCGAAGAGGTCATGCCGCACTTCCAGGGGCAGGCCCAGCCCACCCTGGACGCCGCAGCGCGTGCCGGGCAGGTGCGTGACGGGCTGGCCCAGTCTCAGATCGACGCGATCGCGCATATGGCGCAGAAGTACGAGGCTGAAAAGGCTGACAACTAAACAGTTTCGCGAAGCGTCGGCGCATCGTTTTCCACCGCTGGGCTGCTTCTCCGTAGGCATCGCGACCCGGAGGTGGAAAACGGCGCGTGCAGCCCCTTCACAGCGTGGCTTGGGAGTACTACATTCTGTAGTAGATAACTCTTAGGGGGCCGGATGCGGTGGCGGGGTGTAAGTCATGTCGAGTTCGCGGTCTTGGACTACGACGAATCGATCAAGTTCTACGACGCGATGTTGGGCTGGCTCGGGTACCACAGCTTCTCCTCGTTGAACATGGAGTACCAGTCGATCTACTACATGACGCGATTCGTCAACCCGCACAGCTACATCGGGATTCAGCCCGCATTCACCGGCGACAAGCTCACCCATACCGACCAGGCCGTCGGGATCAACCACATCGCACTGTGGGCCCGAAACCGCAAGGAAGTAGACCGGTTTCATCGCGAGTTCCTGATCGCCCGGGGCATCCCGGTAACAGACGAGCCCAAGGACTACCCGCAGTACTGGCCCGGCTATTACGCGGTGTTCTTCGACGACCCGATCAACGGCATCCACTGGGAGTTGGCCTGGGTGCCGAAAGTTCCATCCCCGCGACAGATCTGGTCTTTCTACCGGACCATGCGGGCCTTCGGTAAGCAGCGACCCAACCTCGCGAACTCGGTGCCCGGCATCACGCTGCAGGCGATGCGGACGCTGCCGGGAAAGTGACCGTCACGCTCACGCCAGCGCGACACCCAGTTCCTCGGCGAACACCTTGATCATGTGCTGAACCGCAATTTCGTTGCGGCCGATGATCATATGGTCATGCTGACCGTGCCGGACCCCTTGCCCACACTGCGGCAGCATGGCGAAGTCCTCATCACGCACCGCAGCGTGAACACCTTCGTAGACCGCGTCATAGCCGGCCCGCATGTCGTCAGTCGTCGCCGGGATCCGGCCCATCCAGCTGTGCCGGACCGTGCAGCGGGTGGGCTCCCCTTCGGGCAGCATGTCGATGATCTCCACACCGACCGGGCTGTTCGCCAGGATGAGGTTGGGATACACCCAGTAGATGACACCCATGTTGGCCGACGGGTCGAATGAGGCACTCGGATCATCGGAGAGATTCTTGATCCAGTTGAACGGGAAGCCGATTCGGTGATGCTTGCCGAACTCGTCGTAGATGGCGGTGTTCGGCAGGGTGTTCTGCCCGATCAGGCTCTCACCGTGGACGAACGGGAAGTGGTAGCCCTCCGCGAACGCCTCGAGCGCACCTTTCCACGACACTTCCGAGGAGAACTCGCGGTCGGTGTGATAGCCGTAGGCCTCGTAGTTCCATTGCGCCAGTTCGGGACCGAGCGGGCCCAGGTGAGCGTCGAGGTCGATGGTCGCGTCCGCGGTCAGCACGGCCCAGACAAAGCCGTGACGCTCCTCGGACGGCAACTCCACCAGCCCGTATTCGGCGGGATCCATCGAGTCGAAGCCCGCCTTGCCCGGCACCATGAACAACTCACCGGTGTTGCGGTAGGTCCATGCGTGATACGGGCAGACGAACCGTGGCGCGTTGCCTGATCCGCAGGCCGGCATGGCACCGCGGTGACGGCAGTAGTTGAGGAACACGTGGCTGGCGCCGGTGCGGTCCCGGGTGACCAGCAACGAGTCCCCGAGCACCAAGCGGACGACGAAGTCGTTCTTCTCGGCGATCTGAGCCGACGGCACGATCGCCAGCGGGACCCGGCGCAGGATCTGGGATTCCTCGATCTCGGTGATCTTCGGGTCGCGGTAGTAGTGCAGGGGCACCTTCAGCACCCGGTCTGCCATATCCGTCGTCCCATCGACGGCATGCCGCAGAGCGCGACGGGTCAGTTCTTCATCGGTGCTGCTCACCGGGACGACAGTCATGAGCTGACCATACAGTGACCATCGACTGTATTGTCAAGATCTGGACGCCGATCGTGGGACGATCGACGGATGCGCAGGCACGGCTGGTCGGGAGACATTCCCGCCGACGACGACGAAGCCGTCCGCCGCATCATCGGTGCGGCCCGGCAGGCGATCGATGCGCGCGGCACTGTGAGCGTGTCCGAAGTGGCCCAGACACTCGGGGTGACCCGCCAGACGATCTACCGCTACTTCCCCACACTGGAGAGCCTCATGGCCGCCACCGCCGTGTCGTCGGTGGACGGCTTCCTCGATCGCCTGGCCGCGCAACTGGGATCTATCACCGACCCCAGCGAAGCCGTCGTCGAAGGCATCGCCTACACCGCGGAGCAGATTCCGCACGACCGATATCTCAGCCTGGTCCTGCAGCCCGGCAAGGCCAGCGCGTTCACGGCGGGAGTTACCTCTGACCTCGCCATCGAATTCGGCAAGTCGATTCTGCGCAGATTCGACATCGATTGGGCCACAGTTGGATTCGACGGAGATGCGCTCGATCAGCTGGTCGAGTTCATGCTGAGGACCCTGCAGTCGTTCATCATCGATCCCGGTGGACCGTCGCGTCGCGACACGGGACTGCGTACCTACCTACGGGATTGGGTGGCGCCGGCCGTTTCGGCCCGCACGACCTACCCGTCGTCGCCGGCCCCGTGATTCGGATTAGTGCAGATCGTGCCCTCACACGGCACATCTGAGCCGTCACCATTGGGGTTTGGCATCACCGCCCCGCCGTTCTCATCCGGATTGTCACCGGCCCCGTGATTCGGATTAGTGCAGATGGTCCCCTCACACGGCACCATCGAACCGTCCCCATTCGGATTGGGCATCATCCGCTGCGTGGTTTGCCCAGGTCCGGCGGGCGCCGGCGCGGTGGCCGGAGACTTGACCGGGCCATGCTGACTGGAAGTGGACTCGGCCGGGACGGGGCTGGTGGTCGGGGCCTGATCAGTCGACGAGCTGCTGCATGCGGCGACACCAAAGACCGCCAGTGCAGCCGCGGCCGCGGCCATACATCGCACGAGCTTCATGAGGGCGACGGTAGCAGCTAACTACAAAGCATGCTGTCGCTTGCCGTGAAACTTCCCAACCAAGGTCCGAACAGCCGGCTTTGCAACCTAATTCGGGCGTAGGCCAGACGGGACCACACCGCAACCCAGGAATGCAGCAACCGGCGAGATCCCCACAGGGATCTGTGCTTCACCGCACCAGATAACGAGCGGTTACTCGCCACGCTGTCGAAAAACTGTTGAATTGTCAACAATCTTCGTTGCCGAGACGCCCGACACGGGCGGGATGCTGCGACCAATCATCTTGGGCCGCACCATAGAACATGCCTGCTCAATTGCGGCCAATGCGTTGCGGTACGACTTGGACGAACCGGTTGCGAACCGACATTTTGCGGGCCAGCCCTCCCTTTGTCCCGAACCCAGCAACGTACGCTGGTATCCACTGGGTTCATGTCGGATGTCCGTAGCACAGGCGTACGCTCACCCACGTGGTCGACCTCTCGTACGTCATCGCCGGATCCGAAGCCACCGGCGGCGCCGGCCTGCAAGCCGACCTGCGCACGTTCCAAGAGTTCGGCACCTACGGTGTGGGGACGGTGACCTGCATCGTGTCGTTCGACCCCAAGGCGGACTGGGGCCACCGGTTCGTCCCCGTCGATCCGCAGGTCATCGCCGATCAGATCGAGGCGGCGACGTCGGCGTACAACCTCGATGTCGTCAAGATCGGCATGCTCGGCACCCCCGCAACCATCGACGTCGTCGCTGAGGCTCTCGCCCAGCAATCGTGGCGGCACATCGTTGTCGATCCCGTCTTGATCTGCAAAGGACAAGAACCCGGCGCTGCTCTCGACACCGACACCGCACTGCGGAGCCAGATCCTGCCGCTGGCGACGGTCACCACGCCGAACCTGTTCGAGGCGCGCACCCTCGCCGGGATGGACGCCATCTCCTCCATCGACGATCTCGTCGAGGCAGCCCGGCGCATTGCCGACCTCGGCCCCACGTATGTCCTTGTGAAGGGCGGGGTCGAGTTTCCCGGCGACGACGCGGTCGACGTTCTCTTCGACGGCAAGGACGCCGAGGTTCTGCGCGCGCCGAAGGTCGGCGACGCCCGCGTCGCCGGCGCGGGATGCACGTTGGCGGCAGCGATCACTGCCGCCCTGGCCAAGGGATCCAGCGTCCCGGAGGCGGTGAGCCTGGCCAAGGACTTCACCACGGCCGGAATCGTCGATCGGATCAGCGGCAATGCGCCGTTCGATACGGTGTGGCAGGGTGCGGGCCGCTCGCCTCGCTGATGCCGGTCAGCTGGGCGCGATGCCCAATGCCCCAGCCAGGGATTCGTAGATCCTGAACGTGTCCTCGTCATAAACCTGCAGCAGGACCTCCGGCATCTGAGGGTGGGGCGCCGAGTTCTCACCCACCACCTGGATCTGCACGTGATTCGCCCCGGCCGCCAGATGCGCGCGCAATCCATGCGCAACCCTTGCCGCGTCACCGTGGACGGCGAGCTGGTCGATCAACCGGTCGCTACCGTCGCCGGCCAAATCCTCATCCGTGAAGCCGAGTCGCCGTAAATTGTTGGTGTAGTTCACCAATCCGAGGTAGGGATGCTTGATTCGCGGACGGGCGAGAGCCCGTGCCCGGTCAGGGTCTGACTCCAGAACCACCTTCTGCTCAGGCGCCAATAACCGCTGAGACCCGAGCGCCGCCCGCGCCCGCCGGGAGTGCTCGGGCGTGACGAGGTACGGCACTGAGCCGGCCGTCCGCTCGGTCGCCAGCGCCAGCATCTTGGGCCCCAGTGCGGCCAGCATCCGCTTCTCGCGGGGAACGCCGTGCTCATCAAGAGCATCAAGGAACCCGCTCAGGGCAGCCATCGGGGTGCGGTAACTGCCGACCTGTTCAGGGTGTCCTACGCCGAGGCCCAGCAGCAGTCGGTCCGGATACGACCGCTGGATGCGCCGGTACGCTGCTGCCAACATGGCCGCATCGCCGCGGTAGATGTTGTAGATACTGCTGGCCACCACCAAATGGTCCGTGGCGCCGAGCAGTTCATCGATTCCCGACAGATCAGGTTCCGGGCCACCCAACCACAGGGTCGTATAGCCCAGCCCTTCGATCCGCTTTGCCATCTCGGATGTTGTGGCATAAGCCGGTTGCCAAACACCGAATTCACCGAGATTCACTGCACACCTCCAGTCACGCGTCGATATGCCGCGAGCGTGCCTGAACAAAAATGGACCATCAAGTCCAAACTATTGGGTCGATTCACATCGACCTGATCGCAACACTCCTGACCGCAGCCCCAATCGGCGTGAATGCACTTTGAGTGCGATATATTGCACCGATGGACGAGGCCGCGGCCAAGCTGGCCACTGCGATCGGCGCCCGCGTGAAACAGGAACGCGCGGCCCGGGGCTGGACGCTGGATCAGCTCGCAGCCGCCGCATCGGTCAGCCGGCGCATGGTGATCAGCGTCGAACACGGTGAGGTCAACCCCAGCGTCGGGACGCTGCTGCGACTCAGCGACGCACTCGGTGTCGGGTTACCCGCCTTGGTCGAGCCGCCGGAGAACCGACCCGTGAAGATCACCCGCGCCGGTGACGGTGCACAACTGTGGACCGGTGCGGTCGGCGGCCGCGGTGTGCTGGTGGCAGGCACCACCCCACCCGATGTCGTCGAGCTGTGGGACTGGTCGCTCGGACCGGGTGATCGCCACGCCAGCGAGGCCCATTCAGCCGGTACCGAAGAACTGATTCACGTGCTCGAGGGCGCGATCAACGTCGAGGTCGACGACCAGGTCATCGCCTTGGAGAGCGGGGACGCCGTGTCCTTCCCCGGCGACGTCGACCATGCGTATGCCAACCCGCACGACACCCCGGCGCGGTTCTCACTGACCGTGTTCGAACCCGGTGTCGGCGCCGCGCAACGACGGCAAGGAGAATGACATGTTGATCCACCCGTGGGACGCCGCACTCGACGAAGCCGAATGGCAGAGCTGGCTGGCCGGCACCGATCGGTTCGGGATTCTCGCGGTCAACAACTTCGACCCGGCTGCCGCACCGCCGATGGTGCCCACGCACTTCACTCACAAGGGCCGCGAGCTGCTTCTGCACCTGGCCCGACCCAACCCGGTCTGGCCACATCTGGAGGCCGCTGCCGAGGTACGCCTGACGGTGATCGGCGACTACGCCTATATCCCCACCTACTGGCGGGCGAAAGCCGGTGGGCCCGACGAGGATGGGGTGCCGACGAGCTACTACTCCTCGGTGCAGTTCGTCTGCCGCCCAACGATTGTCGACGACCCCGAGGGCAAGGCCCGCATCCTGGCCACTCAGCTCGATGATTTCCAGCCCGAAGGGCGCCATGCCGACGTCGCAGTCGGCGAAGACCCGTACGGGCGCATGCTGTCCGGCATTCGCGGCATACGGCTCGAGGTCCTGCGCGTGGAAGCCAAGTTCAAGTACGACGACGCCAATCCGGTCGAGCACCGCGAGCGCGTCGTCGCCAACCTCGAGCAGCGCCGGCACGGTCTGGACACCGCCGCCGCGGCCCAGCAACGCCGTCGCCTGGCCACGATCGGCGACTGGAAGCTCAGGCGGAAGGAAACCTGAAGATGAGGGCGTCGAGCAGGCGTCGCACCTCGTTGAGTCGCGTACGCACCGCGGTCTGATGATGGATCGCCGCCGGCCGACCGTCCGTGACGCGCGCGTTGATCCGTTCCAATTGCGTTTGGAGGTCCACCATTTCATCCTCGAGAAGGGCGATGAACGCCTGCGCCTGACGCACGTCGGCACTGGCCCGTGGAGCCCGATTCGCCACCGGTGATGCCGGCCGAAGCCAGAGTGGATCAACAGGGTCTGCGGTCATCACCCTACGGTCGCAGCACCCTTCGGCGATCCGGTTTCCCGGCAGTATCCGTCCGGTAAGGAGCCGTTCACACTGTCGTCAGGCCATGCGTGAGTTCTACCGGAGCAACGCACTGGCGATGTCGGCGAAGTGCTTTCGCACCGGTCTAATCGCCGGCTCAGACGATGCGCACCGGCCGTATCTGCACGATAGCCAAAGGGCTCAGCCAACTTTCCCCACCGCCCAACGGACCGACCTCGGTGCGGGTAGGCCCAGGGCCCGACGGCAATGCCCTGTATGTCACGGCTATCGACGGCAAACTGCGGCGGCTGCAACCCCGGCCGGGACCGACCTCACGCCGGTCACTTGACCGGCAGCACTGCGATCGCCTCGATCTCGACGAGTTGATCGGGGTAGCCGAGGACTGCAACACCCAACAGCGTGCTCGGCGGCCGATGATCGGCGAAGTCCGACACCACCTCACCCCACGCCGCAGCGAGATCATCACGTTGGCCGCTGGCGACGTAGATCGTCGTCTTCACCACGTCGCGTAACTGGGCACCGCACTCCTGCAAGGTAATCCGGAGATTGCCCATCACCTGGCGGGCCTGGGCGGCGATGTCACCGGGAGCGACGACCTGCCCCCGATCATCGAGTGGGCAGGCGCCGGCGGTGAAGATCATGCCGTTTCCGGGTGTGATCGCCGCGTAGGCGTAAGGCACACCCGCGAACAACCGAGAACCCCGCACCAACTCGATGGCCATGCCCCAGTGTGGCAGGCCGCCCTACCCTCGGTGGGGTGGAACGAAGCAGCGACGGTTACCTTTCTGCGCTGATGTCTGCGCCGCGATGCATTTCATAGCTGCTGCGGGCACCGCCGGGGAACTCGACGAATTCGACCGCGGTGCCGTCGGGATCGTTGACGAAGAACATCCGGACCCGGTCGATCGGGAAGGGCTCCTGAACGGGCTGGAAGCCCGCGTCGATCACGGCGCGGTAGGTGGCGTCGAGATCGGTGACCGACAATGCGATGTTCTGATTGCCGACGATGCCCCGTTTCCCCGGCCCAGGCGGCGTCGACGAACCGAGACTGAGCAGTTCGAGCATGACTCCGCCGACCACGCCCCCGACCACACGGCCCTCCTGCTGGCGTGACGAGTGCAGGACCGCATCGAACGGCTCACCCGAAATCAACTGGTCGAACACCACATCCATGCGCAACAGGCCACTGTAGAAACCCAGGGCCCGATCCATGTCGGTCACACCGACGACCAGATGGCAGAAACGTAGGTCACTCAACATGGTGTTCCTCGACTTCCTCGTCAGCGCTTGATCATATGAGTTAGCGTGCCAAATCTGGCCGAATCCGAAAGGCAGCTCCATGTCCCCCTATAGCCATCCGCATTCACTGGACGGCCACGTCGCGATCGTCACCGGAGCCGCCCGTGGTGTCGGCAAAGGCATCGCCACCGCGTTGTTGTCCCGCGGGGCCCGTGTACTGGTGACCGACATCCTCGACGAGGTATTGGCAAACACCACAGCGGAATTCACCGACGCCGGATTCGAGGTGGCATCTGTGGTGGCGGACTTGCGTGACGCCGACAGCGCCCAGCGCATCGTCGACGCCGCGCTCGAGGCGTTCGGCACGGTGAACGGACTGGTCAACAACGCCGTCGCCAGCGCCGGACCCATCCCGTTCGTCGACATCCCCGCCGAGGAATACGAGCGCGTCCACGACACAGGGCCACGGGCGACGTTCCGGCTCATGCAGGCGGTTCACCCGGTCATGGTCAACGGCGGCGGTGGATCGATCGTCAACCTCGGCTCCGCCGCCGGCACTGTCGGCACGCACTCGTTCGGCGCGTACGCCGGCGCCAAAGAAGCGATTCGTGGCATGTCCAAAGTTGCCGCGCTCGAATGGGGCGTCGACGGGATCCGCGTCAACGTGGTCTGCCCGCTCGCCGAGACGGACGGCTTGAAAGTGTTGCGCGACATGGCGCCCAAACAGTACGAGGCGGTCGTCAGGAGCACCTCGCTCAAACGAATCGGCGACCCCACCGACGACATCGGGGCGGTCGTGGCCTTCCTGATCGGTGACGATTCCACCTATCTCACCGGGCAGACCCTGCTCGTCGACGGCGGAGCCGGTTCCTTCCGCTAGTTGCCGAACCCGGCCACATCGCGGGGTCACCCTTGTAGCTTCGGAATTGGAGACCGAAAAGCGCGAGCGAACAAGGAGGAAGACCAATGACGAATCGTTCAGGAAGTGCGTTCTCCCGACGCACGTTCATCCGCGGCGCCGCATTCACGGTGCCCGTCGTCGGCGCTGCGGTGCTCGCACCAAGTGCACTGGCGGCACCACAGGAATGCGGTGATCCATCCGGCAAGGTCGGCAATTGCGCGGCTCAACTGCCACAGGAGTTCACCTCGACCAGCTTCAGCACGACGGCCATCGCCGGCGGGACCAACTACTCGATCCTGTTCAGCACGAACATCAGACGCGGTCCGCTCATCCCGTCCGGCACCACCGGCTACCGCATCAGAAGTGTCAGCGTGTCCGGCACCAAGCTCGACGGCGCCCCGTTCTACCTGACGCCGGGGATCGGTGAGGTCGGCCCACGGTTGCTCAACGCCCGGTCTGGGTCGTCCCTGGGCTTCGCCCTCGATGTGCCGTGGGACGCGAACCAGCTCGTGCGCTCGTTCCTCTACACCTACGACGTCGAGTTCCTCACCGGGCTGACGGTCAATCAGACCTGCCGCTACACGACGACGATGACGCTGCGCGACAACGGCATGACCCTCGGCGGCGTCGGATCGGTCGACTTCACCACACCGATGCTCGCCGAGTGCGAGGCGGAGGCTCCCCCGCCCCAGTAGTCCGCTCTACCCGTGCGCCTTGCGGACCAGGTCGATGGCGTACTGATTGACGAAGGTGCCTGCGGCGGCCTCGCCGGTACCGCATGCGCCGTCGGACTCACCGGGACGCTTCACCCACAGGAACGCGTCGACGTTGCCGTTTCCGGTCGCCGTGGTCGGCGCTGCACCGAGGGCCCGACCGCTCGGGTTGCACCAGTACATCTCGCCTTCGGCCGGTCCCGCACCGTTACGCGACGTGTCGATGACGTAGGGCTTGCCACCCGTCTGGCCCGAAATCGCGTCGCCGTAACCGATTTCCTCTTCGGTGGTGAAGAAGTTCGCGGTGTTGAGGCTGAATCCGCGCGCCTTGGCGACGCCGACGCGGTTGAGCCTGTTGGCCATCTCGTCGGCGGCCGTCCACCGGGAGTGCCCCGCATCGACGTACACCGCGGTGCCCGGATTACGGGTGAGCGTGTCCACCGCGTAGCTCATCAGGTTGTAGCGCTCCTCGCGCTGATCACCCGACAGGCAGTCCGCCATGGCGAGTGCGTCGGGTTCGAGAATGACCGCGGCCGGGCCTCCCCCGATGGCAGCGGCGACACCGTCGATCCAGCCCTTGTAGGCAGCGGCCGAGCCGAAGCCGCCCGCGGCATAGCTCCCGCAGTCGCGGTGGGGGATGCCGTAGAGCGCCAGGATCGGCATGGTGCCGGCGGCCTGTGCCGCGGCGATGTACTTGGCGTCCACAGCCGGGCTGGAGACGTTGTCCATCCAGTACGCCGTGGGGGTGTTGGCGATCGCCTGAAGTTCCGGGCTCGGGTTGCCCTGCGCGGCGCGCGCGGCCTTCGACGAGGGATTGACGTAGAACGAGTGCCCCTCGAGCGGGTTACCGTCGCTGGCCAGACGGACCGTTGGCCCCGGAGCAGTAGCGAGACCTGCGGCGACCACCGAGGCGACTGTCAGAAAGGGAGCGATCGACCGCGCGACTGCGCCAACAGCTGAGGACATCACCTCAGGGAAAGTAATGGGGCGACGCGATTAGCGCCAGTCGCTCCCCGCCGGGAGGGCCCGTCACGCCTCGATCGGATGCGTGCCGGACGGGTCGAGCGTCTGGGTGTAGAAATGCATCCGCTCACGTAACTCGGCGGGGTTGATGCCGAATTCCTCGGGCAGGTACCGGTGCGCGCCTTTCCCGCCGTGGGGTTGGGCGCGGTGATGCTCGGCGAGCATTCGAGGGATGTCCGGCGGCTCCATCTGTGCCGCGGCGTAGATGCGACCCACCGTCGCCTCCGGGTCGGCGACCAGGTCGCGGTACTGGACGTCGAGCCAGGTGACAGTGGACGCCACGGCCCGGGCATCGAGGGCGCGGCGCAGCCACAGTTCCGTCTGCGCGGTTTGAAACCGGCCGACATCGACCCCGTCGACGTCGTCACTGTAGGTGGACCGGTACGTCGCGAACAGGCTGGCGCCCGACGCCACCGTCTCCACGATGTCGCGGTGCAGCTGCACGATGCAGGCCCCTGGATACGTCGCGATGACGTGGCGGAGCTCGGCGGTGTGGGCCGGCGCCTTCAGAACCCAACGGCGGCCGTCCCCGGCGTCGAGGATCTGCAGCATCCGCCGGTGCTGCGCGTACTCGGCGGCGAAGTCCTGGCCGGCGAGCCAGGACGCGTAGCCGTCGAGGCGCGTGGTGGCGGTGAAGCCCCAGTTGCGCAGAGTGGTGCCCATGCCGAGCACGCACTCCTCGGGCAGGTTCGGTCCGGAGTCGTGCACCGCGGCCATCGTGGGGTTGAGGACGTGCAGCAGGTACTGACCGGCTGCGGCCGCCTCGAGGCGGCGCACACGTTCGTCGCCGTCGAGGTCGCCGGGCAGCCGCCACGGCGCACCCAGCTCGGCGGGGAGCGGCGCACGCAATCGGGGGTCGCGGTCGAGTAGCCGGTACAAGAAGGTGGTGCCCGTGCGCCAGCCGCCGGTGATGATCACCGGCGGCAGCAGCGGACGGTGCTCGGTGGTGGGATGCTCCTCCAGATAGCGCGCCATCGCGAGCCGGGCCGCGAGCCGCCCGGACGCGGTTCGCTGGGCGGTCAACGCGCCGAGGGCGTTGAGCCGTCCGTCCTCCTGGGCCGAGGCCAGGTACTGCTCCACACCCGGACGCCACTCGCCGTGGTCGCCCAGAACGCCGCCGCCGGCACCGCGGGTGCCGCGGTCGATGACGATGTCGATGGCGTCGGCACCGAGCTGGTAGCGGTCCGGGCGCGCAGCTCGGTCCTGCTCGGCAGCCACGTAGGCCTTCAACGCCTCCGGTGTGCGGGCGGGCGCGGTCCAGCTGGTCATGCGCGCTCCGCCAGATCGGGCAGGGACACAATGCGCGTCGTGGGCAGGTTGGGCTGCTGTTCGGGTTGCAGGAACCGCATGACGACGATGCCGAACGGGCGGCCCTCACTGTCGATCCAGTCCCCGGCGGCCGGTCCGGGATCGGTGGCCGAGACTACGAACCGGTAGCGTCCGCCATCGAGGTTCGCGGTGGCACCGGTGTAGGAGACCCGCCGGTGCCGGTAATCGAGCGAGTTGAGAAATCTGCTGTACGCCAAGATGTTCCAGTACCGGCACGGCACCAGATCACCTTCGATGAGCAGCGCTTCGTCGGGACCGAGCTGCCATCCGCCGCGCAGATAGTGGATGGCCGGTTCGGTGAACACCGCTCCCCCGGCCATCTCCGTCCAGTGATGCAACTGGTTCGGCGACTCGCGATCGGCGGCCACCGCGCCGTGCCAGATGCGCGGCAGCATCGCGATGGTCGCCGACGCCTTCGACAGGTGCTTGCCGAACCGCAGTGGATCGATCGGAGCCGGGACCGGGGGCGGCTCGACCGGCTCAATGGCACACCACCCGATGCGATCGGTCTGTGCGTCATCGTGGAAATGACGTACCCAGATGACGATCGCGCGGTCGGGCAGGTCCAGCCAGTCATTCGCCTGACGGTCACCGCCGATCGCCACCTGGTAATCGCCGTTGGCGTCGAACGTGATTGCGTCACTGTCGATCCGGGAGCTCGCCTTGGCAGCCGCCCCGCTTGAACCGGAATAGGCGGTGATCGACACGTACGCGGCGTCGCCGCGATTGCCACGAATCAGGTAGCGGCCGTCGGGGCGGACATCAGCGACCCAGTACTGGAAGTCGGGGTTGTCCATCAGGAATTTCTGACGCCAGCCGTTGAATGCGACGAACTCAGGCTGGTCGCGATCAACTTCCAAGCGGCCCAGTTGATTTGACACCGCGCGCAACAGTGCACGGAACCCGTCGGCGCGTTCGGATTCCGGCAGGGCGGCGGTGTCTGCCGCGAGTTGCGCACCGGCCGTGCGCAATCCGTCGACAAACGCCGTCCACGCCACGACTTCGGGGCGAGCCCGGTCTGCGTCACCTTCGCTGGGCGCGGTCACTGAGCATCCCCTCACAATCCGGAAGCGGTTGCTTCCAGAATTGGATCGTGCTCGCTATGCTCACGGAATGTCAAGGCCGTACCGAGGCCAGGCCGCCGAAGCACGGTCGGCGGATCGCCGCGCCCGCCTGATCCAGGCAGGTGCCGACCTGGTCGGCACCCAGGGGGTCGCCGCCATGACCATGCGCGCCGTCTGCCGCGAGGCAGAGCTCAGCCAGAAGTTCTTCTACGAGAGCTTCACCGACACCGACGACCTGCTCCGCGAGGTCTACCGCAGCACGTTTGAGCACGCGCGTCAGGTCATCTATTCCGCCGCAGACCCGGACGCCGATCTACCCGCCCGGACCCGCGCGGGAGTGGGAGCGGCAGCGCAACTGGTCAAAGACGATCCCCGAATCTGCCGAATCCTGTTGGTGGAGCCGATCGCCGACCTGAGGCTTCGTCATTTCGTACGCGACGCCGTCGGTGCGATGAGCGGACTGACGGTCCCGGCCGACCGAACGGACACCGTCGCAGCGGCCCGGGTCAAGATGCAGTACGCCACCGTTTTCGGCGCCATCATCTCGCTGTTCATCGAATGGACGGAAGGCAACCTCGGCTCCGACCATGACGTCTTCGTCGACCACGTGAGCGCCATGCTGTTTTCGTCGCCCTTGTTCGACAACGCCGTTCAGGCAGTTCCCTCGACCGGCCAGCCTGCCAGGACTCCTCGGATCAGCCGGTCGAGTTGATCGGCGTCGTCCACCAGTGGTTGTCCGATGACGAAGGTCATCATCACCCCGTTGACGAACGAGAACAGGGTTTTGGCCTGCTCGTCGATGACGTCGGGCGCCATCGGATTCTCGTCCGTGGCATGCCATTCCGTCACGACTGCGCGCGCAACCCCGTAGAACCCCTCGACGGACGCGCTGAGCGTTGCAGCCAGTTCGTCGTCACGGCCGGCCTGCAGGGCCAACTCGTAGCGGGCCTTGGCCCGGGTGAGCCATGGTTCGGTCGCCGAATACATCACGAGGGTGGCGAACCCGAGCGTGCCGGCGAACTCTGTCGGATCGGCATCGGTCAGCTCGGTGAGCAGGGAGAGATCGGCGAGGTCGAGTTCGTTGAGGCGCGCGGCGATCGCGTGCATCAGCGCATCTCGGGTCCGGAAATAGAACGACGTCGTGCCGTCGGGAACCTCGGCCTTCTTGTCGACCTTGGGGTGACTGACGCCGCGCGAACCGTCCTTGCCGAGCAGTTCGATGGCAGCGTCAGCCAGTTCGCGGCGACGCTGGGCGGCGTTGTACTTCCTGCGTTCAGCGATGCCCCGCAGTCTATCGAGCGGACATTCGAGGTCCGGGATATCGCCCCGCCCGTCAGAACTGGCCGCAGTTGGGTGTGGTGGGTTCTCCGTTGAAGCGGGCGGCGATCCACTGCATGGCCGGCTCTCCGTCCACGAGCATGGGCAGCGCGTGGTTGATCACCAGCTTGTTGAGGAACGGCGGTTCCTCGTTGGTGCGGAATTCGACGTCGGCACCCTGCGCGCACCAGTCCCGGCCCAGCTGGTTGGCCGCGGTCCACGGCACCAGCGGGTCGTAGCGGTTGCTGTTGATCAGCACCGGCGCGTTCGGCTTGAACCTGCCGAGCTTCTGCAGGTCGAACAGGCTGCTGAACGGCTCCTCGTTGACGAGTTTGCTGATGTCCTCGTTGAAGTAGGGCTGCAGATGCCGGAAGGCGAAGTCGACGATCGTCTGCCCCACGCACTGGCGTGACACCGACTCGAGCATGTCCTTGCCGCGCTGGGTGAGCTTCGACCGGATCGCGTCGGCGGCTTCAGGATAGGCGGCGATGACGCCGTTGAGTGCGTAGCCGACGACGCCCACGAGCGCACTACCGTCGGCGTAGGGCAGCAGTTCCTTGAGGTCGGCCGGCGGCGCACCGGCGTAGGTGCCGACGATGTTCAGTTCGGGCGCGTAGGCCGAAGCCAGCTCCGCCGCCGACGCAGTTGCGCCACCGCCCTGCGAATATCCCCAGAAGGCCACGGGGCCATGCGGATCCAGCGATGTCTCGGGCAATTTCATGGCGGCGCGAGCGGCGTCGAGGACGGCGTGTCCCTCAGCCAGGCGGTTCACGTAGGTATGCATCGAGTCGGTGCCGAGACCCTGATAATCGGTCATGAGGATCGCAAAGCCACGTGCCACCAAGGTCGCGACGAACGCCTCCTCGTAGTTGACCATGATGTCCCAGCCACCCGAGTAGTGGATGCCCTGATTGAACTGGCGCGACGGTGCGCACTGATTTCCCTGTCCCTGAGTACCGGGCGCATAGACGAGCAGCGGGCGCGGCCCTTTTCCGGGCCAGTCGTTGTACGGCTCGAAGTAGGTGCCGGTGACGGCGATCGGATTGTTCCGAGAGTCGATGCTGCGGTACATGATCCGCGTTCCGGTCGCCATGATGGCGCCCAGCTGGCCGGACGGCTCGAGCACCAGCCGGCTGGGTTCGGTGCGGATCACATCGCCGGGCGCACCGGCCGGCAACGGGTCCGGCGGGAGATAGAAATCCGCGTACTGCGGCTCGTCCCCCGTGTCGGCAAATGCCGCCGTCGTAGATCCGACGAGCCACCCGATGGTCAGCATGAGGACGACAACAATCCCCCCGGCATTGCGCATTACCGGACGGTAACAAGAAACTGTCTCTTTCTGCCACTTTTCCTCTAAATAACTAGAGAAATTGGACAAAAGTGCAGGTTGAGTGCGGCGCTCGCCCCTGCCCCGAGTTGCTTGCGTCGCGGTCAGCGAGGATGGAAGTCATGAACGCGAACCCGCATGGACCCGGCACCGCGAATCGGTCGGCATACCGAACGATTCACCTCCTGCTACTGGCCGGCCTGCTCACGATGGCGTTCATGTGGGGCCCCGGAGCCGGTCGGGCGCAGGCGGCCCCGGCATCGTCGGCCGGGGATATTCTCTCCATCGGCGATCCCGCGGCGCCGGGTCAGATCGACCTCTATCTGGATCCACTGTGCCCCTACAGCGGGAAGATGGTGCGCGACCAAGGTGCCGAGATTGGCCGGCGCATCGCAGACGGCCGGCTCCACGTCAATCTGCGGTTGGTCAACTTCCTCGAAAAGTATTCGGCGAGCGGCAATTACGACAGCCGTGCCATCTATGCCGCCCACATCGTCGCCGACCACTCGCAATCGAGCGACGTCACCTGGAAGTTCATCGAGCAGATCTTCGCCGCCGACCAACAGCCGAAAGAGGAAGGCGAGACGGATCTCAGCAACGATCAGCTCGCCGGGCTGGCCGACCGCGCCGGCGCACCGCCGTCAGCCCAGGACATGATCAAGCTGGGGCTCCCGGTCCCCTACGACGGCCACACCATCGGCGCGAACAACCTTCCGCTGCTGCGAGCTTTCCCCGATCCCGGGGTGCCGCTGGTGGCCATCGACGGCAACGCTGTCGACGGGAATTCCGATTGGCTCGACCAGCTTCCGCGCTGACTAACGCGCTGTGCCGATCGGCGGCAGCGAGCCGATGGCGTCGATCTGATCGCGCTGGGCGGCAAGGGTATCGGCGAGGAACGTCCGGGCGATGAGCAGCAGTTCAGCGATCTTCGGGTGCGCAAGCGTGTAGAACACCGCGTTACCGACCCGGTGCCCGCTGACCACGTGATGGCGCTTGAGAACCGCGAGGTGCTGCGACAGCAGGGTCGGTTCGATATCGCTGGCCGCCAGAATCTCGCTGACCGGAGTCGGGCCGTCGCGCATCGAAAGGATCTCCAGCACCCGGATCCGCGCCGGATGCGCCAGCGCCTTGAACAGGTTGGCCTTGATCTCGTACAACGGCCGCTCGGGACCATCTAGGACTCTGTCGGTCACCGCTGCCCCAATGATTGATGGATTGATGAAATTCGCAATCCATGATACCGAGCGTTACCCTGCTGCAATGCCCACCGGCCAAGCCTCCCGCACAAAACCGGGCCCGCTGCAGTACATCGGGTACTGCTACGGCAAGCGGCTACCCGACTCCATGCGCGAGTGGGTGGCCAACGACCTTGCAGGCCCTGGCGCCACCATCCGGATGATGGTCCGTGTCGCGATCCCG
Organism: Mycolicibacterium peregrinum; assembly: GCF_001665785.1. Classification (GTDB taxonomy): domain Bacteria; phylum Actinomycetota; class Actinomycetes; order Mycobacteriales; family Mycobacteriaceae; genus Mycobacterium; species Mycobacterium peregrinum_A. The sequence continues at coordinate 84,480 of NZ_LZSO01000048.1, forward strand.
GCAATCCTGGTTCTGGCGCCGATCTGGTTCATCCCGATGTCGCTCTACCTGCACGCCAGCATGACTGTGCCGATCTTCATCCCGTTCGTCTACTTCTCCCACGCCCTCAACAAGGTGTGGCGGCGTCACATGCTCGTCAAGCACGGTCTGAACCCGGCCCTCATCGACGAGCTCTCACGCAAGAAGAACGCGCACATCCACCAGGCCTACGCCGAGCGCTACGGCCCCCGCACCGGGCCGAGTAGTAGCGGCGACATCTGACCGACGGTTACGGCTGCAGGGTGCACAACGTCAGCGCGAAGGCCGGTGCAGCGGCCGTCGCGATGACGATGAGGACCATCGCCAAGGACTGTGGGCGCCACCAGACCGCTCGCTGAGGTTGCAGGAGTCGGGTGACCCGGTCGGCTACCGCCGTCCCCGCCGCCGCCAGCACGCCGTCGGGCAGCCGATGCCGGGTACTCAACGCGACCAGACTGGCCAACAGCGGCTCACGACCGTGTCTGCGGGTGGCCGCGTCGTCCGCGCACATCTCCAGTAACGCCGGCACCGACCGGGCCGCCGCGCGCATCAGGGGCAGCCGCGGCAGCGCTGCGGCGAGGGTGTTGAGCGTCGCAATGACGTGATGGTGGCGGCCCCGCAGGTGCGCCCGCTCATGGGCCAGGACCGCCGCGAGCGCGGGCGGCCTCAACAAGTCCAACGCAGCCGTCGTGACGACGATCGCGCGGTGCCGGCCGCCGGACACGCAGTACGCCGCGGGTTGGTCAGCCGCGATGGCAATGACGCCGTCGTGGCCGGTGGGCCGGCCGATGATCCGGACCGCTTCTGCGTGTTCACGATTGGCGCGCCGCGTTCGGTACAACGTGACGATCACACGACGCGTGGTGTTGGTCGCCACTGCGGCAGTGACCGCAAGCAGGGCGACGACCAACACTGTCGCCACGGTGGGCGGTAACGTCACCGCGCCGGCGATCCCCAGTGCCTCGACGCAGAACGTCGGTGCGGTGTGGGTGATCAGGCTGTGGGCGGCACCGGCGATCAGGATCACCAACGCCGCCACCCAGGCGAATGACGCCGTTCCGACGACCACCAGCCAGCCTGCCACCGACAGTCTGGGATGAACGTTGGCCGAGATCGGGCCGGTGAACAACACCGGCGCCAGCCAGCTCAGCGCCATCGCGTAGCCGAGAAGAAACGTGACCGCGTTCATCGTGACTGCTCCTCGGTGAACCGCTTGAGCGCCTGCCGGAGTTTCTTCGAATCGTCATCGACGATCTGCTCGAGGAAGAAGTTGAGGATCAGCTCACTGTCGCCGCCGGATTCGAACACCGTGCGCATCAGCTGCGCGGAGTGCTCCTCACGGGTCATCACCGGCCGGTAGCTGTACGCCAGACCGACCTTCTCCCGCTCCAACCAGCCTTTTCGGAACAGGTTGTCCATGGTCGACATGACCGTGGTGTAGGCGATCTGTCGCTTGGTGACGAGCTCGTCGTGCACGCTGCGTACTGTCGACGGCTCCGCACGTGACCAGAGCACTTCCATCACCACAGCTTCGAGATCGCCAAATCCTTTGATTCCCATATTCGTTACCGCCCGCTTGGGTGCGCCGTCACCAGTTGGTGGTCTCGCGCATCAAACCTATGTAGCGCGATAGTAGCTTCTCGGCTCATCTGACCGTGCTCTCACCGACGGCACGCTTACGCCACAACCGGATCGACCTCCACACGATGAGTGCCAGTACGACACCCAGGATCAGCCGGAGGTCGCTGACCCCCGATGACAATCGGCCCAGCCAGACTTGCAGGTCGTACTGCGCGTCGACGGACAGTACGCCACCGAGATTCGCGGTGCCGTCAGTGAACAGGAACAGCCCACCGAGAACGATGAAGATCGCCCCGGTGAGCAACGAGGTGGTGTGGGTCTCCAGCGGGCCCAACCGCACCGGCCGACCCCGCAGCCAGGTGCGTCCGGCCAGGTTGAAGCGCTCCCACAACCAGGCGAGCAGGAACAACGGTGCCGCCATGCCGAGGGCGTAGACCGCCATCAGCAGTGCCCCGTAGGCCGGGTCCGCGCCCATCGCCGACATGGTCAGGACCGCGCCCAGCAGCGGACCTGCGCAGAAGCCGGCCAGTCCGTACACAGCGCCCAACGTGAGCACCGACACGGTGCCGGAGATGTTGATCCGGGCCGTCATCCGTTGCATGCCCGACAGGCCGAATCCCTTGCCCAGCAACGTCATCAGACCGAATCCGATCAGTACCAGGCCGCCGGCCACGGTGACTTCGCTGCGATAGCGAGTGACGACGCTGCCCAGCGCCCCGACGCCGGCTCCCAATGGCACCAGCACCACACAGAGACCCACCCAGAACGCCACAGTGCGCTGGACCAACAATCGCGTCCGATCGAAGGCGTAGGCGAAAAACGACGGCAACAGCAGGGCCGAGCACGGGCTGAGCAACGAGGCCAACCCGCCGAGGAAGGCTCCGAGCAGACCGACGCCACTCATCGTTTGGCCAGCGCCCCGTCGATGGCCCGCACGAAATCCTCCGTAGGCTGCGCGCCGAGCATGGGCACGTCGTTGATCAAGAAGGCCGGGGTGCTGGGCACACCGATCCCCGTACCCTGCGCCAGATCGGCGTTGATGGCGTCGTCGAAGGCATTTCCGCGCATTGACGCGGAGAACCGGTCGATATCGGGGACACCGGCCTGCCTGGCGAAACCGATCAGATCCTCGTCCGTCAGGTCGGCCTTCGACCGCTCCGGCGCGGCCGCGTAGACGGCCCGGTTGAACTCCCAGAACCTGCCCTGCTCGGCCGCCGCGCGTCCCGCACGCGCAGCCGCCATCGACTGCGGGCCGAAGATCGGGTAGTCACGCCACTCGATACGGAGTTGGCCGGCATCGACGTAGCGCTTGACGAGTTCGGGCTCGGTGTCCCGGCTGAACTTGGCGCAGAACGGGCATCGATAGTCGGAGAACACCACCAACGCCACGGGTGCGTCGGGATCCCCCAACGCCAGCGGGTCACCGGACTGGCGGCGTTCCACCGGACTGTGCCCCCGGTCGGCACCGCCGGCCGCCGCGTCGGGTGCCTGTGACGTCGCCGCCGGGCCCGCCGCCGGCGCGGCGGTGACGGCGTCAGTGCCGGGACGTATCAGCAGGTAGGCGACCAGCGCGGCGCCGATGACCACCAGGCCTCCGATGAAGATGAGGTCCTTCTTGGCGCTCTCTCGCCGTCCACTCACTGCGTACCTCCATGCTAGCCTCGCACTACGTAGCTACGCCGTAGCTACGTATTCCGTTCTAGCACACTGGCCCGCCGCGACGCGGCCGACAGATGGGAGGCGCCGAGATGTCGGCGGCCACACCGCGGAGGCGACCACTACCGATCCTGTCGCTGGCCGCCATCGTCGCCATCGGCGCGACCATCTGGCTGACCCAGCCGGCGTCGATGACCACCGAACTCACCGCCGGCGAACAGGCCCACGTCAGCTTCACCGCGACGTCGGGCGCCGCCTTGGTCGACGGAGGAACCTACGGTGTCGGCACCGTGATCGTCGCCAACTTCGACGAACCCGTCGCCGATCGCATTGCAGCGGAAGAACGGCTGTCGGTGAAAACCGTTCCGTCCGTTGATGGTTCCTGGTATTGGATGGACAGCCGGCACGCCCATTGGCGGCCGCAGAGCTACTACAGTCCCGGCACCGAGGTGGTCGCGGCGTCCGGCGATCGGGGCGCCGGCCGGGTTTCCTTCCGGATCGGAGAGGCGCACGTATCCATCGCCGACGACGCCACCAAACAGATCCGCGTCTACCGCAATGACGAGCTGGTCCGCACGATTCCGACCTCCATGGGCATGGGCGGATCAGAAACCGTTGCAGGCAAGACCATTTCGTTCTGGACCCAGCCCGGCGTCTATACGGTGATGGACAAGGCCGACACTGTGATCATGGATTCCTCTACCTACGGCCTGCCCGTCGACTCACGCCTGGGTTACAAGGTGACCGTCAACAACGCGGTACGGCTGACCAACAGCGGAATCTACGTCCACCAACTCGACAGCACGATCTGGGCGCAAGGCAAGACCAACACGTCGCACGGATGCCTGAATGTCAATGCCGACAACGGACGGTGGTTCTACGAGTTCTCCCAACCCGGAGACGTATTCGAGGTCCGCAACACCGGCGGCGACCCGCTGCCCATCTGGCAGAACGGCGACTGGGGCGTGCCGTGGGACAAGTGGCTCGGCGGCAGCGCTCTACGGTGACGGCGTGGGTTCCATCGCGACGGCATGCTCCGCGGCGCGACGGCCGGAGAAGACACAGTCGGCGATAGACAATCCACTGACGTAGGAATTGACACACAGTCCGATGGCGGTGCGCCCCGCCGCATAGAGACCGGGAATCGACTCGCCCGCAGGGGTTGTCACCGCACCGGTGAGTTCGTCGACGATCAGCCCGCCGAGCGTGAACATCGGGCACGGGTTGATCAGGCTGGGCTTGATCGATATCGAGATCAGTGAGAACGGTCCCCGCTCAACAGGATTGACGAACTCGGCTGGCTTGCCCATGGGATCCGGCAGTCCGGCCGAGGCAGCGGCATTGTGGGCCGCGACGGTTGCCACCAAACCCGCCGGGTCGACACCGGCCTTGGCGGCCACCCCCTCGAGGGTGTCAGCCACGACCCGGTCGGTGCGCAACATGGCTTCCATCTGCAGACGTTGGAACCAGATGGCCTGCTCGGGCAGCTGAGCTCGCGCCTGCTTGAGCAGCCGGTCGTCGGCCAGGATCCAGCCGCGTCCGCCGTGGTCGGCAATCATCGCGTGGCCGACCGCGGCGCCGTACCGGGTCTCGTCGATGAATCGCTGTCCGTGTTCATCGACCACGAGGCCACCCAGGAACGCGCTGGGCGGAGTGATGAAGCGCCACGCCGACACATTGTCGAGGCGATCGACTGCGGCGCCGACCTCGGCTGCCAGCGCGATGCCGGCACCGTCATCCCCGGTGGTGCCCAGCTGAAGCCCTTCGCGGTACGCCGGTGCGTGCTCGGCGATCAGCTCGCGATTGGCGATATATCCACCCGCACTGAGAATGACCGCCTTGCGCGCATGGATGTCGACGGTGCGGGCGTACCGACTTTCCAAGCGGTCCAACAGCTTTTCCATCGCGGCCCGCAGCGGCGGATAGTAGATGCCCGGTTTGACCGCCAGTTCGGCATACGCGCGATAGCGGCGCCGAACCCACGCCGGTGCGTGCGCAAGCGTGCTCGTTCGCGCACCGACCACCCGGCCGCTGGGATCGGTCAACAGCGCGACAGCGCGGGTGAGGAACTGTGTGCGCACGCCCCGTGCGGCTGCCGATGCGGCGAGGGGCTGATAGATCTTCTTGCCCGAAGCCCCCGGCCCCTTGGCCCGGTGACCACGCTGCGCCGGCGGCGTGATCTCGCGAAAGCGCCCGGAGTTCTCGCTGCCCGAGTAGTAGAGGTAGTACTTGTTGTTCGGATACGACGTCTTGTACGGACAGACCGAAGCCTCGAACGGCACACCATGTTCGGTGAGCCAGTCGATCATCGCGGGACTGTCGTCGACGAAACGTCGCAGCGTCTCGGGACGCACCGCGTCGCCGATCTCGGCATGTAGGTAGGCGTACATCGCGTCGGCGTCGTCATCGACCCCGGCCTGGCGCTGGACCCAGGTGCCGCCACCGGCATAGATGATGCCGCCGGATACCTGCGTCGCGCCGCCGCCGTTGAACCGGTCGATGGCCAGAACATCGGCGCCTCTCGAGCGCGCCTCCAGTGCTGCGCAGACGCCCGCGGCTCCGTATCCGACCACGAGGACATCGGTTGTCTGCGCCTCTGTCATGGCTCTCCTGCACATCGTTACCACCGAACTAGACACCTAGTTTGTACTCAAAGTACAAACTCTGCGCAAGGCGGCTCGTAGACTGCGCTCGTGGCTGAACTGACCGGGCGGACCGTGCCCCCTGCGGTGGCCGAGAAGTTGTACGCAGCGACGGACCTCATCGCCACCCGTGGGCTGCAGAAGACCAAGATCGAGGACATCGCCGCGGCATCGGGAGTCCCGAAGGCGACGCTGTACTACTACTTCAAGGGCAAGGACGACATCCTCGCCTTCCTGTTCCGGGATTCCCTCGATGCGCTCGCCCGTGATGTTGCCGCGGCCACCGATGCTCCCGGGCCGGGCAGAGACCGGTTGGCCGCCGTGGTCCAGGTCCAGATTGCCCACACCATGGGCCGACCGGGCACCAGCCAGGCGCTGGTCGGCGACCTCGGGCGCGCCATTCGCCTGCCCGATCTCGCGTCGGCAGTCCAAGAGGCTTTCTACGAACCCATCGCCCGCGTGCTGAAGGTCGGGGCCGCCGACGGTTCACTGCGCAGTCTTGCCGACCCAGAAAGCTCCGCGATCAGTATCTTCGGGGCGATCATGATGACCGCCGCGCTGCACAGCGTCATCAACTCGACCAAGACCCAGCACGAAATCGCCGACGAGGTCATGGATTTCATCCTCAACGGCCTCGCGCCGCCGAGCTGACCGCCCATTCAAACTGGGATCTCACGAAACCTGCGGTCGGAGCGTCTACAGAACGTGAAAGCCAAACAGCCCTTCGAGGCAGTGGTCGATGACCACGGCCCCACGGTACTGCGGGTGTGTAGGGCGGTCGTCGGACCGATCGACGCCGACGACGCGTGGTCGGAAACGTTCCTGGCCGCGATGAAGGCCTACCCGGACCTTCCGGCTGACGCGAACATCGAAGCGTGGCTGGTGACGGTCGCTCACCGCAAGGCGATCGACATCACCCGGGCCCGGGCACGCCACGCGATCCCCACCGACACCGTGCCGGAGACGCCCACCGCACCGCAGCACGACCACGACGACGACCTGGCCGATGCGCTCGAGCGCCTACCGACCAAACAGAAGCAAGCCGTGGCCTACCACTACCTGGCCGGCCTGCCCTATGCCGACATCGCGGCCATCCTCGGCGGCAGCACCGATGCAGCCCGCCGCGCCGCCGCCGACGGCATCGCGGCCCTCAGACGTACCTATCGCAGCGGCTCCGCCGCCATCAGTACCTCCCGGAGAGGAGAAACCCGATGAACACCGACCACGACCTCTTCCACGACCTGGCGCAGATGGCCGATGGCACCGACCACATGGCCACCCTGCGGACCCGACTGGCCGTTGCGGCCGACCGCGACGGCATTCTCGACGTCGCCTACCGGACCGTCGACAGCCCGGTGGGCCCACTGCTGGTGGCTGCCACCGACCAGGGGCTGGTGCGCGTCGCCTATGCCAGTGAAGACCACGACGCCGTCCTGCAACAGCTCGCCGACAAGATCAGCCCACGCATCCTGCGCGCACCAACGCGTCTCGACACCGTGGCCCGGGAACTCGACGAGTACTTCGCCGGAATCCGCCGCACCTTCGACATCGTGCTGGACTGGCGGCTGTCCGCGGGGTTCCGCAGCACGGTGCTGCACCACCTCCCGGAGATCGCTTACGGGCAGACGGCCAGCTACGCAGCTGTGGCCCAGCTCGCCGGCAACCCCAAAGCCGTACGTGCCGTGGGGACCGCCTGCGCCACCAATCCCCTGCCGGTCGTCGTGCCCTGCCACCGCGTCGTGCGCAGCGACGGTGCGATGGGCGGCTACCTCGGAGGTGTGGAAGCCAAACGACTTCTGCTGGACCTGGAGGCCGCCGCATGAGCGCTGCAGGTGGGCCGTGGGGAGGTCGCGTGGCCACAGCCGACTGGGATGCGATCCGTTCGGACCTCGACAGCGTGGGCTGCGCTCTCACCGGTCCGCTTCTCACCGCTGCCGAGGCCGGCCGCATCGCGGCGCTCTACCCCGACCAGCGCCGGTTCCGCTCGACGATCGACATGAGCCGATACCGCTTCGGAGAAGGCGAGTACCGCTACTTCGCCGACCCCTATCCCGACCCGGTCGTGGTGCTCAAGCAAGCGCTCTACCCGCGGCTGTTGCCGATCGCGCGCGACTGGTGGACCAAACTTCGACGGGAAGCGCCATGGCCCGACGATCTGGACGACTGGCTGGGCATGTGCCACGCAGCGGGGCAGACCAAGACCACTGCGATCCTGCTCAAGTACGAGGCCGGTGACTGGAATGCCCTCCATCGAGACCTGTACGGGGAGCTCGTCTTTCCGTTGCAGGTGGTCATCAACCTGACCAGCCCCGGCGTCGACCACACCGGCGGGGAGTTCCTGCTCTACGAACAGCGACCGCGCGCGCAGTCGCGCGGCACCGCCACCGTCATCCCGCAGGGGCACGGCCTGGTCTTCACCACCCGGGACCGGCCGGTGCCCTCGGCCCGCGGATGGTCGGCAGCGCCCGTGCGGCACGGGGTTTCCGTGGTCCGTAGCGGTACACGATTCACTCTGGGGCTTGTCTTCCACGACGCCGCATGACGTCGAACATCAAGCGGTACACGCTGATGGGAGGGGACGGTGAGCCATACCGCAGCATCACACCCGGAACGCTGGGCGGGCATCTGGGCGGCAAGCTCTACGGCCGCCTGGACTGCCCGTCGGCCCTGCGAGCCATCGCGACCGGCGGATACGTGCGCAACCGCGTCTTCTTCGCCGACGAGGCAACCGCCGTCGCCGCCGGCTACCGGCCCTGCGCGGTCTGCCTGCCCGGCGGCTACCGGATCTGGAAACAGACGGCGCGCCATTTCCCCCTGTGACCTGGGCCACTGCAATTCTCACCGGCGAACCGCGACGCATTGTGAGATCGGACAATCGCTACCATCAAGGCGGTACTCATCCGAGGGGCCAGCCCACACGACCCACAGGACGCTTGATTTGAACTCGCCAGAACTCGCCCATTGGAATGCTCAAGAAGCACTCGCGGAGGCGATGATCCCGATCATCGGCACCCTGTACCGGGCGAAGGGCGTGACAGTCCTGCTGCACAGCCGGTCGCTGGTGAACAGGTCCGTCATCAAGATCCTGCGGACGCACCGGTTCGCGCGACAGGTCGGCGGCGAGGAACTGTCGGTCGAAGAGACCTTCCCGTTCCTGCAGGCGCTGGCCGATCTGGACCTGGGCCCGTCGAAGATCGACCTCGGCCTGCTGGTGATGGCGTACCGCGCCAGCGATGAGGGATTGTCGGTACCCGAGTTCACCGCGCAGGTCCTCAGCGACGTGACCGGCGAGAACAAGAGCGAACCGCAGGGTCCGCGGGATGTGGTGCTCTACGGGTTCGGCCGGATCGGCCGGCTCGTCGCGCGCCTGCTGATCGAGAAGGCCGGCTCTGGAAACGGCCTGAACCTGCGCGCGGTGGTGATCCGCAGCAACGGAGAGGGCGACCTCGCCAAGCGGGCGTCGCTGCTGCGCCGCGACTCGGTCCACGGCCAGTTCGACGGCACGATCAAGGTCGACACCGAAACCAACAGCCTCATCGCCAACGGCAACGTCATCAAGTTCATCCACAGTGACGACCCGGCGACCGTCGATTACACCGAGTACGGCATCGACAACGCGATCCTGATCGACAACACCGGCAAGTGGCGTGACCGCGACGGCCTGTCCAAGCACCTGCGTCCCGGCATCGCGAAGGTCCTGCTGACCGCTCCGGGCAAGGGCGACGTCCCTAACATCGTGCACGGGGTCAATCACCGCACCCTCGAGCTCGAACAGCAGATCTTCTCGTGCGCGTCATGCACGACCAACGCGATCGTTCCGCCGCTGAAGGCAATGGACGACGAGTACGGCATCGCCCGCTGCCACGTGGAGACCGTGCATTCATTCACCAACGACCAGAACCTGCTGGACAACTATCACAACGCCGACCGCCGCGGCCGGTCCGCGCCGTTCAACCTGGTCCTGACCGAAACCGGTGCGGCCTCCGCTGTCGCCAAGGCCATGCCGGACCTGAAGGCCAAGATCAGCGGCAGCTCGATCCGCGTTCCCACCCCGGATGTCTCGGTGGCGATCCTGAACATGCAGCTGCACCGCCCGACGACCAAGGAAGAAGCCCTGGAGTACCTGCGCCAGGCGTCCCTGTCGGGACCGTTGAGCCGCAACCTGGACTACACCGCGGCGACCGACGCGGTGTCCAGCGACTTCATCGGCTCGCGAGCGGCCAGCATCATCGATGCCAACGCGACGATCGTCGACGAAGACAACGTGATCCTCTACGTCTGGTACGACAACGAATTCGGCTATTCGTCCCAGGTGGTGCGCACGGTGCAGTACCTGTCGGGCATCGAGTACCCGACGTATCCGCAGATCGGGGCCGACGCGGATCAGACGGTCTTGGTCACTCCGTAGTACGCGACGACGTCTTGGGACCCCGGGGCTGCGCTGGTCAGCTTTGCGAATGACCGCAGAAAAGACTGGCCAACGCACCCATCGATCTTGATGTGCACGTCTTTGAGCGTGACCCGGGAATCCTTGCCTTTGAACTTCATTTCGGTGACCGGGACGTCGATGACCTCGCCGGGTTTCGGTCGCACTTCGACATTGCCCTGAATCGGTGCACTGATACCACCGAGGCCAGTCCGGCTGACCGACGACGAAAGGCCGAGGCTCCCGGTCAAGCGAACCGAGCCCAGCTCGATACCGCAGCCGATCTGGTAACCCGCCTCGAGCGTGCCGCCCTGCAACGACGTAGTGCCGCTGCCGCTGATGTTGCCGGTGAATGTCCCACCAGCCAGATACTCACGCGACGAGGCCGCGGTGGTCAGGGCTGGGATCGGCAATTGCGTCTCGTCCCTGGCAGCGAGCTTCAATACCCAACCGTCCGGCGTCCTGACCACGGACGGTTCCGCGGAGCCGACGATCCCGGTGTCCGGCGGCGTGCCGGGTTCGCCTTCGACGAGCGGCAGAGCATCTGCGTTCGGCTCGTGCGGCAAGACGGGTTCGGGAGCGGCGGTCGCATGCGGCGCCGGCACCGCCAGCGCACCGACCGCAAACAGTGCAGCAAGGATCTTGGTCATGTCAGTTGTTGACACCTCTCGGGACGTAAACGATTGAGCGAGTGAGAATTTGAGGTGGAACTTCACACGGCCTTGGTCACACCCACGTAGGAGACGACATCCTGCGTGTCGGCGGTGGAGCTGGTGAACGTCGCATATGAGCGGATGAAGGACTGGCCGACGCAGCTGTCGATCTTGATCCGCAGACCGGTGATCGTGACACGTGCCGCATCGCCCTCATATTCGATCTTCGTCACGGGGATGACGGACGCCGTACCAGGCTTGAGAGTGGGGCGGATCTGCGCGAAGAGACCACCTCCGACGCTCGGCACGCCCGCAGAGCTCAGCGAGGGTGTGATATTGCCGCCGAACCTCGCATCGACGACATCGGCACTGATGCCACAACCGATCTGGTAGCCGGCCTCCAACGTCCCACCGGCCAGCGCGGCCTTGCCAGAGCCGGTGACCTCGCCCAGAAACGTTCCGCCCACCAGGTATTCGCGCGAGGACACGGCGGTGGTCAACGGAGCCACGTCGAGCTGCGTTTCGTCCACTGCCTTGACCGAAAGCGTCCAGCCCTCGGGTGTCGACAGGATCCCGGGTGCCGCCGACGGGACGGTGCCGTTGTCGACTTCGGGCGCAGGTGCAACATCGGGCGCCGGCGGAGCTGGAATCGGCTGGGCTCCAGCCTGGTTGGCACCGGCAAGAGCAGCGAAAGCGCCGAGCGAACAGGCGACAGCCAGTGGTGCAAGAGTTTTCAGCATGGTGCGGCGGCGAGCCTCTCAGTAATCGAAGATTTCTTCCCGAGGGAACGTAGCAGCGCCCGTAAAGCGGTGTCACCAGCCAGCGATCAGTTGCACATAAATAGTTGGGACGCAGCGTTTCCCGTAGGTGAATGACGGGGAAACTGTGCCTGGATATTAACCGTTCGCCACGGAGGCAGGCCATCACACTGACGTAATACTGTTCCCCACAGGAGTTTTCCGCATGCGTGTTGCGAAAAACGTTAGAAATTCATGCAGTGACGCAGAGAGAGAGACCGGCAGGAGCGCCCATCAGAACTACGTGCCCAAGCGCCCCGAGGTGACGGAGATCCGGCTGATCGCGATGCCGATGCTCACGGCGATGTACTCGCGGGCCGTCATCGCAGCATCGTCGCGGCTGACGGCGGTCACGACTTGATCGAGTTCAGGGATCCTTACGCGGTAGCCGTGCCGCGTGGGTTCTACCTCGATGGTGAAGCGGTGATCCGGTAACGGCATCGGCCGCGGCCGAAAGAACCGCATGTTCAGAGATTCCAGCAGACAGTCAATCTGGTACTGCTCACGGCGCTTGCGTCTGATGGCTTCACGAAGGCGTGGCATCCGACGCCGGTTGCGATCGTCGGCCGAGTGTCTGACGAGCAGCTCGCAGTCACGGGCCAGCTCCTCTTCGACCTCGGCTCGCCGCGACTCCAGGAGTCCCCGGTAGTAGCGAGCCTGCCGCAGCTCCTGCTGGCGCGTCAGCTGAACGACCTCGGCGCGCTCCGTGCCGGCGTCGAGCCGCTCGGGCTCGTCGGCGACACTCAGCGCTCGGATCAATGCCGTGCCGGCACGCTGCTGATCGCAGGAGGGCGCCGACATCGTCACACTGACATTCTGCGGACAATAACGGTGTCCGCCGGTGACTTCATATGAACTTCATGTCATGTGGGCGGGTATCCGGCGCCCCTCAGAACCGCCGGGGAACCGGGATCTTGGACAGATCCTCAGCCGTGACCACCTCGCCCCCGAATACCTCGGCTGCTTCGTCGTGATGACGCCGGGCATCGTCGTAGCGCTGAGAGAAATGAGTGAGCACCAGCCGCCGCACCTTGCTCTCGGCGGCGACCCGGCCGGCCTGCCGGGCGGTCAGATGCCCATAGCGAGAGGCCAATTCAGCGTCCTGGTGCAAGAACGTCGCCTCGATCACCAGCAGATCGGCATCCTCGGCCAGGGCGAAGGCGGCGTCACACAACCGGGTGTCCATGATGAAGGCAAAGCGCTGTCCCCGCCGAGGCTCGCTGGCGTCGGCCAGGTGTACCTGTCGGTCACCGACGCGCACTTCTCCGGACTTCTGCAGCTCTCCTACCCGTGGTCCGGCGATCCCGAACCGGGCCAGCAACTCGGGCACCATCCTGCGGCCATCAGGCTCGACGAGCCGGTAGCCGACTGAGGGCACCGGATGGTCGAGCTCCCGGACTTCGAGATGGCCGAAGGGCCCGTCGGCGACCGGGCCGTCGGCGCTTATCGGGTGTTCCCGCACGTCGAGTGTGTCGTGGAAGATGCTCGCATGCCGAAGCCTGGTGAAGTACTCCTGGCCAGACGCCGGATAATACGCGCGAACCGGGTGCGACGCCCCGTCCAGCGACATACGTTGCAGCACTCCCGGAACCCCGAGGCAGTGGTCGCCATGAAAGTGGGTCAGGCACAGCCGGGTGACGGCACTCGCCGAAACACCCGCGAGAAGAAACTGGCGTTGAGTTCCCTCGCCCGGGTCGAACAGCAAGCCCTCGCCATCCCAGCGCAGCAGATATCCATTGTGATTGCGGTGGCGTGTCGGCACCTGACTGGCGGTACCGAGCACGATCAGCTCGCGGATCGACACAGGCTGCTCAGCGTTCCACGCTGGCCAGCACAGTGTTGTCGGCATCGACGATGTTCAGCTTTCGCAGCTTCGGCATCGGAATCGACGTCGCCCCTTGCACGACCCCCGCCCCGGTAGGCATGGCGGCCCAGGTGGCGGCCGGCTGCATCTGCCCGCTGTCGTCCATCGTCCGCAAGGTGAATACGCCATCGGGTGGCAACTGCTTCAGATCGAGCACGATGGCGGTCCCCCACGGCTTCGGCGTCAACGTCACCGACCCGGAGGCGCCGGCGGCGGCGACCGAATGCATCGCGAAGGTGCCCGTCCCCGGAGGGGCCGTGTCGCCGCGCGGGATGACCAGCACCAGTGCGACGGCGGCCAGTACCGCGGCACACGCAGCCAGTATCACCCGGTGGCGGACACGGCGGGTCGCTGCGGCACGGCGGGCGGCGAGCATGTCACGCAGAGCCAGTTCCGACTCCGCATCGTCAGTGGGCTGGGTATCCAGATCCGCCCGGTCGACCTTGCTCAGGAGAGCCGGCAGCGGCGCGAAATCTGCAGCTTGGGCGCGGCACTGTGCGCATTCTTTGAGGTGCGCCTCGAACCGCCCGCGCTCCTCGGCATCGAGACCGCCGAGGATATAGGCGCCGAGAAGAACATGAGGTTCGTAGATCACAGCAGCCCCATCTCGTCGAACACCGCTCGCAATGCGCGCACTGCGTAGTAACTGCGTGACTTCACGGTACCCACAGCAACATTGAGCCTATCCGCTGCTTCAGCAACCGTGAGGTCGTCGAAGTACAGCGCCTTGACCACCTCACGATGTTCGGGGGACAACCGTTGCAACGATTCACCGATAACGATCCGCTCCAAGGATTTGTTGACGACATCGGCACTGGGCAGTCCAATATCGGTGTCCACAAGTACCTCACCTCGCCGTGACCGTCGCCGCCATTGATCGACGATGACGTTCCGGGCCACCGTGAACAGGAATGATCTGGGATTGCCGTCGTCGGCGTCGATCTGGTCGATGTTCTTCCAGGCCCGCGCGAACGTCTCCTGCACAACGTCCTCGCGGTGCTGTACATCGACGACATGTCCGGCGACGAATCGCCGGACCGCTTCGCCGTGCATGGTGTACAGCATGGTCAAGAGCCGGTCGTCGGCCGCACGTTCACGCTGTGCGGCCGACGATCGGCGACGTCGCGGACGGTTCACCACGTTCAGTACCGGGGTAGCCCGTCAGATTGCACGATCCCCCACTTGGAATTGCCCAGCTGCTTACCCACGCCCTCATGTTGCCCGACCGTCTTGTCCTGGATGAAGGTGTAGAGCGGGCGCGAATTCAAGGTCAGCTGGCGGGTGCCGTCCGGGCGTAGGTACACACCCAATACTCCATCAACGCCTGCCACCTGCGCAGGCAACGGATCGGGGGCGGCCACGGCAGGCCACTTCTGTAGGCAGCGCTCGCCGCATCCACTGGTCTCGAGAGTGTCGCCCTGGAACGCGTACACCGTCATGCCCCGCGCGTCGACGACGATCTCACCCAGGTCCGATACCTGTTTTGCGAGGATCGGTTCCGGCCCAGCCGGCTCGTCGGCGTTGGCGTGAACCGGCGCTGCGAATCCGACGACCACGCCTGCGGAAAACAGCGCTGCACCAACAGTTCTTCTCATCCGAGTGATATCCACGGGCTTACGTACGCCGACGGAGCTCAAGAGGTTCATCGCCCCCGAACGTCATTCGGCGCAGCATGCCATCGCGCAGTGTCAGTGTGTGCAAGAGCACCGCCGACACGTGTGCCGCGATGATCGCGACCAGGGCGTACGCCACGACCGAGTGAGCGTCCCGAAGCAGACCGAACAGCTCGGCGTCCACGGGGGCGATCGGGGGCAACCGAAGCGCGCCACCCAACACAACCGGCACTCCGCTCGCAGACAGCATCGCCCATCCGAGCAGCGGCTGCGCCAACAGCAGCGCGTACATGGCGAGTTCGGAGCCGACAACCGCGATGCGCTCGACCCCGCCGACGGTGGCAGGCAGGGCGGGCCCGTGATCGGCGAACCTGTTGAGCACACGGATCACGAACACCACGAACACCAGCGCGCCCAGAACCTTGTGCACGCTGAGGAGCACTGCGTAGTCCGCGAGGGAGTTGGCCAGGTCAAACCCGGCCACCAGTGTGCTGAACACGAGCACTGCGGCCAACCAATGCAGAACGCGGGTGCCCAGCGCGTAGCGGGAGCCGGATCGGATGGCCGACGCAATCATTGCGCCACCTCCCCAACCTCGACCTGCGGGGCTTCGCCGGCAACACCGGCGCGTCGACGAAATGACGTCGCGTACACCGCCGAACGTGCGGGCAGTAGCGGGTCTTCCGAGGGCTCGATGCCGTCCGGCAGCACCATGGGATCGAAATTGACATCGCGGGCGTTGCCCGCCGACTCCGTCTCGATGGAGTCGAGCACCACGGTCCCGGTGTCGATCGTGTGCCGATCAGCCGGCCACGCGATGGTGGCGTCACGCACATCGTCCTCCGGCTCACCGATCGTCACCAATAGGCGCCACCGCAACGGCTCGGTGCGGATATCGCGAACGACGCTGTCGAACAGCCGGTTCGGATTGCTCGAAGTTTCGTCGGGTGGCCTCACCTCCCGCATCGGGCTCAGTGACCATCGCACGGGTGTGCGGTCACCGTTCGCGTTCACAAAGTAGAAGGTGTTGAGCCCCCGGAAGGTGCTGTCGGCAAAGCCCGAGGTGAGCGGTTGCCGCTTGATCGCCGTCATGGCGTTCACGGTTTCAGGATGAGCAGCCAGAAATCCTGCCATCGCCGTGGGATCAGGCTTGCCGGTGTCCGGCACCGGCCTGGAGGCGAGCAACCGGTCGTAGAACCCCTGCACAGAATTATCTTGGAACACAGGTAGATTCAGCATGGCGGTCCGCCATTGCGCACCACCCGGATACCCTATGGCCAGGCCCAGTCCCCGCGGAGCATCGACGGTGTCGGCCACCATGGGATTGCCTCCCGGCACCGAGAACCGTCCGACCAAAGGGGTGCGGCCGGCCTGGAAAACAGCTGCTCTGGTCATCTCCGATCCGGCACCGTTGCTCTCGAAGAATCCACTGACTACAACGCCTTTCGCATGATTCAGCCGATAGCCCCGATGGACCCCGGCAACCTTGTGGAACGCGTCGACAAAAGCTTGAGGGGTCAACCTGCTCCGCGATCCAAGCGGACCACGGGCGTAGAGCACCGCACCCAGATCGGTGGCAAGGAAACCGCCGACGGCCGCGATGCCGAGGACAACGCTTCGCCGAGTGACCACACCGCTACGCCGTGATGAGTGCACGACCGATCTGCGAACCATGAACGACCTACCTATCCCTGTTGGGCCAGTACCCGGGGGTATACGCCGGACCAGCGCCGAAGGTTCACCGCGATCGATGCGGCGTCTTCTTGCCCAGGCCAGGCCACACTGGAACAGCGTCGTGTGCACCCGCGGCTGGACTCGAACCAGCAACCTCCTGCTTCGTAAACAGGCGCTCTCTCCATTTGAGCTACGCGGGCATCCCGTTCCGTGCCCCTGGACGGACTCGAACCGTCAACCTTCGCCGTCGGAGGACGACGCTCTGTCCGATTGAGCTACAGGGGCATGAGCATGAGTGGGGTGGCGGGGCGGGGCGAACGACTTCCGCTCATTGCGTCGTTCGCACCGCCGGGTAATGCATGACCGGTCAGGCCATCGCCGGCACGCGGTAGCGGTCCCGCTCACGCGGCTCGTACGGCTCCCAGAACAACCGCATCCCGGCCTCTTCGGGAGTGCGATTCCCCTTGCGGCCGTTACACGGTGCGCACGCGGCGACGAGATTCAGCCAGGTGTTCTGGCCCCCACGCGACTCAGGCACGACGTGGTCCAGCGTGTCGCCGTATCCGCCGCAGTATGCGCAGGTGTAGCCGTCACGTTCCAGAACCCCGACACGCGCTGCGCGAGGGCCGGGCCGGTACGGCACGTGGATGTACTCACGTAGGGCGACCGACAGCGGCAGCTCGATGACCGTCGACGGGCTGTGTATGTGCACGGCCGGGCTGTGGCGTTCGATCACGTAGACCGAACCCCGCAGCAGCAGCCGTATCGCCTCCTGCCAGGCCACGTGGGTCAGCACGCGGTAGTCGGCGTTGTACACCGTCACGGCATGCTGACGGTTTGTGCGTTGACGAAAGTGCTTCATGACCGCGTGCCTCCTCTCTGATTCGTCGTTTCAATGGAACCGCCGACGGGGCTCGAACCCGCTCTGCCAGTTTGGAAGACTGGCGTGCACACCTGTTACACCTCAGCGGCATGAATATTGGTGCGCCGTGGGGGTTTCGATCCCCCGTCCCCAGATTAAGAGTCTGGTGCTATCCCAACTCAGCTAACGGCGCGTGTGTGAGTGCCGACCGTCGAGAGTGATACACGATTCACCGACGATCCGACCGTGCGCTCGGCAGGAGTTGAACCTGCACGCCCGTGTAGGGCACCCGGGTCTGAGCCGGGCGCGTCTTCCAGTTCCGCCACGAGCACGAATGTCACATTCTGCAGTTTTCAAAGATCCGACGAGACAAGATATTTCGATTGTCACGCCGTTTCCGCACACGTTCGTTCGTGTACGTTGCCGCCAACAGCATGCGCTGATGGAACCGCGATTGTCGAGAGTATTTTTCGCCGTAACTTACTGCGCACCAACTAAATTGGACGCGCCAAATCACAGAAACGTCAGGCGGCGTTCCTGTCAGCGGCTACGGTGAGGTTGAGAGTTTTGTGAGATTGTTCTTCGGGCCCGTGCTCCCGGCCGGAGCGCACACCCACTGAGCGGGTGGACGTTTGCAGACGTGATGACCGGAAGCAACGGCGATGCCACAGGGCATTGCGTTCGACAGACTGCCGGGCAATGCCTTTGGAGCCCTCGAGGCCTGCGCACGACAAACTCGCCGTGGATGCGTAGTGCATCCCGGCGAGCAGCACATAGGCGTCGCAGAACATGGTCACGGCGTCACGGTAACACCGCATTGCGACAGCTCCCAGCGATTTTTTTGGTCGGACGTTCATGCCCGAAACGGCCAGTCTGGCGGGCACGGCTTGGGAAAGGTCGCGAAACTTCAGCGGAGAGACACGGGTGTGAAACTCTAGGTTTGTGGCTTCGGGATGGTTGGCACAGATCCGGTGTGTGGTGTTCGACGTCGGCGAGACGTTGGTCGACGAAACTCGCATGTGGACTGCGCTGGCCCAGCGATTGGGATTGACGCCGTTCACTTTGTGCGCCGTGGTGGGGGCGTTGATCGCCACCGACAGGGATCACCACGATCTATGGGATGTGATCGGTGTCGACCCGCCGGCAGCGGGTCTCGATCCGGGTGAGTGTGATCTGTACGCCGACGCTCTGGAATGTGTGGCCACTGCGCGTCGGGTCGGCTTGACCGTCGGTATCGCCGGCAACCAGCCAGCAGAGATCGAACAGGTGCTCGCCGCCGCCGGCCTCGAGGCTGACTTCGTTACCTCGTCGGCCGAGTGGGGCGTGGCCAAGCCAGATCCCGCGTTCTTCCTCCGCCTGATCAGGCAAGCGTGCGTCCCCGCCGAGTCCATCTTGTATGTGGGCGATCGCCTCGATAACGACGTGCTGCCCGCCCGCGCCGCCGGGATGCGGACAGTGTTCGTTCGGCGCGGTCCATGGGGTTATCTCCACGCTCTCAAAGACGAAGCCTCACTTGCTGATCTGCGCGTGGACTCGTTGCAGGAGCTGACCGCATTGTTGGCATCACGCGGTGCCGCGGTCGATCACGAACTGGCGGATACCGGCATTGACCTCGTCAGGAAGCTCGATCGGTAGAGCATGCGAGGCGCCGGGCCACAGCTGACACTCCCAGTCAGGCACTACCGCGTGTATCCGTTGGAGACCTTTTGACGAATCGTGAACAGTATTGCCCGCCAAGAGAACTTGCGACGGAATACTCACGGAACGCAGGACGCGAGCACTGACGAAGAGCGGAGTCGGCGTGCCCAGGGGTGGCGCGAACGCGGCGAATCCCGCGAGAAACAGCCCGGCGAGCTGGTCAACAAAGCTGCCCGGCTTGGCACCACCCGTCACCCATGCCGCTGCGCGCTGAGCACGTGCCGACCGCGGCCATGACGTCACGATCAACAGACTCATCCAGAATTTTGCCGTGATCCGGGCCACGGTGCTGGCCGGGTCGATCAATGTCATCGTCGCCAACCGTTGGGGAAAGCGTGCAGCCGTATGCGTAGCGAGCCAACCCCCGTATGAGTGCCCGACCAGATGCACACCCTGCAGGCCGAGGCCGCCGAGAACATCGGCAATGCAGCGCGCGCAATCAGCTGGAGTGCGCATCGCTTTCGACTGCATACTCGCGCCCGGCTGGCCCGGCATGTCGATCGTGTATACAGTGAAATCGCTTGTCAGGCTCGCCACTTGGCGCGCCCACATGGCGGAAGTAAGAAAGTAGCCGTGCAGTAGCACGATCGGCACTCCGCCGGGCGGGCCGTGCTCGTACACCCGGACCGCGCCGAACTTCGTCGCAACATCGTGCACGGCATCCGCCGGCGGACTCGAAGCCCGCAGCCCCTCATACAAGTCCAGATAGCGCAGCCGGGCAGAGGCGCTCCTGAAACCAGCGTCAGCACTACCCAACACCGCAGCCCCTCCTACCGATGGCGGCGACGCCGTTCCGTATGAGGAATCCAACCCCAGATCTCGCGTCTGTGACAACCTCACACGCCGCCCCACTCATCACATCTAGTGCCACGATGAACAGCATGGACCGCCAATTGCTCGCTTCGGATGTGGACCGCGTCTGTCGCCTCCGAGGACAGTTTCAGCTTCGATCAGGCGAGATCTCTCACGAGTACTTCGACAAGTACTTGTTCGAGACAGACCCGCGATTACTACGACGCGTGTGCGAGGCCATGGTTCCGCTCATTCCCGCCGATACCAACCTGCTCGGTGGCCTGGAACTGGGCGGCGTCCCGCTGGCCACCGTTTTGAGTCAACTCACGGACATACCAACACTATTCGTACGGAAAGCCGCCAAGACCTACGGAACCTGCAGGCTCGCCGAGGGTGCCGACACCGCCGGAAGAACGATCACTCTGATAGAGGATGTGATCACCACCGGCGGTGCCGTCCGGGATGCAGCTCAGGCCATACGCAGCGAGCACGGCAGCGTCTCGACCGTAATCTGCGCGATCAACCGAAGTGCTGATCCCACCACCGTCCTACGAGACGTCGGACTGACCGTTCGTGCTGTCCTGACCAAGGACGACCTCGACGCCGTCCGACCAAGCACAGCCGATTAACTCGACGTCAACTCCGAGCCTTTGGCTTCTCAGCCCGGCCGGCCAGTCTCCTCTGGCGGGAGCGCGGCGGCGAAGAAGTCGTGGCACGCCTCGACCGCGGGCGTCAGCTCGGGAATGCTGCCGGCGCTGACGTCGCCACGCATCCTCGAAGTGTCGATGAGGGGATCGCGTGCGCTGCCCGGGTCGGGGAAGTCCGGCACACCATGGTCGCGCACGCACTGCGCGAATTCGAGCGCCGCGGCTTGCTGCGCCGGCGTGCGCTGGGCGTCCGACCAACCCCGAGGCTGGAGATTCGCACACGCACCGACCGCGTTCTGCCACGTGGCCTTCGACACGGAGACACCGCCGTAGGAGATATGACCTTCGGCGTCGGGATTTGGGAAGTCCGCGACACCGTTGGCCCGCATGCACTCGGAGTACTTCGTCGCCTGTTGCTGACCCGCCGGGTCGGCGACAGCCTGCGAGGCGAAGGCCACACCTCCCGCGCCGATCAATGCGGCGACGGCGAGAGTGACGAAGGGGCGTCGGTTGTGTGCTGAGTTGTCGTTTGTCATGGCCGCCAGTCAAGGCCCGACGGTGTTGTCGGTGCGTATGCGATTTTCGATATGCCGACGATATGAGCGAGCTCGTAGCGTGGAGAGCATGCGTGTGTTGGTCGTCGAAGACGAGCCCTACATGGCGACGGCCATCCGCGACGGTCTGCGCCTGGAGGCGATCGCCGCCGATATCGCCGGTGACGGCGACACCGCGCTGGAGTTGTTGAGTATGAACACCTACGACATCGCCGTGCTCGACCGCGACATCCCCGGCCCCTCGGGCGACGAGGTCGCTGAACGTATCGTCGCTTCGGGCAGCGGGACGCCGATCCTGATGTTGACCGCTGCAGACCGGCTCGATGACTTGGCTTCGGGATTCGAACTCGGTGCCGACGACTATCTGACCAAGCCGTTCGAACTGCGAGAGCTCGTGCTGCGCCTGCGAGCACTCGACCGCAGGCGCGCCCAGAGCAGGCCGCCGGTGTGGGAGATCGCGGGCCTGCGGCTGGATCCGTTCCGGCGCGAGGTGTACCGCGACGGCCGATATGTCGGCCTTACCAGGAAACAGTTCGCGGTGCTCGAGGTTCTCGTCGCAGCCGAAGGCGGTGTCGTCAGCGCCGAAGAGCTCCTGGAGCGGGCGTGGGATGAGAACGCCGACCCGTTCACCAATGCCGTGCGCATCACGGTGTCGGCGCTGCGCAAACGCCTCGGCGAACCCCGGATCATCGCGACCGTGCCCGGCGTCGGCTACCGCATCGAGAACGCAGCGGGCTCCGGGCAGGGGGAACGAAACGATGGATAGAACACCGGGATTGAGCCTTCGACTCAAGCTCACCCTCAGCTACGCCGGGTTCCTGACGGTCGCAGGCGCTCTGCTGCTCACCGCCGTGTGGGTGTTCCTGCTGCGGTACGTGCCAGACCGGATGATGATCATCCCGGGCAGCACTGACATCGAATTCCCCAACGATGTATTTCCCATCCGGTCCAGGCTCCTGCACGTTTTCGCTCCCAGAGCCGCCGTCGTGATGGCGTTCCTGCTGGTATTCGGTCTGGTCGGCGGGTGGCTGCTGGCCGGCCGAATGCTCGCACCCCTGACACGCATCACAGCCGCCACCCGCATGGCCTCGAAAGGCTCCCTGTCACACCGAATTCGGCTGTCGGGGAGACGAGATGAGCTTCGCGAACTCGCCGACGCCTTCGACACCATGCTCGAGCGGCTCGAAGCACACGTCGCCGAACAGCAGAGATTCGCCGCCAACGCCTCCCATGAACTGCGCACCCCGTTGGCGATCACCCAGACCCTGCTCGATGTGGCCCGCCAGGATCCCAACACCGACACCGGTGAGCTGGTCGAACGCCTGTGCACCGTCAACACCCGGGCGATCGACCTCACCGAAGCGCTGCTCCTACTCAGCCGTGCTGATCAACGGTCCTTCACCCAAGAACACATCGACCTGTCGCTCATCGCCGAGGAAGCCACCGAAACGCTACTGCCCCTGGCGGAAAGACACGGCATCATCCTCGAGACATCCGGCGACGTGGCGCCCACCACGGGCTCGTCCGCGCTCCTGCTCCAGATGGCCACCAACCTGGTGCACAACGCGATCGTGCACAATCAGCCCGCTCATGGAACCGTGTGGGTCACCACGAGGGTTAACCCGACCTCCGTGATGCTCTCTGTCGAGAACACTGGCGACAAGCTCACTGCACCAATGGTTTCCACGCTAGTCGAGCCGTTTCAACGCGGCAGTGAACGCGTGCGTACCCACCACGACGGTGTCGGGCTCGGTCTGGCGATCGTCAACAGCATCACCCGCGCCCACGATGGAACCCTCACGCTCACTCCGCGCCCCGGTGGCGGGCTGCGGGTCGTGGTGCAGCTGCCCCGGATGGCACAACAGGCGAGACGGACCGTCGGTGGTGATCAGCAAGATGCATGAAACGCACTGACTCCACTTGCATTTCGCATTGGCGCCGAGATTGGTACATGCGCTCGGAGTATTCAGTACCGCGTCATGGGGTTCTCCGCGGCACGGGTGCCTGCCATGCGCCGTCGAGCGCGGCCTCCTTCGGCCAGTAGAGCCGCTGGGTCAACCGGAACGGGCCGTCGGGTGCAGGCAGCCAGTTCGACTCCCGTTCCGGTCCCGGGGTCTCTCGCTGCACGTAAATGGTGTAGCCACCGTCAGTGTCCTGCTTCAGCGTGGGCAACATCGGCGAGTTAATCAAGTAGCGATCAATGGGGTTCGCGACCAGGAGGCTCTGTGGCATCCCGTACATGGTGAGCGACCAGAACGCGTTCACCGGCGGCAGCTGTCCGGGCGCATAGCGATAGGTGTACTTGTTCGCGCCATCAAGTAGTGCGCCCGCGGCATCCTTCGCGGCGGTGGGGTACATGGCCTCGGCCTTATCATTGCCGTAGATGCCATTGATCGCACCGGCCATGCGGTACAGATAGTTGGAGCCGAGCGTCTGCCGGTTGCCGAACAGCTCACTGGGCGAGAGCTGTCCACCGTCCACCTTCGTCTGGACCTGATCATATTCCTTCCAGGCATCGGCGATCGCCGCCTGGAAAGCGTCCTGCTTATCCTTACCCAACGACGCGACGTCCAACTTTTTGTCTGTGCCGATGCCGATCGAAGCGAACTTCGCGCGCAACTCCTTCTCTGTCTCGAGGACCGGCGCGAACTGCAGGATGAAGTCGAGAGTCTCGAAGAACTTCGAGGACTTCCGCTGTTCCTCGGCGCTCTGCGGAAGCACGAAGTCGACCGCCGGTGCGGCGGCCGGCGCCGGTTTGCCCTCGAACGTCGAGAGCGGTTCCGCCTTGTACTGGGCCTGGATCGCCTTCACATTATCGAGGTCCTCCGCACCGAACAGCTGGGTCCGGTACCCCACGAACGCGAATTCGGTATCCGCTCGGATTACTTTGTCGACGCCGGCGGGCTTCTCGCCCTTCCACTTCGGTCCCGCGAGCAAGTACTTTCCGGCCTTGTTGCCGGTGGTCCGGCTACCCACGTAGTCGAAGTTGTACGTGTATTGATCGATGAATTGAAGTGAGTAGTAACGGTTTTCGTCGATCGTTGGAACGCTCAGCACGAAGGGCTCCGCGCGCAGGTCCGCCCCGAAGAAGCTGTACGGCGTGTCCGAGTTGGGGGTCTGAATGGTGGTGTCGGCCGGGGTGAACACCTTCGCAACGGAGTGCAGAGTGTTCCACGGCGCCATGTACTGCGGGTTCTGCTTGTCCTGGAAGTAGGCGTACTGGATCCGATAGTTGTCGACCAGCGGGTATCCGTAAATGTAAGCCTGTTTGGCAATCTCGCGGATCTGGTCGGCGGTCAGCTCACCGGTGGGTGCGTTCGAAGCCTCGTCCGCATCCCTGCCGCCGCCACAGGCGACAGCGGTCAACGCGACCGCCGCCACGGCGACCACGCCCCACCACCGCCGGCGCCGTACCTGGTTGCTGTCCATGGTCGTCCCCTTTGCTGTCACCCGAACCCCGCTCATCGTTGCCTGAGCCAACACCTGTTGTCTTGACTTTCCTGGACATCTTCTTGATCGTCGTGGACATGCAGTTGATCCAGGGGTCGTGTCTGCTGGGATTCACCGGACTCGTCGCCGCTCATGGAGGCGACGCTGCGGCGTTGCTGGAACTCGCCGGCATCGATCCCGCCGATGCCGGTCAGCGTGACCGGTACATTTCGTTGCGCAACGGCATCGCTGCAGTCGAAAGCGCAGCCGTGGTGCTGGGGGTGGACGACTTCGGGCGCCAGCTCGCGCTGCGGCAGAGCATCGACATCCTCGGCCCGGTCGGTGTTGCGGCCCGGACCTCCGCCACCGTGACCGAAGCATTCACGATCCTCGACACCTACATGAGCGCCTACAGTCCCGGCATCACCGCCCGCGTCACGTCGCACACCGACAAGGCGCTGCGCCCGTTCGAATTCGACTTCCTGCTGAACCCCACTCCGCCACAGGCACAAGCCATCGAACTGGCCCTCGGCGTCACCCTCCGCGTGCTGCACCTGTTCCTGGGCACCACCTACCGGCCAGTGTCCGTGCACCTGCCCCACCCCGCGCTGGGCACCAAATCCGATTACCGCCGCTACTTCGGATGCCCACCGCATTACAACGAACCGTTCGCCGGGTTCACCCTGCGCGCTACCGATTTACAGCGCCCGCTCAACCACGATCCACTCGCTCATCAGCTCGCGTTGCACTATTTGTCGAGTACCCGCACCGAGCACGTGATCGGATTCGCCGACACCGTCCGCAGGATCATCCGCCAACTCCTGCCCACCGGAGAGCTGACCGCCGAACTCGTCGCCCGCCAGTTCGGCATTCACTCCAAGACACTGCAACGCCGTCTTGCCGCCGAAGGAACCACCTTCGTCGCGGCGGTCGATCAAGCCCGCCGCGAACTCGCCCAGCGCTTGTTGCTCGACACCGACCTGCCGCTCGTACAGCTGTGTCGCCAACTCGGTTACGCCGAGCAGAGTGTGCTGACACGAGCGTCCAAGCGCTGGTTCGGCATGACGCCCACCGACTTTCGCAACACCGGCCGCAACTGAACCGTCGTCAACTCTGGTGAACGATCACGCCGCGGATGTTCTTGCCGTCGCGCAGGTCTTGGTAGCCCTGGTTCGCTTCCTCGAGTGTGTACGTGCGGGTCACCAACTTGTCCAGTTTCAACTGGCCGGCGTCATAGAGCCGCAGCAGCCGCACGATGTCGTACTGCGGGTTGCAGGAGCCGAACAGCGACCCTCTGATGGTCTTCTCGTTCAACGTCAGATCGGCTCCGGAGAAATGCACGGTGAGCTTGGCAGGGTCGGCCAGGCCGGTGATGACGACGGTGCCGCCCTTGCCGATCACCGCCGTCGCCGCCGAGACGACTGCTTCATCCACCGTGCCCACCAGGATCAGCGCCGCATCGGCGAAGGCGTGCGTGGCACCGAATTTCAGAGCGGTCTCGCGCTTGAACGCCACCGGATCCACCACCACGACGTACTTGCGGCCGGCGCGGAGCGCACCCTGGACAGGGTTGATACCGAGACCACCGGCGCCGTAGATCACCGCGGTGTCACCGACCCGCAGGTTGCCCGCGTTCACTGCGGTGCCCCAGCCCGACGGCACCCCGCAGCCCACCAGCACGGCGGTCTCCAGGGGCAGCCAGTCATCGACCTTGACAACCGAGTGCTGCGATATCGTGGCCCGCTCGGAGAACGTGCCAAGCATGCAGACGGCACCGAAATCGACTCCGTCGGAATGAAGCCGGAAGCTGCCATCTGGCATGCAGCCGTCCAGGATCGTCGCACCCGTATCGCACAGGCTCTGCCTGCCGGTGGCGCAGTAACGGCAGGTGCCGCAGCTCGGAATGAAGCTGCACACCACATGGTCACCGGGTTTGACCTTGGTCACGCCATGTTGTTCATCCTCCGATCGGGGCTGCAGATCCTGGCCGATCATCCGAGGCTGTATCTGAACTCGGGCTGCTGTCCGGGCAGTGAGTGGATGCGGATGCGTGCGGAAGTACCTTCCGACCGGATGGACAAGAGTGTTCCGCCACGAGTGTGGACCTCCAAGGACGGGCGTTACTACGACTGCCACCGCATCGAGCACATGCGTGAACCGATGGCGCTGTTGGCCTATGAGATGAACGGACAACCGCTCAGCGAAACCCATGGCGCGCCGCTCCGCCTGCGCAACGAGTTGGAACTCGGCTTCAAACAAATCAAATGGATCACCGCCATCGAGTTCGTCGCGGATTTCCATGCCGTCGGATGGGGACAGGGCGGCTACAACGAAGACCACGAATACTATGGCTACCGCATGCCCATATGAATCGATGGCTGACAGCGGCGGATGCGACTGGCCGGCGGAGCGGTCGGGAGAGGGGCTGTTATGTCTGACGCGTTCAATGTCGGTGACCACGTGACGTGGAACTCGGAAGCCGGGCACGTCTCCGGCACGGTGGCCAAGGTCCACACGCAGGATTTCCAGTACAAGGGCCACACCCATCGGGCCTCGACCGACGATCCACAGTACGAGATCAAAAGCGACAAGACCGAACACGTCGCCGCTCACAAAGGCGGCGCCCTGCGGCTCGTCGATGAGTGAACCCGTCTTCACGATCGGACACTCCACCCGAACGTTCGCCGAGTTCGCGGGGTTGCTCCGCGACAGCGGCGTCCAATTGATCGTCGATGTTCGGAAGCTGCCAGGCTCCATTCGGTATCCGCAGTTCGATCAGGACTCGCTGTCGGTGTCGCTCGGCGATGCGGGAATCGGCTATCAGTACGCGCCGGGATTGACCGGCCGCCGTACCGTCAGCACTGAAGTGCCTTTCGCGGTCAACGAATGGTGGAAGAACCGCAGCTTCCACAACTATGCCGACTACGCGATGTCCGAGGACTTCCGGCGCGCCCTCGATGAGTTACGCGAGTGGGGACGCACCTCACGGATCGCCGTGATGTGCTCGGAGGCAGTGTGGTGGCGCTGCCACCGGCGGATCATCGCCGATCATCTGCTCTCCCACAACGAGACGGTACGTCACATCATGGGCCCGGGACATGTCGATACTGCGCAACTCAGCGCCGGAGCCGTCATCGGGCCTGCCGACACAGTCACCTACCCAGCCCCCGGATAACGACCATGACCAGACGAGAAGCTCTCAACGAGGCAGTACGCGCGGTGCTGGACGATATCGAGCCAGGATTCGTCGCGACCTATGGCGACGTCGGCCGGCGATTGGGCATCTCGCCACGACAAGCTGGACGGGAAGTGAGCAGAGTGCCTGACGATGTTCCGTGGTGGCGCGTCGTGCGTGCGGATGGCGAACCGCCAGCCTGCCGCGATGGTCGCGCTGTGCTGTTGCTCAAGTCCGAAGGGGTTGCGTTCCAGGGCGGACGCGTCGACCTGGCCCGGGCCCGGTATCCGTGGGACGCTTCACGCGTCGTGGACCCTCCTGATTACCGCGGCCCTTCCGCGTAGAGGTCGGGTCACGCAGGCGCCGTAGGTTTTTGGCTCTCGTTCGGATTGGACGGCGGTTAGGGCCGTACAGGTCTTGCGTGGTCCCCTTGTGCGGTTGTGCCCGACCGTTCGACCCGCTGCGTTTGCGATCCGATGCAGCCGGGTACCAGGTAACTCCCGGCGCGCAGCCGCCGCGCCGTCCCGTGCGGCCCGCGGTGTGGCGCTGACAGCCCGACATTCAACGCTTGGAGTTCCGATGCCCCCTTCACGAAATCGAGACCAGAAATCCCCCGCCCCCGTCGGACCGGCTGGTGTCGCCGAAGGTTTTCTCGGACAAGCAGACTCACGAGCGCAGACGGGACGTTATCTGACCACGGCGCAGGGCGTACGGATCCCAGACACCGACCACTCACTCAAAGCCGGTAGCCGGGGCCCGACCCTGATGGAGGATTTCCACCTGCGGGAGAAGATCACCCACTTCGACCACGAGCGCATCCCGGAGCGAGTGGTGCATGCCCGCGGGGCCGCGGCGCACGGCACATTCAAGGCCTACGGCAACGCCGCCGGCGTCACCAAAGCGGACTTTCTGGGCAAGAAGGGCAAGCAGACCGAGGTCTTCTGCCGGTTCTCCACCGTGCTGGGCTCGCGCGGTTCGGCCGACACCGTGCGCGACACCCGCGGCTTCGCGGTGAAGTTCTACACCGATGAGGGCAACTTCGATTTGGTCGGCAACAACATGCCGGTGTTCTTCATCCAGGACGGCATCAAGTTCCCCGACATCATCCACGCCGGCAAACCGCATCCGGATCGCGAGATCCCACAGGCACAGTCGGCGCACGACACCTTCTGGGACTTCGTGTCGCTGCATACCGAAGCCACCCACCACGTGTTCTGGAACATGAGCGACCGCGGCATCCCGCGCTCCTTCCGCACCATGGAAGGATTCGGCGTACACACCTTTCGACTGGTCAACGCCAAAGGCGAAACCAGCCTGGTGAAGTTCCACTGGAAGCCCATCGCCGGCGTGCACTCGCTGGTCTGGGAAGAAGCGCAGATCACCGCCGGGGTGGATCCGGACTTTCACCGGCGCGACATGGCCGATGGCATCGAGGCCGGCGCTCCACTGGAATACGAACTCGGCATCCAGGTGATGCCCGACGACGGCACGGACTCGTTTCAGGGCATCGACCTGTTGGACCCGACCAAGATCGTGCCCGAGGAACTGGTTCCGGTGCAGTTGATCGGCAAGCTCACGCTGGACCGCAACCCCACCAACTTCTTCGCCGAGACCGAACAGGTGGCATTCCACACCGGCAACCTGGTGCCCGGTATCGAGGTCACCAATGATCCGCTCATGCAAGCCCGACTGTTCTCCTACCTGGACACCCAGCTCACCCGCCTGGGCGGGCCGAACTTCACCCAGCTGCCGATCAACCGGCCGCACTGCCCGGTGAACGACATGCTGCGCGACGGCATGCACCAGACCGCCGTGCACACCGGCCAGGCGCCGTACCGGCCCAACAGCATCGACGGTGGGGAACCGTTGGTCGCCGACGCCGACGAAGGCGGCTACATCCCCACCCCGCGGACCGTGGACGGTCCGGTCGAGCGCGCCCAACCAGCGTCGTTCGACGATCACTTCAGCCAGGCGGCGATGTTCTACCGCAGCCTGACCAAGATCGAGCAGGACCACCTCGCGGATGCGTTCACCTTCGAACTCGGCAAGTGCTACGAGCAGGCCATCAAGGAACGCGAGTTGCAGGTGCTCGCCGACGTCGACACCGAACTGTGCCAGAAGGTGGCCGCCGGTCTGGGTCTGCCCGCCCCCAAGGGCAACCCGCCCAAGGACGTTCTGATCTCACCGGCGTTGTCCCAGATCGTCACCGAGCCCGGACCAGTAGCAGGGCGCAAGGTCGCGGTGATCGCCGACGCGAATTCGGATCTGGCCGCAATCACGACGCTGACGAAGTCGCTGGACAAACTGGGCGTGCAGGCGTTGGTTGTCGCCCCGCACGGCGGAACGCTCAAATCAGGGCGGCGATCGGTGGTGGTGGAACGCACATTCGCCACAGCCCGCTCGATCGAATTCGACGCGGCCGTCGTCGCAGCGGGCACCGCGCCGACCAACGATATCCGGGCCATCGTGTTGCTGCAGGAAATGCTGCGGCACTGCAAGGCACTGGGCGCATGGGGTGACGGTGTAGCGCAGCTCGATGCTGCCGGCATCGACCGCACCTTGCCGGGAGTGTTGCTGGCCAGTGAGGCAGACAAGGCGTTCACCGCCGACCTCGTGGATGCTCTCGGCCTGCACCGAGTATGGGACCGCACCGATCTGGTCACCGCTTCTGCCATTCCACCGTCGAAACCCGCTCTCCCGCCCGCGGTCTCGGGTAAGCGGTCCCCCGCCAAGAAAGCAGTTCGGCGGGCCCGCGCGAAGTAAGACACCGACGCTCGGATCAGATCAACAGCGTTTGAACAGCGGCGATAGCGGGCATTAACCACGGGCAGTGTTGACCCTTCACCGTTGAGAGGCCGATATGACAACCGCATACAAACCGGCGCCCCACCCGATCGGCACGATTGTCGTGGCAGATGGTGTCTATGCCCCACAAGAAGATTCTCAACTGTTGGCCGACGTGATGGAAGAAGCCGGCCTGGCGGTAGGCCGGACCGTTGCGGATCTGTGCACCGGCAGTGGCGTGGTGGCCATCAACGCGGCCAGCCAGGGAGCGTCGGCCGTCGCGGCCTTCGATATCTGCCAGCGTGCGGTGCGGTGCGCCCGGTCCAATGTCTTGGTGCACAATGTCGCCGTCGACGTGCATCTGGGATCCTGGGCCCGGGCCGCCGAGTTCGGCCCTTTCGACCTGATCACCTGCAACCCGCCGTACGTTCCACACGACCCGGACGACGCGGCGCTATCAGGGGTGGCCGGTCCGGCGCGCGCGTGGGATGCAGGTGAGGACGGGCGGATGGTTCTGGACCCGCTGTGCGCCGCGGCGCACGACCTGCTCGCCGACGGCGGCAGCCTGCTGCTGGTCCAATCGGAATTCGCCAACCCCCGTAAGACTTTGGCGGATCTGTCCGCTGCCGGCCTGGACGCCGATATCGTTGCCTGGCAGTGGGTGCCGTTCGGTCCGGTGCTGTCCTCGCGCGCGCAGTGGCTCGAAGAAACCGGGCGTCTCGAACCCGGCCGGCGCGAGGAGGAACTGCTGGTGATCCGCGCGGACAAGCCATGAGTGACGCCGACCGCCGCACTGTGCGGCCGGTGCAAGGGGGCCCTGTGATGGTGCAGGGCCCCGTTCGAATCGAGATGCCTGACGGCACGGTGGTGGATTCCGACCGCTTCATGGTGGCCATTTGCGCGTGCCGGCGCAGCAAGGATTATCCGCTGTGCGACACCAGCCACCGGCGCCGGCGATGACTCAGCTCAGCGGACACCGTAGCGAGGATTGACCTTTGGCCCACCGACCCATCATGTGATCGGCCAGCCGGTCCTCAACCAGAGCGTGGGCTCGAATCCCGAACACCACATCCGTCTCGAGGCCGGGCTCGTGGGCTAACAGATCACCCACCACGTCGGTGCGGACCACCTGCTCGTGCACGGCATCGGCTTCTACATGTTCTGCGTAGAACCCAACGCACTCCTGCGGAGCGCCAAGGCGCTGCAAGGCCTCCACCAGCCGCCGCGAACCCGGTGAAGAGGTGATCTCGGTGGAGGCGAAGTGCCCGACCGCCGCGCCGCGCAGCTTGCGATGGAGACCGAACAGGGACATCAGGTTCACCGCGGCCAGCGATTCGGCCGGCACGGTGTCGATGTAGCCGAGGTAGCGCGAATCCAGGCCGGCGGCGCTCATCAGGTCGGCGAACAACTGCTGGTGCAGCCGCGGCCCGCGGCCGCCGCCGAACTCATCGAATTCCACCGCGACGAAGGACGCTTTGGCCTGGCCCATCAGCCGCGGGATGGCCCAGGCATGCGGATCACCTTCTTTGAGGTGATACAGCGAGCGGTGCACGAAGTACTCGCGCATCTGCTCCCAGGTTCCCTTGTCGCGCAGGTGATATGACAGACCTTCACCGTCGACCGGCTCGATCGAGATCTTCTCCATCTCGGCCGGCGCGGTATCTCCGGGGTTGATCTCACCGACGCCGCGCCGCACTTCCGTCAGGAACTCCCGCTCCAATTTCCCACGCAAGTGCAGCAGACCGGCATCCCACTCCCAGCCGGGGTCCACGCCGGCGAAGCCGCGGTAATGCAGCTCGTAGCAGACGTAGAGGGCCAGGTGTAGGTCGAGACCGAAGGGGTCGGAGTCGGCCAGCGACGCCTCGACGCGAGACAGCTGGTTGCAGGGCGCTCGCTCCCCCAACAACCTGATGACCGCAGCCGACAACGGACCACGGGGGTCTGGCAGCGTGGGCTCGGTAAGGATTGGCGCAGACGTCACGGCGCTATACGTACCCAGAACAGCGGCGGAGTAATCGGGATGCTCGGGCGGTTGCCGGGCAGTCGGCGGAACATCGAGGAAATCGCCGACAGCAGTGTGAACCCCGTCGCAGCCGAAAGGGCCGCCGTTTACTACGACGCCATTTGGGCAATCCTGCTGCCGCTTGGAGAGGCCGAGGCCTCGTGGAACCCGCCAAACACCAGGAACGGAAGGCAAGCATGACCGAGAAGAACTCAGGTCCTGAAGAAGGCATCAAGGCCGTCGTCGAGGATGTCAAGGGCAAGGCCAAGGAAGCTGTAGGGACCGTCACCGGTCGCGACGATCTGGTTCGCGAGGGCAAAGCTCAGCAAGACAAGGCCGACGCTCAAAAGGACGTCGCGAAGAAGGAGGCCGAGGCGGAGTCGGCACGGGCCGGAGCCAAGGCGGCCGAGAAGCGGCAAGAGGCTTACCAGCGACCGTAACCCGGGCATGTTCGAAGAGGTAGCCCAGCCCCCTGCGGGTTGGGCTACCTCTCGCTCGGAGGTCAGTTCCGGCTCAGAACCAGACCCAACTGCCGAGTGAGCTAACCGGCAGGCCGGACATCACGGAGCTGACTAGTTGCCGATCAAGCGTGTCTGTCGATCAATGCCAAGAGCTTGAGAGGCGCGGCAGCGACGAGGACCGCGACGAGAGCCGAGAGTGTCAACCCCAAGAACGCCGCCGTGAGCGTTAGGTACAGGGCAGTTTGCAGCCGCTCTAGAACACCACTCATGAAGCAACCTTTACGGACGAACTGACGCTCTTGCGGTGCGCTCTCGTCGCGCACAACGCAGACCTTAGGCCGCGCGCCGAAGGGGCCGGGGCTACGTTATGTAACGAATTCGCCGAAATCATTGACACTCTGACGCCGGGTCACGCGAGCCGCTCAGCTGTCAGGGACGAGGGGACCGGCAGTCAAGCGCCGGATCAAGGCAACCGCGTCCTCCGCCTGGCCGGCTGGAGTCAGAACTTCCCGCAAGAGCAGCCCGCGCAGCGCGGCGACGGCAACGGTGGCCATACCCAGCGCCACCTTGGCGTCGCGCCCTTCGCGTTCCGCGAGTGAGGCCAGCATCATCGTCAGGTCATCGAGCGAGTCGATGAACTCACGAAAGTCCCCTGGCCGGTACGCGGCAAGTCCTACGACGTGAAAGAAGCCACGCACACGCGACAGCCGCTCCGGCCGGGTGTAGGCCCGCCAGATCGCCACGACGAGATCGTCAAAGGTGCCCTGCTGGGCGGTCTCGAAGAACATCTCGTTGTCACGAGATCGCTGCACCTTGAGCATCGCTGCCAAAACGCCCGAGAGTGACCCGAAGTGGTACCGCAGCAGGGCGTGACTGGTCTCGGCCCGGGCAGCTACCTCACGCAGTGACGTCTCCGGCGAGGGAAGAGACTCCCCGAACGCAGCGAGAAGCCGAGCCAGAAGACGCTCGCGTGCGTCGCTTTTGCCTGCCGTGCTTGACAAGATCACTTCCACACTTTATCCATTGGGTAAGACTTTTCCAATGGAAAATTCCGCTGAGAGCGCCGCGTCGCGCCCGCCGGCCAAGTTGTGAAGGACCTTTGATGAGCGCCATGTGGCAAGGCTGTCTCGCGGACACCGACTACTTCGAGATGCGTTCCAGCGGTGGGCGTGACTACGGAGTCTGGGTTACCACGCCACCCGACTACGACCGCGCCACAACACACGCGCCCATCGTGTACGTGCTCGACGGCAACTTTGCCGTGGGCTTGACGGCTCCGCTCATCGTCACCCAGATGGACCCCATGCAACGGATCCAGCCCTACATTCAAGTCAGCGTCGGGTACGCGGGCAAGGAAGCTCAGGACTGGGACCGGCTGCGCAACAGAGACTTCGTGCCTCCCGGCGAGCCCATCGCCAAGGAACTCATCGACGCCCTGGAGCTGGGGGTGGAAATGGGCGCGAGGACACGCGAAGAAGCGGACGCCTACCTCGCCGAACTGCGCGACACCCACGCCGATGTTTTCCTGAGCTTCCTGACCGCGGAACTACATCCGCGGATCGAACACGACTATGGCACTGCGCCAAGCGGTCACGGGCTTTTCGGCTACTCCTACGGCGGACTTTTCGCTCTCTACGCCTGGCTCACCGGCAGCACCCTCTTCGAGAGCATCGGAGCCGGTAGCCCCGGCGTGATCGGTGAAGACAGTCAGATCTTCGCCCAGCTCCACCAGCTTGGCGACGCCCGCCTCGCCACCAAGCTTCACGTGACTTTCAACGACCGAGAGCTCCTCGGAAACCTGGCCGTCTACCAAAACCTCGCGAAGAACACGGCCACCGTCCTTCACCGCCTCACCACACGCAGCGAAGCGGTCACCAGCGAGATCCTGCACGAAACGCACGTGACCGGCCTACAGGCTTCGTTCCTCAGCTACCTCAGGACCTGCCGCCCCCTCTGAGCACGGATGTCAGCGCTCTGCGGAATCCTCCGCCCGCTGCTCGTAGGGAGGATCTGGAGCGACCACAGGTGTTTACCGAATGAGATCTGCTCGGAAGGTTATTGAGACGCCATTGCCAACGTCATCGGCCGCTGCCCTTCCGCAAAAGCTGGCGCTCGCCCTCGGACAACCCACCCCACACCCCGAACGGCTCGACAACCTCCAATGCGTGGGCTCGACACTGCACCAGAACAGGACAATCTCGGCACAACTTTTTGGCCCGCTGCTCACGTTCAGCCCGTGCGCGCCCGCGTTCACCCTCGGGCGAGAAGAAGACCGAAGAATCCACCCCTCGACAACGCGCACCGATCTGCCAATCCCAGTAATCCACGTTCGGACCCGGCAGCTGCTGCGGCAATTGCATTGTCAGCCCCTAACCAAGAAGGACAACCACACCCTCAGATCAGCTCCGTTGCGCACTACTGCGACACCACATTGCGTAGCGGCTCACCGCGATCCAGCCGGCCGATGTTGGTGGCGATCTCCTCGGCCCGGCTGCCGAACGTATCGGTGGTGACGCCTGACGAATGCGGCGTCATCAACACATTGGCCAGCTCGCCGAACGGCAGCTCACTCGGCACCCCTTGCCCACCCGGGCCGGGGTAGCGGTACCAGACGTCGATGGCGGCAGCTCGGATCCAGCCCTCCAACAGCGCGTCGTAAAGCGGGCGCTCGGCCACCAGAGGCCCGCGTCCGACATTCACCAGCACGCCATCGGGGCCCAGCGCCCGAAGCTGCTCGGCGCCGATCATCCCTTCGGTCGCCGCTGTCAGCGGTGCCGACACCACGACCACGTCGGACTCCGTCATGAGCCGGTTCAGCGCGGAGGTGTCACCCGCCCAGGACAGTCCATAGGCCACGGAATCGACCCGGCCCGATCCGGTCACCGCGGCCCCGGTCGAGCCGAGGCCGCGGAACAATTCCCAGACGCTCCTACCGATGTGGCCGAAACCGATCAGTCCGATGCGGGCTGCCCCGATCGCGGGCAACTGCGACAGGTTGGCGTCATACACCGAGGTGGCCCACACCCCCCGGCGCAGCGCTCGGTCCTGCGCCAGGAAGTCGCGGCGCAGCAAAACCGCGGCAGCGAGCACGTACTCCGCGATGGAGCGTTCATGATGAAAGGTGTTGGCCACCAGGGTCTCTGGCCGAAGCGCGGCGAAGTCGACCTTGTCGGTCCCGGCCCCCGCGACGTGCAGGAGGCGCAGTTTCTCGGCCGCGGCCGCCATCTCGGCGGTGAACCGGCTGCCCACGAACACGTCGGCGTCCCGCAGGTCTTCGATGCTCCCGTTCCAGACCACCTCCGCACTCGGCGGCAACGCGGATTCGAAGCGACCGCGGTGAACCAGAATATTCGGTTCGATGACGACGATCTTCATTGTCAACCCCGTTGCAGTGCAGGTCGTTTGCTGTCGAACTTCCAGCCCGGGATCAGGTATTGCATGGCCACCGCATCGTCGCGGGCGCCCAGTCCGTTCGCCAGGTACAGCTCGTGGGCCGCGGCGACCCGCTCCTCGTCGAGCTCGACCCCGAGCCCCGGCGTATCGGGTACGTCGAGGTAGCCGTCGACAATTCGATAGGGCGCCTTGGTGATCCGCTGGCCGTCCTGCCAGATCCAGTGCGTGTCGATCGCCGTGATGTTGCCCGGCGCGGCCGCGGCGACATGGGTGAACATCGCCAGGGACACGTCGAAGTGGTTGTTGGAGTGCGAACCCCAGGTCAAACCCCAGGCGTCGCAGAGCTGCGCGACCCGGACCGAGCCGCTCAGCGTCCAGAAGTGGGGATCGGCCAGTGGGATGTCGACGGCACCGGCCCGGATCGCATGCCCCATCTCCCGCCAGTCGGTGGCGATCATGTTGGTGGCCGTCGGTAGGCCGGTGGCCCGTTTGAACTCGGCCATCACCTCACGCCCCGAGAACGTACCTTCGGGTCCGACGGGGTCCTCGGCG
The DNA here is from genome assembly GCF_001665785.1 of Mycolicibacterium peregrinum. GTDB lineage: Bacteria > Actinomycetota > Actinomycetes > Mycobacteriales > Mycobacteriaceae > Mycobacterium > Mycobacterium peregrinum_A. The sequence goes on from NZ_LZSO01000048.1 coordinate 121,753, forward strand.
TAGGCCAGCACGTCGGTGAGTCCTCGGCAGGTCTCGATCGCGTCGGCCAGCAGCCACCCGCCGTTGGGGTCCAGGGTGATTCGCGCATCCGGGAATCGTTCGGCCAGCGCGGTGACGGCCTTGGCCTCGTCGGCCGCGGGCAGCACACCGCCCTTGAGTTTGAAATCGCGGAATCCGTAGCGGTCGCGCGCGGCCTCGGCAAGGCGCACCACAGCCTCGGGCGAGAGCGCCTCGTCGTGCCGGATGCGAAGCCACGCATCGGCGTCGGGCGACTCGTCCGCCGCGGACTGGTACGGCAGATCGGTGCGGTTGCGGTCCCCGACGAAGAACAGGTAGCCCAGCGCCTGCACCCGAGCACGTTGTTGGCCGTCGCCGAGCAGCGCGGCGACCGGGACTCCCAGGTGCTTACCGAGCAGGTCCAGCAGCGCGGACTCCACAGCGGTGACGGCGTGCACCATGACCCGCAGATCGAAGGTCTGTGCCCCACGACCCGCACTGTCGCGGCCGGCGAACTCGCGGCGGATGCTCCCCAGGATGGCATGGTAGCCACCGAGCGACCGGCCCACCACCAGCGGCCTCGCGTCGTCCAGAGTTCTCCGGATGGCCTCGCCGCCCGGCACCTCCCCCACCCCGGTGTTCCCATCGGAATCCTTGAGGATCAACAGGTTTCTGGTGAAGAACGGCCCGTGCGCGCCGCTGAGGTTGAGCAGCATGCTGTCGCGGCCGGCGATCGGTATCACGATCAACTCGGTCACGACGGGCGTCGCGTTCTGTGCACTCATCGGTACTCCATTCTCGTGGACAAACTCATGCGAACCACTTGTCTCCGTTGGCAACCGGGCGGACCACCCGCGACACCTTGTCGCACACCAGGCGCAGGGCGTCGACGATCTGTCGCTCGCGTTCCGGTGTGAGTCGCGACAGCGGGACCGACGCGCTGATTGCGTCCTGGGCGGGATGCCGGTAACGCAGCGTGACCGCGAAACACTTGATGCCCTGCGTGTTTTCCTCGTCTTCGGTGGCGTACCCCCGCACCCGGACCTCGTCGAGAGCCGCGTCGAGACCGGCACGGTCGGTGAGCGTGCGGGGCGTCAACGGCGTGAGCGGATCCGGGATGTGCGAATCGAGCTCGGCACCGAACCGCTCGGCGAGCAGCGCCTTGCCGAGTGCGGTGGCATACGCCGGCAACCGGCGGCCCACCTTGTTGGCGGTGCGCACGTACTGGCGTGATTCCCGGGTGGCCAGGTAGACGACGTCGTGACCGTCGAGCCGGGCGAGGTGGAACGTCTCGTCGAGCTGACCGCGGAGGTCTTCGAGGAACGGTGCGATCATCGGCAGGTACGGGTCGGCATCGAGGTAGCTGGTGCCCACCAGCAGCGCCCGCATACCGATGCTGTACTGCGCACCCGCATCATCGGACCGCACCCAGCCCTGGGCCACCAGGGTGCGCAGCAGCGCGTGCGCGGAACTGCGCGGCATCTCAAGGGCCGTACAGATTTCCCTGATGCGCACGGGCTGATCGGGCCGCGCGGCCAGGAACTCCAGAAGCTCGACAGTGCGCACCGCGGATTTCACCTTGCGCACCGAGACACTGTCGTCGGTCAACTCAGCCTCCCATCAACTGACGGACGATCAGCACCACGGCGCCGATGGTGGATATCGCGATGGCCGCCCACCGCTGACGCTGCCGATCCAGATGCCGGTTGACCCACCGCGACAGCGCATAGCCGACGACACACGCCGGGACGAGCATCCCGAACACCACGACTGTGTGGTGATCGACGGAACCGGTGAGCGCGAGCAGCACGAGCGACAGGGCCGAGCCGACGAGGAAGAATCCGCTCATCGTGCCGCGCAACCGGGCTCCGGTGTTGTTCTGCCACACCAGCGCCATCGGCGGCCCACCGATGGAGGTCGCGGTGCCGAGCAGGCCCGAGGTAGCGCCGGCCAGCACCAGATTCCGTCGATGGGGCGCGGGGATCCAGCCCATACTCGTCAGCGCCACGCCGCCCAGAACCACCGCGGCCAACGCATACGCCAGCATCTCCTTCGGCATCACCACCAGCAGCAGTGCCCCGGCCACGGTGCCGGGAACCCGTCCGGCCAGGGCCCATCCGGTTCCGGCGAGATCGATGTCCTCGCGTTCGCGGATCACCACCATGAGCGTCACCATCGTGGCGAGCATGATGAGGGTGCCCGGGATCAGCCCAGGGTCCACGATCGCGACGATCGGTGCCGCCAGCATGCCCATCCCAAACCCGATGGAGGCCTGCATGCACGACGCCAGCACGATGGCGGCGGCGATGATCCCGTAACCGGCGATGGTCACGCCGGCACCGACACTGCCACCGCCGGCTCCAACGGGTGATGACACTCGGAGATGTGGCCGTCGACGTCCGGGGCAGCGCTGGCCGTCGGCGCCTGCGTCGCGCAGATGTCGGTCGCCTTCCAGCACCGGGTCCGGAACCGGCACCCCGACGGCGGATTCAGCGGTGACGGCACCTCGCCCTTCAGCAGGATCCGGTTGTCACGCTGGGCCGCATCGAGTTTCGGTGCCGCCGACATCAGGGCCGCGGTGTAGGGGTGCCGCGGATTCTGGTAGACGTCCTCGGTGCGGCCGCTCTCGATCATGTGTCCCAGGTACATCACCGTGACGCGGTCGGCGACGTGGCGGACCACCGACAGGTCGTGCGAGATGAAGATGTAGGAGATCCCGAGTTCCTGCTGCAGATCGTTGAGCAGGTTGAGCACCTGGGCCTGGACCGAGAGGTCGAGCGCCGATACGGGTTCGTCGCAGATGATGACATCGGGGTTGAGTGCCAAGGCCCGTGCGATACCGATGCGCTGCCGTTGCCCGCCGGAGAACTCCTGCGGGTACTTGTTGACCGCCTTGGCCCCCAGGCCGACCATGTCGAGCAGACCGCGCACCCGCATCTCCCGGTCCTTGCGGTTCGGGTACAGGGTCTTATGGGTGCGCCAGGGCTCGGCGATGATGTCACCCGCGGTCATGCGGGAGTTGAGCGACGCGTAGGGATCCTGGAACACCATCTGGACTCGGCGCCGGAACTTCAGCAGGTCCGCACTCCGCAGGCGGAACGGATCGATGCCGTCGAAGGTCACGCTGCCCGAATCCGGGCGCTCGAGCATCATCAGCGTCCGCGCCAAGGTGGACTTTCCGCAACCGGATTCACCGACCAGGCCGAGTGTTTCACCACGACCCAGGTCGAGGTCGATGCCGTCGAGCGCGGCGAGCTGGCTCTTGCCGACCCGGAACGACTTGCGTAGATCACGGACCGTGAGCAGGTTTTCAGACATCTGTGGCTTCTCCTCCTGGCGTGCGGGCCTCAACCTCTTCGGGGAAGTGGCAGGCGCTGCGCCGGACATCGCCCTCAAGTACCGGTCTGGTGGTGACGCAGATGTCCCGGGCCAGCGGGCAGCGGTCCTGGTAGACACAACCGGCGGGGATGGAATGCAGGTCCGGCGGGGCGCCACCGATGGACTTGAGCGCCTCGCCGCGCACCGCGCTCACCGGGACCGAGTCGAGCAGACCCTTGGTGTACGGATGTCGAGGGCTGGTGAAAACCTCTGCCACCGGGCCGGTTTCGACAACCTGGCCGGCGTACATGACGGCAACCTGATCCGCTTCCTCGGCCACCAGCGCCAGATCGTGGGTGATCAGCACGACGGCCATGTCGAATTCGGCACGCAGGCTCTTGAGCAGTGCCATGATCTGCGCCTGCACCGTGACATCGAGTGCGGTGGTCGGTTCGTCGGCGATCAGCACCCGAGGGTTGAGCGCGACGGCCATCGCGATCAGCAGGCGCTGGCGCATTCCGCCGGAGAACTGGTGCGGATAGGACTTCATCCGCTCCTCCGGCTGCGGGATGCCCACCCGCGCCATCAGTTCCACCGCCTTGCGCTTGGCATCCTTGGCATTCATCCCATGGTGGATGCGGAACGGCTCGGCCAACTGGGTGCCGACCGTGTAGAGCGGGTTGAGTGCGGTCAGCGCATCCTGGAACACGATGGCCAGCTCGGGCCCGGCCAGCCTGCGCCGGGTCTTGCGGTCGGCAGAGAGGATGTCGACCTCGGCCAGCGTCGCGGTACCGTCGACCACCTCGGCGACCGGCTCGAGCAACCCGACCAGCGCGGTGGCGGTCATAGATTTGCCGCAACCGGATTCACCCAGCAGGGCCAGGGTCTGGCCGCGGTGCGCCGCGAAGCTGACGTGGTCGACGGCGCGCACGGTTCCGGTGATGGTGCGGATGTCGACGGTGAGCCCGTCCACCACCAGTGCGGGATCGGCGTCTACATGTTCGGACGGGGCCGGCTTCTCCACGACGCTGCTGCTCAACTGGGAGGTCATCCGAGGGCCTTTCCGGTTTTGGTGAAGCGGGACAGGCGTTTCTGCGGGACGGTGAGGCGCCAGCGCTGGGCGGGATCAGTGGCGATCCGGGCCCAGGCGGCCAGGATGGTGGCCGAGACCGTGGTGATGACGATGGACAGCCCGGGGAAGAACGAGAGCCACCATGCGGTGTGCAGGTACGTGCGGCCCTGCGAAACCATCAGGCCCCAGCTGACATCCGGCGGCTGAATGCCGATACCCAGGAAGCTGAGGGAGGATTCGGCCAGCATGACGTAGCAGAAGTCCAGCGTGGCCACGGTCAGCAGGGTGGGCAGCACGATCGGCACCACGTGCCGCACGATGATGGACCGTCCGCTGGCCCCGAAGGTCCGGGCGGCGTCGACGAAGACGCGACTGGAGAGTTCGGCGGACTCGGCGCGGGCGGTGCGCAGGTACACCGGAATGCGGGTGATCGCCAGCACCGCAACGATATTGGCTGCACTCGGGGAGAACACGTAGAGCACCACCACGGCCAGCAGCAGTGAGGGGAAGCTCATGATGACGTCGGCGACCCGCATGGCCAAGGTCTCCCGCCAGCCGCGGTAGTAGCCGGCCCACATGCCGATGAGCGAGCCGACGACCGCTGAGATCACCACGGCGGGGATGGCCACCGACAGGGTGGTGCGGCAGGCGACGATCAGCCGGGCCAGCATGCTGCGTCCCAGCGGGTCGGTGCCGAGCACGTTGGCCCAGCCGTGGGCGAGGGTGAACGGCGCCTGGTTCGAGTTGTCCAGGTCGATATGGGTGGCGAGGTTGCCGACCAACATCGGCCCGAACACTGCGGTGAGGACCACCAGGCCGAGCACCACAGCAGCGGCGGCGGCCACCCGGTCATTGACCAGCAGCCGGAACCACACCGAGCGCCTGCGGGTCGGTTCGGTCTCCGGTTCGCCGACGATCGCGGTGGTGGGTTTGACTGGTACCAGGTCGATTTGAGTGCTCACGATGTGTACCCCTAGACCTTTGCCGGTTCCCGTACGCGTGCGTCGAGCAGCGCGTAGCAGGCGTCGATGATGATGTTGAGGACGAAGATGCTCACTGCGGTGAGCAGGACCGCAGCCTGCAGGACGGCGAAATCACGCTGCAGGATGGCGTCGATCATGAGCTTGCCGATGCCCGGCCAGCCGAAGATGGCCTCCACCACCACAGCGCCGTTGATCAGGCCGACGGCGAGATCGCCTGCCACCGTCAGCGCGGGTGCGGCCGCGTTGCGCAGCGCGTGGTGGCTGACCACCCGCAGATCGCCGGCGCCCTTGCTGCGAGCCAGCCGGATGTAGGGTGCCGAGAGTGCCGAGACCATGGCGCCTCGGACCACCTGGGTCAGTACGCCAAGCGGGCGGATCATCAGGGTGGCGATCGGCAGGATCCACGACAGCATGCCGTCGTCGGTACCCGAGGTCGGCAACCATCCCATCAGGACGGAGAACAGCCACACCCCGGTGATGGCGAACCAGAAATCGGGAATGCTGGCGGCGGTCATCGACAGCAGGCTGGAGAACCGGTCGGCAAGTGAGTTGGGCCGGTAGGCGGCCCAGCAGCCGACGATGACCGCGCCGACGATCGCCAGCAGCATGGTGACGAAGGCCAGTTGCAGCGTCGCCGGGAACGCCCGCAGCGCCATCGCCGACGCCGATTCTCCTGTGCGCAGCGAGGTTCCGAAGTCGAGGTGGATCACGCCCTTGAAGTAGTCCAGCAGCTGGGTGAACAACGGCTGATCGAACCCGTGCTGGTGGGCGAACGCTGCACGCTGGTCGGCAGTGGCGGACTCGGGCAGGTACAGGTTGGTCGGATCACCGGTGAGCCGGGCGAGCAGGAACACGCCGAGCAGCACGATGATCAATGGAACGGTGCTGGTGTACATGCGGCGGCGGAGGAAGGGGAACATCGGGCTCAGCTCCTGTCGGTGCGGTCGATCGCGGCGGGCGTCATCTCCGAAAGCCGCATCTCGTCGCCGGTGGCGGAGTTGGGCGTGTAGTTCACGCGCGGGGACTTGCCGAGAATGCCTTTCATGTGGGCGATGTAGGCGAACTGCATGATCTGCTGCGGTTCTTCGGCGAACAGTTTGGCGAACGTATCCTGGCGGGCCTGGCCGGTGAGAGCTTCGGCGGCGCGGATCTTCCCGTCGAATTCCGGTGTGCCGTAGGCGCTCTGCGGCCCTTCGGAGAGCATGTACTGGTCCATGGTGAAAGCGGCGTCACCCGCCTGGTTCCCGTGCATGATCATCAGCAGGTAGGGACCGGTGTCCGCGGGGAACGGGCGCAGTTGGTACTGCAATTGGCCTGCGGTGTCCATCATCTCGATCTTGACGTTCAGGCCGATCTCGGCGAACTCACTCTGCAGTACCTCGATGGTCTCGGAGATCTTCGGGAACTGAGCAGTGCGGCCGATCAGCCGGATCTGGCGGTCCACGGGCACCCCGTCCGCCTTTGCCTCGGCGATGAGGGCCTTGGCTTTGTCGAGATCGTGGGGCCACAGCGGTAGTTGGTCGTTGTACCCGACCACACCGGACGGGATGAGCTGGGAGGCCGGCTCGCCGAGCCCACGGAACAGGGCTTTGACGATGCCGGTGCGGTTGACGGAGTAGTTGATCGCCTGCCGGACGCGGATGTCGTTCAGCGGGGCTTCCACTGCCTGCATACGCAGCGCGGTGGTCTCGTTGTTCTGGAACGGGACCCCGCGGTCGCCCGCCCCGTCCTCGGGGCCGAGCGAGGTGGCGATGTCGGCCTCGTCATTGGTGATCATGGCCGCGCGCACGCTGCCCTCGCTGCGCCACTGGTATTCGGCGCGGGCGAAGGCCGGCTTGGCGCCCCAGTAGCGGTCGTTGCGCTTGAGCAGCAGCTTCTGGCCGTACTCCCAGTCGGCGATGGCATAGGGACCGGTGCCGATGGGCTCACGCACCTTCTCGGTGGTGCTGGTTCCCGACGGCACGATCTCGACGAACGAGATACGCAGCGGCAGAATCGGATCCGACTTCGGCGTAGCGATTGTCACCGTGTTCTCATCAGGCGCGGCGACGACGAGCTTGTCGTCGCCGAACACATAGCCGTCGACGTTGCACTGCAGATCGGAGTTGACCGCGCGATCGATCGAGAAGGCCGCATCCTTGGCGGTGAACGGCGCACCGTCGGAGAACGTGACACCGCTGCGAATCTCGAAAGTCCATTGATCAGGCGCGGTTTGGCGCCATGCGGTGGATAGCAGCGGCTGCAGGTCTCCGGTATCGGGATCGCGTTCGATGAGCGGTTCGGTGATGTTGGACCGCACCACAATGCCGGTCGACGTCAGCGAGCTCTCGCAGGGCTCCAGCGTCGGCGGCTCCTGGGAGATGACGATCCGCAAGGTGTCGGGGTCATAGCCGCCGTGCGCGGTGTTGGCGACGGTGCATCCCGCGGTGAGCGTACAGGCGGCCAGAGCGACTGCCGGAGCGGCGAGAACTCGCCTCATGGATCCTCCAGGGTGTGATGTCCACGTATGTAGATGCAGGTTGTGACCGCAGACACACGCTAAGAACGGCCAACTCCGCCCGTCAACCCGCTGAGATCGGGGGAAATGACGCTGATCGAACACGCTGGAAAGAGGATCAGGTCACCCTAAAAGCGGCTCTGAGCTGGCATTCCGATGAAGCGTTGAACCGATCGATACGTCCGCAGCAATGGCGTGGGGGCAATTATGCAGCTTGCGTATAAACCGATGCTATTTCCGTGTTGGACGGGTATTTGCACGCAGGCTTACCGTAGCTGCATCCCGACCGAGGAGTACGTGTGCCCGAATCCGATTCCAGCCGCCGCGTCCTGCAGGTGGGTCCGCTCAAGCCGTCACTCGCCGAGACACTGCGGACCAGCTACGACGCCCAGGTCTTGCCCGACGGCCCTGAACGCGCCACGTTCCTCGCCCAGCACGGCGCCACGATCGCCGCGGCGGTGACCTCGGGACGCACCGGCGTCGACGCCGAGCTGATGGCCGCACTGCCCAATCTGGGCGCGGTGGTGAACTTCGGGGTCGGCTACGACACCACGGACATCGAGGCGGCCGCCGCCCGAAACGTCGCGGTGAGCAACACCCCCGATGTTCTCAGTGACTGCGTGGCCGACACCGCGGTCGGATTGCTGATCGACACGATGCGGCAGTTCTCGGCAGCCGACCGCTATCTGCGGGCCGGCCGCTGGGTGGCTGACGGCAACTACCCACTGACGCACAAGGTTTCAGGAGCCCGCGTCGGCATCATCGGGCTCGGCCGCATCGGGCAGGCGATCGCCACCCGACTGGTCGCATTCGGCTGCCCGATCAGCTATCACAACCGGCGTGAAGTCGTGGGCAGCCCCTACGAGTACGTCACGTCCGCCGTCGACCTCGCGCGGCAGGTCGATGTGCTGATCGTCGCCGCGGCAGGCGGCAGCGGCACGCGGCACCTGGTCGACCGGGACGTACTCGAAGCCCTGGGGCCCGACGGCTACCTGGTCAACATCGCCCGCGGCAGCGTCGTGGACGAGGAAGCCCTCGTCGAGGCCCTGGCCGAAGGCAGGCTGGCAGGCGCGGGACTCGACGTGTTCACCGACGAGCCGAACGTGCCCGAGGCACTGCTGTCGCTGGACACCGTGGTGCTGCTGCCCCACGTCGGAAGTGGAACCATGGAGACCCGGGCCGCCATGGAGGCGCTGACCCTGGCCAACCTGGACAAGTTCCTGGAGTCCGGCGAGCTCGTCACGCCGGTGCCCATGCCGGCCCCTGCCGCGCGTAGCTAGCCGACGAAATCCTCGACGAGATCGTCGGTGGTCCACTCACGCGGTGGCAGTACGTCGCGCAACAGCCGCAGTAGCGCGGGGTTCGTGCTGTCCCCGCGCCAGACGGCATCCAGTTCGACCGGACGTTCCCGGAACGCGCCGATCGAGCGGAACACCACCCCCTCGGGATGCAGGGTGGCCGTAGATGCGGGCACGAGCGCAATGCCGATCCCGGAGCGGACCAGCACCAGCATGGTGTGCACCTGGGTGACGTACTGGACATAGCGGGGCGTGGCGCCGGCGATCGTGAACGTGCTGATCAGCAGCTCGTTGAAGTACCGGGCCTGCACCGGTGAGTACATCACCATGTCCTGACCGTCGAGATCGTTGAGCGTGAGCTGACGGCGTACCTCGACCAGCGGATGCGCGGCCGGCAGCGCGGCGATGAGCTGTTCATGCAGCAGCGGCCGGGATACCAGGCCCGGCCGTTTGAGCGGTGGCCGCGCCATCCCGAGATCGAGTTCACCGGTCATCAGCGCTTCGATCTGGGCGGCGGTGACCATCTCGCGCAGATCGAGTTTCACGTCGGGCATCTGTTGGCGCGCCGCGTCGAACAGCCTGGGTAGCACCGGGTGCGCCGACGCCGCAGTGAATCCGATCACCACGGTACCGAGATCGCCTGCGGGAACTCGTTTTACATTGAGCGCCGCGCCTTCGGCCAACTGCAGGATGCGCCGGGCGTCAGGCAGGAACGCCACTCCAGCCGGTGTGAGGGTGACCGACCGGGTGGTGCGGTCGATCAGATGCACTCCGAGTTCGCTCTCCAACTGCTGGATCTGGCGACTGAGCGGCGGCTGGGTCATGTGGAGCCGCTCGGCGGCCCGGCCGAAGTGCAGTTCCTCGGCGACGGCGATGAAGCACGACAGCCTCGACAGCGAGAACACCGGTGCAGCCTATCGGCCACGCCCGCGATATATGCGTGAACGACATGAATACACGCAATGCATGGCCTGGCCATGAAATAATTGCACGCCCGCAGTCTGGCCTATTGAGCTCAGGCGGGCGTTTGCCCGCCTGAGCGAGCGACAATTCAGCGACAACCGAAAAGCCTGGCCACCCTGCAAATAAATGAGTAGCATCGAACATATGTTCGAATTGCTTGATCAGTCGCTGCTCAGTGAATACACCGACGCCGCACTGATCGACGCCCTCGAACACCGCACCCGCGCCGAAGCCATCGAATCCGCCGCACGCCTGGCCACCATCGCCGAGATCGTGGCCCGCCACTGCGACGACGAAGACGACACCACCGCATTCCAGGTGATCGACGGCTGGGAAACCGCCACCGCCGCCATCAGCGCCGCCTGCAACCTGACCCGCCGCGCCGCCTCCACCCAAATGCGCATCGCCCAAGCCCTACACGAACGCCTCCCCAAAGTCGCCGCCGTCTTCGCCCGCGGCGACATCTCACCCGCCGTCATCTCCACCATCACCTGGCGCACCCAACTCATCAACGACGAGGACGCCATGCGACTGGTCGACACCGCCCTGGCCGGCGCCGCCACCACCTACGGCGCACTGACCGCCACCAAAACCGAACAAGCCATCGACGTCTGGGTGGAAAAATTCGACCCCGCCGCCGTGCGCAGAACCCGCACCGCCGCCCGCGAACGCGACATCCACTTCGGCGACCCCGACGATCCCAACGGCACAGTCTCCATCTGGGGACGACTACTGGCCACCGACGCCGCCTTGATCAAAAACCTGCTCAACACCATGGCCCGCGGAGTCTGCGACAACGACCCCCGCACCATGGGACAACGCCGCTCCGACGCACTGGGCGCCATCGGCGCCGGAGCCGACCACCTCACCTGCCAATGCAACAACCCCGACTGCCACGCCACCGGCATCGACCCGCCCCGAGTTTGATGCACACGTGGTTATGGGTGTGCAGCCTCTGATTGGGCTGTGTTTGTAGCGTAATAGA
>NZ_LZSO01000049.1 GCF_001665785.1 Mycolicibacterium peregrinum
CACTGGGCCTACGCGCGCATTTTCAGTGAGGCAACGAATCACCCATTCGCGCGCATTTCTGATGAGTCAACGCGGTCATACCCGCGTGGCATAATCGAACACATGTTCGAGATCGAGTTCGATCCGGAAGCTCCGGGCCGACTCGTTGATGCCCTCACCTGTGGGGCCCGTGCCGAGGCGCAGTTGATGGCCGCTCGGATGGCAGCGGTGGCGGACTTGTTGGTGCAGCGGACCGCCGAGCTCAATGTCGAGGGCGTGCATCCGAACTACATGATCCTCACCGGTTTTGCCCGCGCCAGTGCTGAGGTGGGTGCGGCGTTGAATCTGACCGCGGTAGCGGCAAGCCGGCTTGTCACTCAGGCTGAGACGCTGCGAGATCAGTTGCCTCGGTTGGGTGCGGTGTTGGCCGAGGGGCAGACAGACTGGCGCACAGTGGAAATAGTGATCGCACGCACCCGGTTCGTCACATCGAAGGCGATGGCCCAGATCGATGCGGAGCTGGCGGAGCAAGTCAGTGGATGGCAGTGCTGGTCTGACGGGCGTATCACCACCACCGTAGACGCCAAGGTGAAGCGGTTGGATCCGGCCGCGATCGCTCAACGCGAACACGCGACCGACCGCCGCCGGGTCAAGGTGAGTCCGCGTGGGGATGGCACCGCCAAGATCGACGCCATCGTCACGACTCGTGCCGGATTGACCTTCGACGCAAAGCTTTCCGAAATGTCGGCCAGGCTGTGCCCGAAGGACCCTCGTGGTAAGGACCAGCGCCGCGCCGACGCCGTTGAAGCCCTGGCTGAGGGGCGAGAGCTGTCGTGTGAATGCGGCCGTGCCGAGTGCCCCACTCGCTCGGCCCCGCAGCCAGAAGCATCATCGCCACCGGTGGTGTTCAACGTGATCGCCGAGCGCGACACGGTGGTGGGCGCCGGGACGACGCCGGGTTACGTGTTTGGCTACGGAGTGATCGACGCAGATCTGGTCCGTGAACTCGCCGCCGAAGCCACGACGCGGTTGGTGACCGAACCGGACGTGGATGCCGCGGCAGCGCTCCGTTACCAACCGACGGTGTCGGTGCAGCGCTGGGTCCGGTGTCGAGATCTGACGTGCCGTTTCCCGGGCTGTGAGCACCCTGCTGAGGACTGCGACATTGACCATACGGTGCCCTTCGACCACGACCATCCCGCCCGTGGTGGGCTCACGGTACCGGCCAACTTGAAATGCCTGTGCCGTTTTCACCACCGTCTCAAGACATTTGGCGGCTGGAGCGACACCCAGTACCCCGACGGCAGCGTGGTGTGGACATCGCCGTCGGGCAAGACCTACCGCACCACCCCGGGCGGGGCAGACCTGTTCAACAGCTTCGCGTCGGCTCCGTGCACGCAGCCCGGCCCGGCGCGTCCGCCGAAGCTGAGCCGCGCGGCGCGCATCGAGCAGACCCGGGCGAAGAACAGGCGGTTGCGGCCGGTCAACGAGGCTTACCGCTACACACAGAAGGCCCGGCGCAAAGAACTCGACCGGCGCCGCAACCGGAACCGGATGCGGGCGACTCTGAAGCTGTTCAAAGGCGATGAACCGAGCACCAGCCCGTACTGCACCTGGATCAACGACCCATTCGAACCCGAGGAATTACCTCCGGACTGGGACCCGCCGCCACCACCTCCGCTGGATCCGGACGAGCCACCGTTCTGAGTACCTAGACGTTGGATGAGCCGAATGCTACGGTCGTGCCGAATCGTTTCGGCAGATATCAGGAAAAGTGAGGGCACCATGACTGAAGTGACCGCGGGCTCGTTCGACGAGACGATGTGGAGCGGGCTCCTGCATGGAGGACACGGCGGAACCTTTATGGGTGTGCCGAGCATCGAACTCGACCGTGAGGTGATCAGGGCGTCCGGCACCAAGGCGGTGATTTACGGATTTCCGTTCGATGCGACGACGATCAGTAGGAGCGGCGCGAACTACGGTCCTCGCGCGATCCGCGAGACCTCGGTGCAGTTCACGAACTTCCAGGCGACCTATGATTTCGATCTGTTCGCGCATCTTCCGCTCGCCGACGGTGGAGACTGCAAAGTCGCTCTCGGCAACACCGTGAAGACCTTCGAGCGCGTCGAGGCCGATATCGCCGAGATCGTCGCGGGCGGAGCAATTCCCGTGGTGTTCGGCGGCGATCATTCGGTGAGCATTCCTGTCGGCAAGGCTGCCAAGCGACCGGGTACGAGCCCAGGGTGGGTGCAGTTCGATACGCACCTCGATGCCGCGCCGCACGTCGGGGGTGAGGAGCTGAACCACTGCTGCACCATCACCCGGGCGGTCGACAACGGCTATGACCCGTCGAAGATGGTGCTCGTCGGCATCAGCGGATGGATGAATCCGAAGACGGAGTTGAAGTACTGCCGCGACCACGGCATCCGGGTCATCTGGCTGGAGGACATCTGGGAGCACGGTGCTGCTTGGGTGGTCGATCAGATCCTTGAGCGGATCGGCGACGAAGGGTTCTATCTTACGTTCGACGTCGATTCGCTCGACGCCGCGTACGCGCCCGGGACCTGCGCGCCGACGCCGGGTGGAATGACCATGCGCGAGGCCCTGGAGATCACTCGCGGCATCGCGCCGGCGGGGCTGATCGGAGTCGATGTCGCCGAAGCGCTTCCGGCGCACGATCATTCGACCCGGACCCAGCTGATCGCTGCTCGTGTCGTCCTGGAGGCACTCGCCTTCCACGCGGGGTCGCCCCGCACGCCGGTAAGAGTCGGCTGAGGTCATGTGAGCGTGTGCGGGTTCGGGCTGAGCAGGGCCCGGGCCCGCACACGCATGTGTGCCGACGGCTCTTACGGTTCGTACAGTTCAGGGCGACGCTGACCGAGCATGTCGATCGTTCCGTCGCTGCGCAATCCGATTTCCACCTCGGCGGTCAGGCTGCCGGTGTCGGCGGAGTCGAGTGATGCGAGCACCGAGCCGTCCCGGTCGATGATCCGGCTCGATCCGCAGAAACTGTGCCCCGATTCGCTTCCGACCCGGTTCGCGTATGCCACCGGGAGGCGGTTCTCCAGCGCGCGAGAGCTGCTGGCGATGACATGATCGCGCTCGTAGGGGTGCATGTTGGCCGACCCTGCGACGAGCAGGGCGGCACCGCGCAGGACGAGTGTGCGGGATATCTCGGGGAACTCGAGTTCGAAACAGTTCAGGACGCCAACCCTGGTGTCGCAGAGGGTGACCGGTTCGAGCACATCGCCGCTGAGGAATGCCTCGCGTTCGGTCCCGAACAGGTGGGTTTTGCGAATGGGGTTCCTCATGGTGCCGTCTCGGTCGATGGCCAGATAGGCATCGAAAAAGCCGCCGGGGGCACGTTCGACGAATCCGGCCAGCAGGGCGGTTCCTGCCGAACGGCAGCGGTCCGCCAGCCCGGCGATCCTCGGATCGTCAACGTGCAATGCGATCTCGTCGAGGGCGGTCGTCTGGTACCCCGAGAGGAAGAGCTCGGGGAAGACGACCAGGTCTGCTCCGTGCGCCGCGGACACGACCTCGCTGACCCGGGAAAAATTGGCTGCAAGATCCCGTGGCTCCGGTGCCTCCTGAATGACGTTGAGGCGCAACGTGTTCAGTGGCGTCATGATGCTCTCCAGTATGGCTGAGGGGGTGGCGGGCCGACGATGCCCGAATCGTTTCGATCAACAATCACACATTCACCAGCATTTTAACTCGGGTTGCTAAAACGTTTCGGCGACCGTAGTGTGAGCGCCGTTACATGCGTTCACCTGTGAATCAAGGGAGCCCCATGGCCGAGGCACCGATGGTGATGAAGAGAGAATTCACCACGTTTTCCGCTCTGTCTGTCGCGTTCGCGTTCGTTTCGCCGATCGTGGCGGTCTACAGCGTCCTGGGTGTCGGGCTGGCGACCTCAGGGCCTGCGTTCATCTGGGGCGGCCTGATCCTCTATGCCGGCCAATTCGTCGTGGTGCTCACGCTGGGTGTACTTGCCTCGAAGTGGGCGGATTCGGGCGGCATCTATCAGTGGTCGCGCCGGCTCCTGGGATCTCGTTACGGTTGGTTCGCCTCGTGGACCTACATCTGGACGCTTCTGATCACGCTTCCCGCTGTCGCATACGCCGGGGCGGTGCTGATGCCGCCGATCTTCGGTCTATCCGGAGTCGATCACGGGCTTGTCACGTGGTTGGCGGTCGCGATACTCGCGTTCAGCACGCTGGTGAATCTTGCTGGGCGAGTGTTCATCAAGATCCTCATGGTGGCAGTGATCGTCGCCGAGGCGGTGGGGTCCGTCGGGGTTGCGATCTGGCTGCTCTTGTTCGAGCGTCACCAGAGCCTGGAGTACATCTCACCGACGGCGCTACCGGACCACAACGGAGTGCTCTTCGCGGCTCCGCTCGTGATGGCCATCGCGTTCTCGAGCTACTTCGCGATCGGTTTCGAGAGCGCAAGTTCGATCGCCGAGGAAGTCAAGGGTCCGAAGCGGGCCGTGCCCCGCGCGATGGTGGTCTCGTTCTTCGCCATCATGAGCATCGTGGTGTTCAGCACGCTCGCGTTCACCCTCGCGGTGCCGAGCGAGGACTTCCTGCGAAACCCCGAGACCGCTGCGGATCCGGCCGTCGCCATCATGGCCGCCGCACTTCCCGAGCCGGTATTCCGCGGCATCCTCGCCCTTTTCGTCGTCGCCTTCGCCGCGAGCCTCATGACGATTCAGATCACGGTCTCTCGCATCGTCTGGGCGACAGCGCGGAATGGCGAGCTGCCGTTCGCCCGTACGCTCACCAGCCTTTCCGGAGCCACCGGGCTACCGCGGAAGGCGGTGGTCGTGACCGCGATCATCGCGGTGCTGCTCTTCATCCCGTTCCAGAGCGAGGGCATTCAGATGGCCCTGATCTCCTTCTCCTCGGTGGGCTTCTTCATCTCGTTCCTCTTTCCGATCCTCGCCCTGGCCATCGCGCGCGTTCGCGGCCAGTGGAGCGAAGAGCCCGGCCTGTTCCTGGGGCGTGCGGGACGCGTTGTCGGGTGGATTGCGCTTGCGTGGCTGGTGTTTCAGATCGTGAACGTGGCGTGGCCGCGGGAGACCGGCGGTGGCTGGGCCAGCGACTGGTCGACGATCATCGGGGCGCTGGCGGTCGGACTACTCGGAGTGGTGGTGGAGAACTGGGTGCATCGAAGGAGGCTGCACGCGGCCTCGACCGGGCAGACGATCGTGATCTTCGAGCGTGACGAGTCGGCCGACGACGAAGCGGACCTCGCCCCAGAGCCAGAGCCGGGCTGCGACCCGTTGCGAAACTACAGCGCCAGCCCGGAGACGGTGTGAGAAGCCCGTCGGTTCAGTCCGCGAGCGTCGATTCTCGAACGGTCAGCGATGTGTTCACGAGTTCGCGGCGGCGCCCGGTCTCCCCGTCGAGTGCCGCAACCAGCAGTTCGACTGCGACCTCGCCCAGCCGAACGGGGTGCAGATCGAGCGCGGTGATGGGTTTCTGCAGGCCGTAGTCGAGGTATCGGCTGTCGGTGAGGCTGACCACCTGCAGATCGTCGGGGACGGCCAGCCCCAGCATGTGCGCACTGCGCTCGGTGGCGAACGCCAGGGTGTCGAGAGTGGCGAGCACCGCGTCGAAACGGCGATCGGGCGAGGCGAGCGCGGCCCGGATCACCGGCTCGGCCTCATCCACCCGCGGGCCGGGAGAGCGGATGATGATCGGGTCCAGCGAGACGGCCGAGCACCAGTCGAGATATGCGGAGAGCTCGTCTCGCACATAGGAGGAACTCGTCTCGCTGAGGAACAGCGCCGTTCGCGAACTGCGTACCGCGTTCAGATGGGCCAGCGCCGTTGTCGTGCCGGTGGAGAAGTCATTGTCCACCCAGCTGAACTCGCCGGAGTTCCGGCCGATGGTGGCACAGGCCAAGCCGGTGCGGGCGACTTGTGTGAGCAATTCATCGTCATCGCTCGGGTCGACGACGATGAGACCGTCTGCCGCGGAGAGGTACGCCTCCGAGGACAGGTGGGACGGCAGCATGGACAGGAGGAACCCGCGCTTGAAGGCTTCGGCGCTGGCGCCGTTGAGGACCCTGAAGTAGTACTCGATGTCCCATTCGGGCTGCAGATCGGTGGTCGAAGACCGTACTGCGATGGGGGAGACGGTCAGCACGAGGGAGCCGGTCCTGCCCGCATTCAGGCTCTTGGCGATCCGGTTTGCCGTGTACCCCAGGCGATTCGCGACATCGATCACGTTCTGACGGGTGGCCGCTGCGACGCGTCCCTTGCCATTCAGCGATTCTGACGCCGTGGCGATCGAGACGCCGGCTTCATGCGCGACGTCTTTGATGGTGATGCGGCGGGGTTTCACGGAGCGTCGGACTCGCGATCCGTGGCGGAGAACTGGTCAAGATTGGCCAGGACTGTGTCCACCGTGACGTCGAGTGTCCGGGGTCGCTTCGCCGGGGGCAGCAGCGTCCGGAATTCCTCGACCAGAGCGCCGATTCGCTCCTTCGTGTATTGCAGCGTGCGATCCGAACCTGCTTCGTCCGCCAGGACGTTTCGCAGCGAAGGATCTGAAGCGGAACGCGTTTCGCCCTGATCGACGAGGCGCCGATAAGCACTCCACAGGGGCAGCGTCGGAACTCCGTTGCGGAGATCGGCCCCGTGATCTTTACCGAGATTCAGAGCGTCGTCCCTGACGTCAAGAAGGTCGTCGGTGAGCTGAAATGCGAGTCCGAGCCGCTCGCCCGACTCGCGGAAACGATCCTGGGACGCCGGATCATACGAAGCTGCCATGGCACCCAGCTCGAAAGCTGCTCCGAAGAGGGCGCCGGTCTTGAGCGTCGCATAGCCCTCGATCTCGGGCCGAGCGTCGTCACCCCAACCGAGGGCAGGTTCGAGAAGCTGGCCCCGGCAGAGCTGCCCGAAGGCGCGGGCGAGCGGCGTGACGGCGCGCTCCCCAAGGACTGCCGCGGTTTCGAACGAGACGGCGATGAGCAGATCTGCGGTGAGGATCGCGGTGGCCTGGTCCGCGGCGGAATGCAGCGATGGCAGCCCCCGGCGAAATTGAGACCTGTCGATGATGTCGTCATGGACGAGTGAAGCGGTGTGCAGCAGCTCTAGCGCGACGGCGGCACCCGCGGCGAACCTCGGATCGGGCTCGCCAAATGAGAGCGCGACGAGGAACAGGGTTCGGGCGCGCAAGTGCTTCCCTCCGGAGAGGGCGTCGATGACCGGAGACGGATCCTCAACGGGGAGCGGGATATTCGCAAGGCACTCGGAGATCCGGGCCCTGAGACCGGCGGCTACAGAGACCACCTGGTCATCGATCGACTCTGGGGACGACGGCTCCGCGTCTCGTGCGACCGTGATCGGCGTCGTCACTCGGGTCCCTTCTCCGGTGGATACGAGGAATTCCACCAGGATACGGACACGTTCCACGGGTGCCAAATCGATTCGGCACCCGGGTGTTGACTACCGCTCTGACGCGGCGGCCTGGTTCAGCCGGCCTTGTGCGCGGTCAACAGGAAGGCCGGGAACTTGATGCGGCCCTTCTCGTCGAAGTCGTGCTTGGGCAACTCGAACGGGACATCAGCAGGCAGTGCGACGGCATTGGCGTGGATGAACGCCGGTCGGATCTCGTCGACCTCCCAGTGCTTCGACACCGCCGCCCGCAACTCGTCCTCGTCGACCTCGTTGGGCTTGGTTTCCAACTCGGCCGGGAACGCGCCTTTGGCGAACACCAGCACGTAGTAGTGCGCGCCCGGTGCCGAGGCCCGGTGGATGGATTTCAGGTAGCCGTCGCGACCTTCGATCGGCAGGGAGTGGAACAAGGTCGAGTCGATCACGGTGTTGAACCGGCCGTCATAACCGGTGAACGACGTGATGTCGGCCTGGGCGAAACTGGCCGTCGACAGCCCGCGCACCTGTGCGGCGTTGTTGGCCGCGGCGATGGCCGTCGGGCTCAGGTCCAGCCCCACGACGGTGTAACCGTCAGACGCCAGCGCGAGCGACAACTCGGCGTGCCCGCAGCCCGCATCGAGCACATCGCTCTCGAACTTCCCGGCCCGGTGCAGCGCCGCAAGCTCGGGTTGTGGCTCACCGATGTTCCACGGCGGCTGACCCTCGAAACCTGCTTCCCCTTTGTACGCGCCATCCCAGTCCAAGACCTGTCCAGATGTCATTCCTCCAACGTACGCGTCTCAATCCCAGGTATGGACGGGCTCGTTGCTGTGCATTCGCTGCACATAGCGTCGTAGCATCTCGGCCAGCGCCTGGGGTCTGGTCAGCCCCTGAGCCTGGAGGGTCTGGACCGTTGCGACCTGCCAGGTCGACCCGGTGCGGCCGGTCTTGGCACGGCCCTCGATGACCCCGAGATAGCGGTCGCACACCTCGGCGGCCACGCCCCAGCGGCGCAGCCCGTCGTGCGCCATCGGCAGCAGCCTGCGCAGCACCAACTCGTCGGGCGTCACCTCGCCCAGACCGGGCCAGTACAACCGGGCGTCGAGCCCGTGCTGGGCACCCTCGACGAAGTTGTGGTGCGCCGCGGCGAAGCTCATCTTGGTCCACAGCGGCCGGTCCTCCTCGGACAGCGTCCGCAGTAGGCCGTAGTAGAACGCCGCATTGGCCAGCATGTCGACGACGCTCGGGCCTGCGGGCAGCACGCGGTTCTCGACGCGCAGATGGGGGACACCGTCCACCACGTCGTAAACGGGCCGGTTCCACCGGTAGATGGTCCCGTTGTGCAGCCGCAGCTCGGCAAGCTGCGGCGCCCGGCCCGCCGCGAGTTCGGCCACCGGGTCCTCGTCGGACAGCTCGGGCAGCAGGGACGGGAAGTACCGCACGTTCTCTTCGAACAGGTCGAAGATGGAAGTGATCCACCGTTCGCCGAACCACACCCGCGGCCGCACACCCTGGGCCTTGAGCTCATCGGGCCGGGTGTCGGTGGACTGGGTGAACAGCTCGATGCGGGTCTCGGCCCACAGCTGATGGCCGAAGAAATAGGGCGAGTTGGCACCCACGGCGAGTTGCGGCCCGGCCAGCACCTGGGCCGCATTCCAGTTGCGGGCGAAGTCGGCGGGGGACACCTGCAGGTGCAACTGCATGCTCGTGCAGGCGGACTCCGGAGCGATCGACGCCGATTGCAGGCTGAGCCGTTCCGGTCCGGAGATGTCGATCGGCATGTCCTCGCCGCGGGCGGTGAAGATCGAGTCGTTGAGCGCCTGATAGCGCGTCGACTCGCTCATCCACGGACCCGACAGATGTTCGGGCATCAGCGTCGGCAGGATGCCCACCATCACGATGTGCGCGCCGTCCTCGTTGGCCTTGGTCTCCGCGGCATTGAGGCTGAGCCGCACCTCGTCCTCCAGCTCCAGCGCCGCCCGACCGGGTAGCGGGCGTGGTGGAACGTTGAATTCGATGTTGTAGGCACCCAATTCGGTCTGGTAGGCCGGATCGGCGATGGAGGCGAGCACCTCCTGGTTGGTCATGGCGGGCTGATATTCGTTGTCGACGAGGTTGCACTCGATCTCCATGCCGGTGAGCGGACGCTCGAACTCGAAACTCGACTGCGCCAGCATGGTCTCGAAGACGTCCAGGCACAGCTGCACCTTGCGCCGGTACTCCTGCCGGTGCGCGCGGCTGAACTCGGTGTTCCTGACCTCTTCACCCACACCGCGATGCAACAACGCGAATGGCCGTGCGCGCAGCAGAATGGCCAAATGACGACGGAGCGGGCCGACCAATGACCTCAGAGGTGGAGGACGATCAGGGCGGCCTCGAGCAGGTCTCGCATGCGGATCGTGTCGCGTCGCTCACCGGGGTGCGCGCGGTCGCCGCGCTGACGGTCATGGGAACCCACGCTGCGTACGGCACCGGGCTGCTCTCGCAGGGGTACGTGGGATTGATGAGCGCGCGCCTCGAGGTCGGGGTGGCGATCTTCTTCGTGCTCTCCGGGCTGCTGTTGTTCCGTCCGTGGGTGCGGGCGGCCGCCGCCGACTCCGATGCGCCCAGCGTCCGCCGTTATGCGCGAAACCGGTTTCGCCGCATCATGCCCGCCTATGTCGTCACCGTCCTGCTCGTCTACGGCATCTACGAACTGCGGCCCGTGCAACCGAATCCCGGCCACACCTGGACCGGCCTGCTGCGCAACCTGACGCTGACCCAGATCTACAGCGACAACTACTTCACGGAGTATCTGCACCAGGGTTTGAGCCAGATGTGGAGCCTGGCGGTCGAGGTCGCGTTCTATGCGGTGCTGCCGCTGCTGGCCTATCTGCTGCTGGTGGTGTTGTGTCGCAGGCGGTTTCGGCCAGTGCTGCTGCTGGTCGGGTTGACCGGGCTGGCCGCGATCAGCCCGCTCTGGCTGGTACTGCTGCACAACACCGACTGGCTGCCGGTGGGTGGCGGGGCCTGGCTGCCGCACTATCTGGTCTGGTTCGTCGGGGGGATGATGCTGGCGGTACTGGCGAGGATGGGCGTGCGTTGCTATGCGATGGCGACGTTGCCCCTGGCGCTGGCCTGCTATCTGGTGGTCTCGACCCCGATCGCGGGTACCACCACCGCGCTCACCCTCGGCGTGGGTGAGGACGTGGCGAAGACGATGTTCTACGTGCTCATCGCGACGCTCGTGGTGGCTCCGTTGGCGTTGGGCGACAACGGACTGTACGCGCGGGTGATGGGCAGCCGACCGATGGTCGCTCTCGGCGAGATCTCCTACGAGATCTTCCTGCTGCACGTGGTCGCCATGGACCTGGTCATGGAGTTCGTGCTGGGCTGGCACGTGTACACCGGTTCGGCGACCGTGCTGTTCCTCGTGACGTTGGTGGCAACGGTGCCCTTCGCCTGGCTGCTACATCGGTTGACCCGGCCGCGCTGATTCGTCGGCGCGGTACGGCACGTGCGTGGCGGGCGACTGGGCGGGTGCGGCGCCGGCGCGCCCGGGCGGGGCGACGGCCCCTTCGGGCTGGGCCGGCGCTGCGGCGGCGGTCCGGCCGTAATTCTGTTGCGGCGAGAGCAGATCGGCGTAATCGCCGTACTGGGCTGCTTGTTGGGTGGCCCGGGTGGTGGCCGGGGCCTGGGCATAGGACTGGGCATACGCCTGGCCATAGGCCTGCCCGTAGGCACTGCGCTGCGCCGGATCCGGTTGTGCCACAGCGCTCTGCTGGTAGTACTGCTGTACGGCCTGGTTGTAGTAGTCGAGGTAGGCCTCGTATCCGCCGGTGGCAGTGGTTGCGGCCGGCTGCGGTGCGAGCCACAGGGCCGCGGCGGCCGCCGCCAGCTGTAGTCCGTTGAGTACCACGATCGTGGTCAGCACCCAGCCCGAGCCGGCGGTGACGACGCTGGAGAGCGCATCGAGAAAACCCGCGGCGGCCAGCAGCGCGCTGAGCCATGGGCGTCCAGTCTGGTTGGGCAGCAATCCGATAGCGGCGGTCAGGGCGGCCAGTACGGCGAACCGGACGTGCCAGTCGTTGCCGCCGCCGGCGTCCGCCGGTCCGAAGCTGACGCCGTAGCCGGCCAGGCCCAGCACCACCACCAGGATGGACAGGTTGCGGTGAAGCGGATTGACCACGATCACTCCTTCACATCAGTCGATGCTGTTCGCGGATGCTCTCAGATAACGCATCTCGTCGTCGGTGGCCACCATCGTGACCACCGCCGAACCGGCCTGGGTGCTGACCTTGACGGTGTCGTTTTCCAGTGAGATCAGGTCGAGGACCACATCGGCCTGATCGGATGCCCGGGTGTTGGGCGGCGCGACGGCCATGGCGGTGACCCCGATCCGCACCGGTTGCTCCGGTACGCCGTCGAACATCTCGACGGTGTAGTTGCGCTCCGACCCGGCCTGAATGGCCCGCCGGTTGAAGTCGGCGACCCACAGCAGGTCATGGCGCCCGACCACCTCGACCATGTCGCGCCAGAAGGCCGGACGTCGGCTGTGCACCAGCACCCGGGCGCCCAACGCCAGTGAGCGCAGCACCACCTGCTGAGCCAGGTGCAGGGTGCCCACGATCTCCACCCGACGGATCTGTGGACCGAACAGCGGCAGCGCCACCGCCCGCCCCTCCTGGTCCGCGCCGATCACCTGGCCACAGCCCGAGGCCGGCAGCGCCAGCTCACTGAGCGCGTCGGCGCGAAGGCCCGACGCCCAGTGCTCGATGCGGCCCGTCCCGGGAACAGCCGGGATCGGCAGCGTCGCGGCCAGCGCCGAGAATTGCTGGCCGTGCAGCGGGGTGAGGCCACGCAACTGGGTGGGGACGCGCACGTCGCTGTCGAAGCGGACGAGTCCGCGCACCTGCACCACGTCCTCTTCGGCAGCCTCACGTAGCGACAGACACACCGTGGTGGAGTAACTCGGAACCGTCCACAACAACCCGAGGCCCGCCGTGGTCAGCATGTTCGGCTGTACGGCAAAGCTGGACAGCCGGAACTGGCCTTCGCGGCAGTCCTCCCAGGTTTCCTCGACGGTGGCGAGACTGACCCCGTCGCTGAGCTGATTGGTCGCCGCCGCGATGCCGCTCGCGGACAGGAACTGGGGTCGCAGGCCCGCCTCGGCCAGGCGATTGGCGACGCGGCGGGTCGCGGTGGTGGCCGCACGCAGGATGCCATCGCGGTCGCCGCCACGGCGCCGGACCGCCTCTGCACATCGTGACGGGTTGAACCGCACGGCAATCCACACGGTGCGCTGCGCAATCGCGGGCAGCGGTCCCAGCACGGAGTCGTACACCGCGGCGACGTCGGTGTGGCCGGCCGAGCGGGCACCCTGGCTGATGATGTCGATGGACTCCAGCGTGATGTCGAACTGATGCAGACAGTCCAGCAGGGCCTGGACCGGGACCATCTCGCCGGAAACTGTGACCCCCGGCTCCAAAACCGTCAACGCCCTGGGGTTTTCGTCGATCTTGAGTAGCGACAGCAAAGTTGCGCCGTTCCAACGGAATCCGATCTGTTGACCGTCGGGGGTCGGCACGTCGAACGGTTCGGTAGGCAATGACGCGGGCGCAGATTTACCGGTGCGTCGTCGTCGGTTGTGCTGGAACCTCCCGCGCAACGCCAGCGCCCGTGGCACTGTCGTACCTCGGGCTATCGGGGCGACGAGTAGAAGGGCCACCACCAGGCCCGCGACCGCGCCCTGCCAGCCGGGCCGGCCCAGCCCCAGCGCGACGACGATGCCGGCGACGACGAATATTTGCAGGGCGATCAGGTCGACCAGGGGGACGACCCGCTGCGGACCGGTATCACCGGCCGCGGTCAGCTTTGCTGCGAAAGCCAATGGACGCATCGCATTTCAAATTGCCCCTCGGTTGTCATGTCGAGGTGGTGCGGACGTGCTATACCCTACGCATGCCAGCGCAAGTTACCACTCGCGCCCAAGTGAACGGCTATCGTTTCCTGCTCCGCCGGCTCGAGCACGCGCTCATCCGGGGCGATTCGCGGATGATTCACGACCCCATGCGGGGGCAGACGAGGGCGCTGATCGTGGGAGCGGTGATCGCTGTTCTGATCACCGGAGCGGCGGCCGTGATGGCTTTCTTCAAGCCCACCCCGAATATCGGGGACGCGCAGATCGTGCTGAGCAAGTCCAGCGGTGCGCCGTTCGTGCGAATCGGTGATCAGATCCATCCGGTGTTGAATCTGGCGTCGGCGCGCCTGATCGTCGGTAGGAACGACAGCCCCAAGCAGGTGGACGACAAATTTCTCGACGCCGTACCGCGCGGCCCCATGGTCGGGATCGTCGGTGCCCCTGCAGGCATCAACGGCGGCGACGACATGGCGATGTCGTCGTGGACCGTGTGCGACAACCTGCTGACGCCGGCCGTCACCGAGACCACGGGCACGCCCAGCCTGCAGACCACTGTGCTGGCCAACGATCCGGTGCTCGACGACGGCATCCGCCCGGTCGACCCGGCCGAAGCCATCCTCACCGAAACCGGTGGAACCACCTACCTCGTCTACCGCGGCGTGCGCGCCCCGCTCGACATGTCGGATCCGGTCCTGGTCAACGGACTTCACCTCCAAGGCGCCACCACCCGACCGATGTCGTTGTCCCTGCTCAACACCTTCCCGCTGGTGGATCCGATCACGCCGGTGCTGATCCAGGGCTCGGGGGAGCCCGGCCCGCTCGGGCCCGACCACCCCGTCGGCGCCATCGTGAAGTCCGTCGACTCCCGCGGCGAACAGCTCTACGTCGTGGTGCGCGAAGGCCTGCAGCCGGTTTCACAGGCCACGGCCGACATCATCCGGTACGGCGCGTCCGGCGAGGTGGCCACCGGGCAGGCTGCCGAGATCGCGCCGGCCACGCTCGCCGAGGTGCCGACCGTGCACCGGTTGCCGGTCGACCACTACCCGCTGGTGTCGCCCCGGATCGTGTCGCCCGACCCCGATCGGGTGGCGTGCATGGGTTGGCAACGGTCCAACACCGATGCCCGGGCCGAGGTGCGGTTGCTGGTCGGGCACCGGCTTCCCACCGCCGAGGGGGCACAGACTGTGCGGCTGGCCAGTGCCGATGGCGCCGGAGCTGCCGTGGACTCGGTGTATCTGAAGCCCGGGGCCGGGGAGTATGTGCAGGCCACCGGAAACGACCCCGACAGCCGCTCGACAGGTCAGCTGTTCTACATCTCCGACACCGGGGTGCGTTACCACATCAAAGATCTGCCGACGGCCGATGCGCTCGGGGTCAGCGGGGTCAAGGTTGCCGACGGTCCGGCCAATGCCCCGCAGTGGGCACCGTGGGCGGTCATATCGCTGTTGCCGCCCGGGCCGGAACTGTCCCAGGAAGCGGCGCTGGTCGCACACGACGGCATGGCCGCCGACCCGGACAGCGCGAAGGTGTCAGCGCGCTGACCGGGCGTTCTAGAGGCGCATCTCGCGGAAGAACGCGTAGACCCGGATGATCCAGAAGCACAACGGGAAAAGCGATCCGACAGCGATGTATTCGAGTATCTCGACCTGACGGCGCATCACCGGGGAGAACTCGCGCAACGGTGCGGCCAGCCCGCACGCCAGGATCAGCAGCATCAGCGCAAGCAGCACGACCACCGCGCGGACCTGCCACCCCTCGACGTTCACCGCGGTCTTGAGGACCACGGCGACGGCGATCGTCAGCCCGCTGCCGATGAGCGTCGCCGACTGCACCAGATCATGGTGACCGCGGCCGCGCAGACACAGCACGGTCGCGACCATGAGGGCGAAAACCGTTCCCTGCCAGTAGAAGCCATTGCTGACGTCCACCGACAGATAGGAGCCCACCACGGCGGCCAGTGCGGCGGCGACCAGAATCCCGGTGAGATGCTGGTTGGCCCGCCGAACCCGGCTGATCAGATCCTCCTCGGTGGGGATGATCTGCTTGCCGATCGCGTTGACGCCCTCGACGGTGGGACCGCCCTGGGTCTCGATGTCGTCGAGTGGTTCGCCTGCTGTCGGGACACGGGGAATGGGCAGTTTCGACAAGCCGATGGTCACCCGCGGGGCGAGATAGACGACGATAACGGCCACCGTCGCGAGCAAAGCGCCGACCGTGCGGATGGGCGGCTGCCACAGCAACATTGCGCCCGAACTGACGCCGCCGAAAGCGCCGGCCGCGATGATCGCGGTGTACACGGCCGATCCGGTTCCCGAGACCAGGAGCACCAGCAGGGCGCCGAACGCGGTGAGGGCGAACGCCATCGGCAGTGAGGTGGCGCCGGAACCGTCGGGCACCACGTACAGCGAGCCGGCGAACACCAGCGGTGCCGACACCGCGGTGGTCCAGGCCGGCGTGGGGGCGGCCGCTGACCGGTGCGCCACCAGGCAGGCCAGCACCATCCCCAGCACGCCCAGTGCCAGGGCCGCGGCGGGCACCGCGGGGCGGGCCGCCCAATGCGGCAGCACCGAAGCCAGTGTCAGCGCGGCGGCCGCGGTGACGCCGAAGCCGGCCAATGCGGACGCGTTGCCTGCGACCCAGCGGCGTACGGTTCCCTGCTCTTCGGTCTGGGTGTCGTCGACGTCGTCGAACAGCAGTGGGCTGATCGGCTGGCCTACCGCGCGGATCATCAGCAGGTCGCCGTCGTAGATGCCGGCCTCGCCGAGGGACAGGTGCGGGGCGATGGGTTCGCCGCCCAGCGGGGCCAACGTCCAATGTCCGTCGGCAGCGTCAAATTCGATGACCGAGTCGCTCGCGGAGATCTGTTCATTCGCGATATCGATGACATCGGGAATGTATTGGGCGATGCTGACGTGGGCAGGCAGCCCGACATCGATGTTCAGTTCGCCGACTACCAAGGTCAATCGGCTGAGTTCGGGTTCAGCTTCGGCTTCGAGCTCTGACTCAAGTAGGGTCACAATCCAGTCGGCCTCCTGCGCAATGGGATTGCTGACCCGAACAATACCCAGCATCCGGCACGGCAGCTTCCGGGAGGGCAGGTTGAGTACGCAGGGCTTCGTCCGCCGACTTCGGGTGGCGCCGCCGAGGATGCCCGGTGGCGAGGTCAGCCTGGCCCCACCGCCCGAGGTTCCGCGGGCCATCCCTGGCAACCTGGCGATGCGCCTGATGCCGTTCGTGATGCTGGTGGCGGTCATCGGCATGATCGCGTTGATGGTCACGGTCGGTGGCCGGGACATGGCCAGAAGCCCGATGTTCCTGCTCTTTCCGATGATGATGATCATGTCGATGGTCGGCATGTTCATGGGCGGTGGTAACCGAAATGGCAAAGCCGCAGCCGAGCTCAACGAGGAACGCAAGGACTACTTCAGTTATCTGGCGAATCTTCGCGAGGAGGCCGATACCACCGGGGCCGAACAACGCACGGCGCTGGAGTGGAGTCATCCCGATCCGCGGGCGTTGACCGATGTGGTGGGCACCCGTCGGATGTGGGAGCGGCGGCCAAGCGATGCGGACTACTGCCATATCCGGGTCGGGATCGGGACCCACCGGTTGGCCACCCGGCTGATGGCGCCCGAGACCGGACCGCCCGAGGACCTGGAGCCGGTGTCGACGGTGGCGCTGCGCCGGTTCGTCAAGACCCATTCCGTGGTGCACGCGCTGCCGACCGCCGTGTCGTTGCGGGCGTTTCCCACCATCACCTTTGAAGGGGAGCGTGCGCTCGCGCGGCAGTTGGTGCGCTCGATGGTGTTGGAACTGTGCGCCTTTCACGGGCCGGACCATGTGCAGGTGGCGATCGTCACGGCCAACCCCGACGGGGAGAACTGGAGCTGGGTCAAATGGCTGCCGCACGCGCAGCATGCGGTGACCCGCGACGGTATGGGTTCGATGCGGCTGCTGTTCCCCACGCTGGAGCTGATGGAGACCGCACTGTCGTCCGAGCTGGCCGAACGCGGCCGGTTCACCCGCAACGCGCCGCCGACCCAGGGACTCAAACAGCTCGTCGTCGTACTCGACGACGGATTCGTCACCGGCGACGAGCAGTTGATCACCGACGCAGGCCTGGACAGTGTGACGCTGTTGGATCTGAACGGCCTGCGGCCCGGTGCCTCGGCACGACGCAGCCTGCAACTGGTGGTCGAGGGTGACGACGTGGCCGCCCGCACCGCAGTGGGGGTCGAACGGTTCGCCACCCCGGACACCATCACGATCGCCGAGGCCGAGACGACGGCACGGCGGATCGGGCGCTACCGCCCGGCGAACGCCGCGCACATCGTCAGCCTGGAGGCCGATTCGCGGGCCGTCGACCCCGGCCTGATGGCGCTGTTGAAGATCCCCGACGCCGCCGCGATCGTGCCCGAACAGGTGTGGCGACAGCGGTCTCTGCGAGAACGGCTGCGGGTCCCGATCGGGATCACCCCGAACGGGCAGCCCATCGAACTCGACATCAAGGAAGCGGCCGAGGGCGGGATGGGCCCGCACGGGCTGTGTATCGGTGCCACCGGATCGGGAAAGTCCGAATTCCTGCGCACGCTGGTGCTTTCGATGATCACGTCGCACTCGCCGGAACAGCTCAACCTCGTGCTGGTCGACTTCAAGGGCGGGGCCACGTTCCTCGGTCTGGACGGGATCGCCCACATCGCGGCCATCATCACCAACCTCGAAGACGAACTGACGATGGTGGACCGGATGCGCGACGCGCTGGCCGGTGAGATGAACCGCCGCCAGGAACTGCTGCGCGCCGCCGGAAACTTCCCGAACGTCTCCGAATACGAGCGCGCCCGGGCGGCGGGCGCCGACCTGGAGCCACTGCCCGCCCTGTTCATCGTGGTCGACGAGTTCTCCGAACTGCTGTCCCAGAAGCCGGATTTCGCCGAGCTGTTCGTGATGATCGGCCGACTTGGCCGGTCTCTGCACATGCATCTGCTGCTGGCCTCGCAGCGGCTGGAGGAGGGCAAGCTGCGCGGACTGGACTCGCACCTGTCCTACCGCATCGGCCTCAAGACGTTCTCGGCAGGCGAGTCCCGCAGCGTGCTCGGCGTGCCGGACGCCTATCACCTGCCCAGCGTGCCCGGTTCGGCGTTCCTGAAATGCGATGCCTCCGAACCCATCCGGTTCAACGCGTGTTATGTGTCGGGGGAGTACGTCAAACCGCGGGTGTCGGCGCGCACCGGTCGGGTCACCCAGCTGGGTGCGCTCGCGCCGAAGCTGTTCACCGCGACGCCGGTCAAGAAGGATCCGGTGCCCGACCGCGGGCCGGCGCCGTCAGCGCTCCCGGCGGTCGAAACCGAGGCGAATGTCGGCAGCCCCGCTGGGCCTGTCAAGAAGACACTGCTCGACATGGTCGTCAGCCGTCTGCGCGGCCACGGCAGGCCCGCCCATGAGGTGTGGCTGCCGCCGCTTGACGACAGTCCCGCCGTGAACGAGCTTCTGCCGGACTCCGATTGGTCGGCTCCGGCGAATGTCAACGGCCGGTTGTGGATGCCGATGGGTGTGGTGGACAGGCCCTACGATCAGCGCCGGGACGTGCTGATGGTCGACCTGTCCGGTGCCCAGGGCAACGTCGCGGTGGTCGGTGGGCCGCAGTCGGGCAAGTCCACCACGTTGCGCACGCTGATGCTGGCCGCCGCCGCGACCCACACTCCCGAGCAGTTGCAGTTCTACTGCCTGGACTTCGGTGGTGGCACCCTGACGAGCCTGGCCAAGTTGCCGCATGTCGGCGGGGTGGCCGGCCGGATGGACGCCGACGCGATCCGGCGCACCGTCGCCGAGGTGGCCGGGGTCTTGCGGTCCCGCGAGCAGCTGTTCCGCGAACTCGGCATCGAATCCATGCGGGATTTCCGTCAGCGCAAGGCCAAAGGCGAGGTGAGCCAGGACAAGTTCGGTGACGTGGTGCTGGTCATCGACGGCTGGGCGTCGATCAAGAGCGACTTCGAATCGCTCGACCAGGTGATCCAATCGCTGGCTGTCCAGGGTCTGTCGTACGGCGTGCACCTGGCGATCACGGCATCGCGCTGGATGGAGATCCGGCCCGCGGTCAAGGACATGCTCGGTACCCGCGTCGAGCTCCGTCTGGGTGACCCGATCGACAGCGAGGTGGCGCGGCGGTCGGCTGAGCTGGTGCCGATCGGGCGGCCCGGACGCGGCATCAACTCCGAGCGACTGCACATCCTGATCGGGTTGCCCAGGCTCGACACCAGTTCCGCGGTGGAGGATCTGCCCGCCGGCGTGGCCGGCGCCGTCGAGGCCGTCCGCGCGCACTACCAGGACCGCGAGGCGCCGAGGGTGCGGATGCTGCCGCACGACGTGAACCGCGACGACGTCGTGCGAGTAGCGCGCGATGCCGGGCAACTGAGCAAGGCCCGCATTGCGATCGGCATCGACGAGGATGAACTCGCACCCGTGGTCCTGGATTTCGATTCCCAACCCCACCTGGTCGCCTTCGCCGACACCGAATGCGGCAAGACCGGTCTGCTGCGCAACATCGCGGCCGGCGTGATGGAGAACGCCAGCCCGGTGGAGGCCAAGATCATCCTGGTCGACTTCCGTCGCTCGATGCTGGGCGTGGTCCCCGACGAGTACCTGGGTGGCTATGCCACGGCCCCGCAGTCGTGTACGGATCTGATGATGGCCCTGGCCGGTGCCCTCAAAGACCGGCTGCCGCCCAACGACATCACCCAGCAGCAGCTCAAGGAACGGTCCTGGTGGTCGGGGCCGGACCTGTTCGTGATGATCGACGACTACGACCTGATCCCCGGCGGATCGCTGAGCCATCCGCTCGGCCCGCTCGTCGAGTATCTGCCGCAGGCCCGCGACATCGGCCTACGTGTCGTGGTCACCCGGCGCAGCGGTGGTGCCGGGCGGGCGATGATGGATCCGATCGTCGGGCGACTGAAAGACCTGTCCTGCAACGGTTTGGTGATGAGCGGCAGCAGAGACGAGGGTGGTCTGTTCGGCGGATACAAGGCCGGACCGATGCCTCCGGGCCGCGGCATGCTGGTCTCCCGGACCACCCGTAGCGGCGTGGTCCAACTGTCCCGGATGCCCGACCTGTGACCGGGGTCGAGGAGCTCCGCGAGCTGCACGTGGTGTCCGCGGCACCCGAGGCGATACGGGTGTCCGTGGTGGGTGGCCGCACCCAGCTCGACGTCGCGCTGCCGGCCGATGTGCCGGTGGCGGCGTTCCTGCCGGAACTGGCCCGGTTGATCAAGTCCCGAGACGCCGAGCGCAGTGACGACCTGGCCGACCGCGACGAGCGACGGACGTTCTGGGTGCTCAGTCGTGCCGGTGGGGCCGATGCGCTGGAACCTGATCGGACCCTGCGCGAGGCCGGCGTGGAAAACGGTGAGCTGCTGCATCTCTCGGCCCGCCGGGCGTTGTCCCCGCCCACTCTGTACGACGATGTGGTGGATGCGGCGGCCCGACTGAACCGGGCGTCGTACGCGGCGTGGAATGCCACCGCGGCGGGGACGATGGCCTTCGCCGGGTTGTGGCTGTGCTCGGCGGTATGGGTGGTGCTCCTGCTCGCCCCGGCATTGACGGTGCACCGGCCGGTGATCCTCGGTGCGGCAGCGCTGACCAGCGTGGCGTTGGTCGCCGGTGGCGCACTCGCGCGCCGGATGCTCGGCCGGGCCGACATCGCCGCCGCGGTCGGCCCGTCGGTGATCGCCGTCGGCGCCGCGGCGGGTTGGGTGGTGGCGGCACCGCACGGTGCCGTCGGACTCGCGTGTGGCTGCGCAGTGTTGTTGGGGCTCACCGCGATCTGTCACCGCGTGATCGGCGCGGGCCACTGGTCGTACGTGGCGGCTGCGGTCGTGCTGGGATTCGGCACCGTGGCGTTCGCGGTTCGCGCGTTGGGTGCACCGGTCGCGGTGGTGGCCACGGTCGTCGCCATCGTAGCGGTGTTCGGGTGTCTGGCGGTGCCTGCGCTGACGGCACGGCTCGACCGGTACCCGGTGGCGCCCGTCGGCGCGTCACGCGGGGACGATCCCTTCGCTGTGTCCGCCGCCGCGGTTGAACCCGGTACCCCGATGCCCAGCGCGGAACAGGTGTGGGCCAGGGTGCACGCGGCGGTGCTGACCCGTTCGGGCCTGTTGGCCGGTGCGGCGGCGGTGGCGCTGCTCGGTGCGACCGTGCTGATGCGGGTCGAGACGGGTTGGGCTGCCTTCGCTTTCGCACTGATCTGTGCGTCGGTGTCGGCGTTGCACGTCCGCCGGGCGGCCACCTGGCCCGAACGGGTGGCGCTCGGAGTGCCTGCGCTGGGGCTCGTGCTGATCACCTGCGTGCAGGCCCAGTCCGGGGTGTGGCCGTTGCAGCTCACCGGGGTCGTCGTGCTCGCCGTGGTCGCGGTCGGCGGCGCCATGGCCCGATACGTTCAGCGGTTCCGGACCGCCTTCGGGTATCTGGAATACGTGGCCGTTGCGGCGGTGATACCGCTGGCGTTGTGGCCGCTCGGACTGTACGAACGGCTGGGCGGCCAGTGAGCGCCCGGCGGTGCTCGGCGGCGGTGACCGTCGTCCTGACCGTGGCGCTGGCCGGTTTCGGGGCACCCCCGGCCGGTGCCGTGACGCCGCCTGTCGTCGAACCCGGACCGCCACCGAGCGGGCCCGTCGCACCGGCGCAGCCCACCGAACTGAAGGCGATCTGCGGTATCCCCACCGGCGTGCTGCCGGGCACCGACTTCACCAAACAGACCAGCGCCGAGGCGATGCTCGAATACCGCAGGGCCTGGCGCTTTTCCCGCGGTGCCGGACAGAAAGTGGCGGTGATCGACACCGGCGTCAACCGGCACCCCCGGCTGCCCGCACTCGAGCCCGGCGGCGACTATGTGTCGGGCAGCGACGGCCTGGTCGACTGCGACGCGCACGGCACCCTGGTCGCCGGAATCATCGCCGCGGCGCCGGCCGACGGTGACAGCTTCGCCGGGGTCGCCCCCGAGGCCGCGATCCTCTCGATCCGCCAGAACAGCGGCGCCTACAGCGTCGCGGGCACGAGCAGCAGCCAGAACGACGACCCCAACGCGACGTCGATCGGCTACGGCAACACGCACACCCTGGCGCTCGCGATCACCAGGGCGGTGGATCTCGGTGCCACGGTGATCAACCTGTCGGAGGTGGCCTGCGCGCCCGTTTCGGCCGGCCTCGACGACCGTGAACTCGGGCGCGCGGTGCGCTACGCCTACGAACGCAATGTCGTGGTGGTGGCCGCGGCGGGCAACTTCAACAGCCAGAGCATGTGCAACGCGCAGAACAACATGAACGATCCGAACCAACCGCTGGACAACGGCTGGAACAGCGTCAGCACCATCGCCAGCCCGGCCTGGTTCGCCGACTATGTCGTGACCGTCGGCGCGGTGACCACATCGGCCACCCCGGCCGACTTCAGCCTGCATGGGCCGTGGGTGGCGGTGGCCGCCCCCGGTGAGCGGGTCACCTCGCTGGACCCCGGCGGGCCCGGACTGAGCAACGCCCAGCTCGGCCAGCAGGGGCTGGCCCCGCTCAACGGAACGAGCTTCGCGGCGCCGTTCGTATCGGGTGTGGCGGCGTTGATCCGGTCGCGGTATCCGGGTCTGACCGCCGGTGAGGTGAAGGATCTGCTCGAACGCACCGCCCGCACCCCGGGGAATGGACCCAACCAGGCCACGGGTTATGGAGTCGTGGACCCAGTCGCGGCACTGACCTACCAGCTGCCACCTGCAGCAGACCGCCGCGATGTCACTGCCTCTTCACCGATCAGCGGGCCACCGCAACCTGATCCGGGTAATGTGCGGGCCCGCAGGATCGTCTTCACCGTCACCGCGGCGTGTCTTGCGTTGATGGTGGCGGCGGTAGCGGTGGCTGCTGCCCGGCGACGGACCAGGTGAGTGAGGGGAAAGATGCCGGACGAGAATCGGCCGATCGGCGAGCCCAGATCGCTCGACGACCTGGCACCTGGCGAATTGGACCAGGTGGAGGCCCGGGCTGCGGCGTTGCTGGAACAGATTGCGGCACAACGGTCAGCCCGGCAGATCCATACCGCGACGTCGCCCGCCGACGACGTGACCGACGCCTTCACGAAGCCGGAGCCCGAGCCCTCGGCCGTTGCACCGGCACGTCGGCTCGCCCCGCCGCCGTGGCAGATGCACAGTCCGATCGGGTCAAGGGAGTTCGCGCAACGGTTCGACTTCGATGAGCCGCGCAGCCCCGAGCCGGAACCTGAACGTCCAGCTCCGGAGCCGGAGCCGCCGGCCCCCGAGCCGACTGAGCTGATTCCGATTCCGCCGCTGAGGCCGGTTCCACCACCGCCGCCGCCTCCACTTCCGCCGTTGCCGCCGCCGGGGTTCATGCCGCCACCACCGGGGTTCATGCCGCCGCCGGGTGTGTCGCAGCCGCCGCAGTACACGCCGGTGCCGCCTTCGCTCGACGACGCCGGGATCCTCAACCGCTCCCGCGCACCCCATTCCGGTTGGCGCCGCGCGGTGCACCTGGCCAGTGCCGGACGGGTCAGCCCGGGTGAGTCGCGCAAAGATCGGGAGCGCGACGACCTGCTGGCCCAGATCCGTCAGCCGATCGCCGGTGACTTCCGGATCGCGGTGCTGTCGATCAAGGGTGGAGTCGGAAAGACCACCACCACCTTGGGATTGGGCTCGGCGCTGTCGATGATGCGCCACGACCGGGTGATCGCGGTGGATGCGAACCCGGACCGCGGAACGTTGGCCGAGCGGGTACGGGACGTGTCGAGCGAGTCCACTGTGCGCGACCTGCTGTCGGATCCCAACATCGAGCGCTACGCCGACGTACGCAGCCACACCCGGATGGCGGGCAGCCGACTGGAAGTGTTGGCCAGCGAGCAGGAGCCCGCGGTCTCGGAAGTGTTCGGTGAATCCGACTACCGCCGCACCGTCAGCATCCTGCGTCGCTACTACAACATCATCCTCACCGACTGCGGCACCGGGATCATGCATTCGGCGATGGCGGGTGTGCTCGATCTGGCGCATGCGATCGTGCTGGTCAGCTCACCGGCCATCGACGCGGCCCGCAGTGCGTCGGCAACGTTGGATTGGCTGATGCAGCACGGACACTCGGCGTTGGTCCGCGAAGCGCATGTGGTGCTGAGTGCCTCGCGACCCGGGTCGGCGAAGCTCAAACTGGACAAGGTCTACGAGCACTTCGAGGCCCGTTGCCGCTCGGTGCACATGATCCCGTTCGATCCGCACCTGGCCGAGGGCGCCGACGTCGACTTCGACCTGCTCGACCCGGCCACGCTGCAGGCGTATCTGGAACTGGCTGCCGCAGTGGCGGAAAAGTTTCCCCGGCTACGAGGCGGCCCCCAGTACCGGTGACCGCGCTCGAACCGACCTGCGGTGGAGGCAAAGAATGTTCGCATCGGTTGAGGACGCGCGAGCTATCGCCGGGGGATGTGGACTGTCGAGTAAATCTCGGTTATCTACGCAACAGTGGCAAATTACGGTGTGAGTGGCATTGCGACGATGGCAATTTCGCAAACGTAATTGTCCATGCACTCAAATATGGTCGGCCGTAATCGAATTCGGCAAAGAACGTGGCGGCGCCTTTGTGGATCTGGAACACTTGTCGGAATGAGTAACGATGCCCTCCGGCATCAGATGACCGAGGTGCTCGCCTTGGTCTCCGAGCAGATGGCCGATATTGCTGCGGTGCAGCGCGAGCAGGCGCAGCTCACCGCGACCGCGGAGGAGGCCGATGGCCTGGTCCAGGTGACGGTCGACGCTCGGGGCCATGTCACCGAGACAGTCATCGATGAGTCGTATCTCGAAGAGTACGAACTCGAAGAACTCGGTGGCCACGTCACCGCGGCCGCGCAGACTGCTGCGCACGATGTGGCGCAACGGTCGGCCGCGCTGATGATGCCGATCGAAGAACGACGCCGGATGATGCCGTCACTGTCCGACATCGCCGACACTGCGCCTGACCTGCGCGACCTGACCAGATCCGTGTTCGGCCAAGACGAAACGGCCGTCCAGGCGAGTGCACCTGAGGATGACGACCGGGACGAATCCGCATTTCCCACTGTGAGGAGCTGAACGATGGCTGACGAGCTCGGTGTCGGTCCTTCTGACCTGCGGGCGACCTCGAAGGACCTGAACGATGTCAGCGTCAGGATGAAGAACGTGCTGTCTACCCTGCAATCGAATCTGATGGCCGAAGGTGCCGCGTGGGGTGACGACAAGATGGGTGACGGGTACGCGAAAGGCAGTGCGGGCTATCTGGCGCAAAAGGATTGGGTCGACGGCTCGGTAGTGGTGAAGACCGATCTGCTCGACTACTACTCGGACGGTTTGAAGGGTTCCGCGGACTCCTTCGAACAGCAAGACCAGCCGTAGCGGTCACCACACCGCGTGGACATCCAGATCCCACCCGAACTCCAGTGGGTGTCATATCTCGCGGGCGGTGAGTGGCCGCAAGGCAGCGAAACCCGAACCCGCCGAATCGGCGAGCATTACCAGGCCGCGGCCGAAGCCTTACAGGACCTGATCCCGGACCTGAACAGGGTCCGCGGTGAGACCATGTCGGTACTGACCGGCGACACCGCCGAGGCCGCGGATCGACAGTTCGCCATGCTGTTCGACGGCGACTACACGGTGGACAAGCTGGCTCAGGGCATCGCGGGAATGGGTGAGGGCGCCACCAATTTCAGCTCCGAGATCGAATACAGCAAGCTGTCGATCATCGTCGGACTGGCGCTCGCCGCCGCCGAGATTTCGTACAGCCTCGCCATGGCGGGTCCGACCTACGGGGCGTCGACAGCTGCCATCCCCGTCATCGAGACCACGACCATCGCGTGGATCCGTGCCCTCGTCATGTGGGCGATCCGGCGTCTCGGCGAGAAGATGGCCGAACTGCTGACCAAGACGATGATGAAGCGGCTCCTGCACGAAACCATCCAGGAATCCGTGGAGGAACTAGGGCAGGGGCTCCTCCAAGAAGGGATTGTCCAGGGCATCCAGGCCAACAACGGACATGCCGCCTACCGGTGGGACAGGTTCCAGCAGACGGCGATCTCCTCCGTGGTCGGTGGCGGCGCGGGCGGTGCCACCGCCGTGCCGGTTGCCCACGGGCTCGGGCCTGCGCGTAACCGGTTCATGGCGGGGACCAAGGGCGCGACCACCATGTTCACCGCCGGAGTGTCGGGCAACGTCGCCGGCACGCTGGCGGTCGGCGGCGAATTCGACACGATCTCGATCTTGGCCAGTTCCACCAGCACCAGCATCGGTGGTCTGAAAGGCATCGGTGGAGGCCACACGCCTCAGCAGAACAACCAGGCGAATCCGGGCGGCGGACCCCCGCGGCCCGATGCGCCGAACGTCGGACTGCGGGGCGAGAATCCGGATGGGGAGCTCGACACCGGACGACAGGACAGCGACGACGACGGCGAGACTGACACCAACCGAACTACGCAGAACGATTCCACGGGGCAATCGGCCGCTCCTGCCAAGTCGAGCCCGGGACGCGCCGGCGCTGGTCAGACGAACAACACCACGCCGCAATCCGATTCGAAGTCCGCCTCCCGCAACTCCGAACAGCACGGTGCAGCCGACAAGTCGACGGCGCAGGACATCGACGAGTCGCCGGATCACGCAGACGCCGAAACCGACGTCAAACACGAATCCGACGATGCGCCCGCCGACCCGCCCTCCGTCGCGCCCGACGAGCGGCACTCCGTCGCGCCGGACGAGCAGCACTCGTCGCAGGATGAGCCCGCGCACACCGCCGCGCTGAGCCCGGACCAGGACGTCGCCAGTCCCGCCGCGCACGTTGCGACGACGGACGTGCCGCAGGCTGCGGTGACCGCAGAACCGGTGTCGGTCGATACCGGACAAGTTGACACCGGGCAGGTCGATACCGGGCCGACCGACGTCACTCAGGCACCTTCCGATCCGGCGCCGCAGACCTCCGCGCCGGACGCTCCCGGGCAGCAGCAGGCCCCGGCTGTCGGTGCCCCGGCCCAACCGTCGTCGACCAGCACGACGTCGCAGGTGCCCACCTCGCAGCCGGCGGTCACCACCACGCCGACGACCACTCCGGATCAGAACGCCAAACCGACTGCGGCGAAACCTGATTCGAAGTCAGTTTCAACGTCTGCCACAACCAGGCAGGAGGCTCCCACCGCGCGCCCCGCCGGGCCGGAATCGCAGGTGGCCGTTCCGGCCGCGCAGGTCCAGGACACCGCCCAGGCCACGAATCAGAGCGCTGCCCAGGACACCGGCGGACCGCCGCAGGGCGATCAGAGCGATCCGCCGCACAGCGGCCAGAACTGTCTGCTCGACGCGGCCGATGATCTGTCCCGGCACTTCGGCAAGCAGTATCAGGTCACCGGGGAGCCGACGTCCACCGGAATGCCCGCGCGTGCCCTGTACCAGGCCGTCGGGTCGCGGGCCGACTTCGCCACCTACAGCCAGATCGAGGCCAGGCTGCGGGGCATGGCGCCCGGCTCGGCCGCGGTCATCACATCCGCGTGGGCCGGTGAGGGGCAGCGCCAGGGCGGGCACGCCTATGTGGCGGTATACGACGGTAAGGACGTATATCTGCTCCACCGCGGCGAACGGAAGGGCTGGCCGCCGTCGTGGGGCCAGCACGCGGTGTCGACGACCGCGGTCGGTTTCCTTGATTCAGAAGGTGCTGCGGTCGACAAGCTCGGGCTTCGTCCAGATGACCTCGATGCCGCGATCGCAGTGGGCGACGTTCAGGGCACGCCGGACCAGACGCCGGGTGAGCAGTGGCAAGGCGTCACCCGGCAGAGTGATCTCGCCGATCAGGCGCTCGCCAAGCGAGACGGTGAACTGCGAAATCCGCTGGGGCTGATGGAGTCTGCCGATGCGCGGGCCCGCGCCAATGCCGCCTGGTGGGCCGGGCTGTCCGGGGAAGAACAGCGGGCCTTGATCGATGTGCACCCCCAGCAGATCAGCAACGCCGAAGGTGTCTCGCCCAAGGCTCGCCATGAGGCCAACACCAAACTACTCGGCAACCAGCGCGATCAGTTGAAGTCCTGGCGTGACAGCGGACATCGGCTCACCAGAGCGCAGAGCAAGACGCTGGCGCGGCTGGAGCGGATCCAGAGTTCGCTCGCCCAGGCGCAGACCCAGGCCCAGGCCGCGGGTATCGACGGTCCGCTGCTGTTGGCCTTCGATGCGTCGGAATTCGGTGGCCACGGGCGCGCGGTCATCAGCTTCGGTGCCGATCCGTATCAAGCGGACTCGGTGTCGTGGCACGTACCCGGACAGGGGGTGACGATCGACCGGATCGGCGTCACCATGGGCGACGCGATCAGCCACCTGCAGGCGGCCCAACAGGCGAACTCGACACAGACGGCTGCCGCGATCGCGTGGCTCGGTTACGACACGCCCAGCGGCTGGAACCGTTGGCGCGCAGCCGGTCACCAGCTCGCCCGAGAAGGCGGGGCGATCCTCTATAGCGATATCCGTGCATTCAACGCCGCGCGCGACACCTTGGCCGCCGACGGTGGCCACTTCAGCGAGAACCACATCTTCGCGCAGGACTACGGCACGACCGCGGTCAGTTATGCCGGGCGAGATGGGCGGTTGGCACACGATATCCGCGCCATCACCTTCACCGACTCGCCGGGGACGGGGCCGGTGCGCCACGCCGCGGAGTTCGGTCTGGATGCCGGCAACGTCCGCGTCGCATCGACGGCGCGCGAACTGCCCGCCGCGCTGCACGGCCGGACCCCGATCGTCGAGGTGAACCTCGGCGCCGATCCCACCACCGAAGCCTTCGGGGCATCTTCCGAGACAGATCCGCCGGCGCAGACGGACACTCCGGCCGATCCTCCCGAGCACACCACCGTCGAGCCGACCACCCGCGAGATGGCGAACAATGCTCTGGCGCAACGAGATCCGGCGGTCGACATCGATGAGGTGGTCAACCCGCTGGGCAAGGCAGACGATGCCGTCACCCGAGCCGAGGCCAATGCGCGATGGT
Source organism: Mycolicibacterium peregrinum (assembly GCF_001665785.1). Lineage (GTDB taxonomy): Bacteria > Actinomycetota > Actinomycetes > Mycobacteriales > Mycobacteriaceae > Mycobacterium > Mycobacterium peregrinum_A. The sequence goes on from NZ_LZSO01000049.1 coordinate 29,279, forward strand.
GGGCGGGCCTGTCCGAAGAACAACGTGAAGCGCTGATAAACACCTATCCCAGGCAGATCGGCAATTCCGAGGGGATTGCACCGAAGGACCGCAACCAGGCGAATCGCCTTGCCATGGAACGTGCCCGAGATTTTGTGCAGAACAAGATCAACCGTGGCGAGAAGCCCACCAAGCGCGAATTCAACTTGCTGCGGCGCATGAACAACCTTCGGAATGCATTGGCGACGATGGAGAGCGAAGCGGCAGCGGCCGGGATCGACCCGCCGCTGGTACTGGCGTTCGATTCTCCGGCGTTCGGCGGTGACGGCCGGGCGGTCGTGAGCTTCGGTGCCGACCCGTACCTGGCGGATTCGGTGTCGTGGCTGATTCCGGGGTTCGCGACGACGATCGACAAGCTCGAAGGCAACATGCGCAACGCGCTGAACCATCTGCAGTCGACGCAACACGAGGATCCGAACCTGGCAGCGGCGTCGATCGCCTGGATCGGGTATGACGCGCCCAACGATGCGGCCATCCCTCGCGTCGCCGCGAGTGGATTGGCACGCAAGGGCGGGGAGATTCTCTACAGCGACATACGGGCGTTCAACGCCGCGCGCAACATCACCGCCGGCGACGGCAGCACATTCCGCAACAACCACATCTTCGCGCACTCGTACGGCTCGACCACCGCGAGCTACGCCGGCAAGGGCAGGAGACTGGCCGAAGACATCAGCACGGTCACGCTGCTCGGTTCTCCGGGCGCCGGCCCGATACGGCACGCCCAGGGATTCGGGATCGGCGCTCAGAACGTTTTCGTCGCATCGTCGTCGCTGGATCCGGTTACCGGCCTGGGCGGACGCACACCGGGACAGAATGGCCGGTTCCTCGGACGGGGCCTGGGCGTGGATCCGGCGATGAAAGATTTCGGCGCGGTGCGAATTACTGCGCAGTTCCCCGATTCGATGAACGACCTGAGTGCGGTCGGGACCCACAGAAGCTACTACCGGTACATCGAGAATCCTGACGGTTCACGTGTTCGTACGGAATCGTCGGCCAACTTCGGCCGGATCGCCGCGGGGCGCGGCCAGGAAGTGCACCCGGAGGAACACCGCACGGTTCGCGACGGGCGAACCGTGGAACCCGCGGCCGGTCGGGCGCTGCGGCTGGACAGTGATACAGACACCGAACAGCCGAGGGAACTGCGCCGCTGGAACCCACGGTGGCATCCGGGTGAAACTTCCCGTGCGACCAACCCGCTCGTGGCTGACGCTCTGCGACAACGGAATCCGCAGGTATCCATCGACGAGCTGACCACTCCGCTGGGCGATGAGCCGCAGGCCGCAGCTCGTGCCCGCGCCAACGCGGAGTGGTGGTCGGGATTGTCGGACGATCACCAACAGGCGCTTCTGAACGCGCACCCGTTCCAGATCGGCAACGCCGAAGGTATCCCCGCCGACGCTCGCAATGATGCCAATCGTCGTGTGTTGCAACGCTATCTGGATCGTGCGGCGGACATTCAAGCTCTGATCGACGCTGGGACCAAGCCGGACGACACGCAGCTCGACTTCCTACTCCGGGTGAAGAAGCTCGAGAATGCCCTGGACCGCGCAGATATAGCAGCTCGACAGGCCGGGGTCGGGGAACCGCTGATCCTGGCTTTCGACCCGCCGGCCTTCGGTGGCGACGGCAGGGTGCTGGTGAGTTTCGGTGTCGACCCCTACCAGGCGGATTCGGTGTCGTGGTACGTGCCTGGCCTGGGGGCGCAGGTCGACAAGCTCGACTACATCATGCACTGCGCCTTGAACATCCTGCAGTCGACGCGTGCCGGGGACCAGTCGATCTCTGCGGCCTCGATCGCGTGGTTGGGCTACGACGCGCCGAACGGCTCGGCGACGCTCAAAGTCGGGAGCACCGATCTGGCGGAGGCCGGCGGCGACATCCTGCACGCCGACATCAGCGCGTTCAACGCGGCGCGAGATGCAATGGCCGGTGACGGCCGCCATTTCAAGGGCAACCATCTGTTCGGGCATTCGTACGGCTCGACGACGACGAGCTTCGCCGGCCGCGACGGCCGGCTGGCCGGCCACATCGAGTCGGTGACATTGATGGGCTCACCGGGTGCGGGCCCGCTGAACCATGCCAGCGACTTCGGCATCCGCACGGACCGGGTGTTCGTCGGCTCGTCCTCGCGGGACTTCGTCACGGGCCTGGGCGGGCGGACATCGGACTCGCATGGCCGCCTGGGCCGCGGCCTGGGTACTGATCCGGCAATGGATACCTTTGGGGCACAGCGGATCCGTGCCGAGTTCCCGGCGTCGATGGACCGCAAGGACACCACGGCCACCCACAACGCGTACTTCGATTTCCAGGAGACAGACGGCCCGGGCACTCGGCAATGGCTGGTCACACCCTCGCGCGCGACCCCCTCGGAATCGCTGGCCAACCTCGGCCGCATCGCTTCCGGAAACTTCGACGGGCTCCGGTTCGAAGAACACCGCACCGTGGCCGAGCGTCCGGGCCGCTTGTTCGGCACCCGCAGCGAGACGGTCGAACCAGCCGCGACCCGCAGCGGCAGCCAGCGCCGCAACTGGTGGAACCCGCGGTGGCGGGCCTCCGATATCGATATCGATATCGACCCCCAGCAGATGGTCTCCGAACCCAACTGGTCGGCGATCGAGGACGGCAGCCAGACCCGCAGGGAGGTCCTCGCGGCTGCAGACAGGTTGTTGCAGCGGCGGATTCCGCCGGTCGCCATCGACGGCATCGTCAACCCGTTGAACCGGGCCGACGTTGCCCGGGCGCGGGCTGAAGCCAACGCGCGATGGTGGTCGTCTCTGGACCCAGACCAGCGGGCGACCCTGATCGATGCTTATCCCGCCCGCATAGGCAATGCGGAGGGGATTCCACCGACGGATCGCGATACGGCGAACCGCCTCGCGATCCAACGCTTCCAGAACCATGTGCAGTCGATGATCGACCGCGGCATCCGGCCCAGCGACAACGAACTGAAGAACCTGTTGCGGGTGAACCGGTTGGATGCCGGGTTGCAGCAGATGGGGCGTGAAGCCGCGGAGTTCGGCCTCGACGCGCCGCTGGTGCTGGCGTTCGATCCGCCGGCGTTCGGTGGCGATGGTCGCGCGATCGTGAGTTTCGGTGCCGACCCGTACACGGCGGAGTCGGTGTCGTGGTTGGTGCCGGGCTTCGCCACGACGATCGACAAGCTCGAAGGGAACATGCGCAATGCGCTGAACCACGTGCAATCGACGATGCACGAGGACCCGACGCTGGCGGCAACCTCGATCGCCTGGATCGGCTATGACGCACCGAACGGCATGGCCAGCGGACGGGTGCTGAGCCCCAAGTTGGCGCAGGACGGTGCCAAGATTCTCTACTCCGACATCCAGGCGTTCAACGCCGCTCGCAACATCGTCGCCGGAGACGGAAGCAAGTTCACGGGGAATCATGTCTTCGGACACTCATACGGCTCGACGACCGTGAGCTATGCCGGGCAAAGCGGGCAACTGGCGAAACACGTCCGGACCATCACCCTGATGGGTTCCCCGGGCGCGGGGCCGATGCGCCACGCCAGTCAATTCGGGCTCGAACCCGGCAACGTCTTCGTCGCATCCTCCTCGCTCGACCCGGTCACGGGATTCGGTGGCCGCGTGCCGGGACAGGACGGCCGGTTCGCCGGGCGTGGGCTGGGAATGGACCCGGCCGTCGATACCTTCGGGGCGGTTCGGGTCACCTCCGAGTTCCCGTCGTCGATGAACACCGTCGGCACTGTCGGAACCCACAAGAGCTACCACCACAACGTAATTCAGGGTGACGGGACACCGGTTCGTTCCGAATCGCTGGCCAACACGGGGCGGATCGCCGCCGGTCGTACCGATGAGACTGACGGACTGGACCGAGAAAAGCACCGTCGGGTCGTAGACGGGCGCACGGTGGATCCCGCCGAAGGACGGGCGTTGCGGCTGGACGGCGGTGCGCATGCCGACCGTGACGGCCCGCGCCGCCCGTGGAATCCCCGGTGGCGTCCGGGCGAGGCGGCACCGACTGACGTTCAGGTAGTGGCGGACGAGATCCTCCATCAACGGGATCCGCGAATGTCTGCCGCGGATATGGTTCATCCGCTGGGCACCGGTCCGGAGGCCGTGGCCCTGGCCCGGCAGAACGCGGCCTGGTGGGCCGGGCTGGAAGAGGCACAGCGCCAAATTCTGGTGCAGGCGTACCCGCAGGAGATCGGCAACGCCGAGGGCATCCCTTCCGCCGTCCGCGATCACGCCAATCGCGAGGTGCTGCGGCAGCACGCCCGGGAAGCCGCCGAGGTCCAGGCCAAGATCGAGGCGGGCCAGAAACCGACGCCGAAGGAAGAAGCCTTCCTGGTCCGGATCAACCGGCTCGAAACCGCGTTGCAGCGGGCCGACGATGCCTCCCAGGCGGCCGGAGAAGGCCGGCCACTGTTGCTGGCACTCGACATCGGCGCGTTCGGCGGTGATGGACGTGCGTTGGTGAGTTTCGGTGCCGACCCGTACACGGCGGACTCGGTCTCGTGGTACGTCCCCGGCCTGGGCTCACAACTGGACAAGCTCGACTACATCATGCACTGCGCGTTGAACATTCAGCAGTCGGTGCACGCCGAGAATCCATCGTTGTCATCCGCCTCGATCGCCTGGCTGGGCTACGACGCACCCAACGGATCGGCGTCGGCCCGAGTGGCCGGCACCACGCTGGCGCAACGTGGCGGCGAGATGCTCTACACCGACGTCAGTACGTTCACCGCGGTACGGGATGCATTCGCCGGGGATGGAAGCCATTTCACGGCCAACCACATATTCGGCCACTCGTACGGCTCGACCACCACGAGCTACGCCGGGGTCGACGGGCGCTTGGCTCCGCACGTCACCACGGTGACGCTGGTCGGTTCGCCGGGTACCGGCTCCTTGCAGCATGCCGGCGATTTCGGCCTCGATGAGGGCAGAGTGTTCGTGGTCTCGTCGTCACGGGACTTCGTCACGGGTCTGGGTGGGCGGACACCAGGCTCGATGGGGCGCTTCTGGACCGGCCTCGGCACCGACCCGGCGATGGACACGTTCGGTGCGCGACGCGTCAGCGGGGAGTTCCCGGCGTCGATGGACCGCAAAGACACCCTGACGACCCACAACGCCTACTTCGACTTCCTCGAAACCGACGGCCCGGGCACCAGGCAGTGGTTGGTCACCCCGTCACACGCGGTCCGTACCGAGTCGCTGACGAACATCGGCCGCATCGCCGCCGGCAACTACGACGACGCTCACACCGAACAGCACCGTACGGTCGACGGAAACCGTTCCCGCACCATCGAACCCGCGGCGGCCCGGCCGGTGATGCGGCTCGACGACGACCCCGGCGCCTTCCACCCGACCGACACCCACCAACGGAACCGCATCCCGCGCTGGGCCCGGGGCGGCGACTGCGCCCAGATCCTGACACAAGAGGTATCGGCACGGACCGGCCGCAACGTTCAGATCGACGTCGCGCCCTCACGCCGGGGTACCCCCGCTCGGGCGATGTTCAAAGCGTTCGGGTCCGGCGCCCATTTCGCAACGTATACGGACATCGAGCGAGAGCTGCTGAGCAGGCCCTCAGGCACGATGGCGGTGATCGCGTCGCGCTGGAGCGGGGGACAACCCGTCGGGCACGCGTACCTGGCGGTCAACATCGACGACCAGGTATATCTGTTCGACCCACACACCCGGCAATACTCGGGCTGGCCGCCGCACTGGGGCCAGGACGCCGTGGCCCAGACCGCTGTCGGCTATCTGGACAAGAACGGCGTTCCCTTGGAACGCGGTCGGTGGCACAACCAGTTCGCCGCCGCCGCCATCGGCCGGGTGCAGGGGCTTCCCGATGGCCTGGCCCACGGAAACGTCGACAACAGAACGGCTGTCGACCGGGATATCGCGAATCGGGATGCCCTGCAGCACTATCGAGACCGCGCCGACCACATCCGGACCAAGCTCGACCAGTTCGGCACGACCACCCGCGAAGAACGTGCCTTCCTGGAGCGCATCGACCGGCTCGACCTCGCGGTGCGCAAGGCCGACGCGGATGCGGCGCGCGCGGGCCTCGATGCCCCGCTGGTGCTCGCGTTGGACACCTCGGCCTTCAACGGCGGCGGTCACGCAGTCATCAGCTTCGGTGCCGACCCCTTCCACGCTTCGAGCGTGACGTGGCAGACCGCTCGAGGCTCGATCGAGCAGCTTGGCACCGTCACGGCCCGTGCGCTCGACGGGCTGCAAGGATCGCCGGGTTCGGCGTCCATCGCCTGGGTCGGCGACACCGCGGCACTCCATCGGCAACTGGCCGATTTCCACGCCACCCGGCTCGCTTTGGGCGAGCCGGGGCCGTTCACGGGGAATCAGGTTGTCACCCAGTCTGACTCGCGGGGCCCGGACGAGCGTCCCAAGTCCCAGGTGGTAGCCCACCGGGGCGCCTCCCACGACTTCCCGGAGCAGACCCGGGCCGCGTACACCGAAGCGCTGCGGCAGGGGGCGGACGCCCTCGAATGCGATGTGCGGCTCACAAAAGACGGTGAATTGGTGCTCATCCACGACAAGACCGTGGACCGCACCTCGAACGGGACCGGTCGCGTGGGCGACATGACGCTGGCCGAACTGCAAGCGCTCGACTTCGACGGTCACGGCATCCTGACCCTCGACGAGTTCATCCAGCTCGCCCAGGACACCGAGCAGCCCGTGACATTGTTCATCGAGACCAAACACCCTGCGCAGCAGGGCTTGAAGATCGAGCGCGAAGTGGTCGCCGCGCTCGAACGGCACGGACTGACGAATCCGGGACCGGACCAGTCGGTCAAGGCGGCGGTGATCTCGTTCTACCCCGACGCGTTGGTGCGGGTCCGCATGACCGCCCCGAACGTCCCGACTGTTCTGTTGGGCCCGTCGGCCCGGTATCTGGCCGGCGTCGTGGGCGCCACGGCGATCGGCCCGTCGATCGAAACGCTGCGCAACAATCCCGAACTCGTCGGGGCGGCGGCCGCCCGAGGACTGGCCACCTACTGCTGGACGGTCAACAACGAAGCCGACGTGCAGTTCGCCCGGGACCTCGGGGTGGACTGGGTTGCCACCGACCACCCGGGCCGTACCGGCACCCTGGTGGGTGATCCTGCGTCACAACAGCATTCCGGACCAGTGCCTGACACCGTCAGCACGTCGGAAACGGTTGATCGCCAGACGCTCCAGCAGAAGGCCGACGGTTCGCTGGCGCGCCGCATCCCGCCGGTGCGGCCCGATGAGCTGCGTAATCCGCGCGGCCCGGCCGAGGAGGCCTCGGCGCGTGCGGCCAACAACGCCCGCTGGTGGTCCGGCCTGAACGAAGAACAGCGCAACGACCTCATCGCGGCGTACCCCGAGCACATCGGCAATGCCGAAGGGATCGAGGCGGCAGACCGGAATCGCGCGAACCGCGCTGTGCTGCAACAGATGAGAAACCAAGCTGACGCCGCCCAGTCGAAGGTGGACCGCGGTGAACGGTCGACCCGCGCCGAGCGGAAACTTCTCCGCCGCGTGGACAAGCTCGACCTCGCGATCCGCAAGGCAGATGGCGATGCGGTGCGGGCCGGGCTGCAACCTCCGATGCTGTTGGCGCTTGACGTATCGGAGTTCGGTGGCGACGGACGCGCAGTGCTCAGCTATGGCGCTGATCCGTACACCGCGGAATCGGTGTCGTGGCACGTGCCGGGTGTCGCCAGCACGGTGGACTCGATGCTGGGCTTCAACGCCACTTCGGCGTTGCATCATCTGCAGGCCGTGCAGCAGCTGAATCCGGGTGTGTCGGCTGCGTCGATCGCGTGGATCGGGTACGACGCCCCGAGCGGCTGGAGCATCGCGCGGGCCGCAGGCCACGGCATGGCTCGCACCGGTGGCGACAACCTCTACAGCGACATCAGGGCATTCAACGCTGCCCGCGACGCGCTCGCCGGCGACGGCAGCCACTTCGCCGGCAACCACGTCTTCGGCTACTCCTACGGCTCGACCACTACCGGATACGCCGGCCGGAACGGCAGATTCGCCGGCCATGTCCGCACCGTATCCCTGGTCGGCTCACCCGGAGCGGGCCCGGTCCGCACTGCCGGGGAGTTCGGTATCGGCGCCGAGAACGTCTTCGCCGCGTCGTCGTCCCGAGATGTGGTGACCGCGTTGGGCGGGCGCACTGCCGGTTCCAACGGCCGGATCCTCGGGATCGGCCTCGGTACCGACCCAGCAATGGATTCCTTCGGAGCCGTGCGTGTCACAGCGGAACCGGTGGCTTCGATGAACCGCCCGCTGACGGGCGGCACCCATCACACCTACTTCCTGAACACGGAGGCGACGACAAACCTCGGACGTGTCGCGGCCGGGCGTACGGACGTCGTCACCGCTGAGCAACACCGCTTCGAGCTGGGCCGGAGTCGGCACGGGCCGGTGCTGCGCACGGTCGAACCCGCCGGAGACCGGGTGGGGGGCCGGCGATTCTGGAATGTGCTGTGGCGTCGACCGCCCAATTGTGCGGTCACCGTCACCGAAGAGTTGTCCTCATTGTTCGAGGGCCGCAAGTTCGGTCTGGACGTCAGGCCGTCACGGCGCGGGGTGCCCGCGCGGGCGCCGTTCCAGGCGGTCGGATCCGATGCCCGGTTCGCGACGTATGACGAGGTCGAAGCGACACTGCTGGGCGACCCGTCGCTGCGGGTGGCCGTACTGACCTCGCAGTGGGCCGGCGGGCCACAGGGTGGTCACGCCTACCTGGCCGTCAAGGTCGACGATGAGGTGCGGCTGTACGACCCGCACACCCGGAAGTACTCGCCGTGGCCCCCGCACTGGGGTCAGCACGCGGTGACCCAGACAGCGGTCGGCTACCTGCAGACCAACGGCGATCCGGTCGGACCGATGACCGTGGACGTGCCGCTGCAGCTCGATGCCGCCGATGCGGTCGGCAATGTGCAAGGCCCGCAGACAGATCCGGACTTCGCCCAGCGGCAGGCCGAGTATCGCGCCCAAGATCCGGCCACCCGGCTCGTCGACACCCGCTACGCCGAACCGTTGGGCGATGTTGTTGACAACGCATCTGATCATGCCCGGGTTCGCCAGCTCGCCCGAGACCTGTCCGGAAGGTACGGGCCGTACCGGATTCATTTCCGCGCCGAGAACCTGCCCGGCGACGTCATGCTGACCGGCGATATCTTCCACGGCGAGCACAAGATCGGGACCATCCAGCGGTCGTTCGACAGGGACGGTGCGGGCAACCTCGTCGCTTACCACACCGGCCTTGTCATCGATGAGAAGCTGCCCGACGGCACGCCGTTGCGCGGCAAAGGGTTCTCCAAGGCCGTCACCCACGAGCTGGAACGCTTGTATGTGCGCTCGGGCTTCGATCACATCCAACTCACGACGCATGACAAGGGCAGCTTCGCCTTCGCTCGACGCGGTTACGCCTGGGATCCCAGGCCCGCCCAGCTGCAGCAATCGCTCGAGCGGGTGAAGCAGTCGGCCCTCAGGCTACGTGAGAATGTCGGCGACGAAGCCAGGGATCGTCTGAATCAGCTTGTTTCACAGTTGGATCCGAGTAATCCGCGCCTGCCGGAACCCATCGACCTGGCCAACCTGGCCACCCGTGAGGACCCGGATCTGGGCCAGCGGCTGCTGGATGGCGCTGCCGGGAAGCACAGCAACGGCGTGCACTACGTCAAGTACCTCGATCCGGCCTCGGTTGCTCCGGCCCCCACCGGCCTGAAGGGGTGGGTGAAGAACCTGTTGGGGCGGGGGAACGCTCCGTCCGCGGCCCTCGACAACTGCGCGTACGGCGTGGCCGGCGAATTGTCGCGGATCTATCCTGGACACTTCACCGTGCCCATCGCTCCGTCGAGGACAGGTGTGCCGGCTTGGGCGCTGTTCGAGGCGGCGCAGTCCCGCTCCGAATTCGCGACACATGACGACATCGAAGCGGAACTGTCGGGCAGGCCGGCCGGATCGTCGGCAATTGTGGTGTCGCGCTGGGCATCCGACGGGCCCCAGCGGGAGGCCCACGCCTACCTCGCCGTCACCGACGGCCGACAGGTGCAGCTCTACGACCCGCGTACCAGGCAGTACTCGCCCTGGCCGCCGGAGTGGGTCGACGCGGTGGACCGCACTGGCGTCGGCTACCTCGACGAGAATGGCGAGGCGATACGACCTTTGCACGATGTTCCGTTGCAGCTCGGTATGCAGGCCGCCGATTCCGTCGGGGATGTGAAGGGCCATCCCGAGCCAGGTCCTGGCGGGTTCGACAGCGATCCGATCCGAGTCCTCGGCCTGCCCGACCACGCCTCCGGCACGCTGTCGGAGGGCGAGTCCATCGCCGCGTTCAGCCACGGCGAAGCACGGATGCGCGAGCTCAACGATCAACTGGCCGAAGCCGGCGTCAGCACCGAGGAACGCGCGCGCCGGCTGTCGGAACTTCGGAACTCGTTGCGCGCCTGGGCCTATGACCTGATGAGCAATCGGGAGGCCGCGGAGTTCCTGGCCCGCGCCACGGTCAACCCCACCTTCGAGGATCTGGTCGCCCGCAACGCCGAACGCGGCCTGACCGGCGACGCGATCTTCGAGGCGATCATCGACAGCTCGACGCACAGCCGCCTGGCTCCCGGCAGCCTGACCGACATCGAAACCGGTGCGGTGTACTCGCAGTTCGAGCTCGGACTGCGCTCGCTCAACGAGCAGCTGGTCCGCGACGGCGTCAGCGCCGAAGACCGGGCCAGGCAGCTGTCCGGGTTGCGCAGCTCGTTGCGGTCCTGGACCCGGGAACTGATGGAGAACCGTGCGGCGGCGGACTGGATGGCGGCCAACGAGAGCAACCCCAGCTTCGAAGACCTCGTCGCCCGGTACGAACGCAAGGGGCTCACCGGTGACGACGTGTACAACGCCATCATCGACGCCGCCACCCACAGTCACTACTCGGCGGGGACGCTGACCAACGAGGAGACCCGTACCGTCTACACCAACTACGAGCTGCGGATGCGGGAACTGAGGGACCAACTTCTGCGCGACGGCGTGAGCGTCGAGGAACGCGCCAGGACCATGTACGGGATGCGGGCGACCATCCGCAGCTGGACCCGGTCCCTGATGGCAGACCGAGCCACCGCTGACTGGCTGAACGAGAACGAACAGAACCCGACGTTCGAGGATCTCGTGGAGCGAAACCGGGCGAAAGGCTGCGTCGGTGACGAGATCTATGAGGCCATCATTGCCAGCTCCACGCGCAGCCGTGGCAGTGTGAACGAAGAGCTCGGCATCGATCCGGAGAACCCGCCCGATCTGCCGCGGATGAGAGGGCCCGACGACGGCGGCCCGCAAGATCAGGACCAGGAAGGTGACACGCCATGAGCAGCGAGCAGCCCACGCCGTTGCGCTACGACCAGTCCGGGTTGCGTGGTAAGCGCGCGCACGTGCTCGTCGACGAACCCACCGACGAGATCGACTGGCCGGCGAACCTGCCCGATGGCATCAAAACCGTTGTCATCGTGGACGACACCCCGAACCCGCACCACACGTTGCGGGTGCATCCGGTCGACGATCCCGATCGGGTCGCCCTCGTGGTGTTCGACCAGCTGGCCTTGTACCAGGACGGTGGGGAGTAGGCATGGACCCACGAAGAATCGAGCTCAACCGCAGGCACAGCCGAGAGATGAGTGCGCTGTTCGCACAATTCCACGACGCTCATCCGGATATCGAATCCGAGGTCGACGATGCCCAGATGACTCCGGAGCAGGATGCCGAGTGGACGGCATTCAGCGCGGCCCTGCTGGCCAGACACCAGGCCGAACGCGCTGCACTCGCCGATGTGATCGAAGCCGAGCAGAAGAACACGGAAAGGTAGACGCGATGGAAGCGACGCAGGCGATCTCGTTGGTCGCAGACTGGATCAGGTCGCGAGGGCTCGACTATCCGACCGAAGGTCTGGCGGCCGATCGCTTCGACCGAGGCTGGAGCGTGTACGCACCGGTCGAGGTCGACGACAGCGATCCGATGGCGTTCCTGGACATCCCGGTCGGGCGGTCGATCTTCCTGGTGGGCGACTCCGGGCGCATCGAAGAGGTGTCGTCGTCGATCCCGCCGCAGCAGGCGCGCGAGGCGTTCAGCGCTCAGGAACCCGTGGCCAAGTCCAACGGTGCGGCCTCCGACGAAGCGGCATTCATGACCGAGTTCGAGCGGCAGTTCCGGCTCGCCGCCGCCGACGACCCGGACGTGATCGCCGACTTCACGATCGTCGACGAACCGCCCGCACCGATCGGCGACGCACCGGCCAGTGCGGACGTCGCGACGGCCGAGGAAGCATCCCGCCTCATCGACGCGATAGTGCAGCAGCTGGCCCAGCTTGGACCAGCAGGCTGGGAGGAGTTCTCCGCGGTATTCGCCTTCACTGTCACCTCCCAGATCGCCCAACTGCAGTTCTGGGCCCAGGACCGCACGGGCCTGGTCCCGGTGCCGCAGTCGATCGCCGACCTGGTGCGCGAACAACGAGAGGTCTCGGCCCGCATGAGCGCCGGGCCGTGGTGGCGCCTGCTGCTGAACGTCACCAACACCGGTCAGGCGACGGTCGACTACGACTACGGCGACGAGCCGTTCCCGGACGACCAGCTTGTTGCGGCAGAGCACTACCGCAACGACCTCGACACCTATCCGCGCACGCAGGTGCCGGTGTGGCTGGCCGGCTACACCGCCGGGCCCGATGCGCAGGGGCGCGACGCCGCCCGGGCAGCGGAGTCGGCCCGGGCCGACGAGGCGGCAGGGCGCGGCGCCGTCGTCACCGACCAGATCCCGCCGCTTCCCGACCTGCTGGCGCGGTGGGCGGTGTTGTCGGCCGCCCACGTCGGAATCGGGTCGGGGTGGGGCCCCCGTATCTATCCGGGGTATGCCTGGTTCGAGAGCGATGCCCGCAGCGGATCGACGCTGTTCCTGCTGCCCGGTGACCGCGCGGTGCTCTCCGGGGGTAAATGGAATTCCGGGTTGCTCGAGGCTGCCTACAACGGCGGTGGTCCGCTCCCCGATCTCTACGGCGGAGCCCCGGCATGGGTCAACGACTCCGTGTTGAACACCCGAAATCGCAACGGACTGCTGAGTTTCTGCTTCTGGTGGGCGGACGGTCAGTGGCATCGCGGCGCCACCGACACCTCCGGCGAACTGGACGTACCCGTTCCGGCAGTGTGGACACCGGACGCCACCGTCGCCGCCATGGTCACTCAGACCGGGGCGGACACGCTCGATCGGTGCCGGGCCCTCCTGGAGGTCGCCACCGAGGGCACCGCCACGGTCGACGACGTGGCGGTAGTGTTCGACGACCACCCCGACGCACAGGTGTACGCCGCGGCCAACCAGCTGAGCTTGGCGGGTCTGCTGACCTAGAACTGGCGGGTAGCTGAACTCTCGGCGAACAAGGCCGTCTGACATGGCGGTCTGCGGTATCGCGCAATAACGTGAATTGCGATGCTGCACGGAACTTTTCGCCGACGGGGGATCGGATGACCCTGCAGATTCCCGGTCCGCTGCAATGGGTGTCCTACCTGGTCGGCTCGCAATGGCCCAAGGGTGACGAAGACGCCATGTACCGGATCGGCGGTGAATGGGGTAACCGCGCCGAACAATTGAGAGAGCTGATACCCGAACTGAACCGGATGCGGGCCAGCACCAGTGCAGTCCTGCAGGGTGTGACCGCCGGGGCAGCAGACAAGCAGTTCGCGTTGCTGTTCGACGGCGACGCCACGGTCGACAAGCTCGCCGAGGCGATGGCGGCGCTGGGTGAGCTCGCCGAGAGCACCGGCAAGAACATCGAATACACGAAGCTGCAGATCCTGACTTCGCTGGCGATCGCGGCGTTCGAGATCTCCTGGGCGATGGCGCAGACGTCGGTGACGTTCGGCGCATCGGCAGCCCAGATACCCATCATCGAGGAGACGACCTCCGCTGCCATTCAGCGGATGGTGTCGGTGGCGCTCAAAGACCTCATGACCGACCTGGGCAAGGCGATGACCAAGACCACGGTGCACCGGATCATCAAGAAGTCCGGCGTCGAGGCGGCTGAGGCTCTCGGGCAGGAACTGTTCATCCAGAACGTCCAGCAGTCCAAGGGACATCAGAACGGATTCGACTGGAACCGGCTGGGAACCGTCGCGCTGGCCAACTCCGTCGGCGGCGCCACGCAGGGCACGGTCAGCATCTACGGCCAGCGCGTACTGGGTAATTCGGGGGTCAAGGGTGCGGCCGTCGGATACGTCGCGGGTATGTCCAAGAAGGTGACCGGAGCACTGGCCACCGGCAGCGAGATCGACCCTGTTTCCGTCCTCGGCTCGGTGCCCACTGCGGTCACCGGCGGGGTGCGGGGCCGAGCTGCGGCACACAGCTCCAAGGCCTCCACTCCGGATGGGGGCGGCGCCTCGGCGGCCAGTGGGGGAGACGGGGACTAGCCATGGACAATGACGCTGCGCGACATGAACTGATCGACGCCCTGGCCCTTGTACAGGAACAGTTCGCCGATCTTGCCGCGGTCGAGGAGGAGAGGGCAGCCCTGTCCTCAGCGGCCACCCGCGCCGACGGCACGGTCACGGTGACCGTGGACTGCGACGGCGTCGTCATCCACACGGCGGTCAGCGAAACATACTTGGATGACCACGATCTCGCCGACCTCGGCCGGCACATCACCGGCGCAGCCCAGGATGCCGCCCGCGACATCGAGCAGAAGGTGGCGGAACTGCTCGCCCCACTGGCCGAGCGGCGGGAGCGGATGCCGTCGCTGTCCGACATCGTCGAGGGTGCACCCGACATCAGAGATCTGCTGTCGGCCGCGGTGCCGCAGCAGGCGAGGCGTTTCAACAGCGGTGGCGAGCCCGACGACTTCCCCACCGTGAGGAGTGCGCGATGACCGTGCCGTTGGGCGTCACGCCGGCCGACCTGCGGGGCACCGCGCGATACCTCGCCTCGGTCAGCAACGACATGAAAGCCGTGCAATCAGCGCTGATGCAGATGCTCAGCAGTGAAGGCGAGGCCTGGGGGCATGACAAGATCGGCAAGCAGTTTGCCGACGGCGGCAAAGGCTATAAGGCGCAGTTGGATTGGGTCGACGGGTCGATCACCGCGAAGACCGACCTGCTCGACTACTACGCCGACGGCCTACAGCTCACCGCCGACGCCCTGGAACAACAAGACAAGCCCTGATTCACTCTGAGCGACCCGGCGTGAATTGCTGTCCCCGGGCCGGACGCGCCGGGCCCGGCTGGACACCGGAGTCAGGCTGCCAGGTGGGGGCGCCCCGCTGCGGAATACGGCGGCGAGACTCGGGCTGCTCGGGCCTTGCGTTCTCCGACTGCTCCGCGTCCTCGTCGGCGCCGACCACGGGTACCGAGGCCTCCGCGTCGCCCATGACGTCCTTGCCATTCTTCCTGCGGCGCAACGCCTTGTTGACCTGGTGGCCCTTGCCGTTCTGATCACCGGCGCGCTGGCCAGCTGCCGGGGCACCTGCCCCGGGGCTGCCTGCGCCCGCACCGAGTCCCGCGCCGGCCCCGGCAGCTGCGGCGGGCATCTTCGCCGCGGCGGTGGCGGGCGCACCGCTCGGCAGCCCACTCGGTATGCCGCGCAACGGAATTCCGCCACCGGCGCCGCCCGCACCCTTGCCGGCGCCCGCACCGCCGAGCCCTTGCGGCCCGAGGCCCAGTACACCCTCAGGGGGGCCCTGCGGCACGTCGCCAAGCGGGTTCTGTCCGGCCGCGTTCTTCATGGCGTCGGCGAGTTGACCGGCCGCGTCCTTGGCGGCGTTTGTTGCCGTGTCCATCGCAGACTTGGCGGGGTCGGTCAGACCCTCAAGAGCATCCTTGGCGGGATCAGTCGTGGAATCCTTTTGGTCGATGGGCTTTTGGTCGATCGGCTGGTATTTCTCGAGGTCAGTGGGCTTGTTGGAATTCAGCTTGTCGAAGGCCGACTTGTCGAACGGCTTGGTGCCTGCACCGCCACCCGGGGTGAACGGCTTGCCACCGCCCCCGCCACCGGGACCGGTTGGGTCTCCGCCCGGACCCCCGGGACCGGTGGGATCTCCGTACTTCATGTTCGGCGGGGTCGGGAGGTTGGGGAAATTCTTGGTGACGGCCTCGACGGCCGGGCTGTATACGTTCTGAAACAGCTGGACTGCCTTCTGATAAGCGTCGATGGAGCGGTTGATCTCGTCCAGCTCCCTGAGGGCATCGGCCGCGGTCACATAACCTCCGCCATCTTTCTTGCGCAGGTAACCGTCACCGTCGATTTCATACCTGTTGTTGAATGAGGTGATTTCTTCATCGAGCTTTTTCCGGTCGAACTTGCCGTCGAGGACCAGGGTGCCCAAATCGTCGTTGGGGAAATCCCTGCGGATTTGGGTAAACGCGTCGTTCAGCACACCGAGCCGATCCGATATCGCATCGGAGGCCAAGGTGAAATCGTAAATCGAGGTCTTTGTCACCTGATCCGTTGCCGTCTGCGCGGCCTCGGCGCTGTCGCCGGACCACTTCCCGTCGATCGTCTTGTTCACCGTCTCTTTGAAGTCCTTGGAGGTGCTCTGCAGGGTGGTGCCGTGTTGTGTCCAGTCTTTCGCCAGTTGGTCGATTGCGCCGGGATTGAGGGACTCGTTCTCCGCGTGCAGGTCTTCGTAACTGAACGCCTCCCAGTTCAGTTTGTCAGGGCCGGTGAGCTTGTCCTGCATCTCTAGATACGTACTGTTGTCCGATATCAAGCCGGGTACTTCGCCGAGGAGATCACTGTTCGGTTGATACTTTGCAACCCGGTCTTTGTCGTGTTCGCTCAGGTCCGCATTCCGCTGGATGAACTCGCCTTTTTCACCGATCAGCTCCGCGCGCTTGGGGAAGTACGAGTTCGTGACGAACGCACTGTCATAGACGCTCTGGCTCTCGCCCTCCTCGTTCGTGGCCGTACCCATCGTGGCGCCGAGGTAATTGCCGAAGCCGCTCATGATTTCCTATGTCGTCCGTCGGTGGTGTGACTAGTCGTTCTGGGAGGTCCGCATGGCTTCCGCCGCGTCTCGGGCCGTCTTGACGAAGGCCTGTGTTTGCGACAACTGCTCTTTCAGATAGTCAGTCACTTCTTTACCGCGGTTGTCGAAGACTTTTTGAACGAGTACCGCGAGGGGGTTCTTCTCTGTCCCGAAGTATCCGGTGGTTTCGTCGAGCGAATCGCCGATGAGGTTCTCGAGGCTCTCTTCGTACGGCTCGAACACCCGATTGAGTTCTGGGATGACAGTGGGGTCGAGGTACAGTTCCTTTTTTGTGGTGGCGGCGTCCAGGGCGCCCCATGGGTTGGTCATGATTCTCCTCCGCGGTGATCGGTCATGCGAATCTCGGTGTCACGCCGGTATATTGAATGGCAGGGTCACCTCTTTCTCGATACGGAGGAGGACCGCTGCGGAGTTGACGAAATTGCCGGCGGCGTACAGCATGACGAGGTCGCCCACCTTGGCGATCTTGTTGTTCATGAGATAGGCGAGGTTCACTCCGAAGTCTGAGACGGTCAGATGCCCGAATTGTGCGGCGAACTCGTACAGGCCGGGGGCAGGTTGCAGCAGAGTTTGTTTGGCAAGCATGTCCGTGACGTAGCTCGGTTCGATGAAGGACGGGGCGAACCAATCGACGTCGTCGGGCTTCAGGCCTGCACGTTCATAGCAGTCCGTCACGGTTTTCACGGCGACCCGAAAGCTGGCTATTGCGTTGTCCCTCACGGTGCTCGGACCGCGGCGGTCATAGTTCTCCCACCTGTCGATCCAATCCGCCAACGTGGGGAACGTCGGGTCGTCGATGGCGCCGTCGGGCCTGCCGTGCATCATGCCTTCAGACGGATTGTGCGACCGTGCCGCGACAGACACGATCCGAGCAAACCCTTCGTTCCGGTTCAGCAGTGCGCAGAAGCCGCTGTCACCCAGCAGTGAACCCTCGGTCGCCGGGCTGGCCGCGTACTCATGGCGGTCAAAGTAGAAAATGCTGTCGCCGCCGGTCACCATCGCGTAGTCGCCGGGCCAGCCGGCCTGCAGCACCGCGTCCGCGAGCATCAAGCCGTAGAGGCCACCGGAACAGAACTGCCGGATCTCGGTTGCGGAACCCGCCGACGGCCTGCCCAGGACGGACTGCTGGATTGAATTCGCGATCGGCCAGAAGTGTTCGCCCTGATACAGAGTGCCGCAGTGAAAAGACGCTGCCATGCTGTCTGCTGCCGCGGACAGTGCGCAGCCGTCGATCTGACGCGCTGCGTTTTCCACCATCTCGTGTACCGACTGCATCTCCGATGCAGCGGTCGCGAGATGTTTCGGGCGACCCTGGCTGTCCGTGCCCTCGGGCACGTAAACGGAGACGGTGTCAAGGTATGGCATCGAAATCCCGGTCCGCTTTCTCCGCAGCGAGCTTGTCCGCCAGCGCTTCTGCTTGCCGCCTCTCGACCTTGTTGAAGACCTGCATGAGGTTGGGCACGGTCGCCGGGATGATCTGAAACGCCTTCTCGCCCTCGTTGACCACGTAGGCGCCGTCGTCGGCGATGTTGATCAACGTCAGGTGGGTGGCGTCGCGCAGTTGGTAGTCCATGGTGAACTCAGCTGATCCGCTGAGCAGAATCGATCCGGTGACTTTCGCATCGCGCAGCGCCGAACTCGGTGTCTCATCCTCCAGCAGCTCCTCCTTACGGGGACGCGTGCCGGGCTTGTAAGCCGGAAGCGCTTCGAGAACGACCTGCGGGAAATCGATGTTCACGCAGCCGATGACCTGAATGTCTTCGCCGAAGATGAGCTGCTCGCTGGGATCCTGGGTGATGACCGCGCAGTACCCCGTCGTGCCGATGACGCCGAGCAATCGATAGATCGTGCCACCCTCGATCTGGCCGAATCCCTGCAGCAGATAGGCCGGGTATCGCAATGCCTCAAGAATCCGAACACGATTCGGCGTCAGGCCGGCACGCAACCGCGCCAGCGCGTCCCGGCGGTCGGACTCCACCTCAGACATGAATCTGGGTCCACGATGGCGGTACGACAGCGGGGACGGCAGGCGGTCGAGGCCGAGTGCCTCCCAAGCACAACGGAACTCGAAACCACTCATGAACCATGGTTCGACGTCGTGGCGTAGCGGGGCCACATCATCTGTGATCACGTTGAGCCCCTTTCTCTCTGGCAGCTGGAAAACGGACACGTAAGCGGGCCCGGTCGCGGTGGAGCCGTCAACCGAGCCCGCTGACGAGCTGCCGTGCTAGAAGCCGCCGGCAAGATGCTTGTCGAGCGCCGCCGCATCTTCCTGAGACTGGTTGCCCCCGGACCGGGTCTGGGTGATCTCGTTGAGGATCGCGTCCATCTGCTGCAGGATCTGAACCTGCTTCTGGTGCAGCGTCGCCGCAGCGTCGCCCTCGTACACGCCCTGCAGCGCGGTGAAGACTTGGCTGACTTCCTCACGCATCTGCTGTGCGTTGTTGGTTGCGCCCTGAATGTCGTCCAGGGACGCGTAGTTGGCGCCGTACTGGTACCGAATGCTGTCTGTATCCATTGATCAAGCCCCTTTCGTTTCTTGGTCGACTGCTAGTCGGCGTCGTGGCTGACGAGTGCGTTGATGTCGGACTTTCCCTTGTCGACGATGTGCTGCAGGTTGTTGATGACGTAGTTGAAGTCCTCGTGATGCTGCGTCATGATGCCGCGGAACTTCGCCGCCTTGCCGCCCGTCCAGGAACTGGCGGTCATCGACTCGGTCTGGTCGAGGATCTGGGAAGCCAGCCGCCTGACATCCATCATCTGTTTGTCGATGTTCTCGATCTTGCTCTGGGCTTCCGCGGGCGTCAGATGGAGCGTCATGCCTTACCTCTCTTTGTCAGAACCGGCATGAATCGCCGGACGGTGGTTGAGAATTCGCTGTTGAACACGGAGCGGATCTAGCAGTCCCCCCATCTGTAGCCGGACAGCTCGACAAGCTGGCCGATGGCCTGCTTGACCGTGTGGTCCGACCCTGGCTTGAGGGTGGTCCACAACTGCCCGTTGGGTGAGGAGCTCGGGGCGCCGACGATCCGTCCGCGTTTGGTGTAGAACAGTCCGACCGCCCCGGCCGAACGGGAGACCCGGTCCAGGTCGGCGTCGAGTGCGTAGTAGACGATCTCGGCGAAGGCCAACCGTGCGGCCAGCGCCGAGCCCAGCATCATCGCGGTGCGGGTGTCGGCCCCGAGTGCCCGGATACGGTCGGACAACTCGGTGGGGTCGTGGGTGTCCGACAGGGCCTGGGCGACCTCGGTCAGTGGGGCCCCGACGGGACTGATCTCGGCCGGGGCGGACGCGGGCAGCCGACGCAGCAGGGCGCCGGTGGCGCTGGACAGGTTGGCGCCGTCGTCGATCAGGTCCAAGGTGATCTCGTCACCGACCCGGCAGGCCGAGACGCACCGGGTGCCGTGGCGCACGACCGTGACGCGAGCCGGCCCATCGGGGGTCACCAGGCGCATCGCGAGCTCACGGTCGGGCCGTTGCAACGACTGCACGACCGTGGCGAGGTCTGCGGGTACCTCCCCGCCCGGCAGCAGGCCGCGCTCGGCCAGGGTTCTGGTCGCTCGACCGACTGCCTCGGCCCGAGCGGTTTCGGTGGGATGCCGGGATCGCAGATTCAACACCAACGGCAGCGACTGGACACCGAGTCTCGCTGCCAGAACCTGCAGTTCGTCGTCTGTGACCACGGGGGCAAGCGATGCCGTCATAGGCTGAGCCCTCGGTCGACGCCGATCACCGGGGGAGTGACCCAACGGTTGTCCACCTGCTCGAGCGTGCGCTCGGGTTCGTCGGCGAAGCCCTCGCCTGCCGGTACCTCGGGGGCAGCCAATTCGTCGAACACTGCGGTATCCGGACCCCAACTGACGTTCGACACCATGAACGGTGCGTCGTTCTGCTGCGCGGTGGGAAGCCAGGACTGCCCGGCGTCCGACACCCCGGCGCCGGGTTCTCCCGCGCCGTCGAGGGTCGCCGCGGGTTGCACCGACTCGTAGTCGCGGCTCTGGTCGTTACGGCCCATCGCGCCCATCGGCGCATAGGGCGCGCCACTCATCCCGGTGCCCGAGGAACCGCCGCTGCCGGCGAATCCGGTCTTCTGCAACGCCTTGGGGTCGGCACTCGACTTGACGCCCGGTGCGAACATCGGCGCCAGCGGCGGTGGCGGCACCGCAGGGGCACCCCCTGCTGCCGCACCCCCTCCGCCGGACGCACCTTCACCGCCCTGTTCGGCCGCCAGGGCATTGCCTTTCGACACCTGTGGGGGCGGCGGCTGCTCCCACGGCTGAGCCAGGGGAGCAGCCGCCTCCTCGTACTGCTGCATGACGGCCGCTGCGTTGGCCGCATCGGCGGTGGCGGCCGCGTCGAACTCGGCGAACGTCCCGGTCAGCACGGCCCCGTTGTACGCGGCCAGCGAGGCCATCATGTCCTGGGCGGCCCGTGCCTCGATGGCCTCCGACACGCTGGGCATCGCGAGCACCGCCACCGTGTTGGCGACCGCGGCTTCCTCCGCGCGTTGACCGTTGCCCGCCGCGCTGAGGCTGATCGCCTGCAGCCACTGGCCGAATTCTTCCAGGCGCTGTGCTGCCGCGTTGGAGGCCTGGCTGTCCCAGGCGGTCCGCAGACGGGCCACGAGCCTGTCGAAATCGACCGAGACATTGGCCAATTCGTTCGCGACCCGGATCCAGGCTGCGCCGGCACCACCGACCGACGCCGGACCGGGCCCCTCGGTGAGGTCACGCGCCAGCTGCTCGGTGCTGCGTGACTCCCACGCAACGTCGGTGAACCCCACGCCCAGAAACCTCCCCTCGCAGAACAGAACCAGATGTACGTATGACGGTCAGCCGGCGAAGTCCTCCGAGGCGGCAATGTTGGACGAATGACTGCGCAGGGTCGCCGCCACCTCGTGGACCTCGGCCATCCCCTGGTCGGTGGAGGTCCCGAACGACGTGTGGACCTCGTTCAGAGTCTGGGCAATTCGTTGCGACACCTCGTCACGTCCCGACGGGGTCACCGTGAGGTTGGGGGCCTCCTCGGTCATCACCCGACCTACCCGGTTGGCGAGTTCGTCGAGTTGGCGGCTGATCTCCTGTACCTCTGCGGGCTGGATGGACATTCCGTCGCTGTCGGCCATGACCGTTCTCCTTGGTTGGGATGACTAGATCCGGAGCTCGACGTCCGGAGTCTGATACGGGTCGGCCTCCCCGAGGACCGGGGGTGCCGCAGTGCCGAGATCGCCGACGATCTCGCTGCCTTGGTCGGTGGTGTGCAGGAAGGACGCTGAAGTGTGGTTGTTGCCGGACGAGGCGTTCGCACCCTGGCCGGCGCCCATCGCCCCCATGGGTGCGCCCCCCATCATGCCCGGTGAGCCGACACCGCCGACTCTCGACGCGGCTGATTGTGCTGGGGCGCTGGCGGTTTCGGTCTGAATCATGGATGACATGGGTAGTGACCGGGGCCCGGGCATGCCGCCGCCCCCGATCCCGCCGCCGACACCGCCGACGCCTACTCCACCGCCCGCGAGCGCGGGGTCGCCTTCACCTTCTGCCGCAGCGTCGATCGCCGGGTCCATCGGATCGATCGCGGGATTCGCGGCGTTCTGGCTGGCTGCCGACGCCGCGCCGGTGCCGGCCTGCACCCCTGCCTCGGCGCCTTTGATCGCCATCGGCATCAGCTGGGCCAGGCCCGCCAGCGACGAGGCACCCTCGGGTGCGGCGGTGATGCCCACCGGTGCACCGGCCGTGGTGACCTGGGCGGCCTGGGTGGCCAGTGAGGTCTGCAGTTCGGTCATCACCTCGGCGGTGGTGGCAATTGCCTTGTTGGCGGCGGCGATTGCGGCGGCCCACCCCCACGGGAAGATGATCATGGGCCCGATGGCAGCGATCGTGGCGGCGAACTCGGTGATGATGGCGATGAGCCGGACCCTGGCCTGGCCGACGTCGGCGGCGGCCGCGGTCAAACTGCTACTCAGGGAGTCGGATTGGGCACCCACCGCGGCCCCGTCGGAAATGGCGGTCGTGGTCTTGGCGGCCGCGGCGGTACCGGAAGCGCCCTGCCAGGCGTCGCCCGCTGCACTCACCGACTTCGCCATCGGACCGCCGGTGGACTGGAACATCTTGGCGATGGCAGGCAGCATCGTCGTCGGATCGACGCCGTCGAACATGCCGGTACCCAGCGTGCTGAGGGCATCGGTGACCGGGCTGATCAAGGCACTCGGATCCATGGGATTCGCGGGTGGCTGCTGTTCGGGTTGGCCTTCGGGTGGCGGTTCTTCTGCCGGCTTTTGATCCGCAATTGGCGGCAAACCCAGCCGGTCAAGAATTTCTCTGACTGGCAAATTCAGAAAGTCTTGCAGATTCTGTTCTTGAGCAGCGATTACCGGTGTGGCGTCGTAGCCGGGAATGCGTTGAGCCAACTGGCCAACGGGGGTCACCGGCTGGGGAGGCAAAACTGTAGGCATATGGCGTCAGGCCTAGGCGTCGTCGTTGGACAGGACCGCGGACCGAGCCCCTTCGGTGGCGGCTCCGGTGGCGGCGTGCACTCCGCCCACGAGCAGTGTGCCGGCCAAATTGTTGGCTTGAGCTGGGCTGAATGCTGCCAGATACACCGCGCCGATCGGGCCGAGTGCAGCTGCCGCGGACATCAGCATCGCCGCCGAGTCGGCCGATCCAGCTGTGGTTATCGCGGATGCGGCCGCCTCGTTCGCAGCGGAAAAGGTAGCCATCCCCGAGGGTTGGGCGGCGAAAATGTCGCTCATCGTGCTGATACCTTTCCGGCTGGAAGCGGGGGTTGTGTGGGCACGAGACCAATAAACTATAGCCGCGGCCACCCGGCACAGCTAACTGAATTTTCCGCGAATAATCCGTGTAGATCGTTCGTCTTGGTAATTAGCGAAATGGCAAAAATTGCTGATCATGGTGATTTTTGGGCGGTTTCTGCCTGCACGCTGGGAAGGCGCTGTCGCCGGGTGTTTGCCGGGGCGGGGGGCGATGTGGCGTGAGTGAATCATCTTGCGATGAAGCCCAATCCATGCGCGCGTGCCGATGGTTGCGGGTAACTCCCTGTGCGATAACCCATTCGAATATCTACAGCGAACGTCAATTATGAAGGGTAATAGCCGATCGTCAGCGTGAAACCCGCCCGGATGACGGATGAGCGAACGGACCTAGCCGCGCGGCTCGAAAGCGCTGCCGTCCCACCGCGTCAGTGGAGCCTGGTGCAGTTCCTGCATGCGCTGCGCGAACTCCTGAGACAGATACTGCTGGCGGGCCGTCGCCACCTGCGCGGCAGCATCAGCGGTTTCGACGATCAGCTTGGCGAGTGCGTCCGCACCCAGCTTGTGCGCAGCAGGCCCGAGCCACAGTCCGGTGAGGGCGCCCACGCCGTCGACCTCGGCGCTGACGTTACCGTCACGGCTGGTGACCCGGGCCGAAATCGATTGGCAGTGCTCATCCATCGCCTGTACCAGGTCACGCTGCTTGCGGATGCGCCCGACCAGCGAGTCGGCGAGCCCGGTCATACCGACCTGCCCCAGGTGGACGGGAGCTCGCCCTCCTCGCCCAGCACCTCGTCTTCGGCGTGGGCCAACTCCTCTGCGGTCGCCAACTGCAGGGGTTCGATGACCGATGCGCTGTAACCCTTTTCGGCCAGGTCACGCCTGCGTGCGACCTGGGCGCGGGCCGCGGACAAGCGGCACAACGCCATGATCTCGTCGGCCAGTTGTGCGGGTGGCTTCTTCAACTCGACGGGGTCGAGGCGAAGCGCCACCGGCAGACCCCGTTCGGTGGTGTGCACCGAAATCGTTCCGCCAGGTGACTGCACCGGCTGTGCCATTCTGCTCAACTTAGTACACTCGCGGGCGAATCGCGGCTGAGGCTGCAGTGAGGAGTTGTGTCACCTCCGATGAATGGATCCACCGATGCGCAGCGGGTTTTCGATGCCGGAGTGCTGTCGCTCGGCATTCCCATCGACGGATTGGAGACCGAGCGCGACCTTCCCTATGCGGCGCTCGCGTTCCGTCGGGCCACGGAATATGACCCGGACATGTGCGACGCGTGGCTGGGTCGTGCCGCCGCCGGCGACACCAGCCCCGAGGTCGTCTACCACCTGTACCGAACCAGCACACTCTCGTTGTTCCGCGAGCAGCGCAGACTCGGTCTGCCGCAACGGGCTTTGAGTGGACGCTTCCAGACCGGCCTGTACCTCGACTACCCGTTGAGCACCAAGACCGAGATGTGGCTCGCCTACGCGGCCGGCATGATCGGCGCCAGAGATTTCGACGAGGCCGAGCAGGTGCTCGACAAGCTGGACCAGGCCACGAGCGCATCCGACGGTGACACCAGTGAGATCCGCGCGTATATCCGTGGCGTACTGCACTTCACGACACAGCGCTGGCCCGATGTGCTGAGCGCGTTGAGCAGGTCGGGATCGTTCACCGACACCTACATCGGCGCCGGTGCGGATCTGATGGTCGGATCGGCGTGTGCGCAGATGGGGCTGTTCGGCGAAGGCATCCGCCGCCTCGACCAGGCCATCGAGGGACCGGTTCCTGGAGCGCGGCGGGCCGCGGAGTTCTGCAAGGGGTTGACCCTGCGGGAGATGGGCGAAGAGCAGGACGCCCGGGTGATCTTCGAACGGATCTACAGCGAGGACCCGGGATTCGAGGCGAACGCCGCGGCGTTGGCCGATCCGAAGTACCGGTTGGTGGTCACCTCGAAGGAGATCGTCGACTCGCGCACCGACCGCTGGGACCCGGCCAGCGTGCCGTCGGCAGAGGACCTCCTGGCTGACGATCTGTCGGAACGCGGCAACGAATACCTACAGGCGGCGCAGCAGGAACTCGATCGCCAGATCGGCTTGTCAGAGGTCAAACTCCAAGTCGCCAAATTGAAGTCGGCGGCGATGCTGGCAAAGGTTCGCGGGGACAAGGGGCTCAGTTCGGCCGCGCGCAGCCTGCACCTGGCGTTCACCGGGCCGCCCGGAACCGGCAAGACCACGATCGCCCGGGTGGTGGCACAGACCTACTGCGGGCTGGGGTTGCTGCGTACGCCCAACATCGTGGAGGCCAAACGCCACGATTTCGTCGGCCAGCATCTCGGCAGCACCGCGATCAAGACCACCGCGCTGATCGACTCGGCCATGGACGGCGTGCTGTTCATCGACGAGGCCTACACGCTGATCCAGACGGGACTGTCCGGCGGCGATGCCTTCGGCCGTGAGGCGGTCGACACCCTGCTGGCCCGCATGGAGAACGACCGCGACCGCCTGGTGGTCATCATCGCCGGCTACGACGGTGAGATCGATCGATTCCTGGCCTCCAACGACGGCCTCGCGTCGCGATTCACCAAACGAATCCGGTTCAGCTCCTACAGTCCGCACGAACTCGGGGACATCGGCAAGCTCGTCGCCCGCACCAGGGACTCCGAATTGTCGGACGCCGCTTACGAAGAACTCGTCACCGCGTGTGTCGGGCTGTGCCAGAGCGAGGCGCTCGACCAGTCGGGACAGCTGCGCCCGGGCATCGATCTGGCCGGCAACGGCCGCTTCGTCCGCAACGTCATCGAGGCGGCCGAAGAGGAACGCGAATACCGGCTCAGTGAACTTCACGGCATGAATCTGTCGGAACTCGACGAAGCGCAGCTGATGCGGATCGAGCCGGTGGACATGCGGGCTGCGCTCAAACAGGTACTGGGAATGACGGCATCGAGTTGACCGGAGGGAAGCAGCCATGACCGACAGCGACGACGAGCGGTTGAGCGTTGGCCCTCCGGAGCCGACGCCGTTCACGTCCATCAAGCCGCGGACCGCAGATGGTCAGCGCCCATCGATGGTGCCCAGCAACGGCGAACTCGGACTGATCCGTGCCGCGCCCACGCCGAAGTCAGGCTGGCGCAAGGCCGTCTACCGGGCGACGGGCGTGAATCCCGGTGTCTCCGAGCAGGAGTCCGCCCACAAGACCCTCATGGATCGGGTCAACCAACCCGTGGTCGGCGGGCCGTTCAACATCGCCCTGTTGTCCCAGAAGGGCGGGGTGGGCAAAACCACCACCACCGTTGGGTTGGGGGCGACACTTGCCGCGACCCGCGGTGACCGGGTGATCGCGGTGGATGCCAACCCCGACTTCGGCACGCTGGCCCAGCGTGGACCCAACGAATGCGGTTCGACCGTGCGCGACGTGCTCATCGACGACGGCATCTCGCGCTACTCCGACATCCGCCGACACACCTCTCAGAGCACCAGCCGCCTCGAGATCCTGGCCTCCGAGCGGGACCCTGCCACCTCAGAGGCGTTCTCGGAGCACGACTATCGCGGTGTCCTGAGTGTGTTGCAGCGCTTCTACAACATCATCCTGACCGACTGTGGCACCGGGCTGGTGCACTCGGCGATGGCGGGAGTGCTGGATGTGGCGGATGCGATCGTGATCGTCGCATCGCCTGCCATCGACTCGGCGCGCAGCGCCCTTGCCACGTTGGATTGGCTTGAGCGCAACGGCTATTCGCACCTGGTGCCGAAGGCGGTCGTGGTGGTCAGCGCCTCGCGCCCCGGTGCCCTGGGGTTGGACATGGGGCAACTGTCCAACCATTTCCTGCCCAGGGTGCGGGCTCTGCACGTGATTCCGTTCGACGATCACCTCGCCGAAGGTGCCGAGGTGGACCTCGGTTTCCTCAGCAGGCCCACCCGGCAGGCCTTCCTGGAACTGGCTTCCACCGTCGCCGACCTCTTCTCGGTGGCACCGCAGGTCAAGCGGCGCGCCTGACGGGATCACCGGCCGTTTCTGGCGATCACGATCTGCGGCAGGTTCAGCCCGCCGCGCAGCGTGAGATCGATCGACGGGTCGGCGTGGCGGGCCAGGCTGCGCAAAGCCGATGGGCTGTAGCTGCGCAGCGAGCTGATGACCCCGTCGTGCACGAACGGCAGCACTGCGGCCATGGGCAGCATCGTCGCCAGGCGTACCAGGTGCAGCGGGGCGGGCGGTCGCGGCAGATCGATGATCAGTAGCGTTTCGGCAACCCGGGTGCCCTCGGCGAACACCCGCGCGGCCTGCGACGGGCGCAGATGGTGAAACGACAAGGCGAACAGAACCAGGTCGTAACTGTCATCGGCGGCATCGATGTCGGTGGCGTCCATCTGGCGGACCTCGGCGCGGGGATGGCTGCCGAGGTCGCTCGCGGCAATCCGGGCCACCGAATCCGGATCGAGGTCGGTGACGGTGACCTGCGCGGACGGATGGTCGGCCAGCAGTTGCCGCGACACGCCGCCGTGCCCGGCGCCCAACTCCAGAATTCGCGGATCGGCTACGTCGGCGACCAGATCGAGCGCGATCGCGGCGAAGCGCTGATGATTCCTGAAGAACCGGCCGGTCCAGTCCAGGGCGCCGATCACCTGGTTCTTCGTCGATTCGTCGACATCGTCGCGGTCCAGATACTCCTGCCGGTCCGTTTCCAGCAACCGATCAAGGCAGGACGCGTGGAACCCGCCCCGCGGCATCCGGTCGATATCAGCGGTGTCGATACCCATGTAAGACATGATGGACGTGTCGGTGGGCAGGAGCGAACGACTCACGAAAGGGACGTTCGGCGGGCAGGAGCGAAGCGACTCGGGAAAGGAACACAGTGGCCGATTTTGTCGCTGCGATCGACCAGGGCACCACCAGCACCCGATGCATGATCTTCGATCATGCCGGCGCCGAGGTGGGCCGCCACCAGCTGGAACATCAGCAGATTCTCCCCAAGGCCGGATGGGTGGAACACAACCCGGTCGAGATCTGGGAGCGCACCTCCGCGGCGATCATGACCGCACTGAACAAGACCAATCTGGTGGCAGGCGACCTTGCCGCGCTGGGCATTACCAACCAGCGGGAGACCACGTTGGTGTGGAACCGCCACACCGGCAGGCCGTACCACAATGCCATCGTCTGGCAGGACACCCGCACCGACCGCATCGCCGCAGCCCTGGACCGGGACGGCCGCGGCGACGTGATCCGGCACAAAGCCGGACTGCCGCCCGCGACCTACTTCTCGGGCGGCAAGATCCAGTGGATCCTGGACAACGTCGAAGGAGTCCGGCGCGACGCCGAGAACGGTGACGCGATCTTCGGTACGCCCGACAGCTGGGTGACCTGGAACCTCACCGGTGGTTATCGCGGCGGTGAGCACGTCACCGACGTCACCAATGCCAGCCGCACCATGCTGATGAACCTGGAAACCCTGGACTGGGACGACGAACTGTTGTCGTTCTTCTCGATTCCGCGGCAGATGCTGCCCGAGATCAAGCCGTCGTCATATCCGGCCTCCTTCGGCACCACCTGCGACAACGGTCCTCTGGCCGGGCAGGTCCCGGTGACCGGAATCCTCGGTGATCAGCAGGCCGCCATGGTGGGTCAGGTGTGCCTGGAGCCGGGTGAGGCCAAGAATACTTACGGCACAGGCAATTTCCTGTTGCTCAATACGGGCGAGAAGATCGTGCGCTCGGACAACGGACTGCTCACCACGGTGTGCTACCAGTTCGGTGACTCGAATCCGGTTTACGCGCTCGAAGGTTCGATCGCCGTGACCGGTTCGGCGGTGCAGTGGCTGCGCGATCAGCTGGGCATCATCAGCGGCGCGGCGCAGAGCGAGGCGCTCGCCCGCCAGGTGGCCGACAACGGCGGCGTCTACTTCGTGCCGGCGTTCTCCGGGCTGTTCGCACCGTATTGGCGCTCGGACGCCCGGGGCGTCATCGTCGGACTGTCCCGCTTCAACACCAACGCTCATCTGGCGCGGGCCACCCTGGAGGCGATCTGCTACCAGAGCCGCGACGTGGTGGAGGCCATGGAAGCGGATTCCGGTGTGCACCTTGAGGTTCTGAAGGTCGACGGCGGTATCACCGCCAATGCGCTGTGCATGCAGATCCAGGCGGATGTGCTCGGTGTCGACGTGGTCAAGCCCGTGGTGGCCGAGACCACTGCGCTGGGCGCGGCGTATGCGGCCGGGCTCGCGGTGGGATTCTGGGCCAGCCCCGACGACCTGCGGGCCAACTGGCGGGAAGGTCAGCGCTGGAGCTCGCAGTGGAACGACGACCAGCGCGACGGGGGTTACGCCGGTTGGCGCAAAGCTGTTTCACGCACTCTGGACTGGGTCGAGATCGACTGACCTACTACCGCCGGCACTTGGCGACGATCGCCTTGAACTCGTCGGAATATTGCACGCCGAGAACCGCATGGTCGCCACTCGCCTTGTTGCGGACGGCGTCGGTGATCTGTCCGGCCAACTCGGCCATCTTGTGGGCGTGCGGCCCGACCTCCCCGTCGGTCACCTGATCGGCGGCCTCGCGGATGAGTTTCGACCAATTCTCGTAGTCGCCCAACGCCGGACCCGGCTTGCCGGGGGGCGGGGGTGTGAGCGCGCCCAAGCTCGCGTTCGTGTAGTCCACCAGCAGCTGGGCCTGCCGGCAGCCCTTGTTCCCGGTGTAGGTCAGTGCGGTGGCGCCCACGATCACCAGGACCGCGCATGCGGCGGCGGCCGTTGCGATCGCGATGTTGCGGGGCTCGGCATCGGGGACGCGTCGCCGCCACATCACATGAGCGACGATGACGGCGGCCACGCCGACCACGGCCATGATGATGGCTTCCCGCAGGTCCCCGGATTCGACACCGGCTGCCGAGCCGACGGCCCCCATCGTCGCGGCGGCCGCGAGGAGGACCAGAAGCCACTGCCAGATGCCGCGCCGGCGCTCGTAGGCGTCGACGTCACGGAATTGGAGTCCGATGACCGCGCCGGCCGCGGTCAGGACTGCGACGACGGCCGGCGCGATGATCGTGAAGAGGCTGCTCACGTGGGCAGCCTACGGGCTGCTACTCCTCGCCGAGGATCTGGTAGATCTCGCGGCGGGCGTTGTTGACGGCGTCGAGGATGCGTTGCCGCTGGTCCTCGCTGGCGGTGAAGCTCGACTGCCCGACGGCGGCCATCAGTTGGCTGGCGGCCGCGTGCAGGTTGGCTGCGCCGGGATCCACATCGTCAGCGATCTGCGCCCACGGCGGGGTTTCGATCTGCGCCGCAGCTTTCCGGCCCTCTTCGGTCAGCTCAAAGGTTTTCTTGCTGCCGTCGGATTCGGCCGGCACGATCAGTCCCTCATCGACGAGAAGTTGCAGCGTCGGGTACACCGAGCCGGGGCTGGGCTTCCACAGGTTGTTGCTGCGGGTGGCGATCTCCTGCGTCATTTCGTAGCCGTGCATGGGCCGTTCGGCCAGCAGGGTCAGGATGGCGGCACGGACGTCACCGCGACGGCCGCGTCGCCCGCCGCGGCCCCGATGCCCGCCGAAAGGTCCGCCCAGGTTGCCGAATCCGAAGCCGAGGCCGCCGCGCGGATCGAAACCGGGTCCGAAGCCGGGGCCACCGAAGCCGGTCTGGCACGTGGCGTCGGCGGCTTGCTCGCGGACCGCGTGCGCCTGGGCGCGCATCTGGTCGCGCATGTCCCGGCGTGCGGCGCGGGCCTGTTGAAACATGAGGCGGGCCTCTTCGCGGCCAAAGGGTACGAAGCCGAAGCCGCTCTGTGGGTTGAATGGGTTGGTCATTGGATTGGTCCTTCGTTGTCGTGGAGGAGCGCTGTTCGCGCTTCCGATGCGTCAACGATATATCGGGATCTATCGGTTGTCGATAGTCTTTTTGAGCCAATGCGCCCACTCGGCCTGCATGGCGTTGAAGCGCAGGCCGTATTCCAGGGCTGCGTGCCCGTACCGATCCTCGTCGGTGTCGGCCCAGGGGATGGATGCCTCCAGTTCCTTGAGTCGCGCCACCTCGGATTCGGAGTGGGCGGCCAGCGTGGTGAGATGCTCAAGTGCCTGGTCGCGGGGCAATTCGCCGAGTAGGAACACTCGGAGCAGTCCGGTGCTGCGCTCGGGTGGATCGCCGGCGGGATTGGTGATCCAGTGCTCCAGTTCGGTGTGGCCGGCGGGGGTGATGCGGTACTCCTTGCGGCTGCGCGGCCCGATCGCCGAGACCTCGATCAGGCCGGTCCCGGCCAGCTTGTTGAGCTCGGCGTAGAGCTGGCTCTGGGTGGCCGGCCAGACGTTCGCCATCGATTTTTCGAACCGTTTGAGCAGGTCGTACCCGCTGCCGGGGTGCTGTGCCAACAGGCCAAGTGCCGCCATGCGCAGACTCATGGCGCCAGTCTATCTTCCACTATTGACATGTCAGTAGTGGAATGTCACCGTTGAGTGCATGACCTCAGCCCTGCCCATCGGCGAAACCGATTTCTTCCGGCGCGGCAACTACGCACCCGTCGCCGACGAACTCGCCGAGTACGACCTGCCCGTCGACGGCGCCATCCCCGCCGAACTCGACGGCTGGTACCTGCGCAACGGTCCGAACCCACGCCAGGCGACCGAGCACTGGTTCACCGGCGACGGGATGATCCACGGCGTTCGCATCGAGGGCGGTGCGGCCAAGTGGTACCGCAACCGCTGGGTCCGCACCGACAGCTTCGTCAAGGACTTTCCGCTGTACAACGCCGACGGCACGCGCAACCTTCGGTCCGCGGTCGCCAACACACACATCGTCAACCACGCCGGCAAGACCCTGGCGCTGGTGGAATCCTCGCTGCCCTACGAGATCACCAACGATCTGGAAACCGTGGGCGCCTACGACTTCGGCGGCAAGCTCGTCGACTCGATGACCGCGCACCCCAAGATCTGCCCGACGACCGGAGAGCTGCACTTCTTCGGCTACGGCAGCATCTTCGAGCCCTACGTCACCTATCACCGCGCGGACGCCAACGGTGAGCTGACCGTCAACCGGCCGGTGGATGTCAAGGCGCACACCATGATGCACGACTTCGCGATGACCGCCGATTACGTGATCTTCATGGACCTGCCCGTCGTGTTCGACCTCGACATCGCGATCAAGGGTGAAGGTGACATGCCCTACCGCTGGAGCGATGACTACGGCGGCCGATTCGGTGTGCTGCGCCGGGATGATCCCGACGCGCCGATCCGGTGGTTCGACATCGATCCGTGCTACGTGTTCCACGTAGCCAATGCGCACGATGACGGTGATTCGATTGTGCTGCAGGCTGTTCGCTACCCCGAGCTGTGGCGCAGCAACGGCGGGTTCGACGTCGAGGGCGTGTTGTGGGAGTGGCGGATCGACCTGGCGGCCGGCACCGTCCGCGAGCGTCAGCTCGACGATCTCGGGGTGGAGTTCCCCCGCATCGACGATCGGTTGGCGGGTCTGCCCGCCCGGTACTCCGTGTCGGTCGCGGGCAACGCCTGGATCCGCTACGACCTGACCACCGGCGCCGGGGCGCGTCACGAACTCGGATCCGGCGGACCGGGGGAAGCGGTGTTCGTCCCCGGTGCAGGTCCGGCCGACGAGAGCAACGGGTGGTACCTCGGCTACGTCTACAACCCCGAGCGGGACGGCAGCGATCTCGTGATCCTGGATGCGTCCGATTTCACCGGAAAGCCCGTCGCGACCATCGCGCTGCCGCAGCGGGTTCCCTACGGCTTCCACGGGAACTGGATCAGCGCCTAATGTGTGCGGATGGCCGGGTTCGGGTTCGACACACTGGCACTGATCGCGGTCATCGGGTTGACCGGACCGGCCCTGGCCGCCGTTCCGCGGTTGCGCATCCCGGTGGTGATCGGTGAGCTGATCGTCGGGATGGTGCTCGGCGGAAGCGGATTCGGCATCGTCGACCACACGGACCCCACCTTCACCCTGCTGGCCAACATCGGGTTCGCGCTGGTGATGTTCGTCGTCGGCACCCACGTGCCGGTGCGCGACACCACGCTGCGCACCGCGCTTCCCAAGGCACTCGTGCGGGCGGTGTTGGTGGGGGCGGTGGCCGCCGTGCTCGGCGTGCTGATCGCGCACCTGTTCGGGACCGGCCACGCCGCGCTGTACGCCGTCGTGATGGCGTCCTCGTCGGCCGCGCTCGCACTGCCGGTGATCGACGGCCTACGCCTACAGGGGCCGAACGTGCTGTCGGTGACCGCGCAGATCGCCATTGCCGACGCGGCATCGATCGTGTTGCTGCCCTTGGTGATCGACATCCAGCGGGCGCCGCGAGCGGCTCTCGGTGCGCTGGCCA
Organism: Mycolicibacterium peregrinum; assembly: GCF_001665785.1. Taxonomy (GTDB): domain Bacteria; phylum Actinomycetota; class Actinomycetes; order Mycobacteriales; family Mycobacteriaceae; genus Mycobacterium; species Mycobacterium peregrinum_A. The sequence continues at coordinate 63,362 of NZ_LZSO01000049.1, forward strand.
TCGCCGGCTGCGCGGCGGTGTTGTTCGTCGGGTTACGTGCGGCGAATGCCCGGGGGCTACGCAAACGCCTGCACCGCTACTCCGAGGATCACAAGTTCGCGCTTGAGCTGCGCCTGAGCCTGGTGATGCTGTTCGGACTGTCAGCGCTGGCCGTCGCCACCCACGTCTCGATCATGCTGGCCGGGTTCGCCCTCGGCCTGGTGGTGTCGGCGATCGGTGAGCCGCGGCGGCTGGCCAGGCAGTTGTTCGGTATCACCGACGGGTTCTTCGGTCCATTGTTCTTCATCTGGCTCGGCGCCTCGCTGCAAGTCCGCGAACTCGCCGACAAGCCCGAATTCATCGTGCTCGGAGTGACTTTGGGGCTCGGCGCGGTGCTCGCCCACAGTGCAGGGCGACTGCTGGGCCAGCCTGTGACACTGGCGGTGTTCTCCGCCGCCCAGCTCGGCGTGCCGGTCGCCGCCGCGACACTGGGCACCGAGCAACACCTGCTGGCGCCAGGTGAGCCCGCCGCACTGATGCTTGGTGCGCTCGTCACCATCGCGACCACCTCGGTCGCCGGGGTGCTGGCGGCGCGCGTCAACCAGTCTGCGCCCGATGTTCATTCGGGCTGACCCCGTAGGACCGTTTGAACGCGCTGCTCAACGCGAACGGTGTGGAGTAGCCGACCTGTCGGGCGACGGAAGCGATCGTGGCCTCGCTGCCCCGCAGCAGGTCGGCCGCCAGCGCCAGGCGCCAGCCGGTGAGAAACGCAATCGGTGGCTCACCGACCTGATCGGTGAACCGGCGCGCGAAGACGGCGCGCGAACACCCCACCGCCGCAGCAAGATTGGAGACCGTCCAGGGGTGGGCCGGATTGTTGTAGATCAGCTTGAGGGCAGGCCCGACGACCGGATCCCGTTCGGCCTGCCACCACGGCGGTGCCTTGTCTTCCCGGTCGAACCAGTTACGCAGGACCGCGATCAGCAGCAGGTCGAGCAACCGATCCAGATAGGCCTCCTGTCGGGACCCGTCGCGGCCGGCCTCGACCGACAGTAGATCGATCAGCGGGCTGTCCCACTCTTCGGCGCGCAGCACCAGCACCGGGGGCAGCGCGTCGAGCAGGCGGGCACTGACCTCGCTGCGGCCCTCGTAGGCGCAGACGATCGACTCTGCGCCTCCGTCGGCGCTGTTACCCCAGCTGCGCAGCCCGAGCGACATCTCGAAATGCAGATCCTCGCCCGACAGCGTGGTGCACTGCTGTCCGGGATTGATGATGACGCTCGGCGGCGTGGCGGGATCGTCGGCGAAGACGTAGTTCTCGGTGCCGCGCGTCACCGCCACGTCGCCCGGCCCGAGCCGGAACGTGCCGCTGTGCTCGCCGACGATGACGGCCTCGCCGCGTGTCTGGCAGATCAGGGCCAGCGGCGCTTCGTCGCGGATGGCGAGTGACCACGGCGGATCCATGCGGAGCCGCAACACGAATGCGCCCCGTGCGCGCACGCCGTCGAGCAGTCCGACCAGGGCGTCCACCTCGGTAGGGTAACGCTCATCCCGGCTTGCGCGCTTCGATCAGATGCCGGGATGAGTGCGCGACGAAGGATCCGTCGGTCGCGATCTGCCGGTGCAGTGCGGCGAGTTCGTCGCGATAGGCCGCGACGGTGAAGCCGGGCACGATCCAGATGACCTTTCGCAGGAAATACGCCACCGCGCCGATGTCGAAGAACTCCATGCGCAGCCGCTCGGCACGCAGGTCGACGATGTCCAGGCCGACTTTCTGCGCCGCGGCACGCTCGACGTCGGGATCTCGGGCCAGCCGGGCCTGTGGCTGCGGGCCGAGGAAGAACTCGGTGAGCTCGAAAACGCTTGCCGGTCCGACATGTTGAGCGAAGTAGGTGCCGCCGGGGCACAGCACGCGGGCGATCTCGTTCCACCACACGGTGGCCGGGTGCCGGCTGAGGACCAGTTCGAACGCCGCGTCGGCGAACGGCAGCGGCGGCTCATCGGGATCGGCGACCACGACGACCCCACGGGGTCCCAGCAGCCGGGTCGCCCGGTCGAGGTTGGGCGGCCAGGACTCGGTGGCCGCCATGGTCGGCGGGAACACCGCCGCCCCGGCGAGCACTTCGCCCCCACCGGTCTGGATGTCGAGCGCCGACGATGCTGCGGCCAGCCGGTCGCTCATCAGGCGCTGATACCCCCAGGACGGCCGGGCTTCGGTGGCCCGCCCGTCCAGCCATGAGAAGTCCCAGCCGTCCACCGATGCCGCGTCGGCCTCGGTGATCAGGTCGTCGAATTCGCGGGTCATGGTCTCCATCGTCGCAGTGCCGACCAGCGAGACGATCGCGTATGGAATCGGGAGTCTCGACCATGGAACGTCTCGGGTCGGCGCCGTTGACTGAAGCCATGACCATCAGCCCCGTCGCCGTCCTCACCGCCGCCGCCGCCCTCGGCAGTGCCGCGAGCGGTGGAATCTTCTACGCCTTCTCGACATTCGTGATGCGAGGACTCGACCGGACCGGTCCCGTCGCCGCGATCACCGCCATGCGCGGGATGAACTCAGCGGCCAACACCAACGCGCCGTTCCTGCTGTTCCTGCTCGGCTCTGCGCTGCTCTCGTTGGCCCTCGGCGTGGTCGCTCTGACGCAGATCGGCCGGCCGGGCAGTTGGTTCCTGCTGGCCGGCGCGATCTTCGGCGTCCTCGGGGTCCTCGTCACGATGCTGTTCAACGTGCCGCTCAACAACCACCTCGATCAGGTCGATCTCGCCGATGCGGCCGCCGAATGGCACGCCTACCTGAGCACCTGGACCGCGTGGAACCATGTGCGCGCCGCCTCCGGATTCGTCAGCGCGGTCCTGCTGGTGATCGGGCTGCGTTACCGCTGAGGCCTGGCGTGCAGCCGAGTGGCCAGTTGACACACGCATTTTCGCGGATCACGTGTCATAACTGGCCACTGGGCGTCAGCTCGGCTGACCCGGCTTACGGAACGCGTAGGCGACGATCCCGGCCGCGGCCAGCGCGAGTATCGCCGCGATGACCGCTGTCGGTGCGATCCCGGAATCGAACGCGGTGCGGGCGGAGTCGAGCAGTTGCGCCGCAGTGTTCGCCGGCAGGTCGGCGGCCACGGAGGTGGCGCCGCCGATGCTCTCACCGGCGTCGGCGGCCTGTGCCGGACTCAAGCCGGCGGGCAGCGCAATGTTGTTGCGGTAGAACGCCGTGAAGATCGTGCCGAGCGTGGCGGTGCCGATCACCGCGCCCAGCTCGTAGGCGGTCTCCGAGACCGCTGACGCCGCACCGGCTTTGGCGGCCGGTACCGAGGCGACGATGGTGTCGTTCGACACCGTCTGGGAGATGCCGACGCCGAGCTCGAGCACGATGAACGACACGATCACCGCGACCACCGACAGGTCGTGGCGGAACAGCAGGATCATGATGAACCCGGCCGCAACCAGCACCAGTCCGGCGACCATCAGGGTCTGCGGCGCGAAGCGTTTCGCCAGCTTGACCACGCTGATCCCGGCGACCATCGACACCACCGCGCCCGGCAGGGTCACCAGGCCGGCCGCCAGCGGAGACAGGCCGAGCACCAGCTGCAGGTGCTGCGAGATGAAGAAGATGAAGCCGATCAATCCCACGATGGACAGGAAATTCGCCAGGATCGACGAGCTGAACGGTGCGTAGGAGAACAGCCCGATGTCGAGCATCGGGGTGGCGCTGCGCTTCTGCCGGAGGACGAACAGCACGCCCGAGGCGATGCCCACCACGAAGGCCAGTCCGGCCAGCGCCGACAGCCCGTCGTGGGCGGTGGACTTGATCGCCCACACGATGGGCAGCATGGCGGTGAAGGACAGCGCCACGCTGGTCAGATCCAGCGGCCCCGGATTGGGGTCACGGGATTCCGGTATCAGCTTGGGGCCAAGGACCAGTAGCGGCAGCAGGATCGGGACGGCCACCAAAAAGACCGAACCCCAATGGAAATGCTGCAACAGCGCGCCACCGACGATCGGGCCGAGGGTGGACCCCGCGGTGAAGCACGAGGCCCAGATCGCGATGGCCAGCCGGCGCGCGGAGGCCTCGGTGAAGATGTTGCGGATCAACGACAGGGTCGAGGGCATCAGCATGGCGCCGAAGACGCCCAGCACGGCGCGGGCCAGCACCAGGTACTGCGCGCTCGGTGCGAAGGCGGCCGCCACCGACACCACCGCGAAACCGGTGGCACCGATGAGCAGCATGCGGCGCCGGCCCAACCGGTCGCCGAGGCCGCCCATGGCGACCAGCAGTGCGGCCAGCACCAGCGAGTAGACGTCGACGATCCAGAGCTGGGTGGATGCGGCGGGCCGGAAGTCCTCGGCGATCGCCGGAAGGGCGAACGCCAGCACGGTGTTGTCGACGGCGATCAGGATGACCGGAAGGGCCAGGACGGCGAGTGCGAGCCAGGCGCGTTTGGGCGTTGGTGTTATCGACGGTGAGCCGTCGAGGTGGGTGGACATGCGGGGAGCTCCAAGAAAGTTTCGTTCAGCCGCGCGGGAGATCGATGGTGCCCGCGGTCAGGCTGGTCATGATGGCGTCGACGATTTGGTGGCGGGGTGTGCCGTCCTGCTTGGCGGCTTCGTAGCCGGCGTCGAGCAGGGCCCAGAACACGCGCCGGGCCCATCCTGGGGGATATTCGGGCCTGTCGACAGAGGCTCGGTTGAGCACCTCGACGATCGCCTCGTCCCCGGTGTCGAGGTAGGCGGCCAGCTCGGGATCGGCCAGGATCGTCGGCTCGCTGTACACGAAGATCACGATGGGCCCCAGGTCGAGTTGGCTTTCCACCACGCGGCGCAGCGCCGCATCCGCCGGACCGTGGGTGGGATCCGCGCGGTCGATCTCGGCGTTGCTGAGCTCGTGGACGTGGCGGGCCAGGGCCCGGAGGAGATCGGTGCGTTCCGGGTAGTACCGGTGCACGGTGCTGCGGCCGACGTCGGCGGCAGCGGCGATATCGGTCAGTGAGGCCGACGGGTTGTCGGCCAGGACCGTCATGGCGGCATCGAGAATCGCCTTGCGGGTGCGCTCACGCGGCCCGCTGTGCGACGACGCCGAACTGGTCATGGATCAAAATGTAGCACGACCGGACCAAAATGGGACAGTGATGTCCCACACTTCAGCTGGGCAACGTGAAGCCGCTGGTCGGAGGCGGTGGCGGATAGCTTGGGTAGGGCGCTGGATACGCCGCGGCCGGGGGTGGTGGCATCAGCCGGGCGAGAGCGCGCCGGTGCCGTTCGGCCAGCACCGCGGCCAGCACGTACTCGACCGGCGCGCCCGGCGGCGGCGGGGGCGAGATGCGCGAGACCACCTCGCCGAAGATCCTCCTGCCCATCTCCTGGCGTATCCGCGGCTCGAGTTGGGCCGAGCGCGACACGAACTGCCTGGCGAGCTCGGCCTGCTCGGGGCCCAGCCCGGACAATTCCAGCGAGCCGGCCCACCAGGCCAGGGCCGGCGGCATGACCGGCGGCGGATTCAATTTGGGCCCGCGCTCACTGATCACCACCGTCCCGGCGAAGATGTCGCCGAGGCGCTTGCCCTTCGCTGACACCAGGCTGCAGATCACCGCAGGCCCACCGGTGAGCATCCAGATCTCGACGAAGCCTGCCAGCCCGCGGAACAGGGCCTGCCGGAAGCGTTCCGGGCCGCCGTCGTCGGCCACGACCCGAAGCCCCAACGCCATCTTGCCCAGCGACCGGCCGCGGGTCGCGGTCTCCATCACCACCGGATAACCCACCAGGGTCAGCACCGTGAAGATGATCAGAATGGCCGCCGACAGTGCGTCGTCGAGCTGGCTCAACGTGATCGACCACAACACCAGACCGGCCACATAGCCGACGGCGATCACCAGAATGTCGATCAACGCGGCCAGCGTGCGCACCGGCAACTGGGCGATCGCCACGTCGAGGACGACGGCGTCCCCGGTCACCACCGGCGCGGGCTGCCAAACCATACCGACACACGCTACCGACTACGCTCTGCCACGTGGATGTCGATGCGTTCGTCGTGGCCCATCGCCCCACCTGGGACCGATTGGAGCAGTTGGTAAAACGACGCCGACGGTTGACCGGTGCCGAGGTGGACGAGCTCGTCGACCTCTATCAGCGGGTCTCGACGCACCTGTCGATGGTGCGTTCGGCCTCGCAGGATTCCGTTCTGGTCGGGCGGTTGTCGGGCCTGGTGGCCCGGGCGCGCGCGGCGGTGACAGGTGCGCACGCCCCGCTCTGGCGCGAGTTCGTCCGGTTCTGGACCGTGTCCTTCCCGGTGGTGGCCTACCGGGCCTGGCGCTGGTGGCTGGGATCGGCGGTGGCATTCTTCATCGTGACCGTCGCCCTGGCGCTGTGGGTGTCGGGCAACCCGGATGTGCACGCGGCCATCGGAACCCCCAGCGAGATCGACGAATTGGTGAACCACGACTTCGCGTCGTATTACAGCGAGCATCCGGCCGCGTCATTTGCCCTGCAGGTGTGGGTGAACAACTCCTGGGTGGCCGCGCAGTGCATCGCCTTCGCGATCCTGCTCGGCCTGCCCATCCCGTACGTGCTGTTCCAGAACGCGGCCAACCTCGGCGTCATCGCCGGACTGATGTTCAGCGCGGACAAGGGAGACCTCTTCCTCGGCCTGATCACCCCGCACGGACTGCTCGAGCTGACCGCGGTGTTCCTGGCCGCCGCGGTGGGGATGCGGCTGGGCTGGACGGTGATCGCCCCCGGCGACCGACCCCGCGCGCAGGTGCTGGCCGAGCAGGGCCGGGCTGTCGTTGCGGCCGCGATCGGGCTGGCCGTCGTGCTGCTGATATCCGGTCTGATCGAGGCAATGGTGACCCCGTCGCCGTTGCCCACCTGGGCGCGCATCGGCATCGGTGTGGCCGCTGAACTCGCCTTCCTGGGCTACGTGTTCCATTTCGGCCGCAAGGCCGCCCGGGCGGGCGAGAGCGGAGACCTCGAGGACGCCCCAGACGTGGTGCCCACGGGCTGAACTTTTCCGGCGAGCAGACGCGCAGGTACCCCAGAACACGGGTTTCCGGGTACGTACGCGTCTGCTCGCGCAGGGGCTAGAGCTTGCCTGCGGCCTTCATCGCCAGATAGTGGTCGGCCAGGGCCGGCGCGAGGTCCTCGGGCCGGGCATCGACCACGTCGACCCCGTGGCCGCGCAGCCGCGACGCGATGGCCCGGCGGTCGTTGCGGGCCCGTTCAGCGGCCGCCGCGTCATAGACCTGCGCGGCATCGGACCGGCCCGCGGCCAACTGGTCCACCCGCGGATCGGACACCGCAGCCAGCAGGACCTGATGGCGCGACGACAGTAGCGGCAGCACCGTCATCAGCCCCTCGTCGAGCGCCGAGGCGTTCAGATCGGTCAGCAGTACCACCAGGGCCCGGCCCCGCACCCGCCGCGACACCGCCGAAACCATCGCCGTCGCATCGGATTCCACCAGCGCAGGCTGCAGGGGCGCCATCGCCGCGACCAGCGCGGCCAGCAGTTCGGTGCGCGAAGCTCCCCATACCCCGGCGCGTGCCACCCGGTCGATTGCCAGGAAGTCGACGTGATCCCCGGCGCGGGCGGCCAGGGCCGCCAACAGCAGTGCCGCGTCCATCGACCAGTCCAGCCGCGGCCACCCGCCCGGATCCAGCGCGGTCGGGTCCACCCCGACCCGGCCCGCCGAGGTGCGGCCGGTGTCGAGCACGATCACCACGCGCCGGTCGCGCTCCGGGCGCCAGGTACGTACCACGACATCGGCGCGCCGGGCAGTGGCGCGCCAGTCGATCGAGCGGACGTCGTCGCCGACCACATACTCACGCAGCGAGTCGAATTCGGTACCCTGACCGCGGATCAGCACGGGGATCGCACCGTCCAACTGCCGCAGCCTGGCCAACCGGGACGGCAGATGCTTGCGCGACAGGAACGGCGGCAGGACTCGTACCTGCCCGGGTAGCCGTTGCGAGCGTTGGCGTCCGGCCAGGCCCAGTGGCCCGATCGACCGCACCGTGACCAGCTCACAGCGTTGATCGCCGCGGCGCACCGGGTGCAATCGGGTGGCCAGGGAAACCGTTTCTCCGACAACGATATTCACCTGGTGGGCGCGCGGTTGTGCCGAGGCGCTGGGCGGCCAGGAATCGCGGACGGCGCCGCGGACCGTCCGCCGTCCGGTGTTGCGCACGGTGAGCCCGACCTCGATGCTCTGGCCCAACCGTGCGGTGGACTCGCCGCTGCGGGCGACTTGCAGGCCGCCGATGCGACCGGCCAGCGCGACATCTGCTACCACCGCTACCGTCAGCAACGCCGCCAGCACAGCGAAAGCCGTTGCCGGCCAGGGGGCCAACGCGATCGGCAGCACGCAGACCAGTGCCACCAGACCGGCGCGGCCGGTGAGAACCATCAGCGCGGCACCGGGACGGCGGCCAGGATGCCGTCCAGTACTGCGTCAGAGGTGGCGCCCTCCAACTCGGCCTCGGGGCGCAGTGCCACCCGGTGGCGAAGCGTCGAACGGGCCATCGCCTTGACGTCGTCGGGAGTCACATAGTTGCGGCCGGACAGCCAGGCCCAGGATCGCGACGTGGCCAGCAGCGCGGTGGCGCCGCGCGGTGACACGCCGAGCTGCAGGGACGGGGAATGCCGGGTGGCCCCGACGATGTCGACGATGTAGCCGAGCACCTCGTCACCGGCCAGGACCCGACGCACCGCGTCGCGCCCGGCGGCGAGCTCGGCCGCGCCGGCCACCGGCTGCACGGCTGACAGGTCACGCGGGTCGAAGCCCTGCGCATGCCGGCTCAGGATCGCGATCTCCTGATCCCGCGGCGGCAGCGGCACGGTGAGCTTGAGCAGGAAGCGGTCCAACTGTGCCTCGGGCAGTTGATAGGTGCCCTCGTACTCGATCGGGTTCTGGGTGGCCGCCACGATGAACGGGTCGGGCAGCGGCCGGGGCGTGCCGTCGACGCTGACCTGACGCTCCTCCATGGCTTCCAGAAGTGCCGCCTGGGTTTTCGGTGGTGTTCGGTTGATCTCATCGGCCAGTAGCAGGTTGGTGAACACGGGGCCGGCGCGGAATTCGAACTCGGCGGTGCGCGCGTCGTACACCAGCGAGCCGGTGACGTCGCCGGGCATCAGGTCCGGCGTGAACTGCACGCGCTTGAACTCCAACTGCAGGGCCGCCGCCAGGGTGCGCACCAGCAGGGTCTTGGCCACTCCCGGCACGCCTTCGAGCAGCACGTGCCCGCGACACAGCAGCGCTACCACCAGTCCGCTGATCACCGCGTCCTGTCCGACCACCACCTTGGCGATTTCGTTGCGCAGGGCCAGCAGGGCGTCACGGGCCGAATCGGAGCCGGCGTTCTCTGGGTGGGGCTGAGTCACGACTTCGCGACCTGCCTTTCGATGTCGTCGAGTTGGTGTGCGAGGTGGACGAGTTCGGCGTCGGTCGCAGGCGGTGGGCCGAACAGTATGTGCCCGGCCGAGCTCGATGCGGTGCCGCACCGCGCGGCGACAGCTGCGGCCACGGCCTGTGGTGGCGCCGAGGAGTTCAGGCCGAGCCTGGGCAACATCCGGCTCAACGCGGCCGCGCGCAAGGCGTCGGCAGCCCGGTCACGGGCCCGGCGGGAGCGGTACAGGCGGCCACGCCCCTCGACGGTCTCCGACGCCCGGACCACCACGGGTAGGGACTCGGCGACCAGCGGACCGAGGCGCCGCGCCTGCGCCGCCGCGAGCAGGGCCACCACCAGGCACAGCTGCAGGACGATCCACCCGACCTGCGGCGGCATCAGATCCGACAGCGTGCCGTCACCGGTCGACTCGGCCTCGAAATGCTGTGGCGCATACCAGATCACCCGCGGTGCGGCCCCGGCAAGATTCATCGCCAGTGCCGCGTTGCCCTCCTTGAGCAGGCGTGCGTTGGTCATGAAGGAGCCGGTGCCGACGACCGTGACGGTGCGCGACCCGTCGTGATAGCGGACCAGCGCGCCGTCATAACACGACGTCAGCGCGGTACCGTCGGCCGCGGTATAGGTGTCGGTTGTGCCCAGCTGTGCGGTTCCGGCCCGATTTGCCTCGGGCAGTTGGCAATCCGGCTCGTCACCGCCGAACTGCGTCGGCTTGCCGAGCCGGACCTGTGGGGCCAGCTTCTCCCGGACGAGTCCGGACGGCGCGACCAACAGGATGTCGCCGGGGGTGCCGGCGAGCCGGTCGACGGTCTTGTCGCTGGACAGAAACATCGTCTGCGCCACCACCAGCAGGGTGCCAGGCCGGGCGGCCTGCTGCACCTGGTCGGCATCGGTCGCGGTGATCACCTCGACACCGTGGTCCCGCAGCAGACTGACCAACGCGTGCGTTCCCTCCGGCGACGTCGACTCGGGGTCCAGTGCGCCACCCGGGCGCGGTGCGGTCAGGTACACCGTCACGACGGAAACCGCGACGATCACGGCGAACGCCAGCAGCACCCAGCGTGCCGTGCGGAAACGGTGTCTGATCGACTCGGCGCTCATGGCACCCCGGCCTCGTCGAGTGCTGCGATCTCCCGGTAGGCCGATTCGGTACCCGGCTGCTCACCGTAGGTGACGTCGTTGAATGTGGCTGCCGCGCTGAACAGTCCGGCCGACAGGCCCGGCAGTGCTGCCGCGGCGTCGCGGGCGAGTTCGGTCGCGGTACGGCCTGGGACGGCGTCGAGCACCCCGGTTTCCTCAAGGCGGCGGGCCAGCGCGCGGACCCGGTGACGAATCGCGGCCGACCAATCACCCTGTGCGGCATATTGTTCGGCGATCGAACGATGCTGTGCGGCGCTGAGCTCCTGACTGCCGAACAGGGCGTGGTCACCGCTGCGCGCAGTACGCATGGTGCGCCGTGCGATCCGCACCGCCACCACGACGGCCACCACGAGCAGGATGGCCAGCACCGAGATGGTGAACCAGCCACCGGGGATCGTCGAGCCCGCCGCGGTGATCCGGTACAGCAGATCGTTGATCCAGTCACCGATCTGATCGGCCGGTGAAGCCCTGGGATAGATCGGTTTGGTCAGCTCGTTCTGCGCGGCGTCGTGCGCGGCGTCACGGTCGATGTCGATGCTCGTCACCTCAGACGTACCGCTGCAGCCATAGTTGGTCGGTGGTTTCCACCGGTGCACCCGCGCCCGTCTGCAGCATCAGGTCGAACGCCTCGGAGCGGAACCGCCGGTCGGCGTAGAGCAGCACCACCACGCCCGCGCTGAACGGTGCGGTGACGATCTGCCCGATCGCTCCGCCGACGGCAGTGATGATCAGTGCAGGCACTGTGGGCTCCTCGGCGACCATCGTCATGATCTGTCCCGCCACGGTGAACGGCGCACCCACCCCCCAGGCCATCACCGCGGCCACGATGGTGGCCAGCACCCAGATGCCGAACACACGCCAGAAGTCCTTGTTCACCAACGTGAATGACCGCTTGACCGCATCGACGATGCCAAGGTGCTCCAGCACGATCACCGCCGGGGCGAACAGCAGAACCGTCGACGCGTAAGCCACACCGACGAACATGAGCAGCGCGAGTGGCATACCGACGGCGAACGCGGCCAATCCGCCGCCCAGCGCACCGGCTCCGACGACGACGACCGCGATGATCCCCAAGACCACGACCAGGGCGAGGGCCTCCAACACGGTCAACCCGATCAGCGCCGGTAACCGTCCGCGCAGCCGCCGCCAGGCCTCGCCGATGGTGATAGTGCCGCCGAACACCGAACGGCCGATCACCACCGTGAGCATGCCGCTGAGCAGAAGCGAGGCCAGCGTCGTGACGACGATGCCGACGAACGCCCCGATCGCGAACACCGCGATGGTCCCGGACGACGGGGTCTCGCCCTGCAGTGTGGGGTCGAATTCGCCGAGTGCGGACAGCGGCCCGATTTGCAGCGCGAGCGTGACGATCTGCGATGCGAGAACCACCACGGTGGCCAGACCCAGCGTCGCCTTCGGATTGGTGCGGACGTAGGCGAGGGAGCCGTTGAAGATGTCGGTCAGGCTCAACGGGCGAAGCGGGATGACACTCCCCGCATATGGCCGACCGCTCGTCATCCTCTCACCGTAGTTCCCGTCAGCAACTACGGTGGACCCATGCCGACCGAGATCATCGTGCGTGGGTCTTTCTCCGCATTCCGGCCGCCGGAGCGTGCGACGGTCCATGCCACCCTCGGTTACGAGGGGCCGGCGATCGAACCGGCATACGAGCGCGTGGTCCGCGACCTGGACACGGTGAAATCCTCGATCACCCCGCTGCACAAACCCGATGCCGGCCCGGTCACCTGGTGGTCCACCGGCCAGGTCCGCACCTGGGCCAACCGACCCTGGAACAACCAGGGCAAGCAGCTGCCGCTCGTGCACCACGCAAGTGTCGACATCCAGGTCAAGTTCAGCGATTTCACCGCGTTGTCGCGATGGGTCGGTGGTCATGTCACCGACACCGGCGGCTTTTCGTTGTCGCGGATCGAATGGGCGCTGACGGCCGAACATCGCGATGAGCTGGTCACCCAGGTCCACACCCAGGCCGTGCAGGACGCGGTCACCCGGGCCCAGCGCTACTCCGATGCGCTGGCCCTCGGGCCGGTGCGGCCGGTGGCGATCGGCGACGCAGGCATGGTGAGCCGGCCGCCCGAGGATTCGTCGTCGCCGCGGATGATGCGCGCCATGGCGACCCGCAGCGGCGGAGGAGCTCCCGAAATCGAGTTCGCACCTGCCGATATCGAGGTCTCGGTCGCGGTCGACGCGAAATTCGTGGCGGGCGAGAGCTGATCGCAGCTAGGTTGGCGCTATGGCCGAGCTCAAGGACAAGCTGCGTGCGGATCTGACCGCCGCGATGAAGTCGCAGGACAAGCTGCGCACTGGCACCCTGCGAATGGTGCTGGCTGCCATCCAGAGCGAAGAGGTATCCGGCAAGCAGGCAAGGGAACTTTCCGACACCGAGGTGATCGCGGTGCTGGCCCGCGAATCGAAGAAGCGTGGCGAGGCGGCCGAGGTCTACACCCAGAACGGGCGCGGCGAATTGGCGGCCAACGAGCACGCCGAGGCCAGGGTCATCGACGAGTATCTGCCCACCCCGCTGACCGACGCCGAGTTGGCCGACGTCGCCGACACCGCCATCGCGCAGGTCGCCGAGCAGATCGGGGAGCGGCCCGGCATGCGTCAGATGGGCCAGGTGATGAAGGCCGCCACCGCCATTGCCGCGGGCAAGGCCGACGGTGCGCGGTTGTCGGCGGCGGTCAAGGCTCGGCTGTAGCGCTCGGCGATGCGTTGAAACCCACGGCGGCGGGTATCTCAAGCTCATGCCAACCGGTAAGGGGATCTACGACGAAGAGCACCGCGAGAACAGCGGTGACGCGACCGACAAGCACGATCGGGCCAAGAAAGTTCCGGAAGACACCCCGGACGTCGACACCACGGAGAGCACCGGTCAGGAACCGCCCGACTGAACGCTATTCGGCATCGCGCCCGACCCGGCTGCCGTGGTAGGCGCTGCGCCGGATATCGGCCAGCCACGTGGGCACCAGGCGGACCCCGTCGGCCTCGTGCAGTGCGGGATCGAACGACACGTCACGACCGTGGGGCAGCTTCTCGCGCAGTGACAGTCGGGCGACGGGCTCGAATTCGCCGGTGGCGGGGGACTGCTCGATGTCGAACTCGACCCCACCGCGTTCCAATTGCTGGTTCACGCTGTCGAGCGAAAGCCCGGCGCCATCGAAGTCGGTGGTGAGGCGGGCGCGCAGCCACCACAGCGCGCCCTCGAATCGCAGCGGCATCACACTCGAGAACGTGATCCCGGCCCAGGAATTGGCCGGCCACAAGACAAATCGATTGCCGGCCAGTGTGGAGGCCAACAGCACATCCCACGGTGTCCCCGACAGCTGCGGTGGCATCCGCCACGCCAGGCCGGCGATGTCCGGTACGGAATCTGGTGTCCCGATCCCTTTCGACAACCTCCCGACCACATCGCAGGAGTAGAGCGGCAGACCCGTGCCGACGGGCGTGGTGCGCTCCAGATGGCCTCGCGCCAGCACTCCGTTCGGGTGGAACAGCCGCCGGTGCCGCATCGCAGCACCGATCTCGACCGGCCAGGACGCGATATCGGAGATCTTCATGCCACCGGTTGCCCGCCGTGCGGCAGTGACAAACGTCGGAGCTAGACCGGAATCCGCCAGAGCGCTTCCTGGCTGACGCTGGCGATCAGTGTGCCGGCGGCGTCGTACAGCGAGCCGCGGGCCAGGCCACGCGAATCGTTGTGGTTCGCCGACTGCAACTCATATCGGTGCCAGCCGCGTGGCAAGAACGGGCGATGGAACCAGATCGAGTGGTCCAGGCTGGCGGCGAAGCCGAGATCGGACCGCAGCGGGACCGTCGGCGGGAGCGCTGAGGGGACCGGACCGAGATCGGACATGAAGGTCAGGGTGCAGGCCCGGATCAGCGGATCGTCCTCGATCTCGACCTGGCTGCGGATCCAGAACGGCGACACCGCGAACTCTGAGGTGTCGCTGGGCATGGTGCGCAGGTCGAACTTGTCGCCGAAGTCCATGACGTCGTGCTTTGGGGCGGCCGCGTCGAACTCCAGGGCGGGCATGGCATCGGGGGACCAGTCCAGACCGGGCTCGGGTTGATGGAACGACGCCAGCATCTCCAGGATCACCTTGCCGTCCTGGCTGGCGGTGACGTGGCGGGTCGCGAACGCGCGTCCGTCGCGGGTGCGGTCGACGTGGAATTCGACGTCGGCGTCGTAGCGACCGCCGCGGACAAAGTAGGCGTGCAGCGACTGCGGCAGCTTGTCGTCCACGGTTGCCCCGGCCACCGCCAGGGATTGCGCCGCGATCAGCCCGCCGAACAGCCGCTCGGTCGCCCCTCTGCGCGGTTCCCGAATGCAGAAGTCATCACCATCGCGATCGAACTGCAACAGTTCGGCGATCCAGCTCAGCGCGGCCATCGGCCGACGCTATCAACTGCTTGGTTGGGACCTTGGTCACACTCGGGCGAAATAGCGCCGGCCGTCGGAGGCCAGGCGCCCGAACGCCGCTTTGACCACCGGCGCCAGCCCCTTGAACGGGATCGCGAACAACGGCTTCGGCTCGATCGCCACGATCCAGGTGAACTGGGTTTCTCCGTCGCCCGCGGGTTCGACCAGGTAGTCCTCGGCGAACCGGCGCAGCGACGGAATGTTGGCGTGATCGACGGTGAACGAGTACCGCCGGCCTTCCTCCCACCGGAAGAACGTCTCGTGCACCCGGACCACCCCGGGTGCCAGCGTCACCTCGCGGGAGGTGCCGACGCCGAACGGCCGCGGCGACAGCCACTCGACCTTGTTGACCGACGGTCCCCAGGCTGCCAGTGACTCATCGGAGACCAGCGACTCCCAGACCTTTTCTGGCGGCGCGGGGAACCGCTTCTGATAGGTGAAGATGTGCGGCGCCGTGCTGAAGAAGGCGGCGTCGGCGGGTTCCAGCCTGAACCGGGGCATGGTGCCAGCATGCCGTAGAACGGCACTCCGGGATACTGGGAGCCAAGCGCACGGCGGAGGGGAGATCTATGACGGCGGCGCTCGCCGGCCGCTACGAGCTACGTGGCGTGCTCGGCCGAGGCGGCATGGCCGAGGTGCGCGATGGCTGGGACACCCGGCTGTCGCGCCCGGTCGCGATCAAACTGCTCTATCCGGCCCTGGCCTCCGACGAAGCGACGCGTCGGCGGTTCGAGGACGAAGCACGCTCCGCCGCCGCGCTCAACCACCCCAATATCGTCGCGGTCCACGACAGCGGTGACGACCACGGGACGCCGTACATCGTGATGGAAAGGCTGCCCGGGCCCACCCTGGCCGAGGAGATCGCGGCCGGACCGCTGTCCGCCGACCGCGTGCGCTGGGTGCTGACCGACCTGCTGGGTGCGCTGACTGCCGCCCACGGCGCGGGCATCCTGCACCGCGACATCAAACCCGGCAACGTCCTGATCACCAGCTCGGGCACTGCCAAGCTGGCCGACTTCGGCATCGCGAAGACGGCCGGAACTGCCCACACGCACGTCGGAACCGTGTTCGGCACGCCGGATTACCTTAGTGCACAACGGATTACGGGCCACCCAGCGACGGTGTCGGATGATCTGTACGCCGTCGGTGTCCTCGGCTACGAGGCGCTGACCGGACGGCGGCCTTTCACTCGGGACCACCCGATCGCCACCATGCGCGCAGTCGTCGACGAAGCCCCGATGCCGATCGGCATGCTGCGCCCCGACGTCGACCCCGCTCTGGTCCACGTGCTGGAGCGCGCGATGGCGCGGGACCCGGCCTACCGTTTCGCCGACGCCGCCGAGATGCGGGCGGCATTGCGCGCCGCCCCGACGGCGCCTCCGGCGACCCTGATGCTGCCCGCCCCGCTGCCGGCCCGGCGGTCGCGCGCTCGGATCGTGCTCGCCGGACTGGCCGTGGCGGCGGTCGGCATCCTCGGCACCATCCTGTTGATCGCCGATCCACCGCCGCAGCGCGCACCGGCCGTGACACCGGTGACCACCACTGTCGAGCCGACCGTGCCTGCCGCGACGAGCATTCCGACCGTCACGCCGACGCTGCCCGAGGATGAAGGGGAGTGGGGCAACTGGAACGGGAACGGGAACGGCAAGGGCCACGGCAAGAAGGGCCATCCGCATGAGTGACGGCGCCTGACGCGTTTGGGGATAGGCCCGAGTTGGGAATAGACCCCGGGGCCGCAACGTTTTCCATTACATAGGAATTCTATGTGTTCAATGGATTGGTTCGATATGAATAAGTTCGGCATCAAATTGTCAACCGCGGTTGGTGGATGCGCTGTTGTCGCGCTGAGTGTGTTCGGGGTCGTCGGAGGCCTGCAGAGTCATCCCGTTTCGCTTCTCGGGTCCGAGCCGGCATCTCCGATGCAGACCGGGGTGACCATCACGCCATCCAACCCGGCGCACGCACCCGAGATCCCGATGGCCACTCCTGGAATCAAGGGACCTGCTCCATTGCCGCTGGAAGAACAAGGGCTACCCGGATAGGCAAGCTGTCGACCGGAAAGACAAAGGCCCAGACCGGATCTCTCTGGTCTGGGCCTTGATCACACGAGTCGGGGTGGCGGGATTCGAACCCACGACCTCTTCGTCCCGAACGAAGCGCGCTACCAAGCTGCGCCACACCCCGTGTGAAGCTCCGACAGCGTATCGCACCGGGTACCTCGAAAGCCAAACGGTTACCGGCGGCGCACGTCACTCCTGGTCACGGGAAGCAATGAGGGTGTCGGTGGTGTTCTACCCACTGACGACATCCGAATCGACTGGAGTACTCATGACCGTCCTGGGCGCCACCATCTACCTGGGGTTCTTCGCGATGGCAGCGTTTTGGCTGTTTCTGACGGCCGAGACGGATCAGGACCAGTTGCCCGAGCGCTCGAACTCCGACAGCACCTCCGCTGATTCCGACAGGTCAAGCCCCTGGGCGCTGAGCCAGTCGGCATCGAAGTAGGTGTCCGCGTAGCGGTCACCGCTGTCGGCCAGCAGGGTCACCACCGACCCGCTGCGGCCGTGCGCGATCATCTCGGCCAGGAGCTGGAACGCGCCCCACAGGTTGGTTCCGGTCGACGGGCCGACGCGGCGGCCCAGGACCCGGCTGGCGTGATGCGCCGCGGCCACCGATCCGCAATCGGGGACGGTGATCATCCGATCGACCACACCGGGCAGGAATGACGGCTCCACCCGCGGCCTGCCGATGCCCTCGATGCGTGACGATGCGCCCGTGACGACGTCATCGCGGCCCTGCGCGTAGCCGGGGAAGAACGCCGAGTTCTCCGGGTCGACGACACACAACTGCGTGGCATGCCTGCGGTAGCGGATATAGCGGCCGATGGTCGCACTGGTGCCACCGGTGCCGGCCCCCGCCACGATCCACTCCGGAACCGGGTGCGGTTCCAGACGCATCTGCTCGTAGATCGACTCGGCGATGTTGTTGTTGCCACGCCAGTCGGTGGCCCGTTCGGCGTTGGTGAACTGGTCCAGGTAGTGCCCGCCGGTCTCCTCGGCCAACCGCTGCGCCTCGGCATACACCTGCGACGACTCCGCGACGAAATGGCAACGGCCGCCTTGGGCTTCGATGAGCGCGATCTTGGAGCCACTGGTCGAGGCGGGTACCACCGCGATGAACGGCAACCCCAGCAGTGCGGCGAAGTAGGCCTCGGACACCGCCGTCGATCCCGAGGACGCCTCGATGATCGTGGTGCCCTCACCGATCCAGCCGTTGCACAACCCGTACAGGAACAGAGACCGGGCCAGCCGGTGCTTGAGGCTGCCGGTGATGTGGGTGGACTCGTCCTTGAGATACAACTGCACGTCGACGTCACCGCTCCAGGTCGCAGGCAGCGGATAGCGCAACAGATGGGTGTCGGCGCTGCGCTTGGAATCGGCCTCGATCAGCCGCACCGCATTGTCGACCCACCGGCGTGGCCGGGGACGCGACGCGGTGCAGCCCGGTTGGCTCACCGGGCCGAGACGGCCGGGCTGGATTGCCCGGCCCTGATCCCGACATGGCCGCCGCCGGTCGGCGCTGCGACGAGCGTCAGCAGGGTGGCCTCGGGGCGGCAGCAGAACCGCGCCGGCGCGAAGGGCGACGTGCCGATACCCGCGGACACGTGCAGCTGCATGTGGGAACCCCACTTCGAGGCGCCCTTGGCCCGCGACCGGTCCAACTCGCAGTTGGTCACAATGGCCCCGTAGAACGGCAGGCACAGCTGCCCGCCGTGGGTGTGCCCCGCCAGCACCAGTTGATAGCCGTCGGCGGCGAAGCGGTCCAACACCCGCGGCTCGGGGGAGTGCGTGAGCCCCAAAGTCAGGTTCGCCGCGCCGTTGGCCCGGCCGGCGATGGTGTCGTAGCGGTCGCGCTTGAGGTGCGGATCGTCGACGCCGGCCACCGCGATGTGCTGGCCGGCCACCTCGACGTCCCGTCGGATGTGGGTCATGTCGAGCCAGCCACGCTCGGTGAACGCTGCCCGCAGGTCCTGCCACGGCAACGGTTCACCGTGCGTCCGATGGTCCGGGTTGGTGAGGTAGTTCAGCGGGTTCTTCAGGCGCGGCGCGAAATAGTCGTTGCTGCCGAACACGAACAGGCCGGGCGCCGACAGCAGATCGCTCAGCGACTGCACGACGGCGGGCACGGCCTTGGGATGGGCAAGGTTGTCGCCCGTGTTGACCACCAGATCGGGCTCGAGGCGGGCCAGATCACGCAGCCAGGCCTGCTTACGGCGCTGGTTGGGGCGCATGTGGAGATCGGACAGGTGCAGCACCCGAAGGGGTGACGAACCAGGGGCCAGTACCGGCATGGTCGCTTCCCGCAGCACGAACGCATTGCGCTCGATGAGGGTCGCGTAGCCGATCCCGGCAACCAGCGAACCGGCGGTGACGGCAGCTGCCTTCTTTACTGACATGCAGGCAAGCCTACTGCGAACCGATGGTCACGGGGGCGGTGGAGGGCCGAGCACCGGAACGGTGATCGGAGGCAATCCCGGGATCTCGACGACCGTCTGGCCGATCTCGGGCGGCGGGCCGCCCGGCAGCGGGAAGGGGAACTCGGGCGGCGGCGGGGCCGGCGGGATCCCGTTACTGACCTGGATCGTGATGATGGATCCCGGAATCGTCTGGCCGCTGGGCGCGGTGCCGACCACGGTGCCGGCGCGCGAGCTGCTGTTCACCGAGGCGGAGCCATCGGCCACCTGGAATCCGGATTCCTTGAGCCGCTGGCGCGCGGCCGTCTCATCCAGTCCGGTCACGGTCGGGACCACCGAGCCGGGGCCGCCGTCGACGTAGCGCGGATCTGTCGGCGGCAGCGCGACCGGGCCGAAGTTGTTGGCGATCGGCTTCAGCGCCGTGAACCAGGTACGGGCCGGTTCGTTACCGCCGAACAGATTGCCGTCGCCGCACTGGCGGAGCGGGAACGAGCACAGCTCGCCCGGGCTGGTGGAATCGTCGTAGATGTAGTTGGCCGCGGCGTACTGATTGGTGAAGCCCAAGAAGCCCGACGACCGGTGCGCCTCGGTGGTGCCGGTCTTGCCCGACATCGGCAGGTCCCAGCCGACCGAACCGGCCGACCCGGCGGCGGTGCCGCCGGCCTGGTCGTCCTTGCTCATCGCGTTGGCCAAGGTGTTGGCCAGCCCCTCGGGCACCGCCTGATCGCAGGTCTCGGTGGTCACCGACACCTCCTGACCGTGGCGATCGAGCACCTGGCCGATCGGATTGGGCGGGCACCAGGTGCCGCCGGAGGCCAGCGTGGCCGCGACATTCGACAACTCGAGCGCGTTGACCTCGATGGGCCCCAGGGTGAAAGAGCCGATGTTCTGGCGCTTGACGAAGTCGGCCAGGCTTTCGTTGCTGTCCGGGTCGTAGTCGCGCGCGGTGCCGGGCAACGCGTAGGACCGCAGCCCCAGCTTGACCGCCATGTCGACCGACCGTTGCACGCCGATCTGCGAGATCAGCTTGGCGAACGCGGTGTTCGGTGAGGTTGCCAGCGCATCGGTGACGCTCATCGAACCCCGGTAGCCGCCGGCGTTCTTCACGCACCAGGTTTCCTTCGGGCATCCCGGGGTGTCACTGCTGCCCAGCCCCTTGGCCTGGAAGAAACCGGGCACCGCCAGTTGGGTGTTGATGCCCATCCCCATGTCCATGGCCGCGGCCGTGGTGAAGATCTTGAAGATCGATCCGGCGCCGTCGCCGACGAGCGAGAACGGCTGCGGCTGCATGGTCTCGCCGGCATCGGTGTTCAGGCCGTAGGTGCGGTTGCTGCCCATCGCCAGGACCGGGTGGGATTCCTTGCCCGGCTTGATCACGCTCATCACGCTGGCGATGCCGGGTGCGTCCGGGCGGGCGATGCTGTCGATCGCCGACTTCACCGAGCCCTGCACATCGGGGTCCAGCGTGGTCTTGATCAGGTAACCGCCCTTGGCCACCTGCTCCTTGGACAATCCGGCGCGGGCCAGGTACTCGAGCGCGTAATCGCAGAAGAACGCCCGGTCACCGGCCGCGATGCAGCCACGGGGCAGTTCATTGGGCTGCGGCAGGATGCCCAACGGCTGCTGCTTGGCGGCCCGCAGCGCGTCGGCCTCCTGCGGGATGTTGTCGATCATGGTGTCCAGCACCAGGTTCCGTCGGGCCAGGGCGCCGTCGGGGTTGGTGTAGGGGTTCAGCGCACTGGTGGACTGCACCATGCCGGCCAGTAGGGCGGCCTGCTGCCAGTTCAGTTCGGAGGCGTTGATGCCGAAGTAGGTCTGCGCGGCGTCCTGAACACCGAACGCGCCGTTGCCGAACGAGACCAGGTTCAGATAGCGGGTCAGGATCTCGGGCTTGGTGAAGGTCTTGTCCAGCGTGAGGGCCATCCGGATCTCACGCAGTTTGCGGGCCGGCGTGGTCTCGATCGCGGCGCGGCGCTCGGCATCGGTCTGGGCGATCACCAGCAGTTGGTAGTTCTTGACGTACTGCTGCTCGATGGTCGAACCGCCACGGGTGTCGGAGTCGCCGCGCATGTATCCGGTCAGACCGGTCAGCGTGCCCTGCCAGTCCACGCCGTTGTGCTCGGCGAACCGCTTGTCCTCGATGGAGACCAGCGCGAGCTTCATGGTGTTGGCGATCTGATCGCTCGGCACCTCGAAGCGCCGCTGTGAATACAGCCACGCGATGGTGTTGCCCTTGGCGTCAACCATGGTCGAGACCTGCGGAACCTCACCGTCGACGAGGGCGGCCGAGCCGTTGGCCACGACGTCGGAAGCCCGGTTCGACATCAGGCCGAATCCACCCACCAACGGGAACATGAAGGTGGCCGCCAGCACACTCGCGAGCAGGACACACCAGGCGAGTTTGATGATGGTGACCGCTTGGGGTGGCTGCGCGGGCGGTCGTGTCGGCGGCTCCGGCATGGGTACAGAGTAGCCAGGTCGCCCAGCGGCGCTGCCTGTGAGCGGGCCCCGCGGACATGTCGCGCTTGCCTGCAGAAACGACTCGGTGCGCACCGACCCGGGTCAGACGGCACGGCCGTCCCAAAAAAGTGGGCGACAAACTGTTGCGTAAATACCCTCTGACCACCTAGCTTGGACACACAGTGCGATCCAGGTAACACGGGCTGTCGCAATGTGGCGTAGATCGCAATAGCGTTCTACACCGGAAGGTTCAACGCCCGTCATCTGGGGAGATGACAGGAACGAAGGGATCGCTGGTGTCAGGTACAAGAACTGTCGCAGACAAGATGAACGCTTCCGCCCCCGCCACGAATCTGGTCCATCGAGGCGAAGGTGAAGCCCGGATCGCCTGGGTCTCACAGGCGCGATGCCGTCAAGCCGATCCGGACGAGCTGTTCGTCCGCGGTGCCGCGCAACGAAAAGCCGCGGTGATCTGCCGCCACTGCCCGGTGATCCTCGAATGCGGTGCCGATGCACTCGACAACCGCGTGGAGTTCGGCGTCTGGGGTGGGATGACCGAACGTCAGCGGCGTGCCCTGCTCAAGCAGCACCCCGAAGTCATTTCCTGGGCCGAGTTCTTCGCAGCCCAGCGCAAGCACCACCGCAGCGCGGTCTAGCGCCGGTGTCCTCTCGCGGGCTGACCTGGCCCGCGCGCGCCAAAGTGCAGCCGACGGTAGTGTATTCGGTTGTGGCACATGGTAATCAGCGGCAGTGAGTGAGCCTGCCAGCGTTCTTCCGTTGTCGGCGATGGTTTCTGGCGCCGCCGGCATGTTGATGCCGCTACCGACGGCCGAACCCGCCGATGATCCGTTGTTGTACGACGTCGTCCTGCATGAGCCCGGCACCCCGGCGGACTACACCGGCAACATCGTATTGGTCAGCACCCGCGTCGAGGACCGCTTCGCGCTCGGGTCGTTGCTCGACGAGGTGGGAACCGCTGCAGCCGTTGTGCTTCCACCGGACGCGGCAACAGACGTATCGATGTTGCCCGTCCACTCCGCGAGGCTGTTCCGGCGTTCGCCGTGGGTGGGCTGGAGCGAACTGTTCCGGGTCCTGATCCGGCTGCTGGGTGCGGGCCGCATCGTCAACCCGGCCCCGCAGGTGGACAACCTGCAGGCCCTGGCCCGCTGGATCAGCAGCCAGACCGGCGCCCCGGTGACCATCGAGGATCTGGATTCTCGCGTGCTGGCCTATGCCGTCGTGGGGCCAGATGTCGACCCGATTCGGAACCAGACGATCCTGGGCGGTGCGGTACCCGCTTGGCGGGTCGAGCGGCTCATGTCCACCGGATTCTTGCCGGCGGTCTGGCGATCCGATGACGTGGTCGTGCGCAATGCCGAGGACGATGACCCGGCCCGCATGGTGGTGGCGATGAAATCCGGAACCGAAACGCTGGGCACCATCTGGGCGGCGCTGGACGACGCTACCGACCGCGAAGGACTACGACAGCTGTTGTTGCAGGTACGCCAGACCGCCGCGGCGATGATGTTGCGGGAGGTGCACCGCGACCAATACGAACGCCGCCTCCAGGAATCGGCCCTGGTGGACCTGCTCTCGCGTGGGGTGGACCCCGGAGTCCCGGCGGCCTTGCTCGGGCTGCAGCCAGACCACAGACACGCTGTCCTGGCGCTGGGCGCCGACACGCCTGCGTCGCGCGCCCTGATGTTCCATGTCCAGGCGCTCCGCGCCGGCGCCCGCACGGCACGGGTCGGGAACGAGCTGCTCGTCGTGCTTCCGGTGCTGAACGACGAATTCGCCGAGGCGGATCTGGCCGACAGCCTGTCGAGGCACCTGACCCGGGTTTCGCCTGCCCACGCCGGCCCGGTCGCGGTCGGCCCCGTCGTGGAGGCCATCGCCTACCTGCGCGACTCTGCCGTCGTCGCGCGTCAGGTCCTCGACGCTGCCGCACTCAGAGCCGCACAGCCGCCGCACGCCCGGCAGCCGGTACTCACGGCTGCCGACGTGCCCGACGCACTGGCCCTGGTGCGGGCGGCCGACCTGCTCGATCCGATGGCCGACGTGATGACCGAACCGCTGTCGGCCCTGCGCCGGCACGACACCGACCATGGCACCGCATTCATCGACACCGTCGCCGCGGTGCTCGACCATCCCGGCAATCTGACCGGAGCCGCCCGCGAATTGGGCATCCACGCCAACTCACTGCGGTACCGGCTGGACCGGATCCGCATGGTGTCCGACATCGATCTGCAGTCACCGGCAGCCAGGCTCCGCGCGGCCCTGGGTCTGCTGGTGTGGGAGCGTCGCGCGGGCCGCCTTCCCGTCGACATCGACAAGAATCCGGGATCCGGTTAGTGCATTTCGGAGAAACCGCCACCCGCATCACGGCACTTCCTCTGAATCCGACGAAGATCCGCGCTAAATTCCTCAGCTCGTATGGCTCTCACCACCAACCGCTGCGTTCATAGGGTTTATCTGTGATTGATGCACCCCCGCGAACCAGGGACACCCTGCCGGCTCCGGACATCCTGCTGCGCCGCCGCGAACAGGTGGTCGGCGATGTTGCCCGGCAGGCGTTCATCGACGACGCGCACCCGTTGTGCGGAGTCGTGGACCTGGACACGCTCGATGAGCTGATGCAGTCGTTGAGCCGGGTTTATCCGGCAGGCATGCCGGCCCTGCACACCATCGCGGCCAAGGCGATCACGCTCCGCCCGGTGCTGACCCGGTTCGCCCAGGCAGGATTCGGCTGCGAGGTGGCCAGTCCCGGCGAACTCCAACTCGCGCTGGCCGCAGGCTTCCCCGCCGAACACATCGTGTTCGACTCCCCGGCGAAGACCACGACCGAGATCGAGCAGGCACTGGCGCTCGGGATCTCGTTCAACATCGACAATTTCGACGAACTGGCGCGGGTGGACCAGGCCGTCGCCCGGGCGGGAGGGCACCGATCGGTCATCGGCATGCGGCTGAATCCGCAGACCGGGGCCGGGGCCATCGGCGCCATGAGCACAGCCACCACGACATCCAAATTCGGAATCGGTCTGGCCGACCATCGCGAAGGCGTCATCGCCGCCTTCGCGACCCGGCCCTGGCTGACCCAACTACACGTGCACAGCGGTTCGCAGGGCCTGAGTCTGGAACACGCTGCCGCGGGGGTCCGGCTGATCACCGATCTCGCCGCCGAGATCACGGCGCGTACCGGGCATCAGCAGGTTCGCCGCATCGACATCGGTGGCGGGTTGCCGGTCAACTTCAGCTCGGACGACATCACCCCGACCTTCGCCGATCACCGGGCCGTCCTGGAGCGCATGGTGCCGGAACTCTTCGATGGCACATACGGTTTGGTCACCGAGTTCGGCAGGGCGTTGACGGCCAAAGCGGGCACCATCGTGGCCAGGGTCGAATACACGAAGGTCACCGGTGGCAGGCAGATCGCCATCACCCATGCCGGTGTGCAAGTGGCGACTCGCACGATTTTCGGGCCCGCGGAATGGCCGCTGCGGATCGAGGTGTACGACGCGCACGGACGGCGCCGCGCCGAGCAGTCTCAACTGCAGGACATCGCAGGCCCGGCCTGCTTCACCGGCGACATGCTGGCCGTCGGCCGCGAACTACCCTTCGTACACCCGGGCGACCTGGTGGCCGTTCCGGATACCGGCGGCTATTACTTCTCGACCCACTTCTCCTACAACGCATTACCGCGGCCCGCGGTCTACGCGGTGGAGACCGACCCGGACGCCGGCCGACGCTGGTCGCTGGTCCGGCGCGCCCAGACGATCGAACAGATCGTGACCGAAGCGGGCGAACCCTCGCTCGTGCCCCTGTCCATCCGCCCCTGCGACTGATTGCGACCGCCCACATGCTCGAATCGGAACCCCAGATGTCCACCGCCGATGAACCTCGCTCCGGACTGGCCAGGTCGCTGAAAACGCGGCACATGACCATGATCGCGATCGGCGGGGCCATCGGTGCCGGGCTGTTCGTCGGTAGCGGTGCGGTCATCAAGACCGCCGGCCCCGCTGCGATCCTGTCCTACGTTCTGGCCGGCGCACTGGTGCTGTGCACCCTGCGCATGCTGGGCGAGATGGTGGTCGCAAAGCCGAGAACCGGTGCCTTCGCCGACTACGCCAGGATGGGGATCGGCCCGTGGGCAGGCTTCACCCTCGGCTGGTTGTACTGGTACTACTACGTGATCATCATCGCGGTGGAAGCCGTTGCGGGGGCGAAGATCCTGTCTGTCTGGGTCGGCTTGCCACTATGGGTCATGGCCATGCTGCTGATGGCGGTGATGACCGTGACCAACCTGATCTCGGTGCGTTGGTTCGGCGAATTCGAGTTCTGGTTCTCCGGTATCAAGGTCGCCGCCATCGTGTCCTTCATCGTGCTGGGCCTGCTGTGGGTCCTGGGGCTGTGGCCGGGCGACACCGGCGGGTTGAGCAATCTGGTGTCCCACGGCGGGTTCGCGCCAAACGGCGTCGGGTCGATCCTGGGTGCCGTGGTGGTGGTGATCTTCGCGTTCGGCGGAGCCGAAATCGTCACCATCGCCGCCGCGGAGAGCGCCGAGCCGGCGAAGTCGGTGGCCAGGGCCACCACCGGAGTCATCTGGCGGATCATCCTGTTCTACGTCGGGTCGATCTTCCTGGTCGTGTGCCTGCTGCCGTGGAACGACGCATCCGTGCTGTCCAGCCCGTATGTGGCCGCTCTGGACAAACTCCACATCCCCGGTGCCGGGGTGATCATGAACTTTGTGATCCTCACCGCCGTGCTCTCCGTGCTGAACTCCTCGATCTACACGTCCTCGCGCATGCTGCGGGTTCTCGCATCGCACGGTGACGCGCCAGAGTGGTTGGTGCGCACCAACTCCCGCGGTGTCCCGACCAGGGCCGTGCTGGCGAGCACGGTCATCGGCTGGATCTCCGTGGTGCTCGCCTACATCGCCCCCGACTCGCTGTTCCTGTTCCTGGTGAACTCGTGCGGCGTCGTCGCGATCTTCATGTACGTGATGATCGGTATCTCCGAGCTGCGGGTACGCCGGGCCATCGAGCGTGACGATCCGTCCAAGCTGACCCTGAAGATGTGGTTCTTCCCGTATCTGACCATCGTGGTGATCGTCTGCTTCGTACTGGTCCTGCTGGCCATGCTGTTCGATGTCGATCAGCGGGTCCAGCTCTTGGCCAGCGTCCTGAGTCTCGTTGTGGTCGTGGCGGCTTACGGCCTGCGCAAGCGGTTCGGGCGCACACCCGTCGATGCCGACGTCGCTGAAGTGGCATGAGCGCGTGCTTCTCGCAGGCCTCGTCCTGGCTGACAGACATGGCAGCGTGGTCGGTCCGCGTCACGGATCTGAGCACAGGCCAGACCTTGTGGGAGCACACCCCGCACCGCGTGCTCAAGACGGCCAGCGTGGGGAAGGTCTTCTTGCTGGCCGAGGTGGCACGTCGACTCGACGACGTGACCCTGGACCCCGGCGAAGTCCTCGAAGCCACCGCCGAGGACCAGGTGGCCGATTCCGGCATCCTCTACCTGTTGCGGCAGCAGGACCAACGGATCGATGACCTGTGCCTGCTGATCGGTGCGGTCAGCGACAACATGGCCACCAACATTCTGCTTCGCCGGCTCGGGCTCGACGAGGTGCAACGGGCCACCCGCGACCTCGGGTTCACCGAGAGCGGGTTACGAGACCGGGTGCGGCTGAACAGATCCCAGGACGATCCGCTCACCCTGTCCACGGGGAACGCCGCGGAACTCTGCGAGTTCGTGGCGCGCCTGCAGATGGGCGACATCCACAGCCCGGCGGTGTCCGAGCGGTTGCGGCGCTGGCTCAGCGTCAACACCGATCTGTCCATGGTGGCGCGAGCCTTCGGCCTGGACCCGCTGGCGCACACCGAGCCCGACGCCGGGTTCGAACTCTGGAACAAGACCGGGACCATCTCCGACGCGCGGATCGACATCGGATGTGTCGGGAACCCGGACAGCGGACGCCGGGTGGGCTACGCGGTCCTGGCCAATTGGGCCTGGGGTGAGGACCATCGCGATCCGGTCCTGGAAGCGATGGGACGGCTGGGGACCGGGATCCGCCGCTACCTGGAAGGCGACGATCAAGCGGCGCCGGCCGCCTCTCCGGTGATCTGATCCGCAATCGCGCGCAGCGCGTCGAGATCCGAGACATCGAACGGCAGTGACGGCACCCCGACGATCGCGACATGCGGATTGGCCCCGGTGAACCGGGACAACAGCCGGATCTCGCGCTTGGCGGTGTGGGCCCGGTCGGCGTGGATCCGCAGCACGGCCTCGGCCAGCGAGTCCGAACCCTCGGCCGCCAACGCGTCGGCGGCTTCCTCTGCCTTGTCGGCATGCAGATCGCACAGCGTGGGATGGGTGCGGTTGAGGATCAGCCCGGCCAGCGGCATGTGCTCGTTCGACAACCGGTCGACGAAGAACGAGGCCTCGCGCAGTGCGTCGGGCTCGGCTGCCGACACCACCACGAACTGAGTGCCCCGGCGCTTGAGCAATTCATAGGTCCGGTCGGCCTTCTCGCGGAACCCGCCGAAGGTGGCATCCAGCGACTGCACGAAACCTGCTGCGTCGGAAAGCATTTGTGATCCGAGCACCGTGGACAGGGCCTTCATCGCCAGCCCGACGGCGCCGGTGACCAGCCGGCCGATCCCGCGTCCCGGCGCCAGCAGCATCCGCCACAGCCGACTGTCCATGAAGCTGCCCAACCGCTTCGGGGCATCGAGGAAGTCCAGGGCGTTGCGCGACGGCGGGGTGTCCACCACCACCAGATCCCACTTGTCCTCGGCCAGCAGCTGGCCGAGCTTCTCCATGGCCATGTACTCCTGCGTGCCGGCCAGCGAGGTCGCCACGGTTTGGTAGAACTGGTTCTCCAGAATGGAGTCGGCGCGGTCCGGCCCGGAGTACTGCACCACCATCTCGTCGAACGTGCGGCGCATGTCCAGCATCATCGCGTGCAGCTCCCCGGTCACCTCCGGGGCCAGCGGCACCCGCTGCGGGGTGTTCCCGAGGTCCTTGATCCCCAGCGCCTGGGCCAGACGCTTGGCCGGGTCGATGGTCAGCACCACGACGGTGCGGCCGTACTCTGCGGCCCGCAGCGCCATCGCGGCCGCGGTGGTGGTCTTGCCGACTCCGCCTGCCCCGCAACACACTACGACGCGGTTGGCGGTGTCGGACAGGATGGTGTGCATGTCAAGGGCGGGCGGTTTGGTACTCACTATCTGACCCCCTGCTGTTCGAGTGCTTCGGCGAGTTCATACAGGCTGCCCAGGTCGACACCATCGGCCAGCGACGGCAGCTCGAGGCGGGGTACGTCGATGGCGTCGAGCAGCTCGGCGCTCTCGGCGCGTGCGGCGATCCGGGTGGCGTGCTGGATGGACTCGGTCAGCAGGCCGGCGAAATCGTCGTCCGCCAACGTGATTCCAGCCTTCTTCAGGCCCGCGCGGACGGCGTCGGCGTCGATGTCACCCTCGGCGGCCTTGGCCAGATCCTCGGCAGGAAGGTAGGCCGGGATGTTGCGGTTGACGATCACGCTGCCGATCGGCAGCCCCATCTCGGTGAGCTCGTCGATGGCTTCCAGCGTCTCCTGGATGGGCAGCGCTTCCAGCAGCGTCACCAGGTGGATCGCGGTCTGTTCGGAGTGCAGCAGCTTGACCACACCGTCGGCCTGCGAGTGCACGGGCCCGCCCTTGGCCAGGTCGGAGACCGCCTTGGTGACGTCCAGGAAACGCGGAATGCGGCCGGTGGGAGGCGAATCCACCACGACGGCGTCGTAGACGCCGCGCTTACCCTTGGCGTCCTTCTTCTCACGGGTCACGATCTCTTTGATCTTGCCGGTGAGCAGCACGTCACGCAGACCGGGTGCGATCGTGGTCGCGAATTCGATGGCCCCGATGCGCCGCATGGCCCGGCCCGCCAGGCCGAGGTTGTAGAACATGTCGAGGTATTCCAGGAACGCGGCCTCGATGTCGATGGCGAGCGCGTTGACCTGTCCGCCACCATCGGCCGTGGCCACCTTGACTTCCTCATACGGCAGCGGCGGCACGTCGAACAATTGCGCGATGCCCTGGCGCTCCTCGACCTCCACCAGCAGCACCTTGCGGCCGCCGGCCGCCAGGGCCAGCGCCAGTGCGGCTGCGACGGTGGACTTGCCGGTGCCGCCCTTGCCGGAAACGAAATGCAGCCGGGCCTTTGTCAGCCTTGACGGCCAGCCGACGTGTTTGGCGCCGCTCTCTGTGGTTGCCACCAGTGCATGCTAACCAAGCCTGGGTGTCCGACCGATAAGCTCGGGCCATGAGCGAAGGAACTAGGTGAGCGGCGTGAGCGAAGCGACCAAATGGGAATACGCCACGGTGCCGTTGTTGACCCACGCCACGAAACAGATTCTCGACCAGTGGGGACAGGACGGCTGGGAGCTGGTCTCGGTGCTTCCGGGCCCGACCGGTGAGCAGCACGTCGCCTACCTGAAGCGGCCGAAGTGACCAACTCCCAGCGGCTGGCCGAACTCGGCATCCAACTTCCCGACGTCGTCGCCCCGCTGGCCGCCTACGTGCCCGCGGTCCGGACCGGCAACCTCGTCTACACCGCCGGTCAGCTGCCGATCCAGGCCGGCGAGCTGCTGGCCACCGGCAAGGTCGGCGCGGAGATCAGCCCCGAGCAGGGCAACGAGCTGGCCCGGGTCTGCGGCCTGAACGCGCTGGCCGCAGTGCACGCGTTGGTGGGCATCGACTCCGTCGTCCGGATCGTGAAGGTGACCGGGTTCGTCGCGTCCGCAGCCGGATTCAGCGGACAGCCCGGCGTCGTCAACGGCGCCTCCGAACTGTTCGGCGAGATCTTCGGCGAGGCGGGCGCGCACGCGCGTTCGGCCGTCGGCGTGTCGGAACTGCCGCGCAACGCGCCGGTCGAAGTCGAGATCATCGTCGAAACCGCGTGACGACGGCGGAGCACCCGGCCTACGGGCTGTTACGGCCGGTGACCGAATCGGCCTCGGTGCTGCTGTGCGACAACCCGGGGCTGATGACCCTGGAGGGCACCAACACGTGGGTGCTGCGCGGGCCGGGCAGCGACGAGATCGTCATCGTCGACCCCGGACCCGACGATGCGGCGCACATCGCCCGCATCGCCGAACTGGGCACCGTCGCGTTGGTGTTGATCAGTCACAAGCACGAGGACCACACCGGCGGCATCGACAAGCTCGTGGACCTGACGGGCGCCACGGTCCGCTCGGTCGGCAGTGGCTTCCTGCGAGGCCTCGGCGGTCCGCTGACCGATGGCGAGGTGATCGACGCGGCCGGGCTGCGGATCAAGGTGATGGCCACTCCCGGTCACACTGTCGATTCACTGTCATTCGTGCTCGACGACGACAACGGGCAAGGGGCGGTGCTGACCGCGGACACCGTGCTGGGCCGGGGCACCACCGTCATCGACACCGAGGACGGCAGCCTGCGTGACTACCTGGACTCCCTGCAACGGCTGCAGGGCCTGGGTGCCCGGACGGTGCTGCCCGGGCACGGACCCGATCTGCCGAATCTGCACGAGGTGACCGCGATGTACCTGGCGCACCGCGAAGAGCGGTTGGACCAGATCCGGGCGGCGCTACGGGAACTCGGTGAGGACGCCTCGGTCCGCCAGGTCGTCGAGCACGTCTACACCGACGTCGACCAGAAACTGTGGGACGCCGCCGAGAAAAGCGTGCAGGCCCAGTTGGACTACCTCCGCACCTAGCGCCACCAGACAAAAAACTGCCCCTTTTCCAGGGAAAAGGGGCAGTTCTGCGTCTGCTGGGCAGAGAAACTAACGCGCGCGGCGCGCCAGGCGTTCGCTGTCGCTGATCAACACGCTCTTGCCCTCCAGGCGGATCCAGCCGCGGTGGGCGAAATCGGCCAGTGCCTTGTTGACGGTCTCGCGGGACGCGCCGACGAGCTGGGCGATCTCTTCCTGCGTGAGGTCGTGCGTGACCCGCAGCGCCCCGCCCTCCTGGGTTCCGAACCGCTGAGCCAGCTGCAGCAGCTGCTTGGCCACGCGGCCGGGAACGTCCGTGAAGATCAGGTCGGCCAGGTTGTTGTTGGTGCGGCGCAGACGACGCGCGAGCACCCGCAGCAGCTGCTCGGCGATCTCGGGACGGTCGGCGATCCACGCGCGCAGCGCGTCGCGGTCCATCGACACCGCGCGCACCTCGGTGATGGTGGTGGCGCTCGAGGTACGAGGCCCCGGGTCGAAGATCGACAGCTCACCGAACATGTCCGATGGGCCCATGATGGTCAGCAGGTTCTCGCGGCCGTCCGGTGAACGGCGGCCGATCTTCACCTTGCCGGAAATGATGATGTACAGGCGGTCGCCGGGTTCGCCCTCGGCGAAGACGGTGTGCCCGCGCGGAAAGTCGACGGGCTGCAACTGCTTCGTCAGCGCCGAAACGGCGGTCGGTTCGACGCCCTGGAAGATTCCGGCCCTGGCCAGGATCTCGTCCACGTTGCCCCTTAAGCTATTGGGTGTGTTGTCCTCTTACTGATATTTCCTGCTCAGTCTAGAGGTACGCGGTTTCGCGACTAGCCCACGCTACACACGATTGACATGTCGAGACGCAGGAAACCCGGTATTTATGGCCTGCGGTTCGTAGTACCGCGTCGGCAAACGTTCGCTCTCGACGTCGATGAGAACCGGTTTGACACGCGGCGGGGGTGCCGCAGGCGCGGGCTTTCGTTCCAATCCCGATTCCAGCCGCTCGAGCCCGAACGCCGCCAGCATGAGCAAGCCCGGGATGAGCGCCACCAGCAACCACGACACAAGGCAGTAGTTAACACGGCGTAGGTCTCAGCGGGGTCACGAATCATCACCGGTCCGCGCAGGAGTATGTCCGGCGAGGTCAGTACGCTGATTGACGTGACTGAGGCTGCCGCCCCGACAGGGAAGACGCGCCGGTCCAAGAAGTGGGACAGCGAAACCCACCTGGGCCTGGTTCGTCGGGCTCGACGGATGAACCGTGAACTGGCGCGGGCATTTCCGCACGTCTACTGCGAGCTGGACTTCACCAATCCGCTGGAGCTGGCGGTGGCGACCATCCTGTCGGCACAGAGCACCGACAAGCGGGTG
Organism: Mycolicibacterium peregrinum; assembly: GCF_001665785.1. Lineage (GTDB taxonomy): Bacteria > Actinomycetota > Actinomycetes > Mycobacteriales > Mycobacteriaceae > Mycobacterium > Mycobacterium peregrinum_A. The sequence goes on from NZ_LZSO01000049.1 coordinate 96,346, forward strand.
AACCTGACCACGCCTGCGTTGTTCCTCAAATACCGCACGGCCCTGGACTATGCCCAGGCCGACCGCACCGAGATGGAGGAGCTGATCCGGCCCACCGGGTTCTACCGGAACAAGACCAACTCGCTGATCCGGCTCGGCCAGGAGCTGGTGGCCCGGTTCGATGGCGAGGTGCCCGACAACATCGAGGACCTCGTGACGCTGCCCGGGGTGGGGCGCAAGACCGCCAACGTCATCCTGGGTAACGCCTTCGACATCCCAGGGATCACCGTCGACACCCACTTCGGCCGGCTGGTGCGGCGGTGGCGCTGGACCGAGGAAGAGGATCCGGTCAAGGTCGAGTTCGCGATCGGTGAGCTCATCGAACGCAAGGAATGGACCCTGCTGAGCCACCGGGTGATCTTCCACGGCCGCCGCGTCTGCCATGCCCGGAAGCCGGCGTGTGGGGTGTGCGTGCTGGCCAAGGACTGCCCGTCGTTCGGGCTCGGGCCCACCGATCCGCCCACGGCTGCTGCACTGGTCAAAGGTCCCGAGACCGAGCATCTGCTGGCACTGGCCGGGCTGTGACCGCACCATGAGCAGATCGGCCCGTTGGACCGTGGTGGTCCTCGTGGTCCTGGTGGCGCTGGGCACCGCGTTCTGGATGGAACTGCGCGACGAGCCCGCACCGCAGGCCGGGACGGGGCAACAGTCCACGTCCCGTGATCATCGCGATGCCGACACCCCAGCTGCCCTCACCGGCCCCCGGGCCCGTGCGGAACTGCCGCCGTGCCCTCGGCCAGGGCAAGGGCCGGGACCGGAAGCGTTGCGTGGGATCACCCTGGAGTGCGTCGGCGACGGGAAGCCCGTGGACGTGGCGCAGGCGCTGGCCGGCCGGACCGTGGTGCTCAACCTCTGGGCGTACTGGTGCGGACCGTGCGCCGACGAGCTTCCGGCGATGGCCGAATACCAGCGCCGGGTGGGCGACGACGTGCTGGTCGTGACGGTTCACCAGGACGAGAACGAGACCGCGGCGCTGGTGCGTCTGGCCGAGCTCGGAGTGCGTCTTCCGACCCTGCAGGACGGCAGACGGCTGGTCGCGGCCGCGCTCAAGGTGCCCAACGTCATGCCTGCGACGGTCGTGCTGCGTGCGGACGGTAGCGTGGCCGGGACCCTACCCCGATCGTTCGTCAGCGCCGACGAGATCGCGGCGGCGGTCGACGAGAAGATCCGCTCTAGCCGACAGGAGCACCCGGGGTGAGATCGACGCGCGACGGGCTGTTCCCGGATGCCGCCCCGCCCTGGCTCAAACCCCTTGTCGACAACCTCGACCGGGTACCGGACGCCTATCGCCGACGGGTTCCCCCTGAGGTGCTGGCGGGCATCGTCGAGGCCAACAATCAAGCCGCCCAGGCCGGCGCCCGGCGCGATGCCGCGGTCCTGGTCCTCTTCTCCGGCCCGGCCGACGGCAAGCCCCCGCTCCTTCCCGAGGACGCCGACCTGCTGGTCACGGTCCGCGCCTCGACCCTGCGCCACCACGCCGGTCAGGCCGCGTTCCCCGGCGGGGCCACCGATCCTGGCGACCAGGGCCCGGTGGGCACGGCGTTCCGCGAGGCCTGGGAAGAGACCGGCATCGACACCGACCGGTTGTACCCGCTGGCGACGCTGGAGAAGATGTTCATCCCACCGTCCGGGTTCCACGTGGTCCCGGTGCTGGCCTACTCGCCCGACCCTGGGCCCGTCGCCGTTGTCAACGAATCCGAGACCGCCGTCGTCGCACGGGTTCCGGTGCGCGCCTTCACCAACCCCGAGAACCGCCTCATGGTGTACCGGGAGGCCAACACCAGCCGGTTCGCCGGGCCGGCGTTCCTCCTCAACGAGATGCTGGTGTGGGGCTTCACCGGCCAGGTCATCTCGGCGATCCTCGACGTTGCAGGCTGGGCCAAACCGTGGAACACCGACGACGTGCGCGGACTCGATGACGCAATGGCCCTCGTCGGGCATGACAACCGTTACGGTGAAGCCCAATGTTGAAGTGGATATAGATGACACCTTCGGTCTGGCTCGATTTCGCCATCCTCGGCATCGGGTTCGTCGCAGCCATATCTGGCTGGCGTTCCGGCGCGCTCGGCTCCCTGCTGTCCTTCATCGGCGTGGTGCTCGGCGCGGTGGCAGGTGTGCTGTTGGCGCCGCACGTGATTCCGCACGTCAGTGGTGACCGCACCAAGCTGTTCGCCACGCTCTTCCTGATCCTCGCGCTCGTGGTGATCGGTGAGATCGCCGGCGTGGTACTGGGCCGCGCGGTGCGCGGCACCATCCGAAACCCTGTGTTCCGGGTATTGGACTCGGCGGTCGGGGTGAGCCTCATGCTGGTCGCCGTCCTGGTGGCGTCCTGGCTGCTGGGCAGTCTGCTCACCTCCTCAGACCAGCCGAATCTGGCTGCGGCCGTGAAGAATTCACGGGTACTCACCGAGGTGGACAAGGTCGCGCCGGACTGGTTGCGGTCAGTGCCGAACCGGTTGTCGGCGCTGCTGGACACCTCCGGGTTGCCCGATGTGCTCGAACCGTTCGGGCGGACCCCGATCGTCAACGTCGACGCCCCGGACGCGGCACTGGCCACCGATCCCGTGGTGACGACCTCCCAGCCCAGCGTGGTGAAGATCCGCGGTGTCGCGCCGAGTTGCCAGAAAGTGCTTGAGGGCAGCGGTTTCGTGGTCGCGCCCAACCGGGTCATGTCCAACGCCCACGTGGTCGCCGGTGCCGACAGTGTGACCATCGAGGCCGACGGAAAGACCTACGACGCCGGGGTGGTGTCCTACGACCCCAACGCCGACATCTCCATCCTCGACGTCCCGAACCTGCCGATCACGCCACTGCAGTTCGCCGAACAGCCGGCCCCGAAGGGCACCGACGCTGTGGTGATGGGTTACCCGGGTGGCGGCGACTTCCTGGCCACCCCGGCCCGCGTACGCGAGATCATCGAGCTCAACGGGCCCGACATCTACCGCACCACCACCGTCACCCGCGAGGTCTACACGGTCAGGGGCACGGTGCGGCAAGGCAATTCGGGCGGTCCGATGATCAACCGGTCCGGCAAGGTGCTGGGTGTGGTGTTCGGTGCGGCAGTCGACGACGCCGATACCGGATTTGTGCTGACGGCCAAGGAAGTCGAGCATCAGCTGGCCAAGATCGGCAACACACAGCGCGTCGCGACCGGAACCTGCATCAACTCCTGATCAGTTGGCGCGTAGCTGGGTCAGGAACCGGCTCAGCTGCGCATTGACGGCCTCCGGCTGTTCCTCGTGGCCGAAATGCCCTGCATCCGTGATGGATACATAACGGCCATGCGGCGCGTACTGCTGGGTCCGGTACACCGGGTCGGCCAGGACATACGGGTCGGCGTCGCCGCGCATGTGCAATACCGGCACGCCGATCGGACGTTTCATCGAGCGCATGAACCGCCGACCCTCACCGCGCAGTTGGCTGCGCACCGCCCACCGCTGATACTCCAGTGCACAGTGCGCGGCTCCTGGAATCTGGATCGCCTGACGTAGATGGCCGATGGTCTGGGAGAAGTCTTGGCTGGTCTGCCATTTGGTGCCCGCCCGGCTGCGGACCAGGCGCTCCAGCTCCGCACCGTCGTGACGGGTCAGTGTGTGCTCGGGCCAGGCCGGCAGCTGGTAGCTCAGCATCGGCGGCAACAGCGCGCGGCCCTGGTCGCGCCGGGTCAATGTGGACGTCCGCAACGCCAGCGGGTGCGGTGAGCTGACGAGCGCGATCGCGTTGACCACACGCGGATGCAGGACCGCGGTTGCCCAACACACCAGACCGCCATCGGCATGCCCGACCAGCGTCGCGGTCTTGTGCCCCAACGCGCGCACCAGCCCGGCGGTATCTCCGGCCAGGGTCCAGCCGTCGTAGCCGCGCGGCGGCTTGTCACTGTCGCCGTAGCCACGCAGATCGACCGCCACCACACGCGCGCCGGTCAGCGCGGGGAGTTGATGACGCCAGGACCACCAGAACGAGCCGAACCCGTGCAGGAAGATGACCAGCGGGCGGTCCGTCTCGCTGCTGTCGGTCTCGCCCCCTCTGACACGGTCGGGCTGCGAGCTCTCGCCCTCCACCACATGGAAGCGAATCCCATTGGCATGCACCTGCAGGTGCCGCCACGGCCCCTCGATCCTGGCGATCGACGGAGCGGGTGGAGGCATTACCAGCCTGACGGGTCGGTGGCCGGCTTGGCCGGGACAGCGGGCAGTGCGCCCTTGTCATGGCCGGGCGTGAGGGCCTCGCGGGTCTCCTTGACCGACTCGATCGTCTGCTGCGGACCTCTGATCCGTCGCACCTTCAGGAAGCCGAACAGCGCAAGCGCCCCGGTGGTCAGCACCATCAGGCCGAACACGATCAGGAAGGCCACCCAGCGCCACAGCCAGGTGTCGAGCAACTCGGCCAGGAAGAAGAAGAAAAAGAAGGTCGAGTAGAACAGGACCACCAGCGCGGCGATGAAGAACACGCTGCCGGTCAGGCCCTTCTTCACATCCCGGGTGATCTCGGCCTTGGCCAACTCCACCTCGGCGCGCAGCAGGGTGGAGACCTGCGCGGTGGCGTCCTTGACGAGATCGCCGATCGAGGGGTCCGGCTTGGGGGCATGCGGGTCGACGAGCGGAATCGAGGTCACCGTCGTCGGAACGCCGTCCCTGCGGTCGCCTGTGCTCATGGCGTTCATGTTGCCATGCGGCGAAGCCGTTAACGATCCCGGCCGACATCAGCGTCTTAGTAGACTGATCCCATTCATGAGTTGCGCGGGTCGGGCGCGTCGATCGGAGGACACTTGACGAGCAGACACCGCGTGCGGTTGCTGATTGGCGCACCGCTCATCGCCGCTGTTGCGATGTTGACCTCGGCCCCGGCTCATGCCGATCAGCCGGTTGTACTGGGTGGCGGCTCGGGGATCGTGGTCAACGGGGACGCGTTCTGCACGCTCACCACGATCGGGCACGACAACGCCGGCCGGCTCATCGGCTTCACCTCGGCGCACTGTGGTGGACCGGGGGCCGTGGTGTCAGCTGAAGGCGCGGACAGTGCCGGAGTGGTCGGCAAGATGGTCGCCGGTAACGACCTGCTCGATTACGCGGTGATCGAATTCGATCCCGCCAAGGTCACCCCGACCAACAACGTCAACGGTTTCCAGATCGACGGGCTCGGACCGGATCCGGCGTTCGGCCAGATCGCCTGCAAACTGGGCCGCACCACCGGATACTCCTGCGGCGTGACCTGGGGGCCCGGGCAGGACCCAGGCACCATCGTCAACCAGGTGTGCGGTCAGCCGGGTGACTCGGGGGCGCCCGTCACTGTCGACAACAAGCTCGTCGGCATGATTCACGGCGCCTACAGCGAGGAATTGCCGACCTGCGTGGTCAAGTTCGTGCCGCTGCACACGCCGGCGGTGACGATGTCGTTCAACACGCAGTTGGCCGACATCACCACCAAGAACCGACCGGGGACGGGTTTCGTCCCGATCCCTTGATCCCGAGTGGCCAGCTATGACACGCCATCTTCGGAAACGCGTGCCATAACTGGCCTTTCGACGAGCTGCGGCCTACTTGCTGGCGCGGATCGCCTCGAACACGCTGGGGTCGACCAGGGTTGAGGTGTCGCCGAGTTCGCGGCCTTCGGCCACGTCGCGCAACAGCCGTCGCATGATCTTGCCGCTTCGGGTCTTGGGCAGCTCGGGCACCACGTGGATCTCTCGGGGCTTGGCGATCGGGGAGATCTCGGTGGCCACCTGGGCGCGCAGTTCCTCGATCATGGTGTCGGCCCCGCCGTGCGCGGAGGCCTTCAGGATCACGAACGCGCAGATGGCCTGACCGGTCGTGTCGTCGGATGCGCCGACCACGGCGGCCTCGGCCACCCCGGAATGCCCGACCAGCGCGGACTCCACCTCGGCGGTCGAGATGCGATGTCCGGAGATGTTCATGACGTCGTCGATGCGGCCCAGCACCCAGACGTTGCCGTCGGAGTCGTAGCGGGCGCCGTCACCGGCGAAGTACCAGCCCTGCTCGGCGAAGCGCGACCAGTAAGTGTCCTTGAACCGCTGCGGGTCACCCCAGATACCGCGCAGCATCGCCGGCCACGGCTGGTCCAGCACCAGGTAGCCGGTGACATGCTCGGCTTCGTCGGCGCCGGGGACCAGCTCGTTGCCGGCGTCGTCGACGATCTTGGCCGAGATGCCGGGCAGCGGGGTCATGGCCGAGCCGGGCTTGGCCGCGGTGACACCGGGCAGCGGCGAGATCATGATGGCCCCGGTCTCGGTCTGCCACCAGGTGTCGACGATCGGGGTCTTGCTCGCGCCGATGACTTCCCGGTACCAGCGCCAGGCCTCGGGGTTGATCGGCTCGCCCACCGAGCCCAGCAGCCGCAGGCTGGACAGGTTGTGCTCGGCGGGGATCTGGCGGCCCAGCTTCATGAACGTGCGGATCAGTGTGGGCGCGGTGTAATAGATTGTGACGCCGTACTTTTCGATGATCTCGAAGTGACGGTGCTCGGTGGGTGAGGTGGGAGTGCCCTCGTAGACCACCTGCGTCGCGCCGTTGGCCAGCGGGCCGTAGGTGATGTAGGTGTGCCCGGTGACCCAGCCGATGTCGGCGGTGCACCAGTACACGTCGGTCTCGGGCTTGAGGTCGAAGACGTTGTAATGCGTGTAGGCGGCCTGGGTGAGGTAGCCGCCGGAGGTGTGCACGATGCCCTTGGGCTTGCCGGTGGTTCCCGAGGTGTACAGCAGGAACAGCGGCTGCTCGGAGTCGAACGCTTCAGGGGTGTGCTCGGTCGAGGCCGCCTCGACGGTCTCGTGCCACCACAGGTCGCGGCCCTGCGTCCAGTTCACGTCGATGCCGGTGCGGCGGACCACCAGGACGTGCTCGACCGACAGTTGATCCGAGACGGCCTCATCGACCGCGTCCTTGAGCGAGGCGGCCTTGCCGCGCCGGTACTGGCCGTCGGTGGTGATGACGAGCTTGGCCTCGGCGTCCTCGACGCGGGCCCGCAGCGCCGACGCCGAGAACCCGGCGAACACGACACTGTGCATGGCGCCCAGGCGCGCGCACGCCAGCATCGCGACGATCGCCTCGGGCACCATCGGCATGTAGATGGCGACCCGGTCGCCTGCGGTCAGGCCGAGCGCGGAAAGCGCGTTGGCGGCTTGGGAGACCTCGTCCTTGAGTTGGGCGTAGGTGATGTCGCGGGCGTCACCGACGGGCTCGCCTTCCCAGTGGATCGCCACCCGGTCGCCGTTACCGGCCTCGACGTGACGGTCCACGCAGTTGTAGGCCACGTTGAGCTTGCCGCCGACGAACCACTTCGCGAACGGAGCCTGCGACCAGTCCAGCACCTCGCTGAACGGGGTGTGCCAGCTCAGCCGGCCGGCCTGGGCAGCCCAGAACGCCAGCCGGTCCTTCTCGGCCTCGGCGTACAACTCGCCCGTCGCGTTGGCATTGGCCGCGAAATCGGCAGGCGGCGGATAGGCTGACGGAACTTCGGTAGACGTCGCTGGCGCGTTTGACATGCGTGTGAGCCTAGTCACCAAACGTTGCACCGGCGTTGGGACGTCACAAGACGCCGGCCAGGCGGCGGTCCTCATGCGCCCAACGGTCGGCGGGATGGAGTTCAGCGGTCGGCTAGCGTTTCGCGTATGACCGATCCACTCGCACCGCTGATGGACCTGCCCGGTGTGTCTGCGGCCAGCGACGAGGCGCGTGAGGCCCTGGGCCGGGCGCATCGACACAAGTTCAATCTGCGCGGCTGGCCGCAGACGGCGGCGGAGGCCGCCCTGCGCGCAGCGCGGGCCTCCGCAGTGCTCGACGGCGGGGCCCTCCAGCTGTCTGCCGACGGCGAACCCGATCCCGTGACCGCGGGCGCCATCCGCGTCGCCGAAGCACTGGAAGGTGGCGCCACCTCGCTGGTCGGGGTGTGGCAGCGGGCCCCGATGCAGGCCCTGGCCCGGCTGCACGCCTTGGCCGCGGCCGACCTCACCGACGATGAGCACCTGGGCCGGCCACGCACCGACCCCGACGTCGGACGCCGTCTTGAGCTGCTGACCGAGATCGTGGCCGGCGGCTCCAAGGTTCCCGCGCCCGTGCTGGCCGCGGTGGCCCATGGCGAACTGCTCAGCCTGGCTCCATTCGGCACCGCCGACGGGGTGGTGGCCCGCGCGGTGTCGCGCCTGGTGACCATCGCCAGCGGGCTCGATCCGCACGGGCTGGGCGTTCCCGAGGTGCACTGGATGCGGAAGACGGGGGAGTACCGGGCTGCGGCACGGGGATTCGCCTCCGGGACCGCCGATGGGCTGACCGCGTGGCTGCTGCTCAGTAGTGAGGCCCTGAAGGGCGGTGCGCGAGAAGCGTTGGAGATCGCCCAGTCGGCGGCCGGCTGAACCGGCCGCTCAGGGCGCTTCCAGCAAACGAAAGCGGGCGACGCTCCGAAACGATGTTTCGGCTCGTCGCCCGCTAGCACGGATACCGGTTACCAAGCGTGCCAACGTGGGTTGCGTGGGTGGCCTCGGCGTCCTTGCGATGCGCCTCGGCTGCAGCCCTACCCAAAGGGCCGTCGTAGCCGTCCGCTCTTCGCAATCACGCAGGCCCGCAACACTTTTGCCTATTCCGCGGCATGTGCTCCGCGTGGGTGCCGGGACCCGTGCTGGGGAGCCTGGTTCGGGAGATTTAGCCTTCTCTTCCGGCTAAGCCTTGGCCTCATCCAAGCTTCCGTGGTTCCTTTGTACTACGTGACCACGGTCACAGCAAGGGTGAAATGCACCCGAGTTCTGATCGTTACGCCGTCGTCTCAGCTACTACGTTCGGTAGCTCAGGAAGTGAAGCGGCGCAACAACGAATAGGTCAATGCGCCTGCCGCCAGAGCGCTGATCCCGACGGCAGCAGTGGTGGCCACGGCGGCCGTCGACGGCGCCGGAAGCCGGTCCCGCAGCGACACCGGCTTGGTGAACGTCAGCACCGGCCACCCACGCGAAGCGGCCTCTTTGCGCAGGCCCCGGTCGGGGTTGACCGCGGTGGGGTGGCCCACGGCTTCCAGCATCGGGATGTCGGTGATCGAGTCCGAGTAGGCATAGCAGTGATCGAGGACATAGCCCTCGCGTGCGGCCAGGGCGCGGATCGCCTCGACCTTGCCCTCGCCGAAGCAGTAGAACGCGATCTCGCCGGTGTAGCGCCCCTCTTCGACCACCATCCGGGTGGCCATCGCGTGGGTGGCACCCAATGCCCTGGCGATCGGCGCGACGATCTCCTCACCCGACGCCGACACCACAACGACGTCGCGGCCGCATAGTTTGTGGTCGGCGATCAGCTCGGCGGCCTCGGCGAAGACCAGGGGGTCGACGATGTCGTGCAACGTCTCGCCGACGATCGACTTGACTTGCTCGACATCCCAACCGGTGCACATATTGGTGATGTAGCTGCGCATCCGGTCCATCTGGTCGTGGTCGGCACCCGACATCAGGAACAGAAACTGGGCATATGTCGACTTGAGAACGGTGCGCCGGTTCAGCAGACCCTGATTGAAGAAGGGTTTGCTGAAAGCGAGCGTGCTGGACTTGGCGATGACGGTCTTGTCGAGGTCGAAGAAGGCCGCCGTACGTACCGGCCGACCGTTGTGCGGCCCGGATTGCTGTGCGATCAATTCCCCGGCAGCCCGATCGGATGCGGTCACAAGCGTCAGCATAGAGGCACCTGTGGCAGGAATTCCGGACGGGAACACAAAATGGCAGTTCAAGACACATTCTTTGGGGTGATTGTTCCCGGATCGCCTCGGTAGCCCACAGTGATGTCTCTTGCATGTTTTGGCAGTTCCGTGTGTATAGTGAGCATTACTCGGCTTATGCCGAGGGTGTATCAGCCCGACCCCCCGGGGCTGATACACGACGACCTCCGCCTCCTCCCCCCCTGGCGGGGGTCGTCCCTTTTCTGGGGGAAGAATCCCCGGTCGCTGACCCTGGTTGGTAGCGGAACCGTATTTTCACTGGATCTCGGCGGTACGTTCGCGGACCGCCGTTCATCCACAGCGCGCGCTTCATCCACAATCCGGCAATTGGTGATGGTGCCCACCCAGCGGTTGCCCGCAGGGTGAAGACATGGCCGCCTCGAACCCCACCGCGCCCGGCACGGTGCTGGCGCTGATCGGTGACACACCGCTGCGTGACGACGTATCCCGGGTGGCCGCCGCCTCCGGCGTCGGTCTCGTCCTCGTCGACGAACCCTCGGGGCGGAAGGCCTGGATGGCGGCTGCAGCGGTGGTACTGGATGCTCCGGCCGCCCAGCGATGCGCCGCCCGCGGGTTGCCCCGCCGCACCCGGGTGATCCTCGTCGGCCACGACGATCCGCGGCCTGACGACTGGCAGGCCGCGATATCCGTGGGCGCGCAACACGTGGTGACGCTTCCCGCCCAGGACGCCGATCTGGTCGCGGTCCTGTCCGAGGCGGACTGTCGCGACGACGGCGGACGCGGCCCGGCGGTGGCGGTGGTCAGCGCTCGAGGCGGTGCCGGGGCATCGGTGTTCGCGGTGGCGCTGGCCCAATCGGCGCCGGCTGCGCTGCTGATCGAAGCCGATCCGTGGAGCGGCGGGATCGACCTGGTGGCGGGCAGTGAGGATCTGGCCGGCCTGCGCTGGCCGGACCTGGCACTGCAGGGTGGCCGGTTGGGATATCCGGCGTTGCGCGAGGCGCTGCCTCGCCGGGACGAGGTCAGCGTGCTCTCCAGCGGACGCTCAGGGGCCGACATCGAGGCAGGGCCGGTGGCGGCGGTCATCGAGGCGGGTTGCCGCGGCGGCGTCACGGTGGTGTGCGATGTACCCCGGCGCGCCACCGAAGCCGCCGAAACCGCCCTGAACGCAGCCGATCTGGTGGTCCTGGTGGCACCGGCCGACGTGCGGTCGTGCACTGCCGCCACCGCTGCGCGGCCGTGGGTGCTGGCCTGCAACCCCAATGCCGGTGTGGTGGTGCGGGGACCGTCACCGGGTGGGCTGCGGGCGACCGAGGTGGCCCGCATCGTGGACCTGCCGCTGCTGGCGGCGATGCGACCGCAGGCCGGCATCGCCGAGGTGTTGGAGCGTGGTGGCCTGAGAGTGCGGCCGCGTTCACCGCTCGGTTCGGCCGCGCGGCGGGTGTTGTCGGTCCTGGCCGGTCACCCTGTGCAGGAGTCAGCGTGAGCGCCTCGCTGATCGACCGGGTACGCGAACGGCTGGTAGCCGAAGCCTCCCAGCTCAACCCCGGCGTGGTGGCCGCAGCGATTCGGGCGGAGTCCGGCGGCCTGCTCGGAGACACCGAGGTACTCAGCAATCTGCGGCTGCTGGAGACCGAACTGACCGGTGCCGGAGTCCTGGAACCGTTGCTGTGCGCGCCGACCACCACCGATGTGCTCGTCACCGCCCCCGATGCGGTGTGGGTGGATGACGGCAACGGATTGCACCGCAGCGCAGTCTGTTTCCCCGACGAGAGTGCGGTCCGGCGGCTGGCGCAGCGGTTGGCACTGCTGGCCGGGCGCCGCCTCGATGAGGCGCAGCCCTGGGTGGACGGTCAGCTCAACGGCATCGGTCCGTTCACCGTGCGCCTGCACGCGGTGCTGCCCCCGGTAGCGGCTGCGGGCACCTGCCTGTCGCTGCGGGTGTTGCACCCGGCCACCCAGAACCTCGACAACCTCACCGAATCCGGGGCGATCCCGCAGCAGGCCGGCGACCTGCTGCGCGCGGTCATCCGGGCCCGGTTGGCGTTCCTCATCTCCGGGGGTACCGGTTGCGGTAAGACGACGCTGTTGGCCGCCGCGCTCGGTGCCGTCCCCGCTCACGAACGCATCGTCTGTGTCGAGGACGCCGCCGAACTGGCCCCGCCGCACCCACATCTGGTCAGGTTGGTGGCACGGGGCGCCAACGTCGAGGGGGTCGGTGAGGTCACCGTGCGCGACCTGGTCAGGCAGGCGCTGCGGATGCGCCCGGACCGGATCGTCGTCGGTGAGGTTCGCGGGGCCGAAGTGGTGGACCTCCTGGCCGCACTCAACACCGGACATGACGGTGGAGCAGGCACTGTGCATGCCAACAACCCCGCGGAAGTGCCGGCCCGGTTGGAGGCGCTCGGTGCGCTCGGCGGCCTGGACCGTGCCGCACTGGTCAGCCAACTGGCGGCAGCCGTGCAGGTGTTGCTTCATGTCGGGCGGGACGGCGCCGGGCGGCGCAGGCTCTCCGAGATCGCGGTACTGCGCCGCGCGGTCCGAGGTGAGCTCGAGGTGGTGACGGCCTGGCACGCCGACACCGGATTGGGTTGCGGCGCAGACACCCTCGACGCGCTGGTGGAACGGCGGGTATCGCCGTGACGGCGAGCGCACTGGCCTTGGCCGCCGCACTTCTGCTGTGGCCGGTCATGCCTCGGCGCGCTGCGGCGCTGCGGCGGGTGGAGGCTGCTCGCCGGCGTGTTCGGTTGGTGCCCATCGTCGTGGTGTTGGGAGTTGTTCTGGCCTGGCTGGTTTCGCTGCCGGTTGCGGTGGCCACGGCACTGGTGTGCGGAACGGTCATCGGACGCCGGCGGCGTCGTCATGCGCGTCGGCAGCAGCTGGAGGAAGCGGCGTCACTGCAGGCCGCTTTGGACGTGTTGGTGGGTGAACTGCGTACCGGCGTCCATCCGGTGAGCGCCTTCGGTACTGCGGCCGGCGAGGTGTCCGGGGCGGTACGTCAGGGCATGGGTGCCGTCGCCGCCCGGGCCCGCCTTGGCGCCGATGTCGCGGCGGGTCTGGAAGATGTCGCGGCAACTTCACAATTGCCGATGCACTGGGAACGGCTTGCGGTCTGCTGGCGACTGGCTCATGCGTACGGCCTCTCGATCGCCACCCTGATGCGTACCGCGCAGCGCGACATCGTTGAGCGCGAACGGTTTTCCTCTCACGTCGAAGCGGCGATGGCGGGACCGCGGGCGACGGCAGCGGTGCTGGCCGGGCTGCCCGTGGTCGGCATTGCACTGGGGCAGTTGATCGGCGCGCAGCCCCTGGCGTTCCTTTGTGGACCCGGGGTAGGCGGTTGGCTGCTGGTGATCGGGGTCCTGCTGGCCTGCGCCGGACTGATGTGGTCGGACCGGATCACCGAACGGGCGCTGAGATGAGTTGGGCAGCAGTGTTTCTGGCTCTGGCACTGCTGGTCGGTGCGGGTCCGGCGCGGGTGCGGTCCCGTGTTGCGCCCGCACCGGGGCTGCGGGCGGGCCCACGGCGGGTCCACACCGATGATCCGCTCGCTGCGGCCTCGACGTTCGACCTGTTCTCCGCATGTCTGGCCGCCGGGATGGCGGTGTCGACCGCGGCCGCTGCCGCCACCGCGTCGGCGCCACCTTCGCTGGCACCGATGTTGCGGCGCGCGGCTGAGCTGCTGGCGCTCGGAGCGGATCCGGCCCGGGCCTGGTCCGGTGGCAATGACGCGGTGCCGCAAGACAAGAACGCAGAGGCCCTGTTGCGGCTGGCCCGCCGCTCGGCGGCCTCGGGCAGCGCTCTGGCCGACGGGGTGGCCGAGTTATCAGCCCAGGCCCGCCACGACGCCACTGCCGCGGCCGATGCGGTCGCAGAACGGGCCTCGGTGCTGGTCGCCGGACCGTTGGGGCTGTGTTACCTGCCTGCGTTCGTGTGCCTGGGAGTGATTCCTGTGGTCACCGGCCTGGCCGGTGACGTGCTCGGTTCAGGTTTGTTGTGAGAAAACATCGCAGAGGGGAGAAATATCATGGCGGGAAACATGATTCAGCGGGTGAATGCCAAGGCAGCACTGCTGATGCTCGACGAATCAGGGATGAGCACCGTCGAGTACGCGATCGGCACGATCGCCGCCGCGGCGTTCGGGGCGATCCTGTACACCGTGGTCACGGGGGACTCGATCGTGAGTGCGCTGACCAACATCATCAGCCGGGCGCTGAACACCAACGTCTAGATGGCCGGCTGGATGATCGGGGTGCGGTCACCATCGAGGCGGCTTTTGCCATCACATCACTGGTGGCTGTTCTGGTGTTGTGTGTCGGTGGCCTCGGTGCGGTGGGCATGCAGATCCGGTGTATCGACGCCGCGCGCGAAGCTGCCCGCCTGGCCGCCCGTGGTGAGGGCGATACGGCCACGGCCGCCGCTCGGCGTATCGCCCCGTCCGGCGCGGTGGTGCATCTCGCCCGTGACGGCGGTCTGGTGGTGGCCCGGGTCAGCGCCGCGACAGCGTTGCCGGGGTTCACGGTGTCCGCCGAGGCGGCCGCGGTGCCCGAACCGGGGATCGGGTGAGCGCGGTTCGGCCACGCTGTTGGCCGCGGCGATGATCGCGATGGTGATCGCGTTCGCGGCCGGTGGTGCCTACCTGGGTGCCGCCGTCACAGCCCGGCACCGGGCCCAGACCGCAGCGGACCTGGCGGCCCTTGGCGCCGCCGGCGCCGTGGTGTCCGGACCGGATGCGGCGTGCCGGCAGGCCGCCGACATTGCGGCCCGGATGCGTTCGGACCTCGGAGATTGCCAGATCGACGGGCTCGACGTCGTGCTCGAGGTGGCGGCGCCGGTGCGCCTGGGCCGATGGGGCGTCGGTCCGGCCCGCGCAGCCGCTCGCGCTGGACCGGTGGACACCGCCGATTAGTCGAGCCGGTCGAGATCCGCGGCGGCGACCTCGTCGTCGGTCGGTAGCCGCAGCGCGATCAGACCGGCGAAGGTGTCGTCGCCGAGTTCGATCCGGTTGATCGTCATGTGCACCGGCTGCCAGCCGCCGTCGTCAGCCCGCATGCGCAGCACCGCGGTGGTGACACCGTCGGTGAAATCCGAGGTCATCCGGGCCATGTGCCGGGTGTCGGCCGGGTGGATGCGGGCCGGCCCGCCGTCGCGGTGACGCCAGTCGAAGAACGGTGCGGGCTCGTCGAGCCATTTCAACAGCTTCCAGTCGTCGAGGCCGACCAGGGCCCGGTGCACGCCGGGCCGGGCCAGTCCGTTGAGGATGCGCTGGGCCAGGTTGTCGACGGGTGTCACCGGGGTGTCGCGCTCGCTGCGCCAGTTCATGGCCCGGCAGACCATCCGGTCGGCGCCGTCGTCGCGCGGCTCCAGGGTCACCCGGGCCACGAATCCCACCGTGATGGTCTCCCCGCGATGATCGGTGACATCCCAGGTGGTGCACAAGGTGTTGCCGACCACGGGCTTGACGGTCATGGCCAGCACCTTGGCCTCGCTGCCGTTGAGGTCCCGACCCGGCAGGTCGTCGGCGAACGTCCGGTCGTGGGTGGCTTCGGTTTCGGGGTTCATTCCGCTGTTGCGCAGCGATTCGGGGGTGTCGGTGGCCACGCCTGCGGTCAGGTCCCAGACCAGCGGGCCGGGAACCGGCCGCTGGGGCGGGTCGACGTCGGTCGGCCCGATCCAGACGTGGACGCCGTGGATGTGCCCGTCGGACATCCGCACCACTTCGGTGCGGATCACGCGGTCGTTCTTGGGTGTGATGCTGCTGAGGCCCTGGCCGGCCTGGACGGTTTCCCTGATGGCGCTCTGAATTGCCATCAGGTGCGGATTTCGTCGTAGAAACACACTGATCGGGACGAGGTTCTTCGTCTGCAGACCTCGCGCGACCACGGCAGGCTCGCTACCCAGTGTCTCCACGAGCAGCCAGTCGTGGGTCATGCGCGGCATTTTACCGGGGTGTGGGTAGCTGTATTACGCCTGCGGCGACGACGTGATCCGCAGTAGAAATCTGCGGATTACGGTCGCGGATACGCGAAGCCGGGTCTGTCGGGTTGCAAACATGAGTGAGTTCACGTAATTTGCCACTGCACCCGGCCTCCGGGATTGGGAACGGATCGCGTTGTCCGACCGTTCGTCGCACCGTCTGTGTGTTCGGCGTGGCCGAATGCAGCCACGCAGTAGTAGATCCGCGTAGTCGGCCGTCGAGGGGTCGGTCGTCAACGCGGTCGGGGGTCCGCTGAGGACGTACTCAGCGCGCCGAGCACCAGGCGGAGCACTTGTATCGCGCCCGATTTGTCCAGCGGGTCGTTCCCGTTGCCGCATTTCGGTGACTGCACGCACGAGGGGCAACCCTTCGGGCACTCACAAGCCTCGATCGCGTCGGCCGTCGCGCCCCACCACGTACTCAGATTGCGGAATCCGCGGTCGGCGAAACCCGCCCCGCCGGGGTAACCGTCGTAGACGAAGATCGACGGCAAACCGTCGACCGGTCCGACGGCCGTCGAGACCCCGCCGATGTCGCCGCGGTCGCAACTGGCCACCAGCGGCAGCAGACCGATCGCTGCGTGTTCGGCGGCATGCAGACTTCCTGGCATGGCGAGCAGGTCGATGCCGTTGTCCTGTAACGCTTCCGGGGTGATGGTGCACATCACGGCCATGGTGTCCAGGGTGCTGGGTGGCATGTCGAGCTCGACGAAATCGATGACCTCGCCATCGATCCGCCGGCGCAGGTAACCCACCACTGTGTTGGTCACCGACACCGGAACCAGGCCCACGGTGACCGGGCCGAACGTCCTGCGCTCGCCGGGACCGGTGACGGCGATGTCGGTGAGTTCCCTGGCGAACGTGCTGTAGCCCGGATCGGCGGCATGCACGAACGCCACCCCGTCCTCGAAGGACAACGAGTCGACCAGAAAGGTCTCGCCCTGGTGCAGATACACCGCACCGGGATGCACCGACGACGCCGCCTGCCCGGCGCCGGTGCTGCCCAGCATCCTGCCGGTGTCGACCTCCAGGATCGCGATCTGACCGCCGCTGGAGCCGCGGATGTCGACGGCCGGGTGCGGATCGACCCCGGGAGCGGGGAAGTAGCCGCTGGGACGCTTCCGGAGCAGTCCGTCGTCGACCAGGGTTTCGGCCACCGCCTCGGCGTTCCACAACCGGACCTCGGCGGCGGTGAGCGGCAGCTCGGCTGCGGCGCAGAGCAACTGCGGGCCCAGCACGTGTGGATTCGTCGGGTCGATGACCACCCGCTCGATCGGCTTGTCCAGCAGGGCTGCGGGATGGTGCACCAGGTAGGTGTCCAGGGGATCGTCGCGGGCGATCAACACGATCAGCGCGCCCTGCCCGCGCCGGCCGGATCGCCCGGCCTGCTGCCAGAACGAGGTGACGGTGCCGGGAAAGCCCGCCATCACCACCGCGTCGAGGCCGGCGATGTCGATACCGAGCTCGAGTGCGTTGGTGGTGGCCAGCCCTCGCAGCCGGCCGTCGGTCAGGGCGTGTTCCAGTTCGCGGCGGTCTTCGGCGAGAAATCCGGCCCGGTACGACGCCACCTGATCGGCCAACTCCGGTGCGGTGTCCTCCAACCGGGCCCGGGTTCCCAGCGCGGTCAGTTCGGCGCCGCGCCGGGACCGGACGAAGGTCAGCGTGCGTGCGCCCTCAGACATCAGGTCGGCCATCACCCGGGCCGCCTCGGCGCCGGCCGAACGCCGGACCGGCGCGCCGTTCTCGCCGGTGAGGTCGTCGAGCAGGGCCGGTTCCCACAACGCGATCGTGCGCGCCCCCCGCGGTGAGCCGTCCTCGGTCACCTCGGCCACCGTCTGCCCGATCAACTCCGCGGCCGTCTCGGCCGGTGACGCTGTCGTGGCACTCGCGAAGATCACCGTCGGTACCGAAGGCTCAGCGCCGTCGGCCGCATATCGTTCGCACAATCGCAACAACCGCCTGAGCACCATCGCGACGTTGGAACCGAAAATGCCACGGTAGTAATGACATTCGTCCACTACGACGTACTTGAGGTGACGCAGGAACACCGCCCATCGGGCATGGTTGCGCAGCAGCGACAGATGGATCATGTCCGGATTGGAGAAAATCCATCTCGACCGTTCCCGGGCGAACCGACGCACCTCGGTGGCGCTGTCACCGTCATACGGGGCCGGCGCCACGTCACGCAGAGCGGCGACGGTCTCCGTCAGGTTCTGCGCGGTACGCAGCTGGTCGTGTCCGAGCGCCTTCGTCGGGGACAGGTACAGCACCCGGGTCTGCCGGTCCTCGGCCAACGCCGAGAGGATCGGTAATTGGTAGGCCAGGGACTTACCCGATGCGGTTCCCGTGGACACCACCACATGTCGGCCGGCGCGGGCCAATTCCGCGGCGGCGAGCTGATGCGACCACGGTGCGGTCACGCCGAGGTCCTGCAAAGCCTGAATTACCTCCGGATGGGCCCATTGCGGCCATCGATCTGGTTTGCCGGGCCGCGCCGGTATATCCGCAACATGGCGTAGCGGATCTTCCCCGGAAGGGGTGCCGTCGACAGCGCAAGCCAGCAGCTCACGGCCGAAATCCGACCCCTGATCCAGCACCGTCCGTCCTCCTACGATCTACCCCGCCGACAACCGCCCGGATTTGTAAACGAATTGTTCACCACGCGCCGCACGACAAGACTGTCGCAGCCGACCCGAACATGGTTGACTGATCACGGTCGCAGCTTCTGTGTTTGTACTCGCACTCGCAGGATCGTCGTTGCGATCGCGGTTCCTGCGAGGGTTGTAGGTCGGGTCAGTTCCGGGCGACTCCACGAAGGATGGCGGTCGGAACGGGCCCGGTGCACCGGAAGTCGGTGGACCGCACCCGGTTGAAAGAGAAGGAAAGAACAAAAGATGCCACAGGGAACTGTGAAGTGGTTCAACGCGGAAAAGGGCTTCGGCTTCATCGCTCCGGAGGACGGCTCTGCCGACGTGTTTGTCCACTACACGGAAATCCAGGGCAGCGGATTCCGCACCCTGGAGGAGAACCAGAAGGTTGAGTTCGAGGTTGGCCAGAGCCCCAAGGGGCCGCAGGCCACGGGTGTTCGGGCCATCTGAGCCAAACAAACCCAAAGAGACACCCCCGTGTGAGTCCAAAATCGGACACCGCGGGGGTGTTCTCGTTTTTGCGGCCTGCGCTGGCCTAGTGTCGGTTTGTGAGCCAGCTGTCCTTTTTCTCCGCTGAGTCGGTGCCGCCTGCGGTGGCCGACCTGACGGGGGTGCTTGCCGGGCCGGGGCAGATCGTTCTGGCGAGCAGCGGCGGTCGGCAGGCGGCTCGGATCTCGGTGGTCGTCGCCGAGCTGTGGCGTGCCCAGGGTCTGGCCGAGATGATCACCGAGGTCGGGCTGGTGCCGGAGATCTCCCGGACCGACGAGAACAACCCGCTGGTGCGTACGGCGCTGGATCCGCAGTTGATGCTGATCGCCGGGGAGTGGACCAGGGGCGCGGTCAAGACAGTGCCGCCCCGATGGCTGCCCGGTGCCCGTGAGTTGCGGGCCTGGACGCTGGCCGCAGGCACGCCCGAGGCGGACGACCGTTACCTGCTGGGGCTGGACCCGCATGCGCCCGATACCCACGCTCCGCTGGCCGCGGCCATGATGCGGGTGGGAATCGCCCCGACTCTCATCGGGACCAGAGGCTCCCATCCGGCCCTTCGGATCAGTGGGCGTCGACGCCTGTCACGCCTGGTGGAGAATGTCGGGGAACCGCCCGGGGAGGCCTCCGCGTTGGCGCAATGGCCACGTATTTAATGGTGCACATGCGGAGAGCCGGTTTGCGTAGGCTCGCGCGTAATGCGAAATTGTCAGTTGCCGGGCGTGGCGCGGCAACTATAGAAGTGGAGCGTAAGCACGTTGGCTGGCGATAGCGGCAGCGGTAGCAAGGGGAATGTCCGGCGACTCGTAATTGTCGAGTCGCCGACCAAGGCGCGCAAGATCGCCGGCTACCTGGGCTCCAATTACGTGGTCGAATCCTCCCGCGGGCACATTCGTGACCTGCCGCGCAATGCCGCTGACGTGCCCGCCAAGTACAAATCCGAACCGTGGGCGCGCCTCGGGGTCAACGTCGACGACAACTTCGAACCGCTCTACATCGTCAGCCCCGAGAAGAAGAGCACCGTCACCGAGCTCAAAGACCTGCTCAAGGGTGTCGACGAGCTCTACCTCGCAACGGACGGTGACCGCGAGGGTGAGGCGATCGCCTGGCACCTCTTGGAGACGCTGAAGCCCAAGGTGCCGGTCCGGCGGATGGTGTTCCACGAGATCACCGAACCCGCGATCCTGGCCGCCGCGGAAAACCCCCGTGACCTGGACATCGCGCTGGTCGACGCGCAGGAAACCCGCCGCATCCTCGACCGGCTCTACGGCTACGAAGTGTCGCCCGTGCTGTGGAAGAAGGTCGCGCCGAAGCTGTCGGCGGGCCGGGTGCAGTCGGTGGCCACCCGCATCATCGTGCAGCGTGAGCGTGAGCGCATGGCGTTCCGCAGCGCCGGGTACTGGGACGTCAGCGCCGAGTTGGACGCGTCGGTCTCCGACCCCGAGGCCAGCCCGCCCAAGTTCACCGCCAAGCTCAACACCGTCGACGGCCGCCGCGTCGCCGCCGGTCGTGATTTCGACTCGCTGGGCCAGTTGAAGAAGCCCGACGAGGTGCTCGTGCTCGACGAAGCGAGCGCCGGGGCCCTGGCCGCCGGTCTGCGCGGCGCCCAGCTGGCCGTCAGCTCCGTCGAACAGAAGCCGTACACGCGCAAGCCCTACGCGCCGTTCATGACCTCCACGCTGCAGCAGGAGGCCGCCCGCAAGCTGCGGTTCTCCTCGGAGCGCACCATGAGCATCGCGCAGCGGCTGTACGAGAACGGCTACATCACCTACATGCGTACCGACTCGACCACGTTGTCGGAGTCGGCCATCAACGCCGCACGCAATCAGGCGCGGCAGCTCTACGGTGACGAGTACGTACATCCGTCGCCGCGGCAGTACACCCGCAAGGTCAAGAACGCCCAGGAGGCGCACGAGGCGATCCGCCCCGCCGGTGACGTGTTCCAGACCCCGGGGCAGCTGCACGCGCAGCTCGACACCGACGAGTTCCGGCTCTACGAGCTGATCTGGCAGCGCACCGTGGCGTCCCAGATGGCCGACGCGCGCGGCACGACGTTGTCGCTGCGAATCGCCGGAGCCGCCCCGGCGGCGACATTGGACGGGGGCACCGCGGGCGTTCATCAGGTCGTCTTCAACGCGTCCGGTCGCACCATCACGTTCGCGGGCTTCCTGAAGGCCTACGTCGAGAGCCTCGACGAGCAGGCCGGTGGTGAGGCCGACGACGCCGAGAGCCGTCTGCCGAACCTGACCCAGGGCCAGCGCGTCGACGCCGCCGATCTGACCGCCGACGGGCACACCACCAGCCCGCCGGCCCGCTACACCGAGGCGTCGCTGATCAAGGCCCTCGAAGAACTCGGTATCGGCCGCCCTTCGACGTACAGCTCGATCATCAAGACCATCCAGGACCGCGGCTACGTGGTCAAAAAGGGCAGTGCGCTGGTCCCGTCGTGGGTCGCCTTTGCCGTTATCGGACTGCTGGAGCAACACTTCGGCCGGCTGGTCGATTACGACTTCACCGCGGCCATGGAAGACGAGCTCGACGAGATCGCCAACGGCCACGAACAACGCACCAACTGGCTGGCGAACTTCTACTTCGGCGGTGAGCACGGCGTCGAGGGATCCATCGCCCGCGCCGGTGGCCTCAAGCACCTCGTCGGCGGCAACCTCGAAGGCATCGACGCGCGAGAAGTCAACTCCATCAAGCTCTTCGATGACGACGAAGGTCGCGCCGTGGTGGTCCGGGTCGGTCGCAACGGCCCGTACCTGGAGCGGATGATTGCCGATCCGGACAATCCGGGGGAGCTCAAGCCGCAGCGCGCCAACCTCAAGGACGAGCTGACGCCCGACGAGCTGACCCTCGAGTTGGCCGAGAAGGCTTTCGCCACACCGCAAGAGGGCCGCGTGCTGGGTGTCGACCCGGTGTCCGGGCACGAGATCGTCGCCAAGGACGGACGATTCGGGCCCTACGTCACCGAGATCCTCCCGGAGCCCCCCGAAGATCCCGATGCGGGAACGACGGCCAAGAAGGGCAAGAAGCCCACCGGACCCAAGCCGCGCACCGGATCTCTGTTGCGCACAATGGATCTGGAGACCGTGACGCTGGACGACGCGCTCAAGCTGCTGTCGTTGCCCCGGGTGGTCGGTGTCGACCCGTCGAATAACGAGGAGATCACCGCGCAGAACGGCCGCTACGGTCCGTATCTCAAGCGCGGCACCGACTCTCGCTCGCTGGCCACCGAGGAACAGATGTTCACCATCACCCTCGACGAGGCGCTGAAGATCTACGCGGAGCCGAAACGCCGTGGGCGCCAGGCCGCTGCGGCCCCGCCGCTGCGTGAGCTGGGTACCGACCCGGCCTCGGGCAAGCCGATGGTGATCAAGGACGGGCGGTTCGGTCCGTACGTCACCGACGGCGAGACCAACGCCAGCCTGCGCAAGGGCGACGACGTCGCCTCGATCACCGATGAGCGGGCCTCGGAACTGCTGGCCGATCGCCGGGCCCGCGGGCCGGTGAAGAAGGCCGCGAAGAAGGCGCCGGCGAAGAAGGCCGCCGCCAAGAAAACGGCGGCGAAGAAGGCCCCGGCGAAGAAGGCCGCCGCCAAGAAGGCCTGACCCGTTCTAGCCCCGTGTTGTTCGCCGAGTGGCTAGTTGTGTCACGTGCTTCGTGAAAAGGTGTGCAATAACTGGCCATTCGGCGGTGAGGCGCGTCTAGGTCGAGCTTCGTACGTCGTCGTCGGTGACGTCGCGTTCGGCTTCGCGCTCCAGATCCCGTGGCAGCACCAGGTTCATCGGGCGCGCCAGCTGGGTGGGCACGGTGCGTCCGCGCAGTTCGACGATCTCGCCCACATCCCAGCTCAGCGCCTCGGCGTCGAGCGCCCCGCTGACCGCGATCGCCGAGGCCAGCACATGGCCCTCCTCCAGCTTGGCGAGTTCGGTGAGGCGGGCAGCCTCGTTCACCGGGTCGCCGATCACGGTGTACTCGAACCGGGCCTGAGCACCGATATGGCCGGCGATCGCGCGCCCGGCCGACACCCCGATCCCGAACTCGGTGTCGCTCCCCAGCACGCTGAGCAGCTCGTCATGCAGCTCGCGGGACGCGGCCAGCGCGCCGCCGGAGGCGTCGGGATGCTCGATGGGGGCGCCGAAGATGGCCAGCGCCGCGTCACCCTGGAACTTGTTGACGAATCCGCCGTGCCGGTTGACCGTGTCGACGATGACGCGGAAGAACTCGTTGAGCAGATTCACCACGTCGCCGGCCGGGATCGTCGACGCCAGATGCGTCGACCCCACCAGGTCCACGAACAGCACCGCGACGTCGCGTTCCTGGCCGCCCAGCTCGGTGCCGCGCTCCAGGGCGCGACGGGCCACGTCCTCACCTACATACCGGCCGAACAGGTCACGCAGCCGTTGCCGCTCGGCCAGCTCGCGCACCATGTCGTTGAAGCCGGCCTGCAGCAGGCCCAGCTCACTGGCGTCGTAGATCTGCATGTGCGCGTTGTAGTTGCCGCGCTGCACCTCACCCAGCGCCCAGCGCAGCTGGCGCAGCGGGTCGGCAATCGACATCGCCACCAGCATGGTGCCCGACAAGCCGATCACCAGCGCGGCGACCGCCAGCAGCAACAGCGGTGTGATCAGCCGGTCGGCGGAGGCGGTAAGGATCGAGAACTTGCTGGCCACCAGGGCCAGCACGATGGCCAGGACAGGCACGCCCGTCGAGAGCACCCAGGTGAGCACCTGGCGCAGGATCACCCCGGGGGCGCGGAAGTTCTCCGGAACCCCGCCGCGTAGCGCGGCTACCGCGACCGGCCGCAGCACCCGCTCGGACTGCAGGTAGCCGATGATCGCGGTGGCGGTTGCACCCAGAGCGGTGGCGACGAGCACCACCGGAGCGGACTTACTGGCTACCGGCCAGCTGGCCACGATGAACACGATCGAGCCCAGGAACCAGTTCGTGACGCTGATCAGGGTGCGGTAGAAGGGCATCTTCAGCGCCCGTACGCGGGCCAACTCGGTGATGGCCGGGTCGGACTTGGACAGCAGGGTGTCGCGACGCTGCCAGCGGATCACCGGGATGAGCAGCCGCAGGGCCAGGTAGGCGCCGATGGTGAACGAGATGAACAGGTAGCCCAGGAAGATCGCCAGGTTGACCACCGGCAGGTCCTGGAGCTGGATGCGGTCCTCGGGCGGCAGACCGAACCGAAGGAAGCCCAGCACGAACAGCGCGCCGATGATGTCGGCCTGCAGCATGCCCAGGGTGAACACCGGCCACGGGGTACGCGCCACCCACCGAGCGAATGCACCGATTCGCGCGATGGGGATGGGCTCCGTGGTCACCCGTTCACCGTATCGGGCCCCAGGGACGTTGAGCGCCTGCTGTGACGTGGTTGTGTCGGCTTGACCACTACTGTTGGGGACGATGAGCGGGGTCTTTTCGCGGCTGGTGGGCCAGCACGCGGTGGAACAGGAGCTAGTGGCGGCCGCGTCGGCGGCCCGAGGTGATTCGCCACACAGTGGCACCACCGTCGGGACCATGACCCATGCCTGGCTGATCACCGGCCCGCCCGGATCGGGGCGTTCGGTGGCTGCGCTGTGCTTCGCGGCGGCCCTGCAGTGCACGTCAGAGGGGACGCCGGGCTGCGGTGAATGCCGGGCCTGTACGACGACGATGGCCGGGACCCACGCCGATGTGCGCCGCATCGTGCCCGAGGGATTGTCGATTGCGGTCAAGGAGATGCGCGAGATTGTCCAGATCGCCTCGCGCCGGCCCGGGACCGGGCGGTGGCAGGTCGTGGTGATCGAGGATGCCGACCGGCTCACCGAGGGCGCGGCCAACGCGCTGCTCAAGGTGGTGGAGGAGCCACCGGCGTCGACCGTGTTCCTGCTCTGCGCGCCGTCGGTGGACCCCGAGGACATCGCGATCACGCTGCGCTCCCGGTGCCGGCACGTGGCGCTGACCACGCCGTCGGTGGACGCCATCGCCGACGTGCTGATCTCCGGTGACGGGCTGCCCGAGGCAGACGCACGCTGGGCGGCCTCGGTCAGCGGCGGACATGTGGGGCGGGCCCGGCGGCTGGCGACCGATCCGGAGGCCAGGGACCGCCGGAAACGGGCGCTCGGGCTGGCCCGCGACGCTGCGACGCCGGCGCGGGCGTTCGCGGCGGCCGAGGAGATGGTGGCCGTCGCCGAGTCCGAGGCGCTGGCGTTGACCGCGGGACGCAACGAGACCGAGACCGAGGAGCTCAAGACCGCCCTTGGGGCAGGTGGGACCGGAAAAGGTACCGCTGCCACCACCCGCGGGACTGCGGGTGCGCTCAAAGAGCTGGAGCGGCGGCAGAAGTCACGGCAGACCCGCGCCTCGCGCGATGCGCTGGACCGGGCCCTGATCGACCTGGCCACCTACTTCCGCGATGCCCTGCTGGTGTCCTCGGGCGCCGGTGGTGTCACGGCGAACCACCCGGACATGGCGGAGAAGGTGGAGGCCATGGCCGCCCACGTGCCACCGGACCGGCTGCTGCGCTGCATCGAGGCGGTGCTGGAGTGCCGCGAGGCGCTGGCTGTCAACGTCAAGCCGAAGTTCGCCGTCGATGCCATGGTGGCGACCGTCGGGCAGGCGCTACGTGGGTGAGTTGGGTCCTGGGCGGCGTCTGCCGTAAAGTGGTGCCGCCCGGTTCGCCCGGGTGCGCCACCCTAGCTCAGTCGGTAGAGCAATTCACTCGTAATGAATAGGTCAGGGGTTCGATTCCCCTGGGTGGCTCCAGACGTCCAGGTTGGACGACCAAATCACTGCGCTTCGCCGGGTTGAAGCGGCGATAGGCTCACGGCTATGGCACGGATCGTGGTGGGGGCGGCTCTCGTAGCAGCGGTTTCGCTGGCACCTCCGGTAGCGGCGGCCGATCCGGGGCAGATCCCGGATCTCGGTGGTTACACCGCGGTGGATGTTCACCCTTACGACACGTATTACAACTATCCGACGACGAACGGCGCGCAGTTCGTCACCCCGGGCGGGTACCGCTGCCGAATCACCTATACAGGCCGTGCCAATCCACCAATGAAGCAAGCCACCTGCTGGGGTGCGCTGCCCGGTACAACGAGCAACTTCGTCAGCGTTTTCGCGGCCATGCAACTCGATCCGGCGAAATTTTCCACCGGGGACCTGGCCAACATGGAGAAGTACACGGACTACAAAGAGCCGCGCGAACGCACGGTTGACCCCGCTGACTACAAGTTGCTTCCCGCGGGCAGCAAGCTTGTCTACCCCGACACCGGGACGTGCGCCGTCACCGACGTGAGCACGGTGTGCGTGATCGGTGACCACGGCTTCGAGCTGTCGGTGAAGGGCAGCCGGGTCTTCTAGTCCTTGGCCAGCGCTTCACGCGCCACGTTGCGGGCGGTGTTCGCAGCGGGGAATCCCGCATAACCGCTGGCGTGGTAGATGACTTCGGCGATCTCGTCTTCGGTGAGGCCGTTTCGCAGCCCGATCCTGACGTGCGACTCGAACTCATCGGTGGCCCGCAGGGCGATCAAGATGCCCATGGTGACCAGGCTGCGGTCACGCCGGCTCAACCCGTCACGGCTCCACAACCGGCCGAAGACGTTGTCGACACCGATGGCCATCAGCTCGTCGCCGAACCTGCCGTCAGGCTCCACAACGTCTGCCGGCAGATGCGGCACCATCTCCTGGAGGACACGCAGACCCTGTTCGCGTACGTCAGTCATGCCTGCCAGCTTGGCATGGACTACTCGCCGGTGGCGGTGATGACGACGATGGGTGCGTCTGCGGCCAGGAACGCGTGCGCGCTGATTCTGGTCGAGCGGAACGTCTGGTCCAACTGGTCGCTGGTGAGATAGCCGCCCTGGGGCAGGTTGCCGCGCAGGGTTTCCCAGACGTCGGGCTGATCGGCGGTCGGAACCGGTCGATATGCCGCCTTCAAACCGTCGGCGGTCGCTGGGCTCACTTCGACGATGGCGTCGATCCAGTACAACGAAGGTCCGGGCATTCGTGGATCACCCATGTCGCCGCTTGTCCATGATGCCGAGATTGGTGGTCCGAGTGCGGGAAATCGTTTGGTCAACGGTTCGAGTTCGTGTCGGACCGGATTGGATGTGGTCTTGGCAGCGGGAGCGTTCGGCGATGTCTGGGGAGCCGGGTTGCACGCTGAGACAACGAAAGTCAGGAGTGTGACGGCGAGTAGTCGGTTACGCCAACTGGCATCAGAGGTTCGGGAAGAGTCAGTCCATGAGCGCATTGATCTCCTCGGCGGCCGTTTCCGGATAGATGCTGGTCTTGACCCACGTCTCATCGTGCTGTCGGTCGGTATGAGACGTACCTACATCGCTGGAGAGCAACCAGTAATTGGTCGCGGGTACGACGGCCAAGTGATGCCGACTCCGTGTCGGCTGCTGTAGGCATAGGAGTCGCGGATCATAGTGTGACCGTGTGTGCTTGGTTGTCTTCCGTCCAGTTCCTCATATCGCAGAAGCGACTCTCGCTGCTTCAGCGCATCGTCGTCGGCGTTGGGGTCGCAGCGGTTGGGTCGGGTGGACTTTGAATAAACGGATCGGGCTTGAAGGGGTCACACACGACGCCGATCTGTTCCTGCGTGATGTCGAGCAGGATTCCGGAATCCGTTAGAAGCCAACGCGGGCCGGCGGGCGTCGAGCCGTCCGCTGCTGGTTGTTGAGTCCACTTCACTTGCGGACGCCAAAGCCCATCATTGCCACCCGGAGGTTTGACCAACGTGCCGTCCTTCTTTATGGCGTACAGGCCCGGAGTGTCATATAGACAGATGGACACCTCGACGCCATCGTTAGGCAGCTCTCGAGCAGCTACCGCACGGTGGAGTGCACCACCTGTCTGCCCGACGTAAATGTCCGGGACTCGAATCCCTGGGTCATCGATCTCAGGCGCGATCCTGCTGCGATAGCGCTGGTATAGCTCCTCTTTATCTGGGTCGTTGCTTAGCCGATCGTCAACGGTCATCTGTAGTGCGAATCTGGCAGCGTCTGCGAGCCGAGGTTGGAGCGGCACCGCCACATCGCTGCGAATCTTGAACGGCGGGTAGGGGAATGTAGGCTGCGTGGAAGCGGAAGTTTCGGGCGGCCCGCTTTTGTCCGTCTGGCATGCTCCTGCAATGAGCACGAAGAGGCTGGTTGAAATGACAACCCCCGCCCGCTTCAAGACCGTGCGTGGGATCATGCCGGGATTCTATTCATCGTCATCCGATTTAACGGCATCCGAGTAGCTCTGCCCATAATCCATGACGTACTGAGTCAAACCGCGGCCGATCAAGTACTTCTGAAGTTCGTCGTATTCCCTGCTCCCGGTGGCCAGTTGCGCGACATCAATCGGTTGGCCGTTGGGGTTCAGAACGGCGGGCAGCTGTCCAGCCCGGTGAGCTGCCTCGACGATCGCCTGTTGCGCTTGCCGTGTCGACGCTGCTTCAAGGTCAGCCGGCTCGGGAATCTTTATCGCCTCATATTCGGGCTTGTCGATCCATTTCTTGATTGTGTTTTCGACGGTCTCGCCGGGATCGACCCCTGTCACGTCCGCTGCGATATCGGCGTGCGGAATTTTGCCGGTGAGTTCGCCGGTGGCAACTCCGGCGATCTCGGCGCCCAGGAGTTTCGCTCGGTATACCTCATCGTTTGCTTCGAGATCGGATTGAAGTACGTCGTTCTGATGGTCGACTGCTGCGAGCATCGCTTGGTCGATGCGACCCGACAAATCGCCTGCCGCACTGTTTGCGAGCTGGGCGTGGAGGTTGCCTGGGTCGTTACGCAACGCTGCTTCGAGCTCGCCGATGCGTGCCGTCTCGGCGGCAGCGGCCAGGGTGACTCTGCCCTCTTCCGAGTAGCTACCAAGCTCGAGCAACCGGTCAGCGTCCGCGGCACCGAACACGGGGCGCCCGAGCGCATCAATCTTCGATTCTGCGAAGCCCTGCTGGCTGCCCGGAGCCGCCAGCGAGTCGGTATGTGCCGCGAGGAGTTGGCTCATCTCTGTCGAGATAGCGTCGTTACGTGCAAATGCATCGCGCATGGTCGAGTACACCGGATCGTCGGGACCCGGAGCCAGCAGGTCCGGGATCTCGGTCATTGCCAGCCGTGCTCGGTCGCCGATGGGGTCACCGATGCCTCGTTGTGAATCCTCGGTGATCCAATCGAGTAGCGTCGCGGCACCAGTCCCGCCGCCAACTTTCGACCAATCCTCGCCGATGAGCGTCCTTACGGTGTGTTCTCGATCGTACCCAATGGGCAGGTGCTCGCCCTGCCCTGACCAAATAGCGGCGGATGCGTCGTTGTTGCGCCCGGCGATATCGGCGAATGAACTCGCAGCGCCTTGATACTCCTCCCACGATGTGCCCGCCACCGGCAGTTGGTTTCCTGCGGGTTCAACCATGTCTGCTGCCTTCAAGTACAACTCTGTGCCCAGGTCGGTTCCAGGTTGGTACCCGGGATTCGCCTCCCCAAGTAATTCGCCCAGCTGGGAGACATCAGCGAAGTGTTGCTCCAACGGCGAAACGGGATTCTGCCCGTCGATTGGCAAGGGATCTGTTCGACGTGACTCAATCAGCTCGCGGACATCGGATGGCAATTCGTAGTAACCCCCGCGCCAAGACTCGGAGCCGTCGGGATTGTGCTCGACCACTTTCTCATTGCTGAGAACTGTCAGACCGTTTGCGAGTCTGTCGCGTTGCGATCCAGCTTGGGTGTCGCCGGCCGCTTCCTTCGACTCCAGGTGGCGGTCGAGAGCAAGCAGTCCGTCTTTGCCTGCCCTGTCGTAGAACTCGCGGTAATAGTCCAACGTATCCTTAGGAACGTTGGTGACCTCCTTACCATCGGCAAGTGCTTTGAGCTGATCTGCAGATAGCGGGCTGTGGGGAAGCTGATCCGCAACCCGATCCAGTACCTTAGGGTCTCGCTGGTCAGGCGGGAGGTCGGCTTGGGCTGCTAAAGCGTTTCCATCCCATTCTCCGCGCTCGCTTGCATTTTCCGGGAGACCCATGTCGGCTAGCGACCTCGGTTCTCGGGAGTTCTCGTTTTTCTTTTCCCCGTCGCCGGCGCCCTTCTTCTCGCCCGGCCCGAACTTCTGATTCTTACTCAAGTCGTCGTACTCGTTCTTGATGTCGGTGATGCGGAAACCGATCCTGAGCATGTCCCCGTTGGCGTTCTTTACGGTGTTGTTGACTTCGGTGATGCCTTTGTTGGCGATGGGGATCAGGCTCTGTTCGCGAGCTTGTGAGCTCAACGATTTGGGAAGTGAGTCCACGGCGCTGTCTACCCAGGACTTCGTGGTGTCAAGTTGAGTGCGCCCGTTGGTGACGATGTTGGCTGCGTTCGTGATTTCAGCCGCCATCTTTTTATCGAGGTCTGCGAGCTTCTGGTAGACGCTGGCGTGCTCTTTGTTGGCCGCGGCGTAGGCCTCGGCGCCCTTTCCTTGCCAGCCATCATGCTGGGCAGCCGATTCGACCATGCCCTTCATCCGGAGCAGCTGGGAGCTGCCGTCGTGCTGGGAGCCGTCGACGGGCGTGCCTACGCCGAGGGTTTCCCGCGCTTTGTTCCACGTCGAATAGAAGCCATCAAGCGCGCTCACAAAACATCCCCCCACCAGGATCCTGACAGTCAACCCTCAGTATCTCAGCAGCTGATCTACTTCGGTGCCAGGAATCCCACGGGCCCGGGGGAGATGCAGACCGATAGCGCGGCGGTGTTGGCCTGCACGGAAATGGACTGCCCGGCCCCGGGCAGTCGGACGAACACCCGGTTGAGGCCGGGCCGTACCGGTACTTTCACCTCGGGGCCTTCGGCGAGGGCCATGGTGAGGGAACCGTCGCTGTTGGCCAGGTAGTTGATCTCGGCGGTCCAATCGGCCGGCAACAGGGGCCCATCGAGCGGCATGACGACGGGTTCGTCGGGCTGGACCAGGAATCCGCACTTGGGTGCCGGGCCCTCGACAATGGTGCGTACCCAGGTCACTTTCGCGGGCAGCAGCGTCCCGGTCCGGTCGAACATCCGCAGATCGGTTGTCGCCGAGGCGAACTCGGGGCGCGGCGATGCCAGGGCGAACATGTGGCTGGCGAGGTTCTCCGGAGCGGCGACGCGTTGCAGGATCAGCGGATCGACTTCCTGGTCCAGCAGTGGGGCAGCCGATGAGGTGGACGCCAGCGAAGCACGCGCATTGTTCAGGTAGGCGGGCACCGGGTTGTCCTGCCACACCTTCAGGAAGGTGAAGGTCGAATACAGGCTGCTCGCCACGAAAAGCACGGCGACACTGACGCATACGGCAGTGCGGGCCCGCGACGCTGAAAGCAGGCCAGCGGACGGGCGGTTAGGGGCGCAGAATCCCACCGCCGCCAGCAGTGCCAGCACCACCACGAGGTCCGGCAGATAGCGCAGCGTCTGCGCCAACTCCAATGCGGTGAACCGCGACGAGCGCATCAGATAGATGGGGATCTGGCAGGCGACGGCGTACCCCAGGGCCACGACCAACACCGGCCAGATGCGGGTCTTGCGCACCAGCACCACCGCAAGGGCGACAACAAGCACCACCCAGCCCAGCACCATCACCGAGACGGGCGGGGTGGCCCACGGTGAGGCGGGTGCCCAGCGTTGCCAGGACCACGGCCCGCCCACGAGCCCGGGCACGATGCCGTGGGTAAAGGAGCGGCTCAGCAGGTCCCACGTCATTCCGAGATCGAAGCTCCACCGCTTCTGATCGACGACGACGAGGTACACCCCGATCCACGCGACGGTCAGGGCCAGGCACCCGACCCACAGCTGAAGGCCGCGTCGCCACACGTCGCGCAGGCCGAAGGCTCTCGTGACGTACCCCAAGAGGGCGACGACCGCGAACGCCACGAACGGGATCACCGCGGCCTTCTCGAAGAACAGCAGCCCGCCCAGAAAGACGAGCACACCAACAACCGCATGCCGCGACGCCCCGGTGCGCACCAGCAGCACGGCCTCACCGACCACCCACGCCAGCGCCGCCTGCATCGGCAGCGTGTTCAGCCCCGCCGCCCACCAGGCGAAGCCGGGCAAGGCTAGCGGAGTGAACAACGCGAAGGTCAGCGGGATCAGCAGCACGGGCCGCCAGCCCAGGATCACCCACAGTGCCCGTAACAACGCCAGCGATGCCAGCAGCTGCATCACGACGAGGCTCGCGGCAGCCAGCACCCAGGAGAACGGCGCGACCCGGGTCACGGCGCCCGACACCAGGAATGCCGCGGGCATGACGTGGCCGTCGTGATCATCGAAGAGGAAGGACGGCGACAGCAGATTCTGGGTCCCGGCCCGGCCGATCAGGATCAGATCGTCCCAGTAGAAATAGCCGCCGAAGGCGAGTACCGCCCGGACCACCAGGTGCAGCGCGATCAGCGCGGCGGCGATGCGGGCGACCTTGTTCACTCTTGCCGACTGTACGGACCCAGCGGTGGTACATCTGCCGTCGGTATGGTGAGCCCGTGCGGACACTGGTGACAGGAGCGGCAGGTTTCATCGGATCGACGCTGGTCGACCGGCTGCTGGCAGACGGGCACAGCGTCGTCGGGCTCGACGACCTGAGCTCGGGGCGGGCAGAGAACCTCAGCAGCGCCGAGAACAGCAACGACTTCGAGTTCGTCAAGGCCGACATCGTCGATGCGGATCTGCTGGGCCTGCTCAAGGACACTCAGCCCGAGGTGATCTTCCACCTGGCCGCCCAGATCTCGGTGAAGCGTTCGGTGGACGATCCGCAGCTGGATTCCACGGTGAATGTGGTGGGCGTGGTCCGGTTGGCCGAGGCGGCCCGTCAGTCCGGGGTGCGCAAGGTGGTGCACACATCCTCGGGCGGCTCGGTGTACGGCACGCCTCCGTCGTATCCGACAAGCGAGGACACCCCGACGAATCCGGCCTCGCCGTATGCGGCGAGCAAGGTGGCCGGCGAGGTCTACTTCAACATGTTCCGCAATCTGTACAACCTGGACTGCTCGCACATCGCCCCGGCCAACGTCTACGGCCCGCGTCAGGACCCGCACGGTGAGGCCGGAGTGGTGGCGATCTTCGCCCAGGCCCTGCTGGCCGGGCGGCCCACCAAGATCTTCGGCGACGGCTCTGATACCCGCGATTACGTGTATGTCGACGACGTGGTCGACGCCTTCGTCAAGGCGTCCGGGCCGGACGGCGGCGGTCAACGGTTCAACGTCGGTACGGGTGTGGAGACCTCGACCCGCGAGATGCACACCGCGATCGCGCTGGCCGTCGGTGCCGCGGACGAACCGGAGATGCACCCGCCGCGGCTCGGTGACCTGCGTCGTTCCCAGCTCGACATCAGCCGGGCCAGGGATGTGCTGGGCTGGCGGCCACAGGTGGATCTGGCCGCGGGTATCCCCAAGACGGTCGAATACTTCCGGAGTAATTCTCGCTGAAAGATTGTGAGTACTCACTTTCTCGTTTAGCGTTGCGCCATGTCCTACGACGTCATCGTTCGCAACGGCTTGTGGTTCGACGGCACCGGCGCCCCGCCGCAGGTCCGTACGCTGGGGATTCGCGACGGGGTAGTGGTCACGGTGTCCGCCACCCCGCTCGACGAGACCGATTGCCCCGACGTGATCAACGCCGGCGGTAAATGGGTGCTGCCCGGCTTCGTCGACGTGCACACGCACTACGACGCCGAGGTGCTGCTCGATCCGGGTCTGCGGGAATCGGTGCGCCACGGGGTGACCACCGTGCTGCTCGGCATGTGCTCGCTGTCGACGGTGTACGCCGACACCGAGGACGCCGCCGACCTGTTCAGTCGCGTG
The DNA here is from genome assembly GCF_001665785.1 of Mycolicibacterium peregrinum. Lineage (GTDB taxonomy): Bacteria > Actinomycetota > Actinomycetes > Mycobacteriales > Mycobacteriaceae > Mycobacterium > Mycobacterium peregrinum_A. The sequence continues at coordinate 129,931 of NZ_LZSO01000049.1, forward strand.
GAGGCGGTTCCGCGTCAGTTCGTGCTGGGTGCCCTGGAGCAGCACAAGACCTGGTCGGGTCCGGCCGAGTATGTGAAGGCCATCGACGAGTTGCCGCTGGGCCCGAATATCGCTTCGCTGCTGGGACATTCGGATCTGCGGGCCTCGGTGCTCGGGCTGGACCGGGCCACCACCCGTGGCGTCACCCCGACCGATGCCGAACTGGAGACCATGGCGGCCCGCCTCGACGAGGCCCTCGAGGCGGGCATGCTCGGCCTGTCCGGGATGGACGCGGCGATCGACAAGCTCGACGGTGACCGGTTCCGCTCCCGCGCATTGCCGTCGACGTTCGCCACCTGGCGTGAGCGTCGGCGCCTGATCAAGGTCCTGCGCAAGCGCGGACGGATGCTGCAGAGCGCGCCGAATGTGGCGAAAGTCCATGAGGCACTGAACTTCTTCCTGGAGAGCAGTGGCCAGTTCGGCCGGCGCCGGGATGTGCGGATGAGCCTGCTGGTGTCGGCCGACGCCAAGTCCTCGCCCGGCGCGGTGCGGGTGCTGGGGCCGGGCGTCCGGCTGCTCAACCGGATCCTGGGCGCCAAGGTGCGGTTCCAGCATCTGCCGGTGCCGTTCGAATTGTATTCGGACGGAATCGATCTGCCGGTGTTCGAGGAATTCGGCGCCGGAACGGCCGCGCTGCATCTCAAAGATCAGTTCGAGCGCAACAAGCTGCTCGCCGATCCCGAGTACCGCCGCCGGTTCCGCAAGTCCTTCGACCGGCGTGTGCTCGGACCGACCTTGTGGCACCGCGACTTCCACGACGCCACGATCGTCGAATGCCCCGACCAGTCGCTGATCGGCAAGAGCTTCGGCCAGATCGCCGACGAGCGCGGCATCCACCCGCTCGACGCGTTCCTCGACGTCCTGGTCGACAACGGTGAGCGCAACGTTCGCTGGACGACCATCGTGGCCAACAACCGCCCGAAGTTCCTGGACAAGCTGGCCAAGGAACCGTCGGTGCACATGGGTTTCTCGGATGCCGGTGCGCACCTGCGGAACATGGCGTTCTACAACTATCCGGTGAAGCTGCTCAAGCGGGTACGCGACGCCCACTTGGCGGGCAGGCCGTTCATGACCACCGAGCATGCCGTCCACCGGCTGACCGGCGAGGTGGCCGACTGGTTCGGCGTCCCGGCCGGAACTCTGCGCCAAGGTGACCGGGCCGACTTCGTGGTGATCGACCCGGCCGGCCTCAATGACACCGTGGAGGCCTATCACGAGGAGCCGGTCCCGTTCTACGGCGGGCTGAGCCGCATGGTGAACCGCAGCGACGACGCTGTCGTCGCCACCGCCGTCAACGGCGCCGTGGTGTTCCGCAACGGTCAGTTCCGGGACGGCTACGGCGAATCGGTGAAGTCGGGCCGGTACCTGCGGGCCGGTGCCGAGCAACTGGACCGCACGCCCGTATAGAGATGGCCAGAACCCAGCAGCAGCGCCGCGAGGAGACCGTCGCACGGCTACTCGACGCCGCCATCGACACCATCATCGAGGTCGGTTACGCCAAGGCCTCGGCGGCAGTGATCGCCAAGCGGGCCAAGGTTTCCGACGGCGCGCTGTTTCGGCATTTCCCGACGATGAGCGACTTCATGGCGGCCACGGCGCGGGAGGTGGCGCGCCGGCAGGTGGAGTTGGGCAGCAAGCTGGGCGCGGAGATCGCCGCCGAGCAGCCGGCGCTGCCGGCGGCGCTGGCGATCCTGCGCGACATCGCCGGCAGTGAAACCAATACCGTGTGGCACGAACTGCTGATGGCGGCGCGCACCGACGAGAAGCTGCGGGGCCCGCTACAGACGGTGCTGACCGAGTACATCCACAACATCTACGAAACCGCCAAGAATGGCCCTGGCATGGAGCAGATCCCCGAGGATGTTTTCGCCGTGATGTTGACCATCGCGATCAACACGTTCGACGGCGCCGCGATGGTGCGCCGTGTGCTGCCGCTGCCGGAACTCGAGGACGCCCGGATCGCGATGTTGGCGGAATTTGCTCAGTCGTTAGCTTCCGGTCAGTTCAGCGGCGTCGCTACCGTCCCAGAACGGTGAGAGCCCCGTCCATGGCTCGTCACTCATCTTCTGAGGTGGCCGGCACCCGCACGTTCTGCAGGGCCACGGCCCGGGCCAGCCGGGCGTAGCGCAGCTCGAGATCCTTGATGCGCAAATACGTCGACAGCGTGACGAACACGAACGCGATGATGAGCATGTACTCCATCAGGTCCGTACCGCGGTCCACGCCAAGCCAATTCGCCACCACGGTGGTGTCGTCGGGGCGCAGGATCGCGTAGATGCCGGCTGCCACGAACAACACGAAACCGACCTTCACCCACGCCTTGGACCGCGCGCTGCGCCGTGACCCCAGCAGGTACGCCAACAGCACCAGCACCGCGACGATCAGCAGTGCCTGAATCCAGTTCACCGGGACATCCTCCTGCGTAACAGCCCGTCGAAGAGGATGTTCACCCCGTTGAGCAGTGGTTGCCCCTTCGACTTCGAGTAGTCGGTGTAGAGGATCTCGACGGGTTCCTCGACTACGCGCCAACGGTTTTCGTAGGCCAGCGAGATGAACTCGCCGGCGTGGCTCATGCCGTTCATCGTGAGATTGAGTTCGTCGGCGACCAACTTGTTGAACACCCGTAGGCCGTTGTGTGCGTCGGTGAGCCCGAAGGCGCGGCTCTGCGGGCTCAGGAACGCCGCCGCGCGCAGGATGATCCGTTTCAACGGCGGGGTGTGCGTCACCGCGTGGGCGTCCGGATTGGCGAACCGGGTGCCCACCACAAGATCGGCGCCGTCGGTGTCGAGCCGGTCGATCATCCGCACCACATCCTTGACCTGGTGCTGACCGTCGGCATCGAACGTGGCGAACACCCGGGCCCCAGGCCGGCTGCGCGCGTACTCGACTCCGGTCTGGATCGCCGCGCCCTGGCCGAGGTTCACCGGATGGGGGACGACGTGCGCGCCGGCGGTCACGGCCAGGTCGGCCGTACCGTCGCGGCTCCCGTCGTCGACACACACGACGTTAGGGAAAACCGAGCGCACGTCCGAGATGACGTCGCCGATGATGCTCGCCTCGTTGAAGGCGGGGATGATGATCCAAATGTCGTGAAAGCGCATGTCGATGGCACCAAACTACACGGAGGGCTTCATGTCGCGGCCGGAGCCGCTCCGTTTCGGTCCAGGGCCGCACGGGCCAGCGCGCCCAGGTGAACCGCGATGCCCACCAGCGGTCCGCAAAGCAGCGCGATGACGGTCCGGGTCTCCAGCCCGACCGGCAGCAGCAGCAGCGCGACGGCCGCCACCGTGGCGATGATCCAGCCCAGCGCGTAGGCCCGGTGCAGGGCGGCCGCGACGGTCGCGGCGCCGGTCAGCGTGAGCATAGCGATGGCGACAGCGGCGGCGGTCAGCCAGGCCAGCAGTGGTCCGCCGGCTCGGTACTCCTCGCCGAACGCCACCCGCAGCAGCCACGGTCCGAGCAGTCCGGCCGCGGCCACACCCACGGCGCCCAGCGCGGCCACGGCGGCGGCGGGGGCCAGCAATGCCCGCAGCCGCTTGTCGCGTTGGTCGACGAAGTGCGCGATCAGGTTGCCCTGCATCGCGGTGAGCGGAACCAGCAGCGGTGCGCGCGTCAGCGTCACGGCCAGGATCACCACCCCGCCGGCCGCCCCCAGGTCGCCGGAGGTGGCCTTGAGCAGCACCGGGAACCCCATCACCAGGATCGCGCTGGCGCCGGCCGCAGCGATCGAGTGGGCCGCCCCGCGCAGGAACGTCGCGGGACTGCCCGCAGTGAGCAGGCCGGCGGCCAGGCGCGCCGCCGGTGCCGCGATCAGCATGATCAGCCAGGCCACCGCGCCGGCCACGGTGGCCCACAGGAATCCGGCCAGGCCCCAGCCGAGAACGAACGTCGCGGCCGCGACGGCCACCCGGATTCCCGCGTCGGTGACCATCAGTGCCCCGTACTCGGTCCAGCGGTTCACTCCCGCGAGCATGCCGAGCAGGGTGGCGTGCAGGCAGAATCCGGCCAGCCCGACGCTGAGCAGCACCACGCTCAGCGCCCGAGACTCGGCGAATACGTGCGAGCTCCACAGCGGTGAGCTGAGCGCGATCACCATGGCCGCGACGATGCCGACCAGCCCCGCGATCCGCATCGGGTGGGTGCTGGGACTTCCGGACAGGTCACGGTGACGTGCCGAGCGGACTTCGCGCGTGGCCTCCTGCAAGAGCCCGTTGGCGGCGCCGGTCACCAGGCCGAACGCGCCCCAGAACACACTGAAGATCGAGAAGCCGGCGGGCTCGAGGTCGCGGGCGGCCAGATACAGCACGGCATAGCCGCACAGTGCGCTGATCGCCGTCGCGAGCCCGACGCGGGCGACGCTGCTGCGCGTGATCGGTCCAGTTGCTGGGGCGGCGCCGCCATCGGTCACAGGTCTGGCAGCTCTTTCGAATACAGCCACGCCTGCCACAACGGTTGCAGCGGCTCATCGGTGTAGCCTGCGGCCAGCCCGGTGAAATCGTCGGTCAACGCCGTGCTGTGGCGGTAGCGGGCTGTCCAATCCCTCAGCAGCGCAAAGAAATTGCGGTCGCCGATCAGGGTGCGCAACGCATGGAGGGTCAGTGCGCCGCGTTTGTAGACCCGATCGTCGAACATGTCCTCGGGCCCGGGATCGGACAGCAGCAGGTCCTGGGGCTTGTCGCGCAGCCGTTCGTAGTAGTGCGCGGCCCACTCCGCGGCGGTGTGCCCGCCACTGTGCTCGGACCACAGCCACTCGGCGTAGCAGGCGAACCCCTCGTGCAGCCAGATGTCCCGCCAGCGTCGCGCCGTCACCGAGTTGCCGAACCACTGGTGGGCCAGCTCGTGGGCGATCAGCCGTTCGGCGCCGCGGTGCCCGTCGCAGTGGTTGGCCCCGAAGATCGAGATGCCCTGGGCCTCCAACGGGATCTCGAGATCGTCCTCGGTGACCACCACGGTGTACCCGTTCGCCAGCGGATAGGGCCCGAACATCTTGATGAAGAGCTTCATCATCTGCGGCTGGTCTTGGAAGTCGTGCTCGAAATTGCGGCGCAACCGGGCGGGCAGCACCGCGTGCATCGGTACCGGTGTCTTGGTCAGTCGGTGGTTCTCGTACTGGCCGATCTGCAGGGTGATCAGGTAGGTCGATGTGGGTTCGGCCTGCTCGTAGGTCCACACGGTGTGCCCGGCGCGGGCTTTTCGGGAGATCAACTCGCCGTTGGCCAGGGCGTAGTAGGGGCTGTCGGTGCTGATCTGGATCCGGTAGCTGGCCTTCGAGCTCGGATGGTCGTCGCACGGGAACCAGGAGGCCGCCCCGTTGGGTTGGCCGGCCACCAGGGCGCCGTTCGACAGTTCCTCGAAACCGACGTCACCCCAGAAGGATTCGATGGGGCGCGGGGTTCCGTTGTAGCGGATGACGACGGTCATCGCGGCGCCGGCAGGCAGTGCCGTGGGCAGCGTGATCGACAGTTTCCCGCCCGAACATCGGTACTGCGCAGGGCGGTGACCGTTGACCGAAACCCGCGACACCGTAAGGGCGTCGGACAGGTCGAGGGTGAAGTTGCGCACCGCAGCCAAGGTCACCGCGGTGATGGTGACGGTCCCGGCCAGCCGGTTGATCGCGACCTTGTATTCCAGGTCGAGTTCGTAGCGCGACACCCGGTACCCGAAGTTGCCGTTGCGCGGCAGATACGGGTCGATCACGGGCTGGGGTACCAACTTCTTTGCGGCTTTCTTCGATCGGGTCACGCGGCCGGGTCTTCTGTCTTCTTCGCAGTCTTGTCGGCGGCCTTGTCGGCCGCACGCTTCTTGCCGAACATGTTCCACGGTGCGATCGGGTTGCCCTGCCAGCGCGTCGACGGTGGCACCTCGTCGCCCCGCATCACCAGCGACCCCGGCCCGACCGTGGCGCCGGCGCCCAGGCGGGCCGCGGGCAACGCCACACAGTGCGGTCCCAGCGTCGAGCCCTCTTCGAGCACAACGCTGTCCAACCGCATGATGCGATCGTGGAACAGGTGGGTCTGCACCACGCAGCCGCGGTTGACTGTCGAGGCGGTCCCCAGCGCCACCAGATCGGCTTCGGGCAGCCAGTAGGTTTCGCACCACACGCCGCGCCCGATCGAAGCGCCCAGCCCACGCAGCCACAGGTTCATCACCGGGGTGCCGCTGGCGGCCCGGGCGAACCAGGGTGCGGCGACGGTTTCGACGAAGGTGTCCGACACCTCGTTGCGCCACACGAACGACGACCACAACGGATGCTCGACCGCGCGAATCCGGCCGACCACCAACCACTTTGCGATCACGGCGATGGTCCCGGCCGCCAGGCCGGCGGCCAGCAGGACCAGACCCCCGGTCAGCGCCGTCCACAGGAAACCGAACCGGATCGTCACGGCCTGCATCGCACCCAGCACCGCGACGCCGATCGCGAAGGTGACGATCACGGGGATCAAGCGGCAGGTCTCCACCGCCGAGCGCATGATCTTGAGACGGGTCGACGGGTGGAACGTGCGGAGCGCGTCGGCTGCGGTGGCGTTGCGGCGCAACCGGACCGGCGGACTGCCCAGCCACGACGAGCCGGCCTTGGCCTTGTGCGGCGTGGCCGACAGCACGGCCACCAGGCCGTCATTGGGCACCTTGCGGCCCGGCTGCGTGATACCGGAGTTGCCGAGGAAGGCGCGCTTACCGATTGTCGCCTTGGCGACGTGGATCCAGCCGCCGCCCAGCTCGTAGGAGGCCACCATGGTGTCGTCGGCGAGGAACGCGCCGTCCTGCACCTCGGTGAACTTGGGGGTGAACAGGGCGGTCGAGATCTCGGTGTCCTTACCGACTTTCGCGCCGAGCAGGCGTAGCCACCACGGGGTGAGCAGGCTGGCGTAGATCGGGAAAAGGTAGTTGCGGGCGGCGTCCATCAGGCGTTCTGTGGTCCACAGCTGCCAGCCCACGCGGCTACGCACGGGGTGGTACCCCTCGGACAGTCGCACCGAGAGGATGCGTACCCCGATCACGGTCAGCGCGGCGTAGGTCAGCAGTGCCACCACGGCGGCGGCGGGGGTCCACGCCAGAGCGGGCAGCAGCGCGTCGGCGGGAGACGCGGTGTTGCGTACACCCCAGACGATCACCGCGAGGCCGGCAGCGAGAGCCAGCAGTGGCAGGCCGGCCAGCAGCAGCGAGGACACGCCGTACACCGGGACCCACACCGGGGCGCGCCCCGGTCGGTGGTCGGGCCACGGGTGACGGGCTTTGCCGGATTTCACGGCGGGCGAGCCTTTCCAGAACTGCCCGTTCTTGACCTTGCCGGTCACTGCTGAGCCGGGCGCGACATCGGCGTTCTTGCCGACGCTCGCGCCGGGCAGCAGTGTGGTGCGGGCGCCGATCGTGGCGTCGTTGCCGATCGTCACGGGCCCGACGTGGAACAGGTCGCCGTCGATCCAGTGCCCGGTCAGGTCCACCTCGGGTTCGACCGAGGCGCGATGACCGATCTTGAGCATGCCGGTGACCGGCGGTGCCGAGTGCATGTCGACGCCCTTGCCGACGGTGTTGCCCAGGGCGCGGGCGTAGTAGACCATCCACGGTGCCCCGGCCAGGTTCTCGGCGCCGCTGGCATCGGCCAGTCGTTCGGCGATCCAGACCCGTAGATGGACCGGGCCGCCGCGGCGGTAGGTGCCGGGCTCAAGTCCGGACAGCAGCATCCGGGCGAACAACACCGCGATACCCATGCGCCCGAGTGGTGTGACGAACAGCAGGAACCCGGCCAACACCCACCACCAGCTGAGCGGATGCGCCCACGGCACGATCCCCGAGACGGCGGCGACGTTGTTCAGCAGCGCCAGCCAGACCACCCACTGCATTCCGGTGAGGGTGGCCAACGGCAGCGACAGTGCGACCTGTGCGGCCTGGGTGAGCAGCGGGGTCGGCTTGACTTCGCGGATCTGGATCTGCGGCGGTGGTTTGAGCTCGTCGAGATAGCCGGCCAGTGAACCGAGCCGCGGATGGTCGTAGAGGTCGGCGACGGTTACCAGCGGGTAGCGCTGGCGCAGCGCGGCGACCAACTGTGCCGCGGACAGTGAGCCACCGCCCAGGGCGATGAAGTCGGCCTCAGGTCCTTCGACCGCCGTACCGAGCACGTCGCGCCACAACCCGGCCAGCCAGCCCATGGTGCCGTCGAGTTCGGGGGCGTCCTGATCGGCACCGCCGGGTGGTGGCCACGGCAGCGCATTGCGGTCCACCTTGCCCGACGTGCGGGTCGGGAGTTCGTCGAGCAGCACGAGGCGGGGCACCAGCGCGGCCGGCAGCGACTCGGACAGCGCCGCCCGGGCGGCAGCGAGGTCGAAGTCGGGATCGGTACTCGCGATATAGCCGACCAGCAACGGGGTACCGCTGGCGGTCTTGCGGACCGCGGCGGCGCCGCCGCTCACACCGGGCAGATGCACCAGCGCGTTGTCGACCTCACCCAGTTCGATGCGGCGGCCGCCGACCTTCACCTGGTCGTCGGCCCGGCCCTGGAAGTACAGGCCGTCGTTCTCCAGACGGACCAGGTCGCCGCTGCGGTAGGCCCGGTTCCAGCCGAGCGTCGGCATCGGGGCGTACTTTTCGGCGTCCTTCTCCGGATCGAGGTAGCGGGCCAGGCCGACGCCGCCGATCACGAGTTCGCCGACCTCACCGACGGCGACCGGCAAGCTGTCTTTGTCCACCACCGCCAGATCCCAGCCCGCCAGTGGCAGGCCGATGCTGACCGGGCCCTGGCCGTCGAGTTGCGCGGCGCAGGCCACCACGGTTGCCTCGGTGGGGCCGTAGGTGTTCCACACCTCGCGGCCGTCGACCGCGAGGCGGGCGGCCAGCTCAGGTGGGCAGGCCTCGCCGCCGAAGATCAACAACCGGACGGCTTCCAGCGCCTCCGCCGGCCACAGCGCTGCCAGCGTCGGCACCGTGGAAACGACGGTGATGTCGCGGCTGACCAGCCACGGGCCCAGATCCATGCCGCTGCGCACCAAGGACCGCGGGGCGGGCACGAGGCAGGCGCCGTGACGCCACGCCAGCCACATCTCCTCGCACGAGGCGTCGAAGGCCACCGACAGCCCGGCCAATACCCGATCACCCGGGCCAATGGGGTTGTCTTGCAGGAACATTCGCGCCTCGGCATCGACGAATGCGGCGGCACTGCGATGGGTGACGGCCACACCTTTCGGGGTGCCGGTCGAGCCCGAGGTGAAGATGATCCAGGCGTCGTCGCGCCCGAGCGGCTCGGCGGCGCGCCAGCCGCGCGACGATCCCGGCCCGCGGACCAGGCCGGCCTCGGTGATCACCCCGACCACGTTCGCCTCGCCGAACACCAGCTCGGCCCGTTCGTCGGGGTCGTCGGCGTCCACCGGGACGTAGGCGGCACCGCAGGCCAGCACCGACAGGATCGCCACGTACAGCGCATAGCTGCCCGAGGGCATCCGGATTCCGAGCTTGTCGCCGCGGCCGATACCGCGCGCCGCCAACCAGGCCACGCTGTCGGCGACGTCGGCGATCAGCTCGGAGTAGGTGAGTTGTACCGAGCCGTCGTCGAGGGCGGGTGCGTCGGGAAAACGCCTGGCTGTGTCCTGCAGGATGTCGACGAGTGTGCGTGGCTCGGGGGCCAGTGGCGATAGCACGTATTGCGGTGGAATCTCGTGTGCACTGGCGGCAGCTGTCACGAGTACAAACTACTAAGCCTGCGGCGACACGGCTCGCCGGTCGGTGCGGCGTGCCGGTTCGATTTCGATTCGGGGGGTCCGTCAGGCAGACTGGTCGGCGGAGGGGAGTATTCCTTCGCTGCGATGTCGTCATCACGTCGGTCGTCAAATGATCGATCGGTGTCGCGGGCCGGTGCGTGTAACCGGTGGAAGAGACCTCCGGCGTTTTGACGACCGGAGGATTCTCGATGCAGGTAACCCAGCTGGAATGGATCATCACCCTGGCGGTGACGATCGCCGTTCTGCTGTTCGATGTCGTCGTGATCGGGCGACGTCCCCACGAACCCACCACGCGGGAGACCGCGACGTACCTGTCGATCTACATCGGTATGGCGGTGGCGTTCGGTGTGTGGGTCTGGTACTTCCACGGCCACCAGTTCGGACTCGAGTTCTTCGCCGGGTGGCTCACCGAATACAGCCTGTCGGTCGACAACCTGTTCATCTTCTTGATCATCATGGCCAGCTTCAAGGTGCCGAGGATCTACCAGCAGCAGGCCCTGCTGGTCGGCATCATCCTGGCGCTCATCTTCCGCGGCATCTTCATCGCGCTCGGCGCGGTCGCGATCAACGAGTTCTCCTGGGTGTTCTACATCTTCGGCGCGTTCCTGGTGTACACCGCGATCAACCTGGTCAGGGACACCGACCACGACGACGACGGCGACAACGGGGTGGTGCGGTTCGCCCGTAAGCACCTGCGTACCACGGACCAGTGGGACGGCTTGAAGTTGTGGATTCACGAGAACGGCAAGCGGCTGATGACGCCGATGTTCCTCGTGATCGTCGCTCTGGGCACCACCGACCTGCTGTTCGCGCTCGACTCCATCCCGGCGATCTACGGGCTGACCCAGGAGCCTTACCTGGTGTTCACGGCCAACGTGTTCGCCCTGATGGGGCTGCGGCAGCTGTACTTCCTGCTCGGTGACCTGCTCAAGCGGCTCGTCTACCTGTCGCAGGGGCTGGCGTTCATCCTGGCCTTCATCGGCGTGAAGCTGGTGCTGCACGCGCTGCACGAGAACGAGTTGCCGTTCATCAACGGCGGTGAGCCGGTGCACGTGCCGGAGATCCCGACGCTGGCCAGCCTCGGTGTGATCATCGTGACGCTGGCCGTCACCACGGCTGCGAGTCTGTACAAGACCCGGGTGCGGGACGCGCGGTAGTCCCTTGGATTCCGGCTGAACGTAACTCTGTGCCGGTGCGATATTTGCACTTAGCGTGGCCGGGTGCGGATATTCGTGGCGGATGCCGAGGCGTGGACCGAACTGACCGACGGTGGGGCGCCGACGGCGCGGATCTCCGCGCCCGACCTGGCGCAGGCGCGCCGGATCCGATCTGGCCTCAAGTCGGAGGACGACGAGGTCTCGGTGATCCTCGACGTCACGGTCGCGGTGGCCAGAGAGTTCAGCTCCGCCTATCGCTCGGCGCACAGATGGCTCGAGCTGGCCGGTCCAGAGGCGCAGGTGCGCTACATCGGGACGGTTGACGGCCTGGCCGGCCTGATCGCGGACATCGAGGCGGCGGAGGTGGCCGATGGGGTCACCCTGATCCCGGCCGGGCCCGATCAGGATCCGCGGGTGCTGGGCGGTGACGTGCTGCGCCGGCTGGAGCTGCGCTCACAGGCGCGTGCCTCCTGATCTCGAGCCCGCAATCGGTCGACTGCCGGGGAATTGACGCGTACGTCTAGGTATTCTCAACAACGTCGTCACTAAAGCAGAGGTCAGCGCGACCGGGTGGCCTCAGTGAGTGAAGGACGTGACCCCATGCGCGCGGAGCAGACCTACCCCTCGGCCACACTCGCCGGTCCCGCTCCAGGGCGGCGATTGTCGCTGTTGTTGGTCGAGGACGACCGGGGCGATGCGTTGTTGGTCGAAGAGCAGATCGCCGACGTGGCCGGCACCGCCGACATCGACATGGCTTGGGTGCAGTCCATGTCGGCTGCCGAGCGGTCATTGATCAAGTCCCGACCCGACTGTGTTCTGCTCGACCTGAACCTTCCCGACGCGGACGGCATCGATGCGCTGCACCGGCTGGGCAAGCTTGATCCGGCGATCCCGATCATCGTGCTCACCGGCCTGAACGACGAGCACTTCGGCGTCTCGGCGGTCGCTTCGGGAGCGCAGGACTATCTCGTGAAGGGCCGTGTCGACCCGGAGATGCTGCGGCGGGCCGTCGTCTACTCCATCGAGCGCAAACGTGCCGAGTTGACCGCGGTGGACCTGCACGCGAGCCGACTGCGGGAACGGGAGAACGCGCGCCTGGAGCGTGGTCTGTTGCCGTCGCCACTGCTGTTGGAAGAACCGGGTGTCGAGGTCGTCACGCACTCGCTGCCGAGCCGCCGCGATGCCTTGCTGGGTGGTGATTTCTACGACATCGTCCAAACACCGGACCGGACGGTGCACGTGATGATGGGCGATGTGGCGGGACATGGACCGGACGAGGCCGCATTGGGGGTGGCTCTGCGCATCGGTTGGCGTGCACTGACATTCGCGGGCCTCCGGGGAAACGAGCGGATGCGTCAACTGGACCGCGTGCTCACCACCGAGCGTCCAGGTCCGGGGATCTTCGCAACCTTGCTCAGCGTGGCGCTCGATCCCGACAGCGGGGAGTACGACGTGGTCCGTGCCGGCCACCCTGGCCTGCTCGCGCATGGTCCTGACGCCGTGCAGTGGATCGAGCCGGAGGCGGGTTCGGCGCTGGGGCTCGGCGCAAGGGAGTGGCCCGTCAACCGACTGGCACTGCCAGAACAGCATGGTCTGCTACTTCTCACCGACGGATTGTTCGAGGGGCACGCCGGGCCCGGCGGCGCACGTCTGGGCGAAGAAGGGTTGCTCGAGCTGGCCGATTCGCTGGCGGCGCTGCCCGGCCGCGACTTCGTCGGTGCACTGGTCGCCGAGGTCGAATCCCGCGCGCGTCCGCACGGCGGTCTCAGCGATGACATCGCAGTGATCAGGGTGGAGCGTTCTTCGGTATGAAGCTCACGGTGCAAGGCTGGCAGAACCTGCTGGTGTCGGTGATGTGTGTGATCGTCCTGACCGGCGCGATCGCCGGTATCGCTCTGGTGGCCCGGACCGACGCCGTATCGCGGGAGCTCATCGACGACATTCAGCCCGCTCGGGTTGCGGCGTATCAACTGCAGGCCGCCCTGCGCGACCAGGAGACGGCTGTGCGTGGGTACGCCATTGCCGCGGATCCGCGGTTCCTCGATCCCTACGGCGACGGGCAGGGTGCGGAATCGGCTGCGGCAGAGGATATCCGCGGTTACTTGGCCGGCCACGACGGCCTGCTGGCCGATCTCGAAACGATCGAGACTGCGGCGGCAGCGTGGCGGGCCAACTATGCAGAGCCGCTCATCGCCGGCGTCCAGGTGGGACGGCCCGCCGTCGTCGACCCCCGCACCGCAGATCGTGGGAAGACCGAGTTCGACGGACTGCGCGAACTTTTCGATGTGCAGAACGCCAACCTCAGCCAGGCCCGACAGGCCAGTGTCGAGGAGTTGGGCCACGTCCGGGCCTGGCGCAACGGCGTGGTGATCGCGATGATCGCGGCGTTTTTCACCATGGCGGTGTTGTTGACGGTGCTGGTGCGCAGCGCCGTCACGCGCCCGCTCGAGGCGCTGGCAGCCTCGTGTCGCCGGATCACCGAAGGCAACTTCGGTGAACGCATCGTCCCGAAGGGCCCCAAGGACATACGGGCGATCGCAGCTGATGTCGAGGACATGCGGCAGCGCGTCGTCGAAGATCTAGACGCGTCGCAGTCGGCCAAGGACGCCCTCGATCAGCAGGCAGATGAATTGCGCCGATCCAATGCCGAACTTGAGCAGTTCGCATATGTGGCATCGCATGATCTTCAGGAGCCGTTGCGGAAGGTCGCATCGTTCTGTCAGCTGCTTGAGAAGCGCTACAGCGACAAACTGGACGAGCGGGGACTCGAGTACATCGGCTTCGCCGTCGACGGCGCCAAGCGCATGCAGGTCCTGATCAACGACCTGCTGACGTTCTCGCGGGTGGGGCGGCTCAACGCCACCCATACCGAGGTCAACCTCGATGAGGCACTCGACAGCGCGCTGAAGAACCTGGCCACCTCCGTCGGGGAGTCGGGCGCCGAGATCGAGCGACCGGACGAGCCGTTGCCGCAGATAGACGGTGATCCCACACTCATGACCATGCTGTGGCAGAACCTGATCGGCAATGCGGTGAAGTTCGCCGGCGAGGGGGTTGTGCCCCGGATCGTCATCGACTGCCGGCCGGGTACCGGTGAACTGGCCGAGAACTGGGTATTCAGTGTTTCGGACAACGGGATCGGCATCGGTGAGGAGTTCGTGGACAAGGTGTTCGTCATATTCCAACGCCTGCACGGACGCGACGCCTTCAGCGGCACCGGTATCGGGCTCGCGTTGTGCAAGAAGATCGTCGAGCACCACGGCGGATCCATCTGGATCGACACGTCGTACTCGCCCGGAACCCGGTTCATGTTCACCCTGCCCGCCACGCCCACGACCGTGCCTGACGTCGTGCCGGAAGCCCAGTTGGAAGGAAGTCCCAAGTGACCTCATCGGTCAACCGAGCCATTGACATCCTGTTGGTCGAAGACGATCCCGGTGACGAGCTCATCACCCGGGAAGCCTTCGAGCACAACAAGATCAAGAACAACCTGCACGTTGCCCGCGACGGCGAGGAAGGCTTGGACTTTCTGTATCGGCGCGGTGCCTTCGAAGGTGCGCCGCGCCCGGATCTGATCCTGCTCGACCTGAACCTGCCGAAATATGACGGCAGGCAGTTGTTGGAGAAGATCAAGTCGGATGTCGACCTGTGCCACATCCCGATCGTGGTGCTGACCACGTCGTCGGCCGAGGAGGACATCCTCCGCAGCTACAAGTTGCACGCCAACGCCTACGTCACCAAGCCCGTCGATCTGGACCAGTTCATGAGTGCGGTCCGCCAGATCGACGAGTTCTTCGTTCAGGTGGTGCGGCTTCCGCAGTTCTGATCGATCTGATCCCACTGCAGGCGGACTTCGGTGCCTTCGTGGTTCGTGTCGATGACGGCTCGATCTGTGAGCGCGCGCATCAACGGGATACCGCGACCGCGGGCCGGGTTCGTGTGGTCTGTCTCGGCGATCCGCCACACGCCCTCATCGGTCACGGTGACGGTGAGTACCGCCCTGTCCCCGTCGTAATCGGCCCGCACGTGCATCAACCCGGGCGTCGAGGCATCGACATACGCGAACTCCGCGGCGTTGGCCAGAGCCTCGTTCACGGCCAGGACCACATCGCTGGCCTTGGTGGGATCGAGCATGAGATGCGTGCTCAGCCAACTGGAGAACTCGCGGCGTATCTGCGCCGCATCTTCCGGTGCGGCCCTGACATGCTTCGTGAACTGAGCTGACTGGCCTGCTTCTGTCATGTCGACCTGCTGGCTACCCCGTTGTGGCCGGTGTTATGTCTTCAATGCGGCGAGTGCCTCGTCGAGCGTCGCGTACAGATCGACGACCTCGGCGATTCCGACCAGTTTGAGCGGCCGGCTCGTTGCCGGTCCGTCGGCGACGACGGAGAACCGCGCGGTGTCGCCCAGCTGTTCCCGGGCGGCCACCAGCACGCCCATCCCGGCCGATGCCAGGAATTCCACGGCGCTCATGTCGACAACGATGGCCGAGGGTGAGCTCTTGGCGGCAGAGGTGATCGCCTCTTCGAGTTTGGGCGCGGTGAGCATGTCGACCGTTCCGGTCACTGCCACCACACTGACCTCTCCGACGCGGCTCTCCTCCACCGAGCAGCCTGCCGGGTCCGGTTGGCTGGTCATCTGGTCACCTCCGACGTATCTCATGCATCCATGGAAGACGGCATCCAAGGAGGCGTCGCCAAATACTAACGGTGTAGTCGGACCTTCATGCCAGGGCCTCGTAGAACAGGGTGAGATAGCGCGCGGTACGGGGCGATCCTTCGACGCCCGGACCCATCCTGTTCATCACATAGGCGAACGTGGCGCGGTGATCGGGATTGCAGGTCTCCCACGAACCGCCCCAGCCGCCCCAGAAGCAGGTCTTGCCGTCCGGGACGTAGGGCACCGTCTGTGTCTGCGGCAGGCCGAAGCCGAGGCCCCAGCGCAGCGGGTGGCCGAGCAGCACCAGGTCGGGGCCCTCGAGTTGCAGGTCGAAGATCGACTCGACCGTCTCGGGCCGGAGCAGCTTGACCCCCTCGACCGTGCCGCCCAGCGAGATCGCCGAGAGGATCCGGGCCAGCGACCGGGCGTTGCCGTGTCCGTTAGCCGCGCCGATGTCGGCGGCGCGCCAGTCCGCGGTGTTCGCGATCTCCGGTGACGGCGTACCCGTGAACGTCTTGAGCGCGATCTCGGATATCTGGTCGAGCGGAATATCGAGGGGTTCGTCCGCCGCGATGATGTCAGCGACGCGGTGATGGTCTTCGGGACGCGCGCCGATCTGGAAGTCGGCGCCCAGCGGTGCCGCGATCTCGTCACGGACGAACTCTTTGAGCGACTTACCGGTCACGCGGCGCAGCACCTCGCCGATCAGGTGGCCGTGGGTCAGCGCGTGGTACCCCGACGCGGTGCCCGGCTCCCACCACGGTGCCTGTGCGGCCAGCGCGGCCGTGGACGTCTCCCAGTCATAGCTGTCTTCGATCGCGAACGGCTGGTCCCATCCGGACAATCCTGAGCTGTGGGTCAGCAGGTGACGAAACTCGATGTCCTGCTTGCCGTTTGCGGCGAATTCGGGCCAGTACTCGGCCACCGGTGTGTCGGCGGCGATCAGCCCGCGGTCGATCATCATGAGCCCGGACAGTGCGGTCACCGTCTTGGTGGACGAGAAGACGTTGACGATGGTGTCGGACTCCCACGTGCGGGTCCTGGCGGCGTCGGCGTACCCGCCCCACATGTCGACGACGAGTTCACCGTCGATGTCGATCGCGATGGCCGCCCCTGTCTCCTCTCCACTGGCCAGCCCGTCTGCCAACGCATCGCGGATCGAAGAGAAGCGGGCATCGCAGTGGCCGTGTACGAGGTCTTCCATCGCGACATCATCGCCGGACCATGCCCGTCACGGGCGCGATTCACCGAACCTGCGTGACAGCTCGCCCGACTCCGGGAATTCGTCGGGATTGGCCAGGACCAGTGCCTCCGTGGCCGCCGTGTTTCGACCGTGCGGCCCGGGTTACCAGTTGTAGTAGCCGCCCTCGGGGCCGAGCATGCGTTCCAGGCGGGCCCGGTTGATCCGGGCCAACTCGTTGCGGACCACCTTGCGTTCGGTGTCGCGGTCATTGTGCAGCCGGTCGAGGATCCCGGCCATGGCCCGGTGCGCGCAGCCGGCGCCCGATGTCGCGGCCGGGGCCGCTCCGTCTTCCACGAACATCACGAAGCCGAACCCGAACCGCTCGGTGTAGTGCTGGACCTCGGCGTTGAGCTGTGTCATCACCGCGGGATCGTCGTCCCACACCGAGCACTGTTCGCACACCGACTTCGGGCTGCGTGGACGCCGCCCGATGTGCGGATAGGCCTGCAGTACCCGGTCGATGGAATCCTCACCGAGACTGAACAGCAGGGCGTCGGCCTGCCGGAACAGTGCGTCATGGTCGGCGAACGGACGGCCACCGGCCAGATCGGTCGCGAGCACCACGCTGTAGCAGCACTCGTACACAGCGTGCACCGCACGGCGCGTCGGCAACGCGTTGTACGCCTCAAGTCCCATGCCCTGATGCATCAACACCTGCTCAGCATGAGAGGCGTAGAGCACAGGGGAGTTACCCCGTGTTACAGCGAGGCAAACTCTGCTGGGAGCTACGACGGAGCTAGTGGCCTTCGGCCTTGAACCGCTCGACCGAACGCTGCAACTCGGCCTCGGCCTCTTCGCGGCCCACCCAGTCGGCGGTCTTGACGAACTTGCCCGGCTCCAGGTCCTTGTAGTGCACGAAGAAGTGCTTGATCGCGTCGAGTTCGAACTGGGACACGTCGCCGAGGTCCTGGAT
Source organism: Mycolicibacterium peregrinum (assembly GCF_001665785.1). GTDB lineage: Bacteria > Actinomycetota > Actinomycetes > Mycobacteriales > Mycobacteriaceae > Mycobacterium > Mycobacterium peregrinum_A. The sequence continues at coordinate 147,652 of NZ_LZSO01000049.1, forward strand.
GTGGTCCCAGCGCGGGTCTCCGGCGGGCACGCACAGCAACTTGTCGTCGCCGCCGGCCTCGTCGGTCATCTTGAACATCGCCACCGGGCGGGCCTCGACGGTGCATCCGGGGAACACCGACTCGGGCAGCAGCACCAGCGCATCCAGCGGATCGCCGTCCTCGCCGAGGGTGTCTTCGAAGAATCCGTAGTCGGCGGGGTAGCCGAATGCGGTGTAGAGGTAGCGGTCGAGCTTGACCCGGCCGGTTTCGTGGTCAACCTCGTACTTGTTGCGCGAACCCTTCGGGATCTCGATGACGACGTCGAACTTCACCGTCGCGGCTCCTTCGCATCTGCGGTCGGTCTTGGGTCGTCGGGCGACGACGCGGGTCAACCCTAATCGAGCGATAGTCTGGCCTAAACGGGTGGCTCGTCCCCACCACCGGCAGAGCAGGAGAAATATGCGGCCCACTCGGTGGCGGCAGTCCACCCATGTGGCGGTTGGCGTCGTGGTCTTGATGCTGGTCGCCGGTGTCGTCGCGCTTGCTGCCGTTCTCACCGGGCACCGTTCCAGTGATGCCGCGGCGGCCACACCTGCGCCTCCGCCTGCGACTGCGAGCCCGGGGATCGTCCCGGTGGACATGTCGGCGCCGAGCCCGACCGTGAGCGGCCTGGCCGCCGCACTGGCCCCGGCTCTGGCCAACCCCGATCTCGGTCTGGTGACGGGCCGGATCACCGACGCCGAGACCGGCGCCGAACTGTGGGAGCAGAATTCCGGGGTGCCGATGCAGCCGGCGTCGGTCAACAAGGTGCTGACCACAGCCGCGGCGCTGCTCACGCTGGACCGCAACGCCAGGCTGGCCACGACCGTCCTGGCCGTCGACTCGGAGCCCGGGCTGGTGGTGCTCAAGGGCGGCGGGGACACCACGCTCTCGGCGGCGCCGGACGACACCGACACCTGGTACAAGGGTGCGGCCCGGATCAGCGACCTCGCCGAGCAGGTGCGCGGCAGCGGGATCACGGTCACCGCGGTGCGGGTGGACACCAGTGACTACAGCGGCCCGACGATGGCCCCGGGATGGGATCCCGCCGACATCGAGGGCGGTGACATCGCACCGATGGAGCCGGTGATGCTCGACGGTGGACGCATCCAGCCGACAACGGTGGAGTCCAGACGTTCGACCACACCGGCGCTCGACGCGGGCCGGGCCCTGGCCACCGCCCTGCGGGTGGACCCCGCGACGGTGACGGTGCTGCCCGCGGAGGTCTCGGGTGGCAGGCAGATCGCCGCGGTGCAGTCCGCGCCCCTGATCGAGCGCCTGCGCCAGATGATGAACGAGTCCGACAACGTGATGGCCGAGTCGATCGCCCGTGAGGTCGCCGCCCAACTGCACCGGCCGCAGAGTTTCGACGGCGGTGTCGACGCGGTGACGAGCAAGCTCGAAGGCGTCGGCATCGACATGTCGGCCGCCAAGCTGGTCGATTCCAGCGGCCTGTCGACCGATGACCGGCTGACCGCCCGGATCCTCGACGAGGTGGTCAACCTCGCGGCGGGCAACACCGAACCCGCCATGCGGCCGCTGGTGGATCTGCTGCCCATCGCCGGGGGCAGCGGCACGCTGTCCAACCGCTACCTCGACACCGATGCCGGGCGTGACGCGGCGGGCTGGCTGCGGGCCAAGACCGGATCGTTGACCGGGACCAACGCGCTGGCCGGCATCGTCACCGACGACAACGGCCGGGTGCTGACGTTCGCGCTGATCTCCAACAACGCCGGGCCCACCGGACGCACTGCAATCGACGAGCTGGCCGCGGTGCTGCGGTCGTGCGGATGTGGCACGTGAGCGACCGGGTCGCCGTGACCGCGGGCCGCGCGGTCGACTGGGACTTCGCCGCGACGGTCGGGGCGAAGCTGGCCCGGCCCGCCCCGGCGTCCACGGACTACACCCGCAACCAGGTGATCGAGCAGCTCTCGGAGAGTTCGAAGGCCGCCGAGCTGCCGGTGCGCGAGGTGACGGGTCTGATCGAGGGCGCGGAGGTGCCCGAGGCCCGGGTGGTGGACCGTCCCGAGTGGATCCGGGCGGCCACCCGCTCCATGCGGGTGATGACCACCGGGATCCAGCCGGGTGACGAAACTGACGAGCACAAGCCGGGATTCATCACCGGACGAGTGACCGGGGCGCAGACCGGCGCCGTGCTGGCGTTCATCTCCACGGGCATCCTCGGCCAGTACGATCCGTTCGGTCCCGACGGTGGCGAGCTGCTGCTGGTGTATCCCAACGTGATCGCGGTGGAACGTCAATTACGGGTATCCCCAGCCGATTTCCGGTTGTGGGTATGCCTGCACGAGGTCACCCACCGGGTGCAGTTCCGGGCCAATCCCTGGCTGGCCGACCACATGTCAGAGGCCCTGGCGGTGCTGACCCAGGATGCCGGCGAGGACGTCACCGAGATGGTGGGACGGCTCGCGGAGTTCGTCCGGAACCAGCGCAATGGTCAAGCGCCGGAACCGAATTCGACCGGTGTGCTGGGCCTCATGCGTGCCGTTCAGGCCGAACCTCAGCGCCGGGCGCTGGATCAGCTGCTGGTGCTGGGCACGCTGCTGGAGGGGCACGCCGATCATGTGATGGATGCCGTCGGCCCGGCGGTGGTGCCCACGGTCTCGACCATCCGGCGTCGCTTCGACGAACGTAGGCAGCACAAACAGCCTCCGCTGCAGCGTCTCGTGCGCGCGCTTTTGGGCTTCGACGCCAAGATCAGCCAGTACACCCGCGGTAAGGCGTTCGTCGACCACGTGGTCACGACGGTCGGAATGGCGCGGTTCAACACCATCTGGTCGAGCGCCGACACCCTGCCGCTCCCCGACGAGATCGACGAACCGCAGCGATGGATCGATCGGGTGCTGTAGCCGCACTGCGGCGGGCAATGGCGGCCGCCGGCGAGCGGATTGACGGCGCGAGCTGGTGTGTGGCACTGTCCGGAGGTTCAGATTCTCTGGCGCTGACCGCGGTTGCCGCGGAGTTGCGGCCCACCACTGCGCTGATCGTCGACCACCGGTTGCAGGCCGGATCGGAGGCGGTCGCCGACACCGCCCGCAGGCAGGCTCTGAAACTGGGTTGTCTTGGGGCGCAGGTTCTTTCGGTCGACGTCGGGCGGGTCGGCGGCCCGGAGGCCGCTGCCCGTCAGGCGCGCTATGCGGCTCTGGAGGCGGCTCGCGACGGCGCACCGGTACTGCTCGGGCACACCCTCGACGACCAGGCCGAGACGGTACTGCTCGGGCTCGGCCGCGGATCGGGAGCGCGTTCGATCGCCGGCATGCGTCCGCACGACCCGCCGTGGCACCGGCCGCTGCTGGGGGTGCGGCGGGAACTGACCCGTGCGGCGTGCGACGAACTCGGCCTCACCCCGTGGCAGGACCCGCACAATGCCGACCGGCGGTTCACCCGGGTGCGGTTGCGGCACGAGGTGCTGCCGCTGCTGGAGGACGTGCTCGGCGGTGGGGTGGCCGAGGCCCTGGCCCGCACCGCCACCGCGCTGCGGGAAGACACCGAGACGCTCGATGCCCTGGCCGGCGACGCGCTGGCGGCGACGCGAACGGAGGCCGGCGGTCTGGATACCGCCCGGTTGTCGGCGTTGCCCGACGCGCTGCGGCGCCGGGTGATCCGGGCCTGGCTGCTGGCCGGTGGCGCGTGTGATCTGACCGACACCCAGATCCGCGCGGTGGACCGGCTCGTGGCGGCCTGGCGTGGGCAGGGCGGGGTGGCCGTCGGTTCCGGGCTGCGCAAACAGCGGTTGTTCGCGGCGCGGCGGGCCGGCGTGCTGGTGATGCACACCGAACCCGTCTAGCGATCCGCGTTGGAATGCGGCCCCTTCACGTGGCACGCTGTTGCAGTGGCTGTCGACTCTGCCGAGCTGTATGCGGGAGACATCAAATCGGTGCTGTTGTCCGAGGAGCAGATCCGGACGCGCACCGTCGAGCTCGCCGAGATGATCGCCGAGCAATACCGCGACAATTTGGGAAATGACGACCTGCTGTTGGTCACGGTGCTCAAGGGCGCGGTCATGTTCGTCACCGATCTGGCCCGGACCATCCCGCTGCCGACGCAGCTGGAGTTCATGGCGGTGAGCTCGTACGGATCGTCGACCTCGTCCTCGGGCGTCGTCCGGATCCTCAAGGATCTCGACCGTGACATCAACGACCGCGACGTGCTGATCGTCGAGGACATCATCGACTCGGGTCTGACCCTGTCCTGGTTGCTCCGCAACCTCGCCACCCGTCATCCGCGTTCGCTGCGGGTGTGCACGCTGCTGCGCAAGCCCGAGGCTGTCAAGACCGAACTCGACGTCGCCTACGTGGGCTTCGACATCCCCAACGAGTTCGTCGTCGGCTACGGTCTGGACTTCGCCGAGCGCTACCGCGACCTGCCCTACATCGGCACTCTGGAACCGAAGGTGTACGAAGCGCCCTAAGCAGCGCAGAATTCGGTGCATGGCTGATACCTGCACGGCGCTTCGGATCTGCCCATTCTGCGAGGCCACCTGTGGCCTCACGCTCACGATCTCCGATGGCCGGGTGACCGGTGCCCGCGGTGACCGTGACGACGTGTTCAGCGCGGGATTCATCTGCCCGAAGGGCGCCAGTTTCGGCGAACTCGACAACGACCCGGACCGGTTGACGCAGCCTCTGGTCCGCCGTGACGGCGAGCTCACCGAGGCTACCTGGGACGAGGCCTACGCCGTCATCACCGAGCGTCTCGGCGCGGTGATCGCCGCGCACGGCGGCGGCTCGGTCGGGGTCTACCTCGGCAACCCGAACGCGCATACCATCGCGGGCAGCCTGTACGCGCCGCTGATCATCAAGGGGCTCGGCACCCGGCAGGTGTTCAGCGCCAGCACGCTGGATCAGATGCCCAAGCACGTCGCACTCGGTCTGATGTTCGGCAGCCCGGTCGCGTTCACCGTGCCCGATCTCGACCGCACCGACTACCTCGTGATCATCGGTGCGAATCCGATGGTGTCCAACGGCAGCCTGGCCACCGCCGCCGATTTCCCCGGCAAGCTGCGGGCGCTGCGCAAGCGCGGCGGCAGGCTCGTCGTCATCGACCCCGCCCGGACCCAGACGGCCAAGCTCGCCGACCGGCACCTCGCGCCGCGGCCCGGCACCGATGCGGCGCTGCTGTTCGCGATCGTGCATGTGCTGTTCGAAGAGGATCTCGTCGATCTCGGTCGGCTCGCTGAGCACGTCACCGGTATCGAGGAGGTCCGCGGGCTGGCCGACGAGTTCTCACCCGAGGCCGTCGAGGCCTCCTGCGGAGTGGGCGCCGCGGAGATCCGGGAACTGGCCCGTGAGCTCGCGGCGGCCCCGACGGCGGCCGTCTACGGCCGGATCGGCACGTCGACGGTCGAGTTCGGGACCATCGGCAGCTGGCTCGTCGACGTCATCAACATCCTCACCGGAAACCTCGACTGCCCCGGCGGCGCGATGTTCGCGCTCGGGGCCGCCGCCCCCGCGCCGCGGCCACCGAAACCGGGCCGCGGCTTCAGGACCGGGCGATGGGCCAGCCGGGTCTCGGGCTATCCCGAAGCGCTCTCCGAATTGCCGGCCGCCGCGCTCGCCGAGGAGATCGACACCGCGGGCGAGGGCCAGATCAAGGCGATGATCACCATCGCAGGCAACCCGGTGCTGTCCGCGCCGGACGGCGACCGCCTCGACAAGGCGCTCGACAGCGTCGACTTCATGCTGAGCGTCGACCCCTACCTCAACGAGACCACGCGCCATGCCGACGTGATCCTGCCACCGCCACCGCCGTCGCAGAGCGCCCACTTCGACGTCGCGCTGAACAATCTCGCGGTACGCAACAACGTGCGGTACTCGTCGCCGGCGCTGCCGCTCGACGGCCGGCCAGATGAGCCCGAGATCTTGTCCCGCGTGGCCCTCATCCTCTACGGCATCGGCGCCGACGGTGATCCTGCCCTCGTCGACGCCCAGGTGATCGCGACAACCCTGGCGAAGGAGGTCGCCAACCCCGATTCGCCCGTGGCGGGCCGCGACGTCGCCGAGCTCACCGCCATGCTGTACGACGGGCCCGGCTACGAACGACGCCTGGACATGATGCTGCGGGTCGGGCCATACGGCGACGCCTTCGGCGCCAAGCCGGACGGGCTCACCATGGAGCGGTTGAAGGCCAACCCACACGGCATCGACCTGGGGCCGCTGCGACCGCGGATCCCCGAGATTCTCCGAACCCCAAGTGGGCAGATCGAACTCGCGCCCGAACCGATCGTCACCGATGTGGCACGCCTGCGCGACGCCCTCGCCCGCTCCGCCGGCGGGTTCCTGCTGATCGGCCGACGTCACCTGCGGTCCAACAACAGCTGGATGCACAACCTCCCGGCGCTGTCGGGTGGCTCCAACCGGTGCACCCTGCAGATCCACCCCGACGACGCGGCGGATCTGGGCCTCACCGACATCGCGGTGATCAAGGGTCCGGGCGGCGAGCTGATGGCCCCGGTCGAGGTCGACGACGGCATGCGGCGCGGCGTGGTCTCGCTACCGCACGGTTGGGGTCACGACCGCAGTGGCACCGGGCAGCGGCTCGCGGCCAGCCATCCCGGGGCCAACGTCAACCAGCTCAACGACGGCACCCATCTCGATCCGCTGTCGGGCACCGCGGTGCTCAACGGGATTCCGGTAGACATCGCGCCCGCCGGCTGAGCCCTTTTCGCCGAAACGGCATTCCAGCAGGCTCCTACTCGCACTTTCGCTGCTGGAATGCCGTTTCGGCGGGAACTAGGTCAGCTCCCAGATCACCGTCACCGAGAAGTCCACGGTCTGCTGACCGGGTTCGAGCGGAACGGCCTGCATCGCGGCGCGCGGCATCGGAGTGGGTGTGGGCGGCGTCGAGCCACCGGACTGCTCGGAAATCGAGATCACCTTGCCCAGATGCAGTCCGGACAATCCGGCGTACTGCTCGGCCCGGTTCTTGGCGTCGTCGAAGGCCCGGGCGCGGGCGTCGCGGACCAGGTCCGAGTCGTCCTCGATCGAGTAGTTGACCGAGTTGATGCGGGTGGCGTCGCCGCCGGTGCCGGCGATCAAAGCCAAGGTCTGCGAAGCCTTGGCGGTGTCGCGGATCTTGACCTTGATCGAATTGCCGGCACGGTAACCCGTGATCGTGCTGTCGGTGAATTGCGGTTGCACGCTGACCTGGGTGGTGCTGATGTCCTTGCGATCGATGCCCGATCCGACCAGCGCGTCGATCACGGCCTGCTGCCGTTGGCTGGACTGGTTGAGCGCCCCGGACACGTCGGGGGCGGTGAACTCCATGGCCACATCGGCGGTCAGGGTGTCCGGTACGCCTTGGACCTGGCCGGATCCGATGACGGTCACCTGGCGGGCCCCGTCCGGCGCGCCCGCGGTGGGACCCGAGGCCGTATCGCACGCACTGGCGCTGACGGCGATCAATCCCGCCGCGGCAACGCCGAGGACCCGTAATTTCGCATTCCCGGCGATCGGCATGACCGAACCCTACCGGGACATCATGGCGTCACCAGGACTTTGCAGTGCCGCTCCGGCGAGGCGAGTTCCTCGAATGCGGTTGCGACGCCGTCGAGGCCGACGGTCCCGGTGATCATCGGTGCGACGTCGATCTCGCCCTCGGCGATGGCGCGCAGCGAGTTCGCGAACTCGGCCGGGTCGTAGCCGAACACGAACTGGATGTTGATCTGTTTGGTGATCGCGTAGAACGGATGCACCGTGTCGGGCTGCATGCAGACCCCGGCCACCACCAACCGGACACCCGCGGGTGCGCGGCGCAGCACGTCGTCGATGATTCCGGGGGCGCCGACCGCCTCGAACACCACTGCGGGCCGGCACTGATGAAACGGTGAATCCACGGCCGGATCCAGAGTGGTGTCGGCGCCCATGGTGGCGGCGAGTTCGCGCCGGGTGGGGGAGAAGTCAGACGCCACAATGGTTTCCACGCCCCGGAGTTTCAAGGCGGCGATGATCGCGATGCCGACGGGGCCGCAGCCGACGACGAGTGCCGCCTCGCCCGGTTCGATGCGCGACGCGTTGACTGCATGCAGTCCGACGGCCATCGGTTCGGTGAGCGCGGCGTGTGCGGCGCTCAGACCGTTGGGTACCGGCAGCAGTAGCGGTGCCGACAGCAGCATCTTCTCGGCGTAGCCGCCGACAGTGGTGTTGCTGTAGACGATCGGTGAGATCCCGGCAGTGGAGATCAGCACCGGCACAGAGGTCACCAGCGTCCCGGCGGCAGGGGCGTCGGCTCCTGGCCCTGCGTCGAGGATCTCGGCACTGAACTCGTGGCCCATGTAGACGTCGCCCGCCAGGTCGATGTCCATGTCGGGCATCCCCTCGAGGTCGGCGCTCGCAGCCAGCATGTCGGCGCCGTGGGTGGCGAAATGCAGATCGGACCCGCAGATCCCGCAGGCCTTCACCTCGACGAGTACCTGCCCCGGGCCGGGCACCGGATCGGGTACGTCATCGCGGACGATCATCCGCCCGTCACGCAGGACCGCGGCGCGCATCAGTTCTTCTCCTCGGAAGTGTGTTCGGTGATCGCGTTGACGATCGCCTGCCCGGCGCGGCCCAGCAGTTGATCCCGCATCCCCTTGGCCCAGTCGTGCGATGCCCGTGCCGCCGTGAGTTGGCCTTTGAAGTGTGGGATCACCTCACGGGCGAACAGTTCGTAGGAGTGGAACGTCGCCGCCGGTGGTGCCCAGTCGTGGCCGAGGAGCAGGAGGGTGCCGAACCCGCCGGAACGGTCCAGCAGGTCCTGGATATAGGCGATCGCGTCGGCCGTGGTGCCGATGCAGCAATTGCCGCCTGCCGCATAGTTCTCCACGAACTCGTATGGGGAGCGCGTTCCCTCGACTTTCTCGGACAGCGGCACGAAACCCGCTGCGCCGAAGTAGTTGGCGAAGTCCTGCAGGCCGTATGTGCAGTCCTCGATGGCCTGCTCGCGGGTGTCGGCGAGATGGATGATGCCGAGCACCCGCCAGTCGGCCCGGTCCGGTTCGGGCCTGCCGGATTTGGCGGCCTGATCGCGCACCGTGTCCCAGGTGGTCTCGATGGCCGCGTAGCCGCCGGGTACCGACATCGACAACGACAGCAGCGACGTGCCCAGGGCGCCGGCCAGCCGTGGTCCGGACGGGGAAACCATTGCTGCGGTGGAGATCTCGGGATACGGCCAGGTGTAGGGGCGGATGTGCAGTGCGGCGTCCCGCAGGGTGAACCAGTCGGTCTTGCGGTCGATCCGTTCATCGGGTGCGGCGCGGAACAACGCCAGGATCGCCTCCAGGGATTCCTGCATCATCGGCCGCTGATCCACCGGGTCGATGCCCATCATGTAGGCGTCCGACGGCAGCGCACCCGGTCCGGTTCCGAACATCACCCGGCCGCGGGTGAGGTGGTCGAGCAACACCCAGCGGTCGGCCACCATGAGCGGGTGGTGATAGGGCAGTGAGACCACGCCGGTGCCCAGCCGGATGTGCTTGGTCCGCTCGGCCGCGGCGGCGATGAACACCTCAGGGCAGGCGATGAGTTCGTAACCGCCGGAATGATGTTCGCCGAACCAGGCCTCGTCGTAGCCGAGCCGGTCCAGCGCCTCGACCCGGTCCATGTCGTATTGCAGTGCGGTGGTGGGGGATTGGCCGACGGGGTGGAACGGTGTGATGAAGACGCCGAAGTTCAGTGGATTCATTTCACTTCCTCCAGGAACTCCAACAGCGCCTTGTTGACCTCGTCGGGCCGCTCCTGCTGCAGCCAGTGGCCCGCGCCGTCGAGCAGCACCTCGCGGTAGTCGCCGGTGGCGACCTCACGCACCCGGTCCCGCGGGGTGAAGCTCAACACCGGATCGGCGGTGCCGGCCATGAACAGCACCGGCACCGTGATGGTCTGGTGCGCGGTGGTGCCCGAATCAGGATCCGTGAGCTCCCAGTTCCGGTCGAAGTTGCGGTACCAGTTCAGTGGCCCGGTGAAGCCGGTCTGGGTGTAGGCCTGCACGTAGTGCTCGAACTCGTCCGGGGTGATCCAGTCCGGCAGCGGCGGCACCGGCCGATCCGACAGGCTGTCCGGGGGAGCGCTGATGCCTTCCATCGCGACCATGCGGCGCAGGGACTGACGGACATCGGCGCCCAGTGCGGCGTCGGCGACCCCGGGGTCCTGGAAATACAGGATGTAGAAGAAGTTGTCGCCCACGATCTTGCGCCAGATCTGCGTCGGCGGAGCAGGAGCGCGCGGGACCGGGGGCACACTCAGTGCGGCCACCGCGGTGACCTGGTCGGGGAAGAACAACGGAAAATTGGTGGCGACGGGCGAGCCCCAGTCATGGCCGATCAGCACTGCCTGCTCGGCGCCGACATCATCGAGCAACCCCGCGATGTCGGCGGTCAGCTCGGTGATGTTGTAGGCGTCGATCCCGTCGGGTCGGGAGGAACCACCGTAACCGCGCTGGTCGGGGGCCAGCACGTGGTAGCCGGCTGTGGCCAGAACCGGGATCTGATGGCGCCACGAATAGGCCAGCTCGGGGAATCCGTGGGTCAGCACCACCACCGGATTTCCGCGTTCACCCGCCTCGGTCACCTTCAAGGTCACGCCATTGGTATCGACTAACCGTTCGGTTGGTGTGAGCACGATCTCACCCAAGCACAGTGGTCCGCCGTCGGCTAGATACCGTCGGGAACTGCCGGACGTTGGTGTAGCGGTAGCCTAAAACTCTCAACTGCGCACGTTGGAAGGACCGGGCCGAACTCGGCCGAGTGATCGATGAACCGCAAAAATGTGATCCGTACGCTGACCGTCATCGCGGTCGTGCTGCTGCTGGGCTGGTCGTTTTTCTATTTCAGCGACGACACCCGTGGCTACAAACCCGTCGACACTTCGGTGGCGGTGGCCCAGATCGGTGCTGACAACGTCAAGAACGCCCAGATCGACGACCGTGAGCAACAGCTGCGGCTCGATCTGAAGAGCGGCAAAGAAGAGACCGAGAACAGCGACAAGGTCATCACGAAGTACCCGACCGGCTATGCGGTGAAGCTCGTCGACCAACTCGATGCCAAGAACGTCAAGTTCGGCACCACCGTCAACCAGGGCAGCTTCCTCGGCTCGATGCTGATCTACATGCTGCCGCTGCTGCTGCTGGTCGGCCTGTTCGTGATGTTCTCCAGGATGCAGGGCGGCGGCCGGATGGGCTTCGGCTTCGGCAAGTCGAAGGCCAAGCAGCTCGGCAAGGACATGCCCAAGACGACGTTCGCCGACGTCGCAGGTGTCGACGAGGCCGTCGAAGAGCTCTACGAGATCAAGGACTTCCTGCAGAACCCGTCGCGCTATCAGGCGCTGGGCGCCAAGATCCCCAAGGGTGTGCTGCTCTACGGCCCGCCCGGAACCGGTAAGACCCTGCTGGCCCGCGCCGTCGCCGGCGAGGCCGGGGTGCCGTTCTTCACCATCTCCGGTTCGGATTTCGTCGAGATGTTCGTCGGCGTCGGCGCCTCCCGCGTCCGCGACATGTTCGAGCAGGCGAAGGCGAACAGCCCCTGCATCATCTTCGTCGACGAGATCGACGCCGTCGGTCGTCAGCGCGGTGCCGGCATGGGCGGCGGTCACGACGAGCGTGAGCAGACCCTGAATCAGTTGCTGGTCGAGATGGACGGCTTCGGCGATCGTCAGGGCGTCATTCTCATCGCCGCCACCAACCGGCCCGACATCCTGGACCCGGCGCTGCTGCGGCCCGGCCGCTTCGACCGCCAGATCCCGGTGTCCAACCCCGACCTGGCCGGCCGTCGCGCGGTGCTCAAGGTGCACTCGGCGGGCAAGCCGATCGCTCCCGACGCCGACCTCGACGGGCTGGCCAAGCGCACCGTCGGCATGTCAGGTGCGGACCTGGCCAACGTCATCAACGAGGCCGCCCTGCTGACCGCCCGCGAGAACGGCACCGTCATCACCGGTGCGGCGCTGGAAGAAGCCGTCGACCGCGTCGTGGGCGGCCCCCGTCGCAAGGGCCGCATCATCAGCGAGCAGGAAAAGAAGATCACCGCGTACCACGAGGGCGGGCATACCCTGGCCGCGTGGGCGATGCCCGACATCGAGCCGATCTACAAGGTCACCATCCTCGCCCGCGGCCGCACCGGCGGCCACGCCGTCGCAGTCCCCGAGGACGACAAGGGTCTGATGACCCGCTCGGAGATGATCGCCCGACTGGTGTTCGCCATGGGTGGTCGCGCCGCCGAGGAACTCGTCTTCCGCGAGCCCACCACCGGCGCGGTGTCCGACATCGAGCAGGCCACCAAGATTGCCCGCGCGATGGTCACCGAATACGGCATGAGCTCCAAGCTGGGCGCCGTGCGCTACGGCAGCGAACACGGAGATCCGTTCCTGGGCCGCACCATGGGCACCACGCCGGACTACTCCCACGATGTCGCCCGCGACATCGACGACGAGATGCGCAAGCTCATCGAGGCCGCCCACACCGAGGCGTGGGAGATCCTCACCGAGTACCGCGACGTGCTCGACACGTTGGCCGGCGAACTTCTCGAGAAGGAGACGCTGCACCGCGCCGAGCTCGAGGCCATCTTCGGCGACGTGAAGAAGCGTCCCCGGCTGACCATGTTCGACGACTTCGGTGGACGGGTACCGTCGGACAAGCCGCCGATCAAGACCCCGGGTGAGATCGCCATCGAGCGCGGCGAGCCGTGGCCACCACCGGTGCCCGAGCCCGCGTTCAAGGCCGCCATCGCCGCCGCCTCCCGTGAGGCCGAGCGGGCCAAGGAGACCAACGGCGGCGGGGCCAACGGAGCCCCGCCGAACGGGGCGAACCAGAACGGCTCCACCCAGCCCGATTACGGTGCGCCGGCCGGCTGGCACGCCCCTGGCTGGCCGCCTGCGCCGTCGCAGCCGGGATACCAGCCGCCGCAGCAACAACAGCAGCAGCCGGGCTACTGGTACCCGCCGCCGCATCCGTCGGGATGGCAACAGCCCCATCCGTACCCGTATCAGCCTTATCCTCATCCCGGCCAGCCTGCCCCCAACGAGGAGGCGGGTCAGGATGGCGGTCATGAGCGGGCCGACCGGTCCAACCCGCCGGCCCACGGCTGATCCGAGAACGGAGGCTTCGATGTCGCAGTCGTTGCGCGAGCATCACAACAACACCGATACGGCGACGCGGGTGTTCGATCAACCGCGCGCCGAGGCGGCTGTACGTGAGCTGCTGATCGCCATCGGTGAGGACCCGGATCGTCAGGGTCTGCTGGATACCCCGGCCCGCGTGGCGCGTGCGTACAAAGAGCTGATGGCCGGGCTGTACACCGACCCGGACGCGGTGCTCAACACCACCTTTGACGAGGAGCACGACGAGCTCGTGCTGGTCAAGCAGATTCCGATGTACTCCACGTGCGAGCATCACCTGGTGTCGTTCCACGGGGTGGCACACGTTGGATACATCCCCGGGGTGGACGGCCGGGTGACCGGACTGTCGAAGATCGCGCGTCTGGTCGACCTGTACTCCAAGCGCCCGCAGGTGCAGGAGCGCCTGACCGCTCAGATCGCCGACGCACTGATGCGCAAGCTCGATCCGCGCGGAGCCATCGTGGTGATCGAGGCCGAGCACCTCTGCATGGCCATGCGCGGGGTGCGCAAGCCGGGCGCGGTCACCACCACGTCGGCGGTACGAGGACAATTCAAGACCGACAAGGCTTCTCGGGCCGAAGCGCTGGAACTGATCCTTCGGAAGTGAACCCACCCGAGCCGATGGACCTTCGCGGGAAGCGCGTGCAGGTCATGGGGGTGGTGAATGTCACCGATGATTCCTTCTCCGACGGTGGCAGGTTCATCGACCGCGACCGCGCGGTCGAACACGGGCTGGCGCTGGCCGCGGCCGGGGCGGCGATCATCGACGTGGGTGGGGAATCGACCCGGCCCGGTGCGGTGCGCATCAACCCTGCAGTGGAAGCGGCCCGGGTCGTCCCCGTCATCGAAGCGCTTGCCTCCCAAGGCATCACGGTCAGCATCGACACCATGCACGCCGATGTGGCGAGGGCGGCGCTGGAACACGGCGCGCACATCGTCAACGACGTGTCGGGCGGCCTGGCCGACCCGAACATGGCGCCACTGCTCGCCGAGGCCGGGGTGCCGTGGATCCTGATGCACTGGCGTTCGGTCGGCGCCGAGCAGCCGCACCGTGCTCCGGGCTACGGAGATGTGGTGGCCGAGGTTCGGACCGAACTGCTGTCCGCGGTGGACGCCGCGGTCGCGGCGGGCGTTGCCCCGGAGCGGTTGATCATCGATCCGGGGCTGGGATTCGCCAAGACCGCGCAGCACAATTGGGCCCTGTTGCATGCCTTGCCCGAATTCATCGCGACCGGGATTCCCGTGTTGGTCGGTGCGTCACGCAAACGCTTCCTCGGGGCCCTGCTGTCCGGGCCGGACGGAACCCTGCGGCCACCGGGCGGCAGGGAGACCGCCACTGCGGCAATCTCGTTGCTGGCGGCCCAGCACGGAGCGTGGGGTGTTCGGGTGCACGATGTGGTGGCTTCCGTCGACGCGCTCGCCGTACTGGAAGCATGGGAATCTGGAGGTCAGGTTGGCTGATCGGATTGAGTTGCGCGGCTTGCGGGTTCGCGGAAACCACGGTGTATTCGACCATGAACGCCGCGACGGCCAGGAGTTCGTCGTCGACATCACGGCGTGGGTCGACCTGCGCCGCGCGGCAGCCACCGACGAACTCGTAGACACTCTCGATTACGGTGCACTGGCGCAGCGGGCCGCCGACATCGTCGCGGGCCCGCCGCGGAACCTGATCGAGACGGTCTCGGCCGAGATCGCCGACGCCATCATGGCCGACGAACGTCTGCACGCGGTCGAGGTTGTCGTGCACAAGCCGAGTGCCCCGATTCCGCTGACCTTCGACGATGTCGCGGTGGTGGCCCGCCGGTCGCGCCGCGGAGGTGCCCAATGACATCCACCGTCCTTTCGATCGGATCGAACATCGGCGACCGGCTGGCCCGGTTGCAGTCGGTGGTCGACGGACTGGGGAACGCGGTTCGCGCCGTGTCGCCGGTGTTCGAGACCGACGCCTGGGGCGGAGTCGAACAGAGTCCGTTCCTGAATGCGGTACTGCTCGCCGATGACCCGGCCCTCGATTGCCACGACTGGCTGCGGCGCGGCCAGCGGCTCGAGGAGGAGGCGGACCGGGTCCGGGAGCAGAAGTGGGGTCCGCGCACCCTCGACGTCGACCTGGTCACCTGCCATGACGGTGACGTGGAAGTGCTGTCCCGCGGCGAGGACCTGACGCTGCCGCACCCGCTGGCTCACCTGCGCGCCTTTGTCCTGATCCCCTGGCTGGCGGTGGATCCGGATGCCACGCTGACCGTCGTCGGCCGGTCCCGGCGGGTCGCACACCTGCTGGAGGACATCGACCCGGCCGAACGCGCCGGGGTCAGGCCCACCGATCTGGCGCTGGACTTTCGCACCGAACCGGCGGCCGACTGATGGGTCCGACCCGCAAGCGCGACCTGGCCGGTGCGGTGGCAGTTGTCGCCATCGTCGGTTACGTGCTGGTCGGAGTGCTCTACCGGTGGTTCCCGCCGCTGACGATCTGGACCGGGCTGTCGCTGTTGGCGGTCGCGATCGCCGAGGCAGGCTGGGCGTTCTATGTGCGGGCCAAGATCAACGACGGGCAGATCGGGGTCGGGGCGGGCCGGTTGCACCCGCTCACCGTCGCCCGGTCCGTTGTCATCGCCAAGGCCTCGGCCTGGGTCGGCGCCATCGTGGCGGGCTGGTGGATCGGGGTGCTGGTGTATCTGCTGCCCCGGCGCGGCGATCTGAGGGTGGCCGGCGAGGACACTCCCGGGGCGGTGGTGGCCGCGCTCAGTGCCGCGGCGCTGATCGTCGCGGCGGTGTGGCTGCAGCATTGCTGCAAGTCTCCGGAGGAACCGCCGGACAACGGCGATACCGCCACCGAGTGAACGATTTCGGCCAGCTAGTTGGCCGAATCGCCGCAGCGGTCCCCGGGCTAGATGACCCCTGACGGGTACAGTCGGCGCATGACCGTTCTGCCCCGCGGCGGCCGGCCACGGCGCGGCGGCCGAAGGCCAGGCTGGCTGCTCTTAACGGTATTGCTGGTGCTCGCCATTCTGGCCAGTTCCGCATTGGTGTTCACCGATCGCGTCGAGTTGCTGAAGCTCGCCGTCATCCTGGCCTTGTGGGCTGCCGTGGTGGCGGCCTTCGTCTCCGTCATCTACCGGCGCCAGAGTGACCTGGACCAGGCCAAGGCCCGTGATCTGAAGTTCGTCTACGACCTGCAGCTGGATCGTGAGATCTCGGCGCGGCGCGAGTACGAGCTGACCGTCGAGACCCAGTTGCGCCGGGAACTCGCTTCCGAGCTGCGTGCCCAGGCCGCCGATGAGGTTGCCGCGCTGCGCTCCGAGCTGGCCGCGTTGCGGGCGAACCTCGAGATCCTGTTCGACACGGAGCTGGTGGACCGACCGGCCATCGAGACCGACAAGAGCGCGGTGCGGACCGCCGGCCGCGTCACCGCCAGTCGCTTGGACATACCGGCGGTCGAGGTCACCGACATTCGTATGTCGCGCACGCAGGAAAGCCCGATCATCGATGTTCCGGCCGAACCGCATCCGCCGGAGAGCGACTGGGGGACCTCGGGCGGTGTGCATCGGCTGCCGTCGCGGCCTACCCCTGCCGGTGAACCGGCCCGCCGTCGCCGGCGTCAGCCGGAACCGGCTCGTCAGCAAGAGACCCCGCGTCAGCAAGAAAACCCGCGTCAGCCGGAACCCACCCGCCAGGAACCTCAGCCTCAGCCGCGGCCAGAACCGCAACCGGTGTCTCGGCCGGAGCCCCGACCGGAACCGCAACCCCAACCTCAGCCTCAGGCACGGCCGGAACCCCAGCCGCAACCGCAACCGCAGCAGCGGCCGGAGCCGAAACCGCAGCCGGCCGCTCGCAGGCAGCCTGAGCCGCCCTCGACCTGGGCGCCGCCTCCACCCCCGCCGACGATGCCGCCGATGCAGCCGTCACCCACGATCGAAGCGCCCGAACCCGAACCCCCGAGCGCACCGGCACCGGCTGCCGAACCCGCCGCCGCGGGTTGGCAACCGGCACCCGCCGAGGGGCAGTGGATTCCTGCGGGTGCGCCGGGCAGCAACTGGGCTGCCCCAGCAGCCCAGAACGGCGCTGAAACCGAGTACGTCGGGCGGCGGCGTGCCCCCGAATCGGCCCCGGCGCCGGCTCCCGCTCCCACCGCCGAAGCGCCGGCCCCCGAGCCGGCCCCCGAACCCGATCCGACTCCGGCGCCCGCGATGTCACCGGGCCAGGCTCCCGAGCCGCCCCGTGGCCGTCATTCAGCCGGAGTCGACCCCGGTCAGTCCGTGCCGGCTCAGCCGTCGCCGGCCTTGGCCACCGAGTCCTCGCAACCGCCCGAGCCGCCGCGTCGGGCGTCGCGGCACCGTAGTGACGACGAGCCTGAGCCGCCGAACGGGCATCACGCCGACGGGCAGTCGGTCAATGACCTGCTGGCACGGTTTCAGGCAGGTCGCCCCGAAGGCGGGCGTCGCAGGCGCCGCGAGGATTGAGCTAGTCTCGTGACGACCGTCCGGTACCCGCAACGCGGGACTGGAACGTAGAACTATTTCAACCTGTGAGGTCGTCTGCGATGCAGCAGTCCCCTGCCAACGGGTGGTCCCCGCCTGAGGGATTGCGTCCGGCCAGGCTCAGCGTCGGCGTTATTTCCGCTGGTCGGGTGGGTACTGCGCTGGGCTATGCGCTGGAGCGCGTCGAACACGTGGTGGTGGCGTGCAGCGCGATATCCCAGGCGTCGCGGCTGCGGGCGCAGCGCCGGCTGCCCGAAACCTCCGTCCTGCCCGTTCCCGAGGTGGCCCAGCGGGCCGAACTGTTGCTGTTGACGGTCCCCGACTCCGAGCTGCCGTCGCTGGTGTCGGGTCTGGCCGCCACCGGTGCGGTGCGGCCAGGCACGATCGTGGTCCACACCTCCGGTGCGAACGGGGTCGCGGTGCTGGCCCCGCTGACCGAGCAGGGATGCATCCCGCTGGCCATCCATCCGGCGATGACCTTCACCGGTTCGGATGAGGACATCGCACGGCTGCCAGACACCTGCTTCGGGATCACCGCCGCCGATGAGGTGGGATACGCGATCGGCCAGTCGTTGGTGCTCGAAATCGGTGGTGAGCCGTTCCGGGTGCCCGAGCACGCCAGAACGCAGTACCACGCGGCACTGGCGCATGCCAGCAACCACCTGGTCACGCTGGTGCTGGACGCGGTCGACGCCTTGCGGGCCGCGTTGCGCGGGCAGGAGCTGCTCGGCCAGGAACTCGTCGACGATGCACCCGGTGGGCTGCCCGAACGTGTGGTGGGCCCGCTGGCCCGGGCCGCGCTGGACAACGCGATGCAACGTGGCCAGGCCGCGTTGACCGGACCCGTGGCACGCGGAGATGCCGCTGCGGTGACCGCACATCTGAATGCACTGCGTGCACTGGATCCTCAACTGGCCCAGGCATATCGGGCCGACTCACTGCGTACGGCCCAACGTGCCCACGCGCCTGCGGGCGTGCTCGCAGCTCTCCGGGAGACGAGCCCGGAAACAGGTCCTGAAAACCGCCCTGAAACGAGTCACGGATGACCCCCAGCAACACGCCCAAGTTCGTCGCCGGCGAGCTGAACGTCTATTCGGCACCCGCCGACGTCACCGCCGTCACCCGAGCCCTGCGCACCAGCGGGCGCCGGGTCACCCTCGTGCCCACCATGGGTGCGTTGCACGAAGGTCACCTGACTTTGATCCGGGCGGCCAAGCGGGTGCCCGGTGCGGTCGTCGTCGTGTCGATCTTCGTCAACCCGCTGCAGTTCGGGCCGGGCGAAGACCTCGACGCCTACCCGCGGACTCTCGATGAGGACCTGGCCGCCCTGCGCGCCGAGGGTGTCGAGATCGCCTTCACCCCAACAGGTTCGGACATGTATCCCAACGGCCCCCGCACCAGTGTGCAGCCCGGGGCGGCCGGCGATGAACTCGAAGGCGCGTCGCGCCAGGGGCACTTCGCCGGTGTGCTGACCGTCGTGCTCAAGCTGCTCCAGATTGTCCGGCCGGACCGGGCCTTCTTCGGTGAGAAGGACTACCAGCAACTGGCACTGATCCGGCAGATGGTCACCGATCTCAACGTCGACGTACAGATCGTCGGGGTGCCCATCGTCAGGGAATCCGACGGACTGGCGATGTCGTCGCGCAACCGGTACCTCGATCCCGACGAGCGGGAACAGGCCGGTGCGTTGTCGGCGGCCCTGCTGGCCGGCAAGTATGCGGCAGCAGGAGGGGCGTCAGCGGCGGTCGACGCGGCGCGGGCGGTGCTCGACGAGGTGCCCGCCATCGACGTCGACTATCTGGAGGTGCGTGACCCGATGCTGGGTCCCGCGCCGAGCGAAGGTCAGGCCCGGCTGCTGGTGGCCGCCCGGCTGGGCCGAACCCGACTGCTGGACAACATTTCTGTCGACATCGGAGCGTCGGCGGGAATCGACGGACATCCTCGCGTCGGCGACGGCGAGAATCACGAACTGCCCTGGAGGAACTGATGCAGCGCACCATGCTGAAATCGAAGGTTCACCGCGCCACGGTGACGCAGGCCGACCTGCACTACGTCGGCTCGGTGACCATCGACGCCGACCTGATGGAGGCGGCCGACCTGCTCGAAGGCGAGCAGGTGACGATCGTGGACATCGACAACGGCGCCCGTCTGGTCACGTACGCCATCACTGGCGAGCGCGGCACCGGGGTGATCGGGATCAACGGTGCCGCAGCGCATCTCATCCACCCGGGCGACCTGGTCATCCTGATCGCATACGGTGTGATGGAGGATGCCGAGGCCCGCGCCTATCGGCCGCGGATCGTGTTCGTCGACGCCGACAACAAGCAGATCGACCTCGGTGAGCACGGCCACGATCCGGCCTACGTCCCCGAGGACGTGTCCGAACTGATGTCGCCGCGCTGATGCTGCTCGCCATCGATGTCCGCAACACCCACACCATCGTCGGGCTGATCTCCGGTTCAGGGGATCACGCGAAAGTGGTGCAGCAGTGGCGGATCCGGACCGAATCCGAGGTGACTGCCGACGAGTTGGCGCTCACCCTCGACGGCCTGATCGGTGACGACTCCGAGCATCTGACCGGGGCCGCCGGACTGTCGACGGTGCCGTCGGTGCTGCATGAGGTGCGACTCATGCTCGAGCAGTACTGGCCGACGGTGCCGCATGTGCTGATCGAGCCCGGTGTGCGGACGGGTATCCCGCTGTTGGTCGACAACCCCAAGGAAGTCGGCGCGGACCGGATCGTGAACTGCCTTGCCGCCTATCACAAGTACGGCACGGCGGCGATCATCGTCGACTTCGGCTCGTCGATCTGTGTCGACGTGGTGTCGGCCAAGGGGGAGTTCCTGGGCGGGGCGATCGCGCCCGGTGTGCAGGTGTCCTCGGATGCGGCCGCGGCCCGCTCGGCGGCACTGCGGCGGGTCGAGCTGACCCGTCCGCGTTCGGTGATCGGCAAGAACACCGTCGAGTGCATGCAGGCCGGGGCGGTTTTCGGGTTCGCCGGACTGGTGGACGGGCTGGTCCACCGGATCCGCGAGGATGTCGACGGATTCGCCGGCGACGACGTCGCCGTGGTCGCCACCGGCTACACCGCGCCGCTGGTGCTGCCGGACCTGCGCACGGTCGAGCACTACGACCGCCACCTCACACTCGACGGCCTGCGGTTGGTATTCGAGCGCAACCGCGACAGCCAGCGCGGCCGGCTCAAGCCCGCCAGATGAACAGAACCAATTCGCCTTTGTTGTGAGGTTGTGCACACCGGGGCGGCGGTCTGTCCCCGTCACGGTGCGGATAGTCCGCGCCGGCTCGTCGGCGTGCAATTATGCATTGGCGTATTCATTTAAGCTGGCATTTTGTGAGCCCAGCCGATCGCGACGACGCGTCCCAGTCCCAGGCCGACCTTCCCGAGCAGTTCCGGATTCGTCAGGCCAAGCGGGAACGGCTGCTGGCCGAGGGGCGCGAACCCTATCCGGTGACCGTTCCGCGTACCCACACTCTTGCTGAACTGCGCAGCGCCTATCCGGACCTGGCTGCTGACACCCAGACCGGCGTGATGGTCGGTGTCTCGGGCCGGGTGGTCTTCGCGCGCAATTCCGGAAAGTTGTGCTTCGCGACGCTGCAGGAGGGTGACGGTACGCAGCTGCAGGCGATGATCAGCCTGGCCCAGGTGGGCCAGGAGTCACTGGATGCCTGGAAGGCCGACGTGGACCTCGGCGACATCGTGTTCGTTCACGGCGAGGTGATCAGCTCCAAGCGCGGCGAACTCTCGGTGCTGGCCGACTCGTGGCAGATCGCGGCCAAGGCCCTGCGCCCGCTGCCCGTTGCTCACAAAGAGATGAGCGAAGAAGCACGGGTCCGTCAGCGCTATGTCGATCTGATCGTGCGTCCCGAGGCGCGCAGCATCGCGCGTCAGCGGGTGGCGGTGGTGCGGGCCGTGCGGTCGGCACTGGAACGCCGCGACTTCCTCGAGGTCGAGACGCCCATGCTGCAGACGCTGGCCGGTGGGGCGGCGGCTCGCCCGTTCATTACCCACTCGAATGCTCTCGATGTGGATCTGTACCTGCGTATCGCGCCCGAACTGTTCCTCAAGCGGTGCATCGTCGGCGGATTTGACCGGGTTTTCGAGTTGAATCGGAACTTCCGTAACGAAGGTGTTGATTCCACGCACTCGCCGGAATTCTCGATGTTGGAGACATATCAGGCCTACGGTGACTACAACGATTCCGCAGTAGTCACCCGGGAACTTATTCAAGAAGTTGCCGACGAGGCGATCGGAACCCGTCAAGTGCCATTGCCCGATGGCACTATCTACGATCTCGACGGGCAATGGGACACGTTGGAAATGTATCCTTCGTTGTCCGAGGCTCTGGGTGAGGAGATCACGCCCGAGACTTCAGTGGAGTACCTGTGGTCTATTGCCGACCGGCTCGAGGTGGAGATTCCGCGTGACCGCGGCTACGGACACGGGAAATTGGTCGAGGAACTCTGGGAGCACACTGTCGGTGAGAAGCTGTGGGCCCCGACGTTCGTCCGCGACTTCCCGGTCGAGACTTCGCCGTTGACCCGCGCTCACCGCAGCATTCCCGGGGTGACCGAGAAATGGGACCTCTACATACGGCGTTTCGAGCTCGCTACCGGATATTCCGAACTCATCGACCCGGTAATCCAGCGGGAACGTTTCGAGGCCCAGGCCCGTGCGGCCGCCGCCGGTGATGACGAAGCAATGGTTCTCGACGATGATTTTCTTGCCGCATTGGAGTACGCGATGCCGCCGACCACCGGTACCGGAATGGGTATCGATCGCTTGTTGATGGCGTTGACGGGGTTGTCTATTCGAGAGACGGTTTTGTTCCCGATTGTTCGTCGTCACAGTAACTGAGTCGCACAACTGAACTGCCCTGATCGACCCGTTGTTGGAAATGTGCGTGTTTTGTGGCACATTGGGGCGCGGGTGCAGGATACTCAGGCGTAAGTCACCAATGCGTATGCAGAAGGGTTCGGTGCGGGGTAATGGCTAAGAAAGTGACCGTCACGCTGGTCGATGATTTCGACGGCGAAGCCACCGCCGACGAGACGGTCGAATTCGGTCTCGACGGCGTCACCTACGAGATCGACCTTTCCTCCAAAAACGCCACCAAGCTCCGAAACGATCTGAAGCAGTGGGTGGAGGCCGGCCGCCGGGTCGGCGGGCGTCGGCGTGGACGGGCGGCAGGCCCGGCCCGTGGCCGCGGTGCCATCGATCGCGAGCAGAGTGCCGCCATCCGCGAATGGGCCCGCCGGAACGGCCACAACGTATCGACGCGCGGCCGCATCCCCGCTGATGTCATCGACGCATTCCACGCCGCAACATAGACGACCGCAACGTAACCGATAGTTGCCAGCTCCGGACCGGTGAGAATTCCCGGTCCGGAGTTTTTCGCTAGTGGCGAACCCGAATCGGGCGGTTTGCGGAAACGAATCGTCTACCGGCGGCGTTGCTCATCTGCAGCACTCGATGTGGACAGCTTGTCCTGGGTCCAACCTCCGCACCCGGGACGGCCGCCCATTAGAGTGGACGGTAGGTACTACGTGCGGGCTACGAGAAAACCGATATAACGAAGCCGTACGCGGGTATCGCTACGCGATGGAGAGCAGGTAACCACCGATGTTTGAGAGATTTACCGACCGTGCCCGCAGGGTCGTCGTCCTGGCGCAAGAAGAAGCCCGGATGCTCAACCACAACTACATCGGGACCGAGCACATCCTGTTGGGTCTTATTCACGAGGGCGAGGGCGTAGCCGCCAAGTCGCTGGAGTCGTTGGGCATCTCGCTGGAAGGCGTGCGCAGCCAGGTCGAGGAGATCATCGGCCAGGGTCAGCAGGCACCGTCCGGTCACATCCCCTTCACGCCGCGCGCCAAGAAGGTGCTGGAGCTTTCCCTGCGTGAGGCGCTGCAGCTCGGCCACAACTACATCGGCACCGAGCACATTCTGCTCGGCCTGATTCGTGAGGGCGAGGGCGTCGCCGCGCAGGTGCTGGTCAAGCTCGGCGCCGAGCTGACGCGAGTGCGCCAGCAGGTCATCCAGCTGCTGAGCGGTTACCAGGGCAAGGAAGCCGCCGAGGCAGGTACCGGTGGCCGTGGTGGGGAGTCGGGCAACCCGTCGACCTCGCTGGTCCTCGACCAGTTCGGCCGCAACCTCACCGCCGCTGCCATGGAGGGCAAGCTCGATCCGGTCATCGGCCGTGAGAAGGAAATCGAGCGGGTCATGCAGGTGCTGAGCCGTCGCACCAAGAACAACCCGGTGCTGATCGGCGAGCCCGGCGTCGGCAAGACCGCCGTCGTCGAGGGCCTGGCCCAGGCCATCGTGCACGGCGAGGTCCCCGAGACGCTCAAGGACAAGCAGCTCTACACCCTGGACCTGGGGTCGCTGGTTGCCGGCAGCCGCTACCGCGGTGACTTCGAAGAGCGCCTGAAGAAGGTCCTCAAGGAGATCAACACCCGCGGCGACATCATCCTGTTCATCGACGAGCTGCACACGCTCGTCGGTGCGGGTGCCGCCGAGGGCGCCATCGATGCGGCCTCGATCCTGAAGCCCAAGCTGGCCCGCGGCGAGCTGCAGACCATCGGTGCCACCACCCTCGACGAGTACCGCAAGTACATCGAGAAGGACGCGGCACTGGAGCGCCGGTTCCAGCCGGTCCAGGTGGGTGAGCCGACGGTCGAGCACACCATCGAGATCCTCAAGGGTCTGCGCGACCGCTACGAGGCGCACCACCGCGTCTCGATCACCGACGGCGCGCTGGTGGCCGCGGCCACCCTGGCCGACCGCTACATCAACGACCGGTTCCTGCCGGACAAGGCGATCGACCTGATCGACGAGGCCGGCGCCCGGATGCGTATCCGCCGGATGACCGCTCCGCCAGACCTGCGCGAGTTCGACGAGAAGATTGCCGACGCCCGCCGGGAGAAGGAGTCCGCGATCGACGCGCAGGACTTCGAGAAGGCCGCGAGCCTGCGCGATCGGGAGAAGACCCTGGTCGCTCAGCGCGGTGAGCGTGAGAAGCAGTGGCGCTCAGGCGATCTCGACGTCGTCGCCGAGGTCGATGACGAGCAGATCGCCGAGGTGCTCGGCAACTGGACCGGCATCCCCGTGTTCAAGCTGACCGAGGCCGAGACCACGCGCCTGCTGCGCATGGAGGACGAGCTGCACAAGCGGATCATCGGCCAGGAGGACGCCGTCAAGGCCGTCTCCAAGGCGATCCGCCGCACCCGTGCCGGTCTGAAGGACCCCAAGCGCCCGTCCGGTTCGTTCATCTTCGCCGGCCCGTCCGGTGTCGGTAAGACCGAGCTGTCCAAGGCGTTGGCCAACTTTCTGTTCGGCGACGACGACGCGCTCATCCAGATCGACATGGGGGAGTTCCACGACCGCTTCACCGCGTCGCGGCTGTTCGGTGCCCCTCCGGGCTACGTCGGCTACGAAGAGGGCGGCCAGCTCACCGAGAAGGTGCGGCGCAAGCCGTTCTCGGTCGTGCTGTTCGACGAGATCGAGAAGGCGCACCAGGAGATCTACAACAGCCTGTTGCAGGTCCTGGAAGACGGTCGCCTCACCGACGGTCAGGGCCGCACGGTCGACTTCAAGAACACGGTGCTGATCTTCACCTCCAACCTGGGCACGTCCGACATCTCCAAGGCGGTCGGACTGGGCTTCAGTCAGGGCGGCGGCGAGAACAACTACGAGCGGATGAAGCAGAAGGTCAACGACGAGCTGAAGAAGCACTTCCGGCCGGAGTTCCTCAACCGCATCGATGACATCATCGTGTTCCACCAGTTGACGCAGGACGAGATCATCCAGATGGTCGACCTGATGATCGGCCGGGTCGGCAACCAGCTCAAGGCCAAGGACATGGCCATGGAGCTGACCGACAAGGCCAAGGCCCTACTGGCCAAGCGTGGCTTCGATCCGGTGCTCGGTGCCCGCCCGCTGCGGCGCACCATCCAGCGCGAGATCGAGGACCAGCTCTCCGAGAAGATCCTGTTCGAAGAGCTCGGCCCGGGCCAGCTGGTTACGGTCGACGTCGACGGCTGGGACGGCGAAGGCGCAGGCGAGGACGCGAAGTTCACGTTCTCCGGTGCGCCGAAGGCGGCCGGCTCGGACGGTCCGGATCTGGCCAAGGCCGCAGCGACGGCCGAATAGTCGCCTCCGGCGACGAAGCGCAACAAGCTCCAGACGAAAAATGCCCTCACCGTTTTGGTGGGGGCATTTTTCATGCCGATTTCATACCTGCCGACGAGAGAACTCCTGCGCGGTAGTTAGGATGCTGATGTAATCGACAGGCAAAGGAACTTGGTGAGAATCCAAGACGGCCGCGCCACTGTAAAAGTCAGACCCTGACCTGTCATGACACGGACTGGGACGCGAATTCCCGGAAAGGCACGTAGATGACTTCCACTGAGGCACGCAAGGTCCATGCCCGGCCGATCGACCTGTCGGCGACCAAGGCGGTGCTCTGGCTGACGCTGTCGGCGTTCGTCGCCCTGCTGGCCCTCTACTTCGTCGGCATGGATCAGGGTGCGACGTCCGTGTTCGGTAACAACACCTACGTGCACGAGTTCGTGCACGATGCCCGCCACCTGCTCGGTTTCCCCTGCCACTGACGCAGCGGAGAAACCGGACAAATGGAAAGACAACTCATCGGGCGCGGCATTCTGGCCGGCGCCCTAGCAGGCGTGCTCGCCTTCATCTGGGCGAAGCTGCTGATCGAACCGGTCATCGGCCGGGCCATCGACTTCGAGAACGGTGTCGGCGCGGCGCATGAGGCCGCCGAACACACACACGGTGCGGGCGGGCATTCGCACGGCGGCGAAGGCGCCGAGGTGTTCACCCGCGGCGTGCAGTCCAACATCGGAATGGGTTTTGGCGTCCTGATCTTCAGTGTGGCGATGGGCGCGCTGCTGGCGGTCGTGTTCTGCGTGGCATACGGCCGGATCAACGTCTCGGCGCGAGCACTGGCGGCGCTGACCGCCGGCGGCATGCTGGTCTCGTTGTGGATCGTCCCCGCGCTCAAGTACCCGCCCAACCCGCCTGCGGTGAGCCTCGACGAGACGATCAAGCAGCGGACCCTGCTGTACGTGCTGTTGGTGGTGCTGTCGGCCGCCCTGTTCGTCGGCTCGATCCTGTTGACGCGTCGGCTCACGCCGAAGCTGGGGGTGTGGAATGCCAGCCTGGTCGGCATCGCCGACTACGTGGTGTCGATGGCGGTGGTGTTCCTGATCCTGCCGGGTATCCATGAGACCCCGTCGGCGTTCCCCGGCGACGACCTCTACGAGTTCCGGCTGTACTCGCTGGGGACGCAGGTGGTGATCTGGGTGACCATCGGGTTGGTGTTCGGTGCCCTGGCGTCGAAGGTCCTCGGTGAGAAGAAGCAGTCCGTCAGCGCGTGACTTTCGGTGATTCTCGATGAGTGAGGTCGTCCGGCTGTCGTTGGTGTCGCACGCGATGACCGACGCCATGGCGGCCGGACGATTCCCCAACGACGAACCGCTGAACCAGTTGGGCCATCGGCAGGCCGATGCGACCGTCGACCTCGGCGTCGTCGACGCGGCCTACTGCGCGCCGGAGAAACGGGCCCGCCAGACCGCGGAGCTCCTCGGTCTGCCGGCAGCGGTCGAGCCTCAGCTGGCCGATCTGGACTTCGGGAGTTGGCGCGGGACCGTTCTGAGTGGTGTCCAGCCCGCCGACCTGGCGGTCTGGCTCACCGACCCGACCCGGGCACCACACGGCGGCGAGTCGGTGGTCGGTCTCGTCCAACGGGTGCATGGCTGGATGGATAGCCTGGCCTCGGCGCGGGGACGGTTGGTGGCCGTCACCCACCCCGCGGTGATCCGTGCGGCCATCCTGGTCGCATTGGATGCGCCACCGAAATCGTTCTGGCGCATCGACATCGCACCGATGAGCCGTACCGTCATGAATTTCCGCGGTCAGGCCTGGACGCTGCGCAGCAGCTGATGATCGGCTGCGCAGCAAGTTGCCGGTCAGATCACTGGGGGTCGAAACTGTCGATGCGCCATTGTCCGTCGACTTTCTTCATGCCAACCCGCACCGCGCTCTGACTGGTGGAGGGGTCCGGGTTGTCGGCGCTGGTGGTGACTTGATTGAGGAACACCAAAGCTGCTGCCGTGTCGGGGTTGTCGATGGAGATGACGCCGGACTGCACAACGGTTGCAGTGGTACTGACGTGCTTCTGCTGCGCGGCGGGGATGACGGACGTTTCGGTGAAGTTCTTGTAGTAGTCGGCGAAGTCGCCGGTGGTGACGGCGAGAGCCGCGGCTACATCCTGCTCGACGGTGTCGGAGGAGTAGGACAGGATCTTCACGGTGCTGGTCGCCGCGGCGTCGGTGACGGCCTGCCGTAGATCGGCCTGATCTGCGAGGGCGACCGGTGCCGGGCGACTCTTGGCGATCAGCTGGACACCGCCGAGCGCGGCGAGCGCTGCGACACCAACGGCCAACGCGGCGTTGATGATCCACAGGGCGGTCTGGCGGCCGGTCACGATGCGAACTCGACATTCGAGGCCTTGAAGGCCCCGTCGACTTTCTCGACGGTGACGATCAGCCGCCAATTCCGGGGAGCCTGGTCGCCGCCGGAATCGTTCTTGGGCTGCGCCGTCGCCGCGATGAGAACAACGGCGCTTTCGTCGTGGTGGTCGATGGACTTGAGTGCCACCGACTTGGTGCTCGCCGTCGTGGTCACGCCCGTGGCTTTCAATGTCTGGACGAAAGTGTCACGCGTTTTCGCGAATTGGTCGTGGAACTTTCCGGTCGCGTTGTCCAGGATCCAGTCGACGTCGGCCTCACTTGTCTGTGGACTGATGGACATCATCCGTTCGGTGAACCCCTTGGCGAAGTCGGCATACGGCTGCCACTGCGTCGAGGCAGCCGCCTGAGGTGTGGGGCGCGACCATTGCCAGGCGGTGAACCCGCCCGCGCCGGCCAGCAACACGAGAAGCACCAGCATGACGGCCACTGCCGCAGCGGTCCCGCGAGGTGATGCAACCGGGACAGCGAATTGGGTTGGCATCCCGGTAGGGACGGCGAAGTGTGTCGGTGCCGCAGCCATCGGCGCGACCGCCGGCATGGTCATCTGCTGATGGATCGACTGCGGCGCACCGTATGCGGCACCGGCGAGTGCCTGCGCAAAATCTGAGCACTTCGGATAGCGGTCGCCGGGGGACTTGGCCAACGCCCGCGCGAAAACGGGGTCCAGTCGGGCCAGCTCAGGTCGGAATTGAGACAACGGAGGCGGCGCCGCACTGAGGTGCTTGCCGATCACCACCGCAGGATTGGTGTCGACGAACGGCGGTGCGCCCGCCAACAGGTGAAACACCGTGGCCGCCAAGGCATATTGGTCGGTCCGGCCGTCGAGCTGCGCGCCTAACAGCTGCTCGGGGGCGGCGTAGGCCACGGTGCCCAC
Organism: Mycolicibacterium peregrinum; assembly: GCF_001665785.1. Lineage (GTDB taxonomy): Bacteria > Actinomycetota > Actinomycetes > Mycobacteriales > Mycobacteriaceae > Mycobacterium > Mycobacterium peregrinum_A. Next base: position 176,692 of record NZ_LZSO01000049.1, read on the forward strand.
CGTGGTGTTGGTCGCAGTCAGTCCGCTGATGTCCCCGGTGCGTCGGGCAATGCCGAAATCGGCGAGCAGGATGCGTTGATCGGCGTGGTCGCTCTCACCGAGCAGAATGTTGGCGGGCTTGACGTCGCGGTGCAACATCCCGTGGCCGTGCGCGTAGTCCAAGGCTGAGGCGACGGCGGTGGCGATCGCCGTCACCTGGACCAGCGGTAGACCTCCGGGATGCGCCCGCGCCAGATTCGCGGCATCCTCGCCGCGAACGTAATCCATCGAGATCCACAGTTGGCCGTCGGCCTCGCCGCGGTCATGCAGGGCGACGATGTTGGGATGCCACAAGCTCGAAGCCAGTTCGGCTTCTCGGGTGAACCGGTCGCGGTAGTCGGGATCTTGCGAGGCGCTGGCCGGGAGAATCTTCAGGGCCTCGTGGCGTGGTAGGCGCGGATGCTCGACCAGATAAACCTCGCCCATCCCGCCCGAGCCCAGTGGTTGCACCACAGTGAACCCCGCGAAATTCGACCCCGTCTGCAGCGGCATGCAGCGGATCGTACCGAGCTAGCCCACGGGCGCCATGGCGAATGCCCGCTTGGCAATCTGCAACAACCAGCCCGCTGCCGTCGGGCTACGGAACTTCGGCCAGTTCAGCTGAAAACTGAACACCCACGGCTGCCCGGTGTAGTCCACCGCATACCAACTGAAGGTCAGATCGCCGGGCAGGTTGCCGCCCTTGGCGCCGATGTACTTCCATTTGTCGGGATCCGGGTCGATGCCGGGCAGGGCGGAGAGGATGTCCTTCACCGGCGCCGCAGCGCCGAAGGCCGAGGCCTGCAGCGCAGCATGTACCCGGCAGATGTCGGCCGCACTGGCGAACCACTCCAGCCCGTCGTTGGACGCGGGGGTGTGGGTGCGGTACGGATCCGGTTCGTAGGGGCGGGAATTGGTCTGCTGGAGCAGCGCCACCCGATCTGCGGGGGAGGCGGCCTTCCACTGGTCGCGAAGGTTCGGCTCACCCCAGCCGACCGAGAACACCTCGTGCATGGTCGGGAACGGGGTCATGCTGGCCGGATCGTGGTGTCCCGCGGTCACCAGCGCGCGCTCCACCGCGGCCGGGCCCATCCGGCCGATCAGCAGATCGGTGGCCATGTTGTCGCTGGCCGAGATCATCTGTTGGGCGGCCGTCCGTACCGTGATCTGAGCGCCGGGGGGAAGCTTGTCCAGCCCGGCGGAGCCGAGCTTCTTGCCTTCCTTGGTGATTGTGAGGTGATCGTCCCAACTCAGCGTGCCGGCCTTGACTGCGTCCGAAACTGCAAGCAGTACATACAGTTTGAAGATCGACGCCAGGGGCAGTGACATGTCGGTGTTGGTGCCTGCGACCTGCTCGCACTTCCCGTTGTTCACCTTGGACACGCGGTAGGAGTAACGCGCGCCGGACTTTGTGAGCTCGGTGTCGATGTCGGACCACTGTTCGATCTTCGGCGGCACCAGGGTGACGTCGAAACGGTCGACCAGGCCGGCGTCGTTGGTCCTCAGCGCGATGTCCTGGGCCACGTTGTAGGACGTCAGCACATGCAAGGTCGCCTGCGTGGCCCCGATGTCCACCGAGGTGACCTTGAACGGTCGATCCCACCAGATCGAGTCCATCTTGGTGCCCACCAGATCGACCTTTTCGGGGGCGGCCAGCGTGCGCACGCCGATGGGACCGATCGGCCAGTCGGAGTTGAGCATGTCCATGGTCTGCTTGGCACGCAGACCAGGTGGGGTGATGGTGTCGATGTGCGCGCCGTAGGACACTTCTGCCGCCGGCGCGACGTTGGGCGAACAGCCACAAGCCAGGGCCGCGGCGACCGCGGTGATGGCCGTCAGGCCAACCGTGCGGCGCAGCGTCCGGCCGCGGCTACGCCTGTGCAGCGGGCCCTGCAACGTCCAGCACAACCTCGAACTCCAGCAGTGACGCGCCGGTCGCGACCGGGTTGGCGTGCTCGCCCTTGTGCGCCTCGGCGGCGCGGCCCGTGGCCCATGCCTGGAAGGCTTCCTCGGTTTCCCACTGCGTCACCACGAAGTAGCGGTCTTCGCCCTTGACCGGACGCAGCAGCTGGAAGCCCAGGAATCCGGGCTGGTTGTCGACGGAGTGTGCGCGGTTGGCGAAGCGCTTCTCCAGTTCCGGGCCGGCGTTGGGCGGGACCTCGATGGCGTTGATCTTCACGACGGGCATGGTGTTCAGGCTACCGTGGCTGCCCGGCAAGATAACGGGATGGTCACAGATCTACTCACCCACCGAGGAGGGCGCGGCGAGCCCATCGTGCTGGTACACGGCCTGATGGGCCGCGGCACCACCTGGTCGCGCCAATTGTCGTGGTTGACCGGGTTGGGTGAGGCCTACACCTACGACGCGCCATGGCACCGCGGGCGCGATGTGGTCGATCCCCATCCGATCTGCACCGAGCGTTTCGTCGAGGATCTCGGCGATGCCGTGGCGGGGCTGGGGCGGCCGGTGACGTTGGTGGGGCACTCCATGGGCGCGTTGCATTCGTGGTGTCTGGCCGCGGCCCGACCGGAACTGGTCACAGCAGTGGTGGTCGAGGACATGGCCCCCGATTTCCGGGGCCGTACCACCGGGCCGTGGGAGCCGTGGGTGCATGCCCTCCCGGTCGAGTTCGGCTCGGCGCAGGAGGTTTACGACGAGTTCGGACCCGTCGCGGGTCAGTACTTTCTTGAGGCCTTTGACCGGACGGCTACCGGTTGGCGGCTGCACGGGTACCCGCAGTGGTGGCTGGACATCGCCGCCCAGTGGGGAACACGGGACTACTGGCAGCAGTGGCGGGAGGTGAGGGTGCCGACGTTGCTGATGGAGGCGGAGAATTCGGTGGCGCCGCCGGGGCAGATGCGTCAGATGGCCGAAATTGGCCAGGACACAAGGTATCTGCATGTTCCCGGCGCAGGGCATCTGATCCACGACGATGCGCCCGAGGTGTACCGGGAGGCCGTGACCGGCTTCCTAACGACGCTCGCCTAGGGCCCCGGCGCTCGGCCACGACGGCTGGTGCTCGAAGCGGCTGCGGATCGCATCGAGGTCGTGGCCCGCGCGGTAGGTCTCGTAGTCGGGCTGGTTGAGGTCGAACAGATCCAGGCGGAAACGCAGGACATTGCTGCGCCGTGCCGCCCAGCTCACCGCGGCGGCGACCGCGAAGGGTGAGATCAGGATGATCAGGGCGAGTGCAACAGTCATGGCAGTAATTGTCGTGAGGAAGATATTCCGCCAACAGTGGCAGCGCTGACACCTTACGATAAAATGCTGCCATGCTGAGAAGCGTCTCCACACTGGTGCTCGACGGCCTGGCGGTATTCGAGTTCGGGGTCATCTGCGAGGTCTTCGGGATCGATCGGTCCGGCGACGGGGTGCCGAACTTCGACTTCAAGGTGTGCGGGCCCGAGGCGGGCAAGCCGCTACGGACATCCGTCGGCGCCACGTTGACGCCGGAATACGGCCTGGAGGCACTCCAAGGGGCCGACCTGGTCGCGATCCCCGCGATCGGAGGCGCGGATTACCTGCCCGAGGCACTGGAGGCCGTGCGTGCCGCCGCCGACGCGGGATCGATCATCCTGACCGTGTGCTCGGGTGCGTTCCTGGCCGGCGCCGCGGGCCTGCTGGACGGCAGGCCGTGCACCACGCACTGGATGCACGCCGACGAGCTGGCGCGCAGATATCCGACCGCGCGTGTGGATCGCAACGTGCTGTTCGTCGACGACGGCAACCTGATCACTAGCGCGGGCACCGCGGCGGGTATCGATGCCTGCCTGCACCTTGTTCGCCGCGAGCTCGGTAGTGAGGTGACCAACAGGATCGCCCGGCGCATGGTCGTCCCACCGCAGCGCGATGGCGGGCAGCGTCAGTTCATCGATCAGCCGATTCCGGTTCGGTGTTCGGAAAGCTTTGCACCGCACCTGGATTGGATCATGGGCAATCTGGACAAGCCCCATACCGTGACGACGTTGGCCAGACGGTCGGCGATGTCCACCCGCACCTTCGCCCGCCGGTTCGTCGAGGAGACCGGCACCACGCCGATGCAGTGGATCACCGACCAGCGGGTGCTGTACGCGCGCCGGCTGCTCGAGGAATCCGATCTGGATATCGACAGGATCGCCGGGCAGGCCGGGTTCGGCACCGCGACGTTGCTGCGCCATCACTTCCGTCGGGTGATCGGAGTGACACCGTCCGACTACCGGCGCCAATTCTCCTGCAGTACAAGCGAAGACGCCGTCACGGCGTGAGATGTCAGCCGTCGGGCTGGCACGACACGTTGACGTAGACCGTCGTGTGCTGGGACGGGTCGATGCGGTACCCGTTGTCGTCGATGTTGGAGTCGGCCAGTCCGTGTACCCCGGTGACCCGGCAGTTCGACAGGCCCGTGTTGGCGTTGGAGTTCACCTGTACGTGATAGCCCCGGCTCTGCAGGTCGCGCACGGTGTCGGAAGCCGAGCCCGTGCCGGACGGTGCTGCGGTGGCCGGTGCCGCCAGGCCGAGGCCCAGGCCCAGGCCCACCGCCGTACACGCAAACGTCGCTGAGATTTTGCTTGACATAGATCCGTTCTATGTGAAGCGAAGCCCCAATGGTGTGCTGCGGCAGGTATTCATGCCGACCTCATGTATTTCCACCTTCGCCGGCGAGAGCGAAAAGTCCGTCGTCGGTCTGCTCCACCAGACCGTCCACCAGCAATGAGTCCAGCGCGCGGTCTCGTTGGGCGGTGTCGGTGAGCCAGGCCACGTCGAGTTGAGCCCGGGTGACCGGAGAACTGCTGGCGCGCAAGACATCCAGCAGCTTGCCGCGCACCTGGCGGTCGGTTCCGGCGTAACGCTGCACGCGCTTGGCGACCGTCCCTGCCGGGTAACCCGCAGCGCGCCAACGACATCGGCTCAACGGACAGCCGCCGCACTGCGGCGCGCGTGCGGTGCACACCACCGCGCCCAATTCCATCAGGGCGGCCGAGAAGACCGGAGCTGTCTCGTCGGGCGGCAGCAGTGCGGCCACGTCGTCCAGGTCGCGGGCTCGAGCGGGTGCGTCCGCCTGACCGTGCAGCACCCGGGTGACCACCCGGCGCACATTGGTGTCGACCACCGGGACGCCGGCCGAATACGCGAAGCAGGCGACGGCACGGGCCGTATAGGCGCCGACGCCGGGCAGGGTCAGCAGCGTCTCGACGTCGCTGGGCACCTCGTCGTCGTATTCGCCCGCGATCACCACCGCACACTCGTGCAGACGTTTGGCCCGCCGCGGATAACCCAGCTTGCCCCAGGCACGCAGCACCTCGGCCGACCCGGCGGCTGCGGTGGCCGACGGCGTGGGCCACCGTTGGATCCAGGCCAGCCAGATGGGCTCGACGCGCGATACCGGCGTCTGCTGCAGCATGAATTCACTGACCAAGATCTGCCAGGCGGTGACACCCGACCGGCGCCAGGGGAGGTCACGCTGGGCGGATTCATACCAACCTACTAATTCGCCCGGGTCGATGCTCATCGGCCGCTCATGCAGAATGACTGATATGCCCAACTCGAACCCCGTGTCCGCATGGAAAGCACTCAAGGACGGTAACGCCCGCTTCGTCGCAGGCGAACCGCAGCATCCCAGCCAGGACATCGCGCGCCGCGCCAAGCTTGCGCATGGGCAGAAGCCGACCGCCGTGGTGTTCGGCTGCGGTGACAGCCGCGTCGCCGCTGAGCTGCTGTTCGACCAGGGCCTGGGCGACATGTTCGTCGTGCGTACCGCGGGCCACGTGCTGGACAACGCGGTGCTGGGTTCGATCGAATACGCGGTGTCGATCCTGAACGTGCCGCTGATCGTCGTACTGGGCCACGACAGCTGCGGCGCGGTGCAGGCTGCCATCAACGCCCTCGACGAGGGGCAGGTTCCCGGCGGTTACGTGCGCGACATCGTCGAGCGCGTGACCCCGTCGATCCTGATGGGCCGCCATTCCGGTCTGACCCGCGTCGACGAGTTCGAGGCCTTCCACGTCAAGGAGACGGTCAACCAGCTGCAGATGCGGTCGGCCGCGATCTCCAACGGTCTCGCCGCGGGCACCCAGGCCATCGTCGGCGCCACGTACCACCTTTCCGACGGACACGTGGAACTGCGCAGCCATCTGGGCAACATCGGCGAAGCCTGAGAATTTCGCTGGCGCCCCGACACGCCGGGGCGCCTCGGGCAACTGGGTATGACCTGGGCTTACCGTGAAAGCCGTGTTGGATCTCGAACCTCATGGGCCGCTGCCCTCGCAGATTTACTGGCGGCGCCGGGCGCTGGCCATCGGAATCGCGGTAGTCGTCGTGGGGATCATCGCCGCGATCGTCGCGGTGATCGTGACCAGCAGCTCCGGAGCCGAGAGCAAGTCAGCCGACGAACCCACTGCAGCCGCTGCTCCGCCCACGCCGCTGCCGGGCGAGAATCCCGAGGTCAAGACCCCGGTGGTGCCGCCGGCTCAGCATGCGCCGCCGCCGACCGTCACGCCGACGGCCGCCGTCACGCCACCGCCCTTGCTCAAGGAGGGTGACGACTGCCCGGATTCCACACTGGCGGTCAAGGGCATCACGAGTCAGCCCCAGTACGTCGTGGGCGAGCAGCCGAAGTTCACCATGGTCGTCACCAACATCGGCCTGGTGGCCTGCAAGCGTGACGTGGGTGCCGCGGTGCTGGCCGCCTACGTGTACGCGCTGGACAACAACCGGCTCTGGTCGAACCTGGACTGCGCTCCGTCCAACGAGACGCTGGTGAAGACGTTCAACCCGGGGGAGCAGGTGACCACCGAGGTCACCTGGACGGGCATGGGATCGGCGCCGCAGTGCCCGATGCCGCGTCAGCCGATCGGACCGGGCACCTACAACCTGATGGTGCAGCTGGGCAATCTCAGATCGGCTCCGGTGCCGTTCATCCTGGCCCAGCCCAATCCGCAGCAGCCCGGGCCGCCCGCCGAGGGCGCACCGCCGGCTGAGCCGGCCGCACCGGGTAACTGACTCAGGCCAGCCGGTCGGCGATGGTCGACTCGGCCAGCAGCGACAGACCCTCGCGGATGTGCCGCGCCCACATCGACCCGATGCCGTCCACCGACTGAAGGTCGTCGGCGCTCGCGGCCAGCAGTCCTTGCAGTGAGCCGAACGAGCGGACCAGCAGATCGACGTGGGCGAACTGCAGTCGCGGAATGCCGGCCATCGCGCGGTAGCCACGTGAGCTCATCGCCGAGTCCTGCGCCTCCGAGGTCGACGGGTACCCGAAAACCCTTGCCAGCGTGGTGAAGTCGAGCAGCTCGCTGTCGGTCAGCGCGTCCAGCTCGTCGAGGGTCGCGCCCACTTGCGCGGCCGTCGGCGGGTCCGGCAGAGCGTGGTAGTCCCGCACGATCAGCTCGCGGGCGGCCTCGTTGTCGCCGACGAGTTCGTCGAGCTGCAGTTTGAGCTGGCGCCCATCGGTGCCGAGTTCGACGACATCGGCGTCGATCTCCAGGCTGATCCGGCGCACCATCTCCAGCCGCTGCACCACGGTCATGACGTCACGCAGCGTCACGAAGTCCTCGATCTCGGCGGTGGACAGCTGCTTGCTGACCTCGTCGAGCCGACCCTTGTAGCGCTCCAGCGTGTTGATGGTCTGGTTGGCCCGCGACAGGATCGTCGCCGAATCGGGCACCACATGGCGCTCGCCGGCGACATACACCGTCACGATGCTCATCGAATGGCTCACCGAGATCACCGGATAACCGGTCTGGATCGCGGTGCGCTCGGCCGAGCGGTGCCGGGTACCGGATTCGTCGGTGGGGATCGACGGGTCCGGCACCAACTGCACGTTGGCCCGCACGATGCGGCCCCCGTCGCTGGACAGCACCACCGCGCCGTCCATCTTGGACAGCTCACGTAGGCGGGTGGGCGCGTAGCGCACATCCAGGGCGAACCCGCCGTCGCAGATCGCCTCCACGCTGTCGTCGTAGCCGAGCACGATCAGAGCGCCCGTCTTGCCGCGCAGGATGCGTTCCAGCCCGTCACGCAGCGGCGTTCCGGGCGCCAGCCGGCCGAGGGTTTCCCGTAGCGTCGGTCGCGCCAGATGCACGACGGTGCGGCTGGTGCGAGCACCGGAGTTCACGGCCATCAATTCTCCTAGGGTCGGCCGCTATTGTCCGCGATGTTCCTGATTGCTGGCAATTGCGATCTCCCTGAGCGCCCGCAAGGCGGCCCCGATGTGGTCCACGGTGATTACGCGCAGTCCAGCGGGTGCGCTGGTGACTCCTGGCGGGACCACGGCAATCGTGAAACCCAGCCGGGCGGCCTCGGCCAGCCTGCGGTCCATGCCGGTGACCCGGCGCAGATCGCCGACGAGTCCGACCTCGCCGATCACCACCGCATTCATCGGCAGCGCGATGTCGAGGTAGGCCGAGGTGATGGCCAATGCGACGGCCAGGTCCGAGGACGGATCCGTCAGCCGCATGCCGCCGACGGTGGACACGTACAGGTCGTGGCCGCCGATCGGCAACGCGCAGCGGGTCTGGAGCACCGCGCTAATCATCGCGGCGCGGGCGGAGTCGATACCGCTGACCGCGCGCCGCGGCGGGCCCACCGGTTGTACGGCCAGCGCCTGCACCTCACCGATCATCGGGCGCTTGCCGTCCAGGGTGACGGTGACAGCGGTGCCGGGAACGGCTGCCGGGCGTTGGTCGAGGAACAGCCCGGACGGATCGCTGACGCACTCGATTCCGTTGTCGTGCATCTGAAAACAGCCGACCTCGTCGGCGGCGCCGAACCGGTTCTTGACCCCGCGAACCATGCGCAGGCTCGACGTGTGATCACCCTCGAAATGCAGCACCACGTCGACCAGATGCTCAAGGGAACGCGGGCCTGCGATGGCGCCGTCCTTGGTCACGTGCCCGACCAGGATCATGGCCACCGCTGGGTCTCCGACCGCGGTTTTGGCGTAGCCGGTCAGCGCTGTGGTCACCGCTCGCACCTGGGTCACCCCACCGGTCACGCCGTCGGCTTCGGTGGTGGACATGGTCTGCACCGAATCGACGATCACCAGGCTGGGTTTGACCTCTTCGATGTGGCCGAGGGCGATCTGGAGGTCGGATTCGCCTGCCAGATAGACGTTGTCGTGTGTGCAGCCGGTGCGTTCGGCGCGTAGTCGGATCTGGCCCGCGGATTCCTCGCCCGACAGGTAGAGGGCGCGGCGGCCGGTGTGGGCCCAGCGGTTGGCGACCTCGAGGAGAAGGGTGGACTTGCCGACACCGGGTTCCCCGGCCAGCAACGTGACCGAACCGGCCACCAGGCCGCCGCCTAGAACCCGATCCAGCTCGGTGACACCGGTCGCGTAATGCCGGGTGATACCGGGGTCGATCGACGTGATCGGAACCGCGGGCGACGTCGGGGCCACCGAGCGGCGGACGGAGCTGCCCACCGACGCGAGTGTCGCTACTTCGTCGACCGTTCCCCAGGTGCCGCAATTGGCGCAGCGCCCCACCCATTTGGGGGTGGCGTGCTGACATTCCGAGCAGCGGTATTGCGAACGTATTTTCGAAGCGGCCACGCCGTGACAGTAACGGCAACCCCCGACATCAGCGGTTAGGCACGCGCCGGTCGGGGGCCCCGCGGGTCAGCGGTGTGGCAGGTCAGTGATGCCCGCCGGCTTCGGCGCCGCCGGCGGCAGCCTCGCTCGGCTCTTCGCCGGCCGTGTTGCGCCGCGGTGCCTCGCCCGCCGAGATCGGCACGGCGACAGTGGTCTCGCCGTTCTCGAACTTGAAGGTGAAGTCGTAGAGCAGACCGTTGGTGACCGGCTTGGTCAGCGTGACCTTGGCGGTGACGGCGTCGGCGGCCTCGGTCTTCTCCAGCGGCTTGGTCTGGCCGTCGGGCTCGCCCACCACCAGGACGCCGCCTGCCGGGATGGTCTGATCCCCGGTCAGTGCCACGTCGCCCACGGGGGACTTGATCGAGACCAGCTTGTCGGCCTGCTCGGTGGATCCGTTGGCTGCGACGAACAGCAACTCGGCCTCCGAGCCTGCCTCGACGTAGTCCTTCTGCTGCGGCGCGCGCAGGTGCACGTTGCGCAGCGCGATGGCGCCGGACTGTGCGTTGACGCCGTTGACGGCGGGCTCCTGGGTGGCCGTCTGGGAGACCTGGCCGGCGCTGCACCCGGTGAGAACGGCTGCGGTCAGGCCACATGCGGCCAGACCGGCCGAGGCACGCATTGCGAAGCGGTTCACTCAAGCCTCCTGAGCTGGGTCGGCGTACTTCGACTATGCACAGTAGTAGGTGGCGTCGGCGGGCGGAATGCGAGGGCTTGGCAGACGCCTCGGAAGGGGGTCCGGCCACGGCCGTCCCGGGCGCGCAACACCTTTGCGGGGGCAGCCGTTTCGGCCCCCCGGCAGGCCAGGTGGTTGCACGCTTTCGTCACCATGTCAACCCCTGTTCTTCACCTGCATGGCCCCTGACCTGCATAGTTGGTGCGCGTGTGATCTGGGCCCGTGTTAGGATGGACTAGCGAAAGGGGCTCGAATCAGATGATTTTTAAGGTCGGAGACACCGTCGTCTATCCACACCACGGTGCTGCGTTGATCGAGGCGATCGAAACCCGGACTATCAAAGGCGAGCAGAAGGAATATCTCGTCCTGAAGGTTTCCCAAGGGGATCTGACCGTTCGAGTACCCGCAGACAACGCTGAGTATGTCGGTGTCCGCGACGTCGTGGGCCAGGAAGGTCTCGACAAGGTTTTCCAGGTGTTGCGGGCTCCGCACACCGAAGAGCCGACCAACTGGTCGCGCCGCTACAAGGCCAATCTCGAGAAGCTGGCCTCCGGTGACGTGAACAAGGTTGCCGAGGTTGTCCGGGATCTGTGGCGTCGCGATCAGGAACGCGGTCTGTCCGCGGGTGAGAAGCGAATGCTGGCCAAGGCCCGGCAGATTCTGGTCGGTGAGCTTGCGCTGGCCGAGAACACCGATGACGCCAAGGCGGAGACCATCCTCGACGAGGTTCTGGCCGCCGCGTCCTGACGCGTGGTGGCAACAACTGTCGCGGTCGTCCCGGCCGCCGGCTCAGGTGAGCGGCTAGGCGCGGGCAGACCCAAAGCGTTCGTCAAACTGGGGGACAAACCCCTGTTGGAGCACGCCCTCGACGGGCTGCTGGCCTCAGGGGTGATCGACAAGGTCGTGGTCGCGGTTCCGCCCGCGCTCACGGATGAGGCCACCTTGGTGTTCGGGGGCCGTGCGCACATCGTGGCCGGGGGAGCCGATCGCACCGAATCGGTGGCGCTGGCCCTTGAGGCCGCCGGCGAACCGGATTTCGTCCTCGTGCACGACGCCGCCCGGGCGTTGACTCCCCCTTCGCTCGTCGCCCGGATCGTCGCGGCACTGGCCGACGGCCACGCCGCCGTCGTTCCCGGCCTCCCATTGGCCGACACCATCAAGGCCGTCGACGCCAACGGCGCGGTGCTGGGCACGCCCGAGCGGGCCGGTCTGCGGGCCGTGCAGACCCCTCAGGGCTTCCACACCGATGTGTTGCGCCGGGCTTATCAACGTGCCGGTGCCGGTGTGGTCACCGACGACGCCTCGCTCGTCGAGCAGATCGGTACCCCCGTGCAGATCGTCGAGGGCGATCCGATGGCGTTCAAGATCACGACTCCACTGGATCTGCTGCTCGCCCAGGCCGTCATGGCGCGTGGCACATGCTGATCCCCAGAGTCGGGTTGGGTAGCGACGTCCATCCGATCGAGCCGGGCCGGCCGTGTTGGCTGCTGTGCCTGGAGTTCGAAGGCGCCGACGGCTGCGCCGGCCATTCCGACGGTGACGTCGCCGCGCACGCATTGTGTGACGCGCTGCTCAGTGCGGCGGGCCTCGGTGACCTCGGCGGGGTCTTCGGCACCGACCGGCCGGAATGGCGGGGAGTCACCGGCGCCGACATGCTGCGCCACGTGCGCGGGCTGGTGCAGGAAGCGGGCTTCGCGATCGGCAACGCCACAGTGCAGGTCATCGGCAACCGGCCCAAGATCGGGCCGCGCCGTGAGGAGGCCCAGGACCTGCTCTCCGGTCTGATCGGGGCTCCGGTGTCGGTCTCGGCGACCACGACCGACGGGCTCGGTCTGACCGGTCGGGGTGAAGGTTTGGCCGCGATAGCCAGCGCTTTGGTGGTTCCGGCGGAATAGGCCGGTAAGCTGGCACGTCGTGACCGATCGCGCTCAAGCTGTCGGGTCGGCAACAGAGACCGGCCTGCGGCTGTACGACACCATGGCGGGTGTCGTACGGGATTTCGTACCGCTGCGGCCGGGGCACGCTTCGATCTACCTGTGCGGTGCCACCGTTCAGGGCTTACCGCACATCGGTCATGTCCGTAGCGGAGTCGCGTTCGATGTGCTGCGCCGCTGGCTGACCGCCAATGGATACGACGTTGCGTTCATCCGCAACGTCACCGACATCGACGACAAGATCCTCAACAAGGCGGCCGACGCCGGCCGGCCGTGGTGGGAGTGGGCCGCGACCTACGAGCGGGCGTTCAGCGCCGCGTACGACGCGCTGGGCGTGCTTCCGCCGTCGGCTGAGCCGCGGGCCACCGGCCACATCACCCAGATGGTCGAGCTCATCGACCGCCTGATCGAGAAGGGGCACGCGTACGCCCAGGGCGGCGACGTGTATTTCGACGTGCAGAGCCAGTCCGACTACGGCGCGCTGTCCGGTCATCGGATCGACGATGTGCACCAGGGTGAGGGCGTGGCCACGGGCAAACGCGATCAGCGCGACTTCACGCTGTGGAAGGGCGCCAAGCCGGGCGAGCCGTCGTGGCCGACGCCCTGGGGCCGGGGACGGCCCGGCTGGCACACCGAGTGCGTCGCGATGTGCGAGGCCTACCTCGGCGAGGAGTTCGACATCCACGCCGGCGGCATGGACCTGATCTTCCCGCACCACGAGAACGAGATCGCCCAGGCTCGGGCCGCGGGCGACGGGTTCGCCCGGTACTGGCTGCACAACGGCTGGGTCACCATGGGCGGCGAGAAGATGAGCAAGTCGCTGGGCAACGTGCTTTCGATTCCTGCTGTGCTGCAACGGGTTCGGGCTGCCGAGCTGCGCTACTACCTGGGCAGCGCGCATTACCGGTCCATGCTGGAGTTCTCCGAGAATGCGCTGCAGGATGCGGTGAAGGCCTACAGCGGCATCGAGGACTTCCTACACCGGGTGCGCAACCGGGTCGGCGCGGTGGCCGTCGGCGACTGGACGCCCAAGTTCGCGGCCGCACTGAACGACGACCTCGCGGTGCCGATCGCACTGGCCGAGGTGCATGCTGCGCGGGCCGAGGGCAACCGCGCACTGGATGCCGGTGATCACGACGGCGCGATGGCGCAGGCCACCTCGATCCGCGCGATGATGGGGATCCTCGGCTGCGATCCGCTGGACGAGCGTTGGGAATCCCGCGACGAGACGTCGGCGGCGCTGGCTGCGGTGGACGAGCTGGTGCAGTGGGCGCTGGCCGGTCGGGCCGAGGCCCGGGCCAATCGGGACTGGGCCGCGGCCGACGCCATCCGGGATCGACTCAAGGCGGCAGGTATCGAGGTCACCGACACCGCCGATGGTCCACAGTGGGCACTGGTGGACGGAAACGGAGCGTAGATGGCCGGGAATTCGCAGCGGCGCGGCGCAGTGCGCAAGCCGGGCACCAAGAAAGGGCCGACCGTCGGGTCCGGCGGCGTGCGTCGCCGCGGGCTCGAAGGCCGTGGCGCCACGCCGCGCGCCGATCAGCGCCCGCACCATCCGGCTGCCAAGAAGGCCGCGAAGGCGGCTCGTCAGGCACAGGGGCGGCACAAGAAGACCGACGACACCGAGTTGGTGCTCGGCCGCAACCCGGTGGTGGAGTGCCTGCGGGCCAAGGTTCCGGCCACCGCGCTGTACGTGGCGTTGGGTACCGAGGCCGACGAGCGTCTCACCGAATCGGTCCAGATCGCCGCGGACCGCGGTATCTCGATCCTCGAGGTGCAGCGCCACGATCTGGACCGGATGAGCTCCAACGGACTGCACCAGGGTCTGGCCCTGCAGGTGCCGCCGTACAACTACGCCCACCCCGACGATCTGTTGAAGGCGGCCAGGGACTCCGGGGAGCCCGCCCTGATGGTGGCCTTGGACAACATTTCCGATCCCCGCAACCTGGGTGCCATCGTGCGTTCGGTGGCCGCGTTCGGCGGACAAGGCGTGGTGATCCCGCAGCGGCGGTCGGCTTCGGTGACCGCGGTGGCGTGGCGCACCAGTGCCGGCGCCGCGGCCCGTACTCCGGTGGCGCGGGCGACGAATCTGACTCGCACACTGAAGAGTTACGCCGATGCCGGTCTTCAGGTCGTCGGCCTCGATGCCGGCGGCGACACCACGCTGGACGAACTCGAGGGCACCGGGCCGATGGTCGTTGTCGTCGGCTCGGAGGGCAAGGGCCTGTCCCGGTTGGTCCGCGAGAACTGCGATGCGGTGGTGTCGATCCCGATGGCGGGGCCCACGGAGTCGCTGAACGCTTCGGTCGCGGCCGGTGTGGTGCTCGCCGAGATCGCCCGTCAGCGCCGCAGTCTTTAGCGCGAGCAGACGCGAAAGTGCCCAAAAACCAGCACTTTTGGGTACTTTCGCGTCTGCTCGTCAGTGGAAGATGCGCAGGCTGGCCCACAGCGCCACCACGGCGGCCACGAGGGTGAGCGGCACTGTCGCCAAGCCCACCCGGCTGAACTCGGTGAACCGAGCTGGCAGGCCGTCGCGATGAACCACGTTGCGCCACAACAGGTTTGACAGTGACCCGACGTAGGTCAGGTTGGGGCCGATGTTCACCCCGATCAGCACGGCCAAGACGGCGCCCGGACCGGCGCCGGCCACCAGTGGAAGCAGCACCAGCACCGCCGGCAGGTTGTTGACCAGATTGGCCAGGACTGCCGCCACCGCGGCAAGGCCCAACAGCGCGGGTAACGAGTCGCCGACGGGAAGCGCCCCACGCATCCACTCGCCCAGTCCGTTGTGCACGACCGCGTCGACCACGACACCCAGGCACAGCACGAACGCCAGGAACGGCACGTTGACGGCGCGCACGATCCCGCCGATGGTGCTGCGGCGCTGAGCCAGGCTGCGCACACCGAGCACCGCCGCCCCGGCCAGCGCCGCCCAGGCCGGGGACACATCCAACACCGAGGTGACGACGAAGCCCGCCAGCGTCAAACCCAGCACCACGAGTACGAACACCGGAATCTCGGGGGGCGGGGGAGTCACCTCGGCGGCCGGACGGCTCAGTTCGTGGCGGAAAAGCACACGGAGCACGATGAATTCGACGGCGATGGCGGCCAGCCAGGGCAGCGCCATCACCGCAGTGAACTGGGTGAAGGACAGTCCGGCCACGGCGAAGGCCAACAGGTTGGTCAAGTTCGACACCGGAAACAGCAGCGACGCGGAGTTGGCCAGGTGCGCGCTGGCATAGGCATGCGGGCGCGGCGGTATCGCCAGCGTGCGCGCGGTGGCCAGGACAACCGGCGTCAACAGCACCACGGTCGCATCCAGGCTCAGCACCGCCGTCGTCGTCGCCCCAATCAGGAAGACCCGGGTCAGCAGCCGCCGGGAATCGCCCCGGCTGGCCCGGGCCATCAACGTACCCGCGGCGTGGAACAGACCCTCGTCGTCGCACAGGTGCGCCAGCACCAGTACGGCCGCGAGGAATCCGACCACGGGCAGCAGCCTCTGCACTTCGGCGAGCGCGTCGTCCGTCGATATCACCCCGAACGCGATCAGCAGCCCCGCAGCCGGGATCGCCACGACGGCCTCGGGCCAGCCTTCTGGCCGTGCCAGCGCGAACGCCAGCACGACCGCCAGGGCGATGAGCGCGAGGATCAACTGATCCAGGGATCGGAGCGTTCCCACACCGTGGGTAGGTGCAGGCGCACTCCGTCCTGTTCGGCGAGCCGGGTCAGCACCCGCATCGACACATCGAGGTCGTCGCCGGCATACGGCAGGGCGCGTAGCGGCTCGTGCAGGGGGCGGAAGAAATCGTCCCAGTGGATCAGCACGACCCGCCGCGCCCCGACCGCGCGCACGGTTTCGGCCCAGTAGGTCTCGAAATACTGCTCGGACTGCAGGCCCAGCTGGCCGATCCCGAGGTAGACCACCTCGGCGCGTTGCCTGGTCAGGGCGCCAGGCACCGCCCCGGCGCTGCCGACGATCAGCAGCCGGCGGTCGCTGGGCCGGTGGTGCACCAGGGTCGACCAGGCTTCTCCGCACTTGTAGGCCGCGACCTTCACCGGCGGGACGACCGGTTCGGTGATGATGCCCGGGAACCGGTCCGGCGGGCAGTGCTCGGACTCGAAGAGCGTCACGTCATACGCGCCGAGGGTGACGGCTTCGCCCGGCGTGACGGTCACGATCCGATCGGGGGCCAGGCCGCCCCCGACGCCGACCTGGGCGGTCGAGTTGCCGCCCACGAGTCGGGCGCCGGTGCGCTCGGCGACGACGGCCGAGTCCATGGCGTGGTCGAAGTGGCTGTGTACCGGCAGCACCGCTTCGAGTTTGTCGACGCCGAGGCGGGCCAGGCAGCCGTCGATGCGAGGCAGTGACGGCGCCAGCTTGCGCAGGACCACGCGTGGCAGTGTGGGCCGCGAGAAGAAGCCGTCGGTCAGTACGGCCGACGTGCCGTCGTCCACGAGGAGCGTGCTGACCCCCGCCCAGGTGACGGTGACCGGGGATTGCGGTGTGGCCGACGGCGCGTCGAAGAACCGCGCATAGGGGGCCAGGTCAGGTCTGCCGGGCTTGAGCCGCATGGCTTCACCCTAGAACCAGGACCTATCCGTAGCGACGGCGGAACTTCTCCACCTGCCCCGCCGAGTCGAGATGCCGTGCGGTGCCGGTCCAGAACGGATGCGAGTCGTTGGTGACATCGACGACGATCAGCGGGTAGGTCCGGACACCGTCCCGGGTGGGCCACTCGACGGTGCGGTCACTGGTCGCGGTGGACCGGGTCAGGAACTGGGTGCCGGTCGCGGCGTCCTGGAACACCACGGGGTGATAGTCGGGGTGGATGTCGGGTTTCACTGGGATTCGCCTTCTGTGTGGACGGATGCTGCGGGTTCGTCGATGCCGGGCTGGCAGGGTTCTTCGTGCCAATCGCCGAACGGGTCGGGGTAATCGGCCCATTCCTCGGGTCGCGCCAGCTCGTCGTCGGTGAGCAGCGCGCCGCGCAGTGCCTCGATGACTTC
Source organism: Mycolicibacterium peregrinum (assembly GCF_001665785.1). Taxonomy (GTDB): domain Bacteria; phylum Actinomycetota; class Actinomycetes; order Mycobacteriales; family Mycobacteriaceae; genus Mycobacterium; species Mycobacterium peregrinum_A. The sequence continues at coordinate 193,893 of NZ_LZSO01000049.1, forward strand.
GCCGGGCCGCGCGCCGCAGACCAGCACGGTCAGCGAGATGTGACGATCGCCGAACTGGTGGTGCCAGTCGATGGCGGCCATTGCCAGCCGTTCCGGGTCGGTGTAGGCCAGCTCGGTGGAATCCATTGCCGCGAGCCATTTTCCGGCGTTGCTGAAGTGCATGCCACCGCCCGCGGATTCGATCCACATGACGTCGCCCGGCCGGTTGGCCAGCCAGGCTCGGCCGCGGGTGCGCACCACGCCGTCGAGCAGAAGGTCGACGGCGTCGTGCAGGCGCATGGGGTGAAACGGTCGGCGCGCGGCGAATTCGACGATGATGACCTCGTCGTCGGATTCCAGCGGTGGCTCGCCGGCCAGGAGCGGATCGTGCGGTGTCGGGGTGCGCCCGCGCCGGCTGTTCGGTTCCAGATGCGCCAGGCCGAGCTCCACCTGGTCGGGACCCACGGTGATGCGGGCGCGGGGCGCGAGCCGGCGCAGCACCGCCAGGGTGGTGGCCTCGGGCTCGTTGAGCACCAGCATGTCGGCGAACTCGGCCTGGCCGACGACCACCTGGGCGACGGTGCGTCCGTCGGGCAGTTCGTCGTCGCCGACGGACTGTTGCAGCCATACCGTGGCGTCCAGGCATGCGATCACCGCGTCGATGGTGACGTCGCGAGAGGCAGGTCCGTCGATGTAGCCGGGGCCGACGTGGACCCGGATGGTGTTGATGGCCCAGCACACCGGCTCGGCCTCCAGCCAGGGCATCAACTGCACGACGATGCGTTCCACGTCGCCACGCCGGTGCAGGCGCCGCAACAGGATCAGCAGGTCGTCGCGGACTGTGCAGGACACGCAGCCGTGGGCGAGCTCGAGCGCCAGTTCGGATGTCCCGCCGCCGTCGGACACGGTCCGCAGCACCACGTGGCCGTCAAAGGTGTGGCGCACGAGCACGGTTCCCGGCCTACGGCCCAGTTCTTCTGCTACGCCGTCGCTGTCACCTTGACCGGCGATCAGCACCACAGGGGTTCGCACCGTACCTCCCGACACAGTTGTTGTTGAAAACGATTATCATTATCGTGAGGCTACCCCATCCGAAGGAGACCGATGTCTGCCCACTGCCAAGTCACCGGGCGCTCGCCCGGGTTCGGCAACACGGTGTCGCACTCGCACAAGCGCAGTCGCCGCCGCTGGAACCCCAATATCCAGACCAAGACCTACTACCTGCCGACCGAAGGCCGCCGGATCCGACTTCGGGTCAGCGTCAAGGGAATCAAGGTGATCGACCGCGACGGCATCGAAGCCGTGGTGGCGCGGCTGCGTAGCGCAGGGGAGAAGATCTGATGGCCAGCACCGATATTCGGCCGATTGTGAAGCTGAGGTCGACCGCGGGGACGGGGTACACGTACGTCACCCGCAAGAACCGCCGCAACGACCCGGACCGGATCGTGCTGCGCAAGTACGACCCGGTCATCCGCCGCCACGTCGAATTCCGTGAGGAGCGCTGATGGCCAAGCGATCCAAGATCGTCAAGAACGACCAGCGCCGCAAACTCGTGGAGCGCTATGCCGAACGGCGGGCCGAGCTCAAGGAGACCATCCGCAATCCGGAGAGCACGCGTGAGCAGAAGGCCGCTGCGGTGTCGGCGCTGCAACGGTTGCCGCGTGACTCCAGCCCGGTCCGGCTGCGCAACCGGGACGCGGTCGACGGGCGACCACGCGGTCATCTGCGCAAGTTCGGCCTGTCCCGGGTCCGGGTGCGCGAACTGGCGCACCGCGGTGAACTGCCCGGCGTACGGAAGTCGAGTTGGTGATGGCGGCGAATTCCCGGAAGAACAACAAGAAGCGACCGCCGGCCACCGATCTCAAGAAGCCGAGGCGCAATCAGCTGAAGGCCCTCGGGGCGACCGAGGTCGACTACAAGGACGTCCACCTGCTGCGCACGTTCATCAGCGAGCGGGGCAAGATCCGGTCCCGGCGCATCACCGGGCTCACCCCGCAGCAACAGCGCCAGGTTGCCACGGCGATCAAGAACGCCAGGGAGATGGCGCTGCTGCCGGTGGTCGGCCCGGCCTGACCTACCATCGAGGGCGATAGGGCGACTGCGGATCGTGGAAGCCGGTGTGAATCCGGCGCGGTCCCGCCACTGTGATCGATCGACCAGTTCTTGCTGGTCGTCGAGAGCCAGATACGCACCGCAGTCGCCACCTCGCACGCACTGGGGCGGATCTCCCCGGAGAGGATGGGTACGCCCATGGCTGCTCGTTGGCTGACCGCCGGACTGGCATCGCTGCTACTGGTTTCGGGGTGCGCCTCGACCGCGGCGCCCGACACCGCAGACGGCGCCCCATTGGGATTCCCGGTCACCGTGGACAACTGCGGCCTCAGCTCCACCTATGACCGTCCGCCTACTCGCGCTGTCGCGCTCAACCAGCATGCGATCGAGGTGCTGTTGGCGCTGGGCCTGGAGAACTCCATGGCCGGCACGTCCTATCTCGACGATCGGATCCTGCCCGAGTACCAGGCCGCCTACGACAGCATTCCGGTGCTGGCCAAGGAGTACCCGTCCTACGAGTCGCTGCTGGCTGTCGAACCCGATTTCGTCTACGGCGGCTGGGAGAGCGCGTTCGACGAGAAGGAGGGCCGCGCTCGGCAGCGGCTGGCCGATGCCGGTGTGAACACCTACCTCAACATCGAGGATTGCCGGGACGAGCCCGTGACGATGTCGGCCGTGGACGACGAAATCCGAACCATCGGAGACATTTTCGGTGTCTCCGACCGCGCCGAGCAGCAGCTCGAGAAGCTCCATGGTGAGCTGGCGCAGTCCGAGGCGAAGCTACGCGGGACCCAGCCGGTACGCGTCGCGGTGTACGACAGTGGTGAGGCGACGGTGTTCACCTCGGGCGGCAAAGGCATCGGCAACCTGATGATCGAAGAGGCCGGCGGTGTCAACCTGTTCGCCGACGTGCCCAAGGTGTGGGGCGACGTGTCCTTCGAGCAATTCGCCGAGCGAGCCCCCGAGGTCATCGTGATCTACGACTACGGCGATCAGCCGGTCGCGGACAAGAAGAGATTCCTCACCGAACATCCTCTCCTGCAGCATGTTCCTGCTGTCGAGCAGCAGCGGTTCGCGGTACTTCCGCTGTCGTCGGTGGTCGTCGGCGTACGGGTTGGCCAAGCGGTGGAGTCTCTGGCGCGACAGCTGCACCCGGACCGGTTTGCGTGATGCCCTACCGGCTGGTCCTCGCAGCGCTGGCGGGGCTGCTGCTGACGACGATGACCGCCGGGGTGGCCATCGGTTCGGTCTCCATCCCGCCGGGTCAGGTGTGGGCCATCGTGCTGCACTCCGTGCATCCGGGCCTCGCCGAACAGAGTTGGCCTACGGTGCGGGAGTCCATCGTGCTCGACGCCCGGTTGCCCCGGGTCGTGCTGGGGGCGGTGGTCGGCGCCGGTCTGGCGGCGTGCGGCATGGCGTTGCAGGCCGTGGTGCGCAACCCGCTTGCCGATCCGATGCTGCTGGGCGTCTCCTCGGGGGCCTCGGTCGGTGCTGTCGCCGTGCTGGTGTCGGGTGCCGGCGCGTTGCAGGCACTGACCTTGCCGCTGGCGGCCTTCCTCGGGGCCTTCCTCGCGCTCGTCGCGGTGTACTTTCTTGCTCGCTCGGGCGGGCGCATGACGACCGTGCGGCTGGTTCTGGCCGGTGTGGCAGTGGCCGAAGTACTGTCCGCGCTGGCGAGCCTGATGATCGTGACCTCTGACGATCCGCACAAGACGCAGTCGGCGGTGCGGTGGATGCTCGGCGGCCTGGGCGGGACCACCTGGAGCACGGTCTGGGTGCCCGCGCTGGCCGTGATCCTCGGCGTGTTGGTGCTCGTGGCCTTCACCCGGTCGCTGAACCTGCTCTACACCGGTGAGGAGGCGGCTGCCTCGCTGGGGCTCGACGTCCACCGGTTCCGGGCCGGGATGTTCGTCGTCGTGGCCGTCATGGTCGGCGCCATGGTCGCGGTCAGCGGCACGATCGGATTCGTCGGGCTGATCATGCCGCACGTGGTGCGGCTGCTGGTCGGGGCCGATCACCGCAAGGCGCTGCCCGCTGCCGCACTGCTGGGGGCGGCATTCCTGGTGTCGTGCGACATCGTGGCCAGGACCGTGGCCACACCGGAGGAACTGCCCGTCGGGATCCTGACCGCATTGGTCGGCGGGCCGTTCTTCCTGTGGCTGATGCGACGAAAGGCCGGGGTGTGACGGTAGAGGTGGTGTTCGACGGGGTGTCGGTGTCGATGCGCGGCAAACCGGTGGTCACCGATGTCTCGCTGGCAGTGGCCGCAGGTGAGGTGCTGGCCGTGGTCGGACCCAACGGGGCGGGCAAGACGACGTTGCTGCGCACGCTGTACCGGGCTCTGCGGCCGAGTGCCGGGCGGGTGCTGGTCGACGGCGCCGACGTGTGGAAGCTTTCGGGCAAGCAGGCCGCACGCCGGGTGGCTGCGGTATTGCAGGAAGGCACAGGCGATTTCGAACTCACCGTGTACGACATGGTCGCGATGGGCCGCACGCCGTACAAGCGGTCCTTCGCGGCCGACAGTCGTGAGGACCGCGAGATCATCGGTGGGGCGTTGGCGGCACTGGACATCGCGGACCTGAGCCGCGCCGATTACGGCCGGCTGTCCGGCGGGCAGAAGCAACGGGTGCTCATCGCTCGCGCGCTGGCCCAGCGCACCGACGTCATCGTGCTCGACGAACCCACGAACCACCTCGATCTGCGCCACCAGCACGAGGCCCTGCGCCTGCTGCGGGACACGGGAGCGACGGTGATCGCCGCACTGCACGACCTGAATCTCGCTGCCGCGTATTGCGATCGGATCTGTGTGCTCGACGCCGGGGAAGTGGTGACGATCGGGACCCCGGTGGAGGTCCTCACCGTGGATTTGCTTGCCGACGTATACGGCGTCGCGGCCCGGATCACTGTCGACGCCGGCAGGCCTCATATCGGCGTCGTGCCCAAGGTGGTGGCGACGTCGTGAACATCGGTACCCAACTCGGCGAAATCGCCTCGCTCGGAGGGTTTTTCGCGATCACCGTCGGCGGGGATCCGGCCGGCTGGGTTCCGGTGCAACGCTGCTATGACGACGGCTGTGTCGATCTCGTCGCCAAAACCGCCGCCGGATACCGCACGACGGATCTTCGTATCGGTGCCTCCCTGGTTCAGTTCAGCCACGCATCGCGGTTGTGGTCACCGCTGCTGGCCGCTGCGCTGCAGTACGGCGTGCTGCCCGAGCTGGCCGATTTGCAGCGTTGTGCCACCAGCACCGAGCTCCGGCTGCCGACGGCTGTGGGCACACCCGTCGACGGAGCACTGCCAGGGCAGCTGTACCGACGGGTGATCACCGAGCACCTGGAACCGCTGGCCGCCGGGTTGAGCGTCAAGATGGCCAAGGGGCTGCTCTACGGCAATGCCGCCGCGGCCTTGGTGGCGGCCGCCCATGAGCTGGCAAGGGCCCGACCGGAATTGCGTGACGACGTTCGGGACGTCACCGAATCACTGTTGGCCATGGGTGAGTTGATCGGGACGGGCGATCTGGTTGAGCTGACATTCCGTCGGCGCAGCTGCTGCCTCTTCTACCGGGTGCCCGGTGGGTCCAACTGCCGGGACTGTTCCCTCACGAGACCCGCGGTCAGGCGTAGGGCCGTGCCGGCGGCTCGGTGCGGATCGCGCTCAGGGCAGTCATGGTCGGAATACTGCCCCTGCTCGAATCGCTTTGTCCCGCAGGGATCGTGCCCTCGACTTTGATCCAGGTGTTCTCCGGATACCCGGCCAGCTGAGCGGCAGCGGGCCCGGACAGGTGGATGCGGGCCAGCTGAGCGTCTGCAGCGCAACAGATGATCACCACTCGGGCCAGATCTGTGCGGTCACCGTCACGCATCGTGAATCCGGAGACGGTCACGGTTCGGCCATCGAGGGTGCCTGCACTGTCTTGAGCCACTCGCGTCAGCACGTCGGGCAGCGAGATTTCCGGTGCCCGGCCGTCGGGAAGGGGAGGAAAAGCGCGCCTCAGCACATCGGTGGACACTTCGGACACCGACGCAGCGTCCGGCCGTATCGCCGGTGGCACGACGAAGGCCAGCAGCGCGATCGGGATCAGCAGCAGCCAGGCGACGCCGCGCCGGTGGGAATGGTCGTGATGGGCGTGTTCCTCGTCGCCGCCGTGCCGGATGTCGCGGACGATCGAAGCCAGGGCCAGGGCGATCAGCAGGACCGCGGTCGCACCCAGATAAGGCAGCAGCGCGGGCTTGACGTAGCGGGTGAAGGTGCCGGTGAGGGTGATGATCGCGGTGCTGACCCCGATCAGCAGCAGCAGTGCGTTCTCGGTCTCGCGGCTCATCGCGGCCCAATGATCAGCAGGCCGACTCCGGACGCCACCAGCGTCGCCACTACGAACGTCGCAGGCGCGAAGCGAATCGCGAATGCCCGGCCGAACATTCCGGCCTGCATCGCGAACAGCTTGATATCGACGGCGGGCCCGACCACCAGGAACACCAGCCGCGGCAGCAGGGGCAGCATGGTCAGGCTGGCCGCGACGAACGCATCGGCCTCCGAACACAACGCCAGCACGACCGCGAGCAGAGCCATGGTGAGCACCCCGAGCGCCACCTGCCCGGCCAGATGCTCGTAGACCCACGCCGGAACCAGCACGTGCAGGGCAGCCGCGGCGGCTGCGCCGACGACAAGGTAGGAGGCTGCCGACAGGAAGTCGTGGCGGGCGGCCTCGGTGAAGACGGCCCACCGCGAGCCCTCGCCGTGGTGCGGCTCGGGGAGGTGGCGGGTGATCCAGTCCGGCCTGCCGAACCGGGCCCAGAGTGCGCCCATGATGAGCGCGGTCAGCAGTGATGCCACACACCTGGCGACCACCATCTGCGGATGTCCGGGGAAGGCGACGGCGGTCGCCACCAACACCACCGGGTTGATTGCCGGTGCCGCGAGCATGAACGTCAGCGCGGCGGCGCCCACCGCGCCACCCGTGGCGTCTCCGAAAAGCCGGCGCGCCACCGGTACTGAACCGCATTCGCAGCCGGGTAGCGCCGCACCGCTGACGCCCGCGGCCAGGATCGCCGTGCCGGTGCGTCGCGGCAGCCACCGGGCCAGCCGGTCGGGTGTCGCGAAGACCGCGATCAGCCCGCTGATCACTACGCCGAGCGCCAGAAACCGCAACGCCTGAACGAACACGCCGCAGAACACCGTGGCCGCAGTCGCCACGTCGGGGGTGCCTTCGACGAACGTCTGCAGGGTGTTTCCGGCCAGTGCCAACGCGATGATCCCGAAGACGAGGATCTGCATGGAACTCGGCCGCCACCGCGTCACCGCCGGGTTCGCCACCACCCGGCCATCATGCCAGGCAAATCTGTCAGCTGAACGCGGCCAAATTGACGCCTTCGGTGCTCAAACGTTCGCGCACGGCGGTGGCGATCGCTACCGCGCCCGGCGAATCGCCATGTACGCAAACAGATTCCACGGTGATCGGGATGGTGGTTCCGTCCACCGCGCTGACCTGCCCGGCGGCGACCATGCCCGCCACCCGTTCGGCGATCTCCAAGGGATCGTGCAGTACCGACCCAGGTTCGCGCCGTGACACCAACGTGCCGTCGGGTTGGTAGGCGCGGTCGGCGAACGCCTCGGCGACGGTGCGCAGACCGCGCTTGCGCGCCTCATCGAAGAACACCGAACCCGACAGGCCCAGCACCGGTAGGCCGGCGTCGATGCCGTGCACCGCAGCCACCACCGCGGCGGCCTGCTCGCGGTGGCTGACGATCGTGTTGTACAGCGCGCCATGGGGTTTCACGTAGGTTACGGCGGCCCCTGCGGCATGGGCGATGGCCTGCAATGCACCGATCTGATAGATCACGTCGGCGGTGAGGTCCTCGGGCGTGACGTCGATGAAGCGTCTGCCGAATCCGGCCAGGTCGCGGTAACTGACCTGGGCTCCGATGCGTACACCCCGCGCCGCGGCCTCACGACAGGTGCGCAGCAGCAGCGCCGGGTCTCCGGCGTGGAAACCGCAGGCGACATTGGCACTGGTGACCAGGCCGAGCATGGCCTCGTCGTCGCCGAGTTCCCACGCACCGAAGCCCTCGCCCAGATCGGCATTGAGGTCGACGGAGGCAGCCACGCGACCAGCCTAGGACGACACCGCGTCCGGCCAGCCGTTCTCCGACACGAATTCGGGTAGCGGGCGCGCAGAGGTCCAGTGTTCGATCTCCAGCACCGGCCGGTCCGGGAACTCGGGCACCGGGCCCAGGCACAGGATCGCCACCGGTTCGGCGTCGTCGGGCATCCCCATCAACCGGGCCAGCGGCTGCGGCTCGAAGATCGACACCCAGCCCATGCCGAGGCCCTCGGCGCGGGCGGCCAGCCACATGTTCTGGATTGCGCAGGACACCGACGCCAGATCCATCTGGGGCAGGGTGCGGCGGCCGAAGATGTGCCGGTCGCGGTTCTCGCCGAGGGCGATGACGAACAGTTCGGCGCAGTCGAGGATGCCTTCGACCTTCAGGGCCAGGAATTCGTCGCCGCGGGCGCCGAGTGCGTCGGCGGTGTTGGCGCGTTCCTCGTCGACGAGGGCGTGGATCTTGTTGCGCAGCGCGTCGTCGGTGATGCGGATGAACCGCCACGGCTGCATCAGGCCGACGCTCGGTGCCGCATGGGCGGCGTGTAACAGCCGACTCAGCACCGCTGGTTCGACAGTGCTGCCGGGGACGAATCGGCGCATGTCACGACGTTCGGCGATGGCCCGGTAGACGGCTCGGCGCTCGTCGGGGCTGAAGGCGTGCTCAGACACGGATCGAGCTTAGGCGGGCGGTACGGAGTGGCGAACACCCGAGCTTATTGAAAATGAATGTCATTAATGATAAGAGTGTGTGGTGCTGACCACTACATCGAAGGTTCTCGCGTCCGTCGGAGCGTTGGCGGTGACACTCGTCGGTTGCGCAGGCGGCGAACCGCCGCAGGCTGCGCATGATCCGATAGCCGATCCGGTGGTGGTCACCTACGACGGCGGGTTGTACGTGTTGGACGGCAACACCCTTCAGGTCGGGTCCGATCTCCCACTGGAGGGGTTTCTCCGGGTGAATCCGGCCGGTGACGACGCGCACGTTCTGGTGACGACCGACACGGGCTTTCGGTTGCTCGACGCATCGGCGGGGCAGTTGACGGACACCACCTTCATGGCCGACGAGCCGGGTCATGTTGTCGCACACGGTGAACACACCGTGCTGTTCGCCGACGGATCGGGTCAGATCACGGTGCTGGACCCGCACAGTATCGCCGCGGCCACGCCGCGGATCAGGACCTTGACTGCGCCGCAGGCGCATCACGGCGTCGCGGTGGTCCTCGACGACGGCAGTTGGGTGCGTAGTGAAGGCCTCCACGACGAACGCAACGGTGCCGTCGCTTTCGACTCCTCCGATCGCGAGATCGCCCGCAGCAACGAGTGCCCCGGGCTTCACGGCGAAACCTTCGCCGGCGTCGCCACCGTGGTCTTCGGTTGCGAGAACGGCGCTCTGGTCTTTTCCGACGGCGCCTTCAGCAAGATCGCCGCGCCGGCAACATACGGTCGCGTGGGAACGCTTCGCGGTCATGAGGATTCACCGTCGATACTCACCGACTACAAAGTCGACCCCGATGCCGAGCTGGAGCGGCCCAACCAGTTCGCTCTCATCGATACGGTGGGCAATCAACTGCGCCTGGTGAACCTCCCTGAGTCGGTCAGTTATTCGTTCCGGTCTCTGGCCCGTGGCCCGCACGCCGAAGCGCTCATCCTGGCCACCGACGGCCGGCTCCACGTCGTCGACCCGGTGTCCGGGAACACGGTCAGGACCATCGCCGTCGTCGAGCCCTGGACCGAACCCGATGACTGGGAACAGCCCAGGCCGGGTGTCTTCGCTCGAGGCCACGACGTCTATGTCACCGACCCCGCCACCAGGCAGGTGCACCTCGTCGACGTTGAGTCCGGCGAAGTGACCGCGTCGGTGACGCTGGATCAGGCGCCGAACGAGCTCAGTGGCGTGACGGGGCATGCGCACTAGTCAGTCCCCTTGGCGGGGTCCAGAATGTCGGTATGCCAGTCGATGCCGATGAGGGCGGGCGGTACTTCGCCGCGGATTACGAGACGACGCAGGAACGGGAGCGGCTGCGGCGACTCGAATCCATGAGCGACCGGACGACGATTCGGGCGCTCGACACCGTCGGCGTCGGGCCGGGCTGGCATTGCCTGGAGGTCGGCGCCGGCGGGGGATCCGTGGCGCGTTGGCTCGCGGAGCGCGTCGGCCCCACTGGCCGGGTCGTCGCCGCGGACCTGGATCCGCGGTTCCTCGACGACCTGTCCGCGCTGGGCGTCGAGGTGCGTCGCTGCGATATCACCCGTGACGAGATCGAGCCCGATACTTACGATCTCGTGCACTGCCGCGCCATGGTGATGCACATGTCCGACCCCCGTGCGGTGTTGCGCCGGATGGTGGCGGCGGTCCGGCCCGGGGGCTGGCTGGTGGTCGAAGAGCCCGATTACGGTACGGCGCAAGCACTTACCCTCGACCATCAGGCGACATCGGGTTTTCACTCCTATCTGCGCTCGCGTCGGGAGTTCCTGGCAGCGTCGAAGGTGATGGAGCTGCACTACGGGGCACAGCTCCCGGTCGACGTCGATGAGCTCGGGCTCGAAGCGACGGGCAACACGGCGACCTTCAGCGTCGAGCGGGGCGGGAGCGCCAAGTCGGCGTTTCTGGCGGAGAGCTTCGAGAAGGTCGACGACATCCTCGTCGCCAACGGGGCGTCCACCGAGTCGGATCTGGCGGACTCGCGTCAGGCCATGACCGACCCCACCTTCGTCTACCGCTCGCCGGCGATGGTCTCGGCGTGGGGCCGCAAGCCGCTCAGTGCGAGTGGGTGACGTTCCAGGCCGGTAGCGGATCGGGGTAGCCGACCCAGGCCTGCTGCCCCTCGGCCAGTTCGGCGTCGGTCAGCAGGGCCCCGTCGAGCAGCCGGTGGACCTTGTCCCGGTCGAGCTTGATCCCGATGAACACGATCTCCTGACCCGGCGCGATCTCGGTGCCCGCCCAGTACTGTGCCGGTTCGATCGCCAGGTTGGGGCCGGCCTGCGACCAGATGGCGGCGATCGTCGGCCGGCTGGCGATCCAGCAGAAACCCTTGCTGCGCAACACCCTTGTCACCTGAGCGAGCGCGTCGCCGAGCCGCTGGGGGTGAAACGGCCGATCGGAGCGGAAGGTCATCGAGCTGATGCCGTACTCCTCGGTTTCGGGTGCATGTCCGTGGGCGATCTCCTCGTCCCAGCCCGCCGTCTGGGCGGCGGCCTCGGGATCGAACAGCCCGGTGCCGAGCACCTCGCCGATGTCGACGATTCCGTGGTCGGTCCGGATCAGCTTGGCGGTCGGATTGAGTCTGCGTAGCAGCGTCTGGACGGTGTCGAGGATCGCCGGGCTCACCAGGTCGGTTTTGTTGAGCAGGATGACGTCGGCGAACTCGACCTGATCGGTGAGCAGGTCGGCGATGCTGCGCGCATCACCGGGACCCGCCGTCATCTCGCGCTCGGCCAGCGCTTCGCCCCGGGCCAACTCGGTCAGGAAAGTCGACGCGTCGACGACGGTCACCAGCGTGTCCAGCCTGGCCAGGTCACCCAGACTGAAGCCGTCCTCGAATTCCCAGCTGAAGGTGGCCGCGACCGGCATGGGTTCGGAGATTCCGGTCGACTCGATGACGAGCTGGTCGAACCGGTTCTGGCGAGCCAGTGCGCCGACCGCTTCCACCAGGTCCTCGCGGAGCGTGCAGCAGATGCAGCCGTTGGTCAGTTCGACGAGCTTCTCCTCGGTTCGGTCGAGGTGGCCCTGCCCGGCGATGAGGGCCGCGTCGATGTTGACCTCGCTCATGTCGTTGACGATCACGGCGACTCGTCTGCCGTCGCGGTTGGCGAGGATGTGGTTGAGGAGCGTGGTCTTCCCGGCGCCGAGAAAGCCGGACAGGACGGTGACGGGCAGCAGGTCGGACATCGGACTCCTTAATGACAATGATTTTCAATAAATCATCATCCGGGCGTGCATCGGCTAATGCAAACGGTTATCGTTATCGCCGTGCTCACGCCCCTGAAACTCCGCGCCGCGGCCGGCGCCCTGTTGATCGCCGCGCCGTTCGCCCTCGCCGCCTGCGGCTCCGAAGAAGCCCAGCAGCCCGAATCCGGCGGGAACTGCGTGACCACACCGGTCAACGTGGTCGTCAGCGTCGACCAGTGGGGCGACATCGTGTCCGCCCTGGGCGGTGACTGCGCGAAGGTGACCACGGTGCTGGCCGGGTCGTCGGTCGATCCGCACGACTTCGAGCCCTCGCCCGCGGACGCGGCCAAGTTCCAGGGCGCCCAGCTCATCGTCATCAACGGCGGGCACTACGACGAGTGGGCGACCAAGCTCGCGCAGAGCACGGCACCCGATGCCATCGTGCTGCGCGCCGTCGGAGAGTCCGACGACCACTCGGCCAACCCGCACGCCTGGTACGACCCGGCCGCGGTGACCGGCGTCGCCGACGCGGTGACCGAGGAACTGAGCCAAATGGCTCCGGACGCAAAGGATTACTTCGCGCAGCGTCGCACCGAGTTCACCACCTCGATGCAGCCCTACCAGCAGCTGATCACCGACATCAAGACCAAGGCACCTGGCAAGCGTTACGCCGCGACCGAGACGGTGTTCGACGACATGGCCGCCGCCGTCGGCCTCGTCAACCAGACGCCCGCGGGGTATCAGGCCGCCTCGTCGAACGACGCCGAACCGTCACCGGCCGACCTGGACGCGTTCCTGCGGCTCCTCGCCGATCACGGGGTCGACGTGCTGATCTACAACACCCAGACCGAGGGCTCGCTACCCAAGCAGATCCGCTCGGCCGCCGAGAGCGCCGGAATTCCGGTCGTGGATGTCACCGAAACGGTGGCGCCGGGAGCGGATTCGTTCGAGGCTTGGCAGGTGAACCAACTGACCGCGCTCGCCAAGGCGCTCGGAGTCCAGGCCTAGTGCCAGCCGATACGGCCAACCCCGATACCGCCCCACCGCCCGCACTCGTCTTCGACGACGTCAGTGCCGTGCGCGGGGGCCGGCTGATCTGGTCGGAGGGCACCTTCGAGATCCCGACGGGTGGCATCGTCGCGCTGATCGGTTCCAACGGATCGGGCAAGTCCACGATGCTGCAGGTGGTGTTGGGCCTGTTGCCGGCCGCCTCGGGTTCGGTGCGGGTGCTCGGGGGCGCACCGGGTGAACACAACGACCTCATCGGTTACGTCCCTCAGGATTACGCGGCAGGCGCGGGGGAGGCCATCCGGGCCCGCGGTGCAGTGACCCTCGGGCTCACCGGCGGACGTTGGGGTTTCACCCGCACCTCCGCCGCCGACCGGGCCCGGGTCGACGAGGCTCTCGAGTGGGTCGAGGCCACCGGGTTCGCGACCATGCGGTTGTCGGAACTGTCGGGTGGGCAACGCCAGCGCATCGCGCTGGCCAACGCCCTTGTCGGACATCCGAAGATGCTGATCCTCGACGAGCCGCTGGCCGCGCTCGACCTGCGTAACCAACACGAGATCGTGCAGTTGCTGGCCAAGCTCAACAAAGACCTCGGGGTGACGATTCTCGTTGTCGCACATGACCTCAACCCACTGCTGAGCGTGCTCGACAGCGCCATCTATCTGCTCGACGGACATGCGCACCACGCCGCCATCGACGAGGTCGTGGATGCCGATCTGCTGACCCACCTGTACGGAACCAAGGTGCAGGTGGCCCACACCCCGCTGGGGCAGATGTACATGAGGAGCGGGTGATGTCGGCGGGTCTGCTGGCGCAGGGCACGTTCGCCCAAAGCACTCTGGCACTGGGCTATCAGCACAACTGGTGGCAGATCCTGACTTCGGCGTTCATGCGCAACGCGCTGATCGGCGGCACGTTGGTGGCGTTGGCGGCCGGCCTGATCGGCTATTTCGTCATCGTGCGCAATACCGCGTTCGCCGCCCACGCGCTGGCGCACATCGGTCTGCCCGGTGCCACCGGTGCGGCGCTGCTCGGGCTTCCGGTGGGGTTGGGGCTGGGCGCCTTCTGCGTCGGCGGGGCACTGGTGATCGGGGCGCTGGGCAGTCGGGCTCACGACCGTGAGGTGGCCACCGGCACGGTGCTGGCGCTGGCCACCGGTTTCGGCTTGTTCTTCAACTCATTGGCCACCAAGAACTCGTCCACGCTGACCAACGTGCTGTTCGGCAACCTGCTGGCCATCACCCATCAGCAGTTGCTGATGTTCACCGCGCTGCTGGTGGTGCTGGCCGCCACGGTCGTATTCGTCTTCCGCCCACTGCTGTTCGCATCGGTCAACGCCCAGGTGGCCGAGGCTAAAGGGGTGCCGGTCCGCGCGCTGGCGGTGCTGTTCATGGTGCTGTTGGGGATCGCGGTCACGATGGCGGTGCTGGCGGTCGGCACGCTGCTGCTGTTCGCGCTCGTGGTCACCCCGGCCGCGACGGCAATCATGGTGACGGCCCGGCCGATTCTCGCGATGATGATCTCGACGGTGATCAGCGTGCTGTCGGTGTGGGCCGGCCTCGCGGTCTCGGCAATCTTCAACATGCCGCCGAGCTTCGTGATCGTCACGATTGCATGCGGGATCTGGCTGGCGGTGTGGGCGGTTGACCGGGTGAGGAATTCGGCCATCGGCTAGCCTCAGACAGCATGCCAAGGAGTCCCCACCCGCCGCGGCGGGCCACTCTGGCTTCGTTGGCCGCCGAGCTGAAGGTTTCGCGCACCACGATCTCCAACGCCTACAACCGTCCCGACCAGTTGTCGGCCGAGCTTCGCGACCGGATCTTCGATGCGGCCAAGCGGCTGGGCTATGCCGGACCGGATCCAGTGGCCCGGTCCCTGCGCACCCGTAAGGCCGGGGCGGTGGGGCTGATCATCACCGAGCCGCTCAACTACGCGTTCAGTGATCCCGCGGCGCTGGATTTCGTTGCGGGGCTTGCCGAATCCTGCGAGGCGGCGGGTCAGGGGCTGCTGTTGGTGGCCATCGGGCCCAACCGCAGTTTCGAGGACGGCTCGGCAGCGGTGCTCGCGGCGGGTGTCGACGGATTCGTGGTGTACTCGGCCTCCGACGACGATCCGTATCTGCCGGTGGTGCGTCAGCGGCAGTTGCCGGTCGTGGTGGTGGATCAGCCCAAGGACGTTCCCGGGGTATCGCGGGTCAGCATCGACGATCGCGGCGGGATGCGGCGCCTGACCGAGCATGTGCTGGAGCTGGGCCATCAACACATCGGCCTGCTGACCATGCGGCTGGGCCGGGACTGGCCGCACGAGAGTATGAAACCCGCACTGGCAGATCCCGATCGGGTGTTGTCCCCGCATTTCCATGTGCAGCGCGAACGGATCCACGGCGTGTACGACGCGATGACGGCTGCCGGCCTGGCACCGGACACACTGACGGTGGTGGAGAGCTACGACCATCTGCCGACGTCCGGCGGAGCGGCCGCCGAGGTGGCGCTGGACGCCAATCCCCGCATCACCGCGCTGATGTGCACCGCCGACGTATTGGCCTTGTCGGCCATGGATTATCTGCGTTCCCGCGGCATCTACGTGCCGGGGCAGATGACGGTCACGGGATTCGACGGGGTACCGGAGGCGTTGCGGCGCGGCCTGTCCACGGTGGTGCAGTCCAGTGTGGCCAAGGGCCGACGGGCCGGTGAGTTGCTGCATAATCCGCCGCGGGACGGGCTGCCGGTGATCGACGTGCTCGAAATCGAGGTGGTGCGCGGCCGGACGTCGGGCCCGCCTGCCTAGTCTGCTTCGCCCCATTCCGCCGAAACGGCATTCCGGCAGGTGGTCACTCGCACTTTTCCTGCTGGAATGCCATTTCGGCGTCAGCGGCGCGCGTCGAGCAGGTACTTCAATGCTGCCCCAACATCTTCGGGCTCGTCGACCCGGTAGGCGGCCAAGGTTTCGCCGGGCCCGACCTTGACGCCGACGTCGCCGTCGCGCAGCCGGCGGAACGCCTTCTCGTCGGTGACGTCGTCGCCGAAGTAGATCACCGCCGACGCTTCGTGCTCGTCGCGCAGGATGTCGATCGCCTCGCCCTTGTCGGTGGCGATCACGGCGAACTCGAGGACGGCCTTGCCCTCGGTCAACTCGGCATCCCAGGCCTTCGACGCCGCATGTGCCTGCACCAGCGCGGAGTCGGCGTCGGCGGGTTCGGCGTTGCGCACATGTAGCGCGACGCTGGCGGGTTTGAGTTCGACGGTCACCCCGGGCCTGTCGGCCGCGATCGCCTGCAGCTCACCGGCGATCGTGTCGAGGAGGGCGCGATCGATGGGGTGGGCGAATCCGGAGTCGAATTCGGCGCCGTGGCTGCCGACCAGGTGCACCGCTGCGGGCATGCCCGACAGGTTCCGCAGCACCTCGAGGGCCCGTCCGGAGATCAGGGCAGTGGAGACGCCGGGAAGTTCGGACAGGGCGACAAGCGCCTTGGCGGAGTCACGCAGTGGGCGCGCGTCGGCCGGGTTGTTGACGATCGGGGCCAGGGTGCCGTCGAAATCAGAGGTGATCAGGAGCCTGTCGACGCGGGCCGCGGCCGTGAGAGCTCGGGTCAGGTCGGCGGAAAGGCTCACCCGCTAGATCTTAGGTTTGTCCTCGGCGCCGATCAGCAACCGGACCGCCAGGTCCAGTCGCTTGCTGACGTCGGTGGCCGAGGCGCGGCGGGTCAGCCAGGCCAGCAGGTTCGACAGCCACACGTCGGAGATGACCCGGGCGATGTGGTACTGGTCCTCGGTCGGCTCGCCGTCGCTCATCGCGCGGGCGAACATCGAGTCCATCAGCTTGCCGACGTGATCGACCTCGCCCGCGGCCGAGGCGTCGGCGAAGACGAAGGCCCGCGTCATGGCCTCGGTGAGCAGCGGGTTGCGCTGCATCGCGCGGTTCAGCTTGCCGACCATGAAGCTCAGCCGCTGGTAGGGCGTGCCGCCGGCCAGTGCGGCGCGGTCGGTCTTGGCGTCGATGCGCTCGAACTCCCGGCCGAGGGCCGACACCAGCAGGTGGACCTTGGACGGGAAGTAGCGGTAGAGCGTGCCGACGGCGACATCGGCTCGTTCGGCCACGGCACGCATCTGGACGGCCTCGTAGCCGCCCTTGGAGGCGATGGCCAGGGTCGCATCCAGGATGCGCTTGCGGCGCTCCCGCTGAGCTTCGGAGCCGAGTTCGGATTCGGCGAGGACTGCCACGTTCATAACCTCACGCGGCCGGGTGTCAGACCCGGACGATTCGCTGCCTGTCTTCTGTGGTGCGCTGGACATGCGGTGTGTGGCCCCCTCTCGTCGCGTGCCCCGTCGAAAACGATACGCACGGCGATCTCCTTCTACACACCTCCGCGCCGTCAAACACACGGACGTGTCCTGCTGTGATGCGGGTCGACTTGACGGTCGAACACTGTCACCATTAGAACACGTTCTAGTGAGAAGCACGGACTTCTCGCGCTAGGGGCTAGGAGGTCCACCATGTCCGGCGCGTCTGCCACCATCACCGACGAGCAGTTTGCCGCCCGTGACCTGGTGCGTAGCTGGGCGGCCGCAGCTGCTACAGCTACCGCCGTCCGCGAGGCTGAACATGATGCCGATGCCTGGCGGCGGCCGTTTCAGGGTCTCGCCGAACTAGGGATCTTCAGCGTGGCGGTCCCCGAGGAACAGGGCGGCGCAGGCGGCACGGTCGAGGATCTGTGCGCGATGGTCGACGAGGCCGCGGCCGCACTGGTGCCCGGCCCGGTGGCCACCACGGCCCTGGCCACCCTGGTCGTCACCGACGAGGCTGTGCTGGCGGCGCTGGTTTCGGGTGAGCGCACGGCCGGTGCGGCCCTGGACGCGGACCTGACGCTGTCCGGCGACCTGGAAACCGGCACCGTCTCGGGCACCGCTGAGTACGTCCTCGGTGCGGACGCCGCCGGGGTGCTGTTGCTGCCCGCCGGCGACCGCGTGGTGCTGGTCGACGCGGGTGCTACCGGGGTGAGTGTCGAGCTGCTCACCGCCACCGACTTCTCGCTGCCGCTGGCCCGGGTCGTGCTGGACTCGGCGCCGGCGCAGGTGCTCGATGTCTCGAGGCAGCGGTTCTCCGACATCACCGCGGCCGTACTGGCTGCCGAAGCCGCCGGGTTGGCCCGGTGGACCCTGCAGACCGCCACCGAGTACGCGAAGGTGCGCGAGCAGTTCGGCAAGCCGATCGGCAGCTTCCAGGCCGTCAAGCACATGTGTGCCGAGATGCTGTTGCGTTCGGAGCAGATCTCGGTTTCCGCCGCTGATGCGGCGCGTGCGGTCTCGGAGACCGATGACTCTCAGCTGTCGATCGCCGCTGCGGTGGCGGCCGCCGCCGGTATCGACGCGGCCGAGGCCAACGCCAAGGACTGCATCCAGGTGCTCGGCGGCATCGGCATCACCTGGGAGCACGAGGCGCATCTGTATCTGCGTCGCGCATATGGGATTTCGCACGCCCTCGGTGGTCGGCGCCGGTGGATCCGCCGGGTCTCCGCACTGACCCAGCAGGGTGTGCGTCGTGAACTCCGGATCGATCTGGAGTCGGTGGCCGACCTGCGCCCCGAGATCAGCGCCGCGGTGTCCGAGGTGGCCGCGCTGCCGGTGGAAAAGCGTCAGGTGGCCCTGGCCGAGTCCGGCCTCCTGGCGCCGCACTGGCCACGTCCCTACGGCCGCAACGCATCTCCGGCCGAACAGCTGCTGATCGACCAGGAACTCGCGGCGGCAGAGGTGGAGCGCCCGGATCTGGTGATCGGCTGGTGGGCGGTGCCGACCGTCCTGGAGCACGGCAGCCCCGAGCAGATCGACCAGTTCGTTCCGGCCACGCTGCGCGGCGACCTGGCCTGGTGCCAGCTGTTCTCCGAGCCGGGCGCCGGCTCCGACCTGGCCGCACTGCGTATGAAAGCTGTTCGTGCAGAAGGCCCCAACGGTGAGCCGGGCTGGAAGCTGACCGGTCAGAAGGTGTGGACCTCGGCGGCACAGAAAGCGCACTGGGGCGTGTGCCTGGCGCGTACCGACGCCGACGCTCCGAAGCACAAGGGCATCACCTACTTCCTGATCGACATGAAGACGCCGGGCATCGTGATCCGCCCCCTGCGCGAGATCACCGGTGACGAGCTGTTCAACGAGGTTTTCTTCGACGACGTGTTCGTGCCCGACGAGATGGTGGTGGGCACCGTCAACGACGGCTGGCGCCTGGCCCGCACGACCCTGGCCAACGAGCGCGTGGCAATGGCCGGCGGCACGGCACTGGGCAATCCGATGGAAGAACTGCTGCGCACCCTCGGCGCGCAGCCCGACGTGGATCCGGCCGACCTGGACCGCCTCGGTGGGTTGATCCTGACGGCTCAGGTGGGTTCACTGCTGGACCAGAGGATCGCGCAGTTGGCGGTCAGCGGCCAGGACACCGGCGCGCAGGCCAGCGCCCGCAAGCTGATCGGCGTGCGTTACCGGCAGACACTGGCCGAGTTCCGGCTGGAACTGTCCGACGGCGGCGGTGCGGTGCGCAACCGCGAGGTGCACGACTTCCTCAACACGCGCTGCCTGACGATTGCAGGCGGCACCGAGCAGATCCTGCTGACCGTCGCCGGTGAGCGGTTGCTCGGCCTGCCGCGCTAACCCCGTAGGTACCCCGACAGCATCGTGACGATGCCGTCCTCGAGCTGTTCGGCGTCGGCGGGTTTGTCGCACGCCAACAGCCGGTGGGTCAGCGACTCCACCGTCGCGACCACCAGTCGCGCCGCAAACCCGGTGTCGGCCACCGCAACGTCAGAGTGGCTGTCCAGCAAGGCTTTTGCCGCACTGACGGCATCCTCTTCGGTGTGGTGCAACCGGTCCAGCAGGGCCGGTGAGCGCGGGGCTTCCTCGAACAGCACGCGGTGCAACCGGGTGTCGTCGCGGTGGTTGTCGATGGTCGCCCGGACGAACAGGCGCAGTAGGTCTTCGAGAGATTCGGGCAGGCCTGCCGCAGTGCGCTCGCGCAGCAGCGCCGTACCGGCGTCGACGTGTGCGTCGGTGAGCGCCGACAGGATCGCGTCCTTGTTCGGGAAGTACTGATACAGCGATCCGATCGACAGATCCGCTGCTTCGGCGATGCGGTTGGTGGTGCCCGCGGCATACCCGTACTCGGCGAAAATGCGAGCCGCCGCGTCGAGGATGGCCTGCCGGGTCTGCACGGCGCGCTGTTGTCTGGGCTGCTTGCGGGCCCGAAATCGGTCGGTAGGGGTCATCGTCGCCTCCGCACGAAAAGCGAGTAGTCAGCCGCCGCGCTGCTCTCGAAAATTGGTGGCATGCAGCGCATCCATGTTGAGACGATTCTTCCCGCCGACACGGAACGAGTGTGGCAGGCCATGCAGCAGGTTCCGACGTTTCTCTACGTCTGCCGCGGCTTGTTCGGTGTGCCCGCTCTGGCCGGACGCACCGAACCGTTCCGGGCCGGGGATCAGGGCACGGGATGGCTGTTCGCCTTCCACGTGATCCCGGCCTACCGGCACACCATCGAGGTTCTCGATGTCGACGACACCACCCGCACGATCCGCACCCACGAGTACGGCGGAATGCTGCGGTCCTGGGATCACACCCTGCACGTCGAACCGGTCACCGACCGGTCGTGCCGCTATGGCGACACCGTCGAGATCGACGCCGGCCGGCTGACTTCCGTGGTGGTCGGGGTTGCCCGGGGGATCTACGCCTACCGGCACCGCCGGTGGCGCAAGCTCGTGGACAAACACATGGCGGAAGCAGGCGCGTGAGCGCCAGTCCAGAAGAGGCCCGCGGGTCAGAACCCGGTCGTGGCGCAGGCGCTCGGCGTGGTGAGGTTCACCCCGCCCCAGGTCACGTGGATGTCCGAGCAGATGATGAAGTTGTCCGCGGTGTTCGGCTGGCCGGTCTGCCACTTGGTGGGTGTCGACACGCCGTCGATCGTGAAGCGCTCGATGGGCCCGCCACCGAAGTACGTCGCCGAGATCTCGACCTTGTTGACCGACCGGTACAACTTCGACAGCACGTTGTCGTGGTTGGAGCCCTTGATCTCCCGGGGCATCCCGGCCGGGGCGCTGTAGGAGGCTTCCTGCCAGGTGTCCTTGTTGGAACTACGCAGGGTGATGGTCTGACGCGCCCACGCGTCACCGGGGAACCCGATCGGCCCGTCCGGGGTCAGCAGGTTCGCCGAGGTCCGGAAGTTGCATGTGGTGCCGGCGCAGTCCGCGCTGACGTGCATTTCGATCGTGCCCTGGGGGCTCGGGATCGAGCTGACGGCCGAGTTGGAGGCGGCCGTGGCCGACGCGGGGAACGCCAGCGCAGCCGCGGTCAGCACTGCTGCCGTGCTCGCTGCGGAAAGCCTGTTGATCGTCATCGTCAAGAAAGGTATCCGCTCGTTACTCGTCGTAGGTGACTTCGACCGAATCCGACACCGGTGTGGCCTGGCAACCCAGGATCAGGCCCTCGTCCAGATCGGATGGTTCGAGTACGTCGTTGATCTTCATCTCGACGTCCCCGGACTTCTTGAGCACCGCGCAGGCGCCGCAGTGCCCTTCGCGGCAGGAGAACGGTGCGTCCAATCCCTTGTCCAGCAGGACGTCGAGGAGCGTGGCCGACCGTGGCCACCGGACCTCGTGGGTGGTGCCGTCCAGGGTGACGACGGCGGTGGCCGGCTCTTGGTCGCCCTCTTCTTCCTTGATGACGACCGCGGCGAACGGGTCGGAATCCAACGACTTGAACACCTCGATGTGGATGCGCTCGTCGGCGGCGCCGGCCTGCTGCAGTGCCTGCTCGGCTGCCGCCATGAACGGTCCGGGCCCACAGATGAAGGCCTCGCGTGCCGAATACGGGGCGAGGAGTGTGGCGAGTGCGGCCGGACTGGGCAGGCCCTGCACGGTCTCCAGCCAGTGCACGACGGTGAACCGGTCGGGGTACTTGGCCGCCAGTTCGCGCAGGGTTGCACCGAAGATGACGGAGTTCTCGTCGCGGTTGGCGTAGACCAGGACGACGTTGCCGGTGCCCTCGGCGAGTGCGGACTTGCAGATCGCCATCATCGGGGTGATGCCGCTGCCCGCGGCCAGCAGCAGGAAGTCGGTGTCGAGATCGTTGGGCACGAAGGTGCCCGACGGGGCCAGCACGTGCATCTTCATGCCGGCATGTGCGTTGTCGCACAGCCAGTTCGAGGCGTAGCCGTCGACGGTCCGCTTGACCGTGACGGTCAGCTGGTCGTCCGTCACCGGCGAGCTGGACAGCGAATAACAGCGGGCCACCGAGCCGGTGCGATCGCTTGGCACCCGCAGCGTCAGGAACTGGCCCGGGGAGTAGCGCAGCCGGTCGGCGGGAATCTCTGAGCCCTCGGGCACGGAGAACACGAGAGACCGGGCGTCGGCCGTCTCCTCGATGACTGCACTCACCTGCAGTTCGAGCACATGGCTGCCCAGTGGCTCATCAGTCACGGCTGGACCCTTTCTTCACTCATAACTAGAACATGTTACAAAAACGTACTTGCCCTGGTCCAGCCCACCATTGCAAGGCGCTACTCGACACAAATCGTAACGTGTTCTAATCTCTGTCTAGGCGGTCAGCTCGCGCTTATCGCAGTCCGAATCTTGGGAGGCATTTCCGTGACATCCATTGAACAGCGTGACGTGCAGGCAGTGCTGGCCGGCATCGATGAACTGCTGCCGACGCTGCGTGAGCGCGCTCAGGAGACCGAGGATCTGCGCAAACTGCCCGACGCGAACGTGAAGGCGCTGGAGGACATCGGTTTCTTCAAGCTGCTGCAGCCCGAGCAGTGGGGCGGCCTGCAGTGCGACCCGACTGTGTTCTACGAGGCGGTCCGGCGCCTGGCCAGCGCGTGCGGTTCCACCGGCTGGGTCGCCGGCATCATCGGTGTGCACAACTGGCACCTGGCGTTGTTCGACCAGCAGGCTCAGGAAGATGTCTGGGGAGAGGACGCCTCCGTCCGGATCTCCTCGTCCTACGCCCCGATGGGTGCCGGTGTGGTGACCGAGGCGGGTGACGGCTACCTCGTCAACGGTGCCTGGAACTGGTCCTCGGGCTGCGATCACGCCAGCTGGGCCTTCCTCGGCGGCCCGGTGATCAAGGACGGCCGGCCGGTCGACTTCGGCAGCTTCCTGATCCCGCGTACCGACTACCGGATCGATGACGTCTGGAACGTCGTCGGCCTGCGCGGCACCGGCAGCAACACCGTCGTGGTCAAGGACGTGTTCGTGCCCAAGCACCGCTTCCTGTCCTACAAGGCGATGAACGACGGCACCGCCGGCGGATACCAGACCAACACCGCTCCGGTGTACAAGATGCCTTGGGGCACAATTCATCCCACCACCATCTCGGCCCCCATCGTCGGTATGGCCTACGGCGCCTACGACGCGCACGTCGAGCACCAGGGCAAGCGTGTCCGCGCCGCCTTCGCCGGTGAGAAGGCCAAGGACGATCCGTTCGCCAAGATCCGCATCGCCGAGGCCGCCAGCGACATCGACGCCGCCTGGCGTCAGCTGTCGGGCAACGTCGCCGACGAGTACGCCCTGTTGGTTGCCGGCGAGGAGATCCCGTTCGAGCTGCGGGCCCGGGCGCGGCGCGATCAGGTGCGTGCCACCGGCCGCGCGATCGCCTCGATCGACCGGCTCTTCGAGGCCTCGGGTGCCACCGCATTGTCCAATGACGCTCCGGTGCAGCGGTTCTGGCGTGATGCACATGCCGGTCGGGTGCACGCGGCCAACGATCCCGAGCGCGCCTACCTGATCTTCGGCAACAACGAGTTCGGCCTGCCCCCGGCCGACACGATGGTCTGATACATGACTGCCACACAAGAGATCACGTTCGAATCCACCTCGCGCTACGCCCAGGTCAGAGATGACATGCGGCTGCACTACCATGAGGCCGGTGACCCGAATGCGCAGACCATCGTGCTGTTGCACGGTGGTGGCCCAGGCGCCTCGAGCTGGTCGAACTTCGGCCGCAACATCGCGGTGCTGGCCGAGCGCTACCACGTGCTCGCGGTCGATCAGCCCGGTTACGGGCACTCGGACAAGCACACCGAGCACGAGCAGTACAACCGCTACAGCGCCAAGGCGCTGCTCGGGCTGTTCGACCACCTGGGTCTCGAAGGCCGGATCCCGCTGCTGGGCAACTCGCTCGGTGGCGGCACCGCGGTGCGTTTCGCGCTGGATTACCCGGACCGGGCAGGCAAGCTCATCCTGATGGGCCCGGGCGGCTTGAGCGTCAACCTGTTCGCGCCCGATCCCACCGAGGGAGTCAAGGCCCTGGCGAAGTTCAACTTCGAGCCGACCCGGGAGAACCTCGAGGCTTTCATCCGGATCATGGTGTTCGACCAGAAGCTGGTCACTCCCGAACTGGTGGACGAGCGGTTCGCGATCGCCAGCACCCCCGAATCGCTGGCGGCCACCCGCGCGATGGGTAAGTCGTTCGCGGGCGCGGATTTCGAGCTCGGCATGATGTGGCGCGAGGTGTACAAGCTGCGCCAGCCGGTGCTGCTGATCTGGGGTCGCGAGGACCGGGTCAACCCGCTCGACGGCGCGCTGGTCGCCCTCAAGCAGATTCCGCGGGTACAGCTGCACGTCTTCGGGCAGTGTGGACACTGGGCTCAGGTCGAGAAGTTCGACGAGTTCAACAAACTCACCATCGATTTCCTTGGGGGTTAGCAGATGAGCATCAAGGCACTCGGCTACATGCGCATCGAGGCCACCGACGTGGCCGCGTGGCGCCAGTTCGGCGTGAAAGTGCTCGGCATGGTGGAGGGCGAGGGTTCGATCCCGGACGCGCTCTACCTGCGGATGGATGACTTCGCGGCCCGCCTGGTGATTGTGCCGGGCGAGCAGGACCGGCTGCTGGTCTCGGGCTGGGAGGTCGCCGACGCACCCGCGCTGCAGATCCTGCGCGAGAGCCTGTCCAAGGCGGGGGTGGACTTCGTCGAGGGCACCCGCGACGAGATCCGCGAGCGCCGGGTCGAGGGCTTCATCCGGTTCTCCGATCCCGCAGGCAACGTCCTCGAGGCGTTCTACGGAGCGCAGTACCTGGGCCGCCGGTTCGTCAGTCCGTACGGCCACAAGTTCGTCACTGACGAGCAGGGCCTCGGGCACGTGGTGCTGACCTGCAACGACGATGCCGCAGCGCAGGCGTTCTACCAGGACGTGCTGGGCTTCAAGCTGCGTGACTCGATGCAGCTGCCGCCGCAGCTCGCGGGCCGCCCGGCCGATGGCGATCCGGTGTGGCTGCGCTTCTACGGCTGCAACCCGCGTCACCACGCGCTGGCCTTCATGCCGATGCCCAACCCGACCGGCATCGTGCATCTGATGGTCGAGGTGGAGAACTCCGACGATGTCGGCTTGTGCCTCGATCGCGCCAACCGCCGCAACGTGAAGATGTCGGCGACGCTGGGCCGGCACATCAACGACAAGATGCTGTCCTTCTACATGAAGACCCCAGGTGGGTTCGACATGGAATTCGGTTGCGAGGGACTGGAAGTCGAGGACGAGAGCTGGATCGCCCGTGAGAGCGTGGGGATCAGTCTCTGGGGCCACGACTTCTCTGTGGGCTTCAAGTGACACAGGCTCAGCCGATCGATCCGCGCACTTTCCGAAATGTGCTCGGCCAGTTCTGTACCGGCGTCACGGTGATCACCACGCTTCACGATGACGTGCCGATCGGCTTTGCCTGTCAGTCGTTCGCGGCGCTGTCGCTCGATCCGCCGCTGGTGTTGTTCTGTCCCACCAAGCAGTCGCGGGCGTGGCAGGCCATCGAGGCCAGCGGAAAGTTCTGCGTGAACATGCTGCATGAGAATCAGCAGCATGTGTCGGCGCAGTTCGGCTCCAAGGCGCCGGACAAGTTCGCCGGGATCGATTGGACCCCATCGGAACTCGGTTCTCCGGTGATTGACGGCAGCCTTGCCCACATCGACTGCAACGTGCATTCGGTGCATGACGGCGGCGACCACTTCGTGGTGTTCGGTGCGGTGCACTCGCTGTCCGAAGTCCCCAAACGCAAGCCGCGGCCGTTGCTGTTCTACCGCGGTGAGTACACCGGGATCGAGCCGGACAAGAACACCCCGGCGCAGTGGCGTGACGATCTGGACGCGTTCCTGACGGCAACCACGCCTGACACCTGGCTCTGACCTTTCGTCGTTGACACGACTGGGCCCCCTCCCATCGGGAGGGGGCCCAGTTCGCGTTTCAGCACATATTTACGATGCAGAAAGTCAGGGTAGGCATACCTATTGATATTTAGGGAAACCTAAGCTAATTTTTGGTCGTTCCTCAGTCAACTATCAGCTTTCAGGAGTTTTCGTGCCCCTACCTGCACTCCCCTCCGGCGACACCTCAGTGGTGAGCCGGAAGGATCGGTTCCTCGTGGCCGGTGTCGCAATGCTCAGCGCCAGCGCCATCGCGGTGACCCCGGTTGCCCAGAACACGACGCTCATTCAGCAGGCGCAGAGCTTTGTCTATGACCTGACGGCGTCGACCATGGACGCCACCGCCTCGCCGGTGGACGTCTACGGGACGCTGTTCAGCAACACGGTCGGCAACCTCCAGTCTCTGGGCTCCGCGATCGCGGACAATCCGGCACCGTTCCTGAGTCAGGTGCTGGAGAACCAGTTGGGTTACGCGGGCAAGTTCGGCGCGGCGTTCGAGGCCATCCCGACCAACCTGAAGAATTGGTACGAGGGCCCCAACGGGCAGGCGCGGTTGGCTCAGGCGCAGGAGGCGCTCGAGGCCGGCGACATCGGTGAGGCGTACCGGTGGTTCAACCACTCCATGCTGTACGCGTTCCAGGGCGCCTTTGGTTCGCTCATCGCTCCCGGGTTCATCCTCTCGGGCATCCCGCGCGGGGAAACCGAATATCTGGCCGGTATCCCGGAGCAGATGGCACAGAACCTCACCAAGGTGATTGCGGCGACCTTCACCTCGAGCGTTGTCGTGAGTGCGGTGTTCCAGGGTGTCTTCGCAACGGTCAGCGGTCCGACGTTCGAGCTCGCCCGCGTGGCCGAGGCGATCAGCACCAGCGTGGCCGCGGGCGATGTGCAGGGGGCCTTCAACGCCGTCGTGAACACGCCGGGCATCCTCGTCAACGCGGCGCTCAACGGGTTCAAGTACTCCGACCCCGACCCGGAGACGGGCACCGGGGGCTACACCGAGTGGCCGGCATTGCTCACCTGGGCCGAGCCGGGCGAGCAGGGCGGCGCCCGGGTGGTCGCGGGTCTCCTGCAGAACCTGCTGGTGAACATCCCCAAGACCCTCGCCGATGCCATCAACAACACCCCGGAAACGCCTGCTCCCGCGTCGGCCCCGTCGTCGGTGCCCGCGAGCATCTCGGCGCAGCTGGTTTCCGCGTTGGCGCCCAAGACGGCGTTGACCGTGTCGCCCGTCGAGTCTGTGAAGGAGGCGGCTCCGGCCGTCGAGGCTCCGAAGGCTGAAAGCCCGGTCGAGTCTTCGAAGTCCGAGACCGTGGCAGTCGAGGCCCCGAAGTCCGAAACGCCGGTTGTCGAGGCCGTGAAGGCTGAGGCGCCGGTCGCCAGTGCCGTTCCTGCGGCGGATGAGGCTGCCGGAGAGTCTGTCGCCACGCCTGCAACCAGCAAGTCGGCCAATGCCGATGGGAAGGCTACAGGCAAGACCAAGATCACGGACCGGATCAGGGCCAAGATCAGCGAGGCCAAGGAAGCCAAGCAGGCCAAGACCCAGGAGGCCAAGGAATCGAAGGCCGCCGCCAAGGAGAGCACCGCCAAGGAAGCCAAGGCCAAGCCCGAGGCGACCAAGGCCGGGGCTGACAAGTCCAAGGGGTCCGGCGAGTCCAAGAAGAGCTCGAGCTCTGACTCGTAGTAAGTAGCACGACGCATAGCTGGGCCCCACCCGTGAGGGTGGGGCCCAGTTGCGTTCGGGACCGACGTCGAATCGGCGGTCCCTGACCGCTTGATCAACCTGGCTCTTGACGAACGTGGTTGCGCCCTGCCAGAGTTTGATCAATCGATCAAACCGATGGGAAGAGGACACACATGACTGGTCGGGTAGAGGGCAAGGTCGCCCTCGTTACCGGTGCGGCGCGCGGGCAGGGGCGCAGCCATGCGCTGCGTTTGGCGCAAGAGGGTGCGGACATCATCGCGGTCGACGTCTGCGCCCCGGTCACCGACACCAGCGCGATCCCGGCGTCCACCCCGGACGACCTGGCCGAGACGGCGGATCTGATCAAGGGTCTCGACCGCCGCATCGTCACCGCCGAGGTCGATGTCCGTGACTTCGCTGCACTCAAGGAGGCCGTCGACAGCGGTGTCGAGCAGTTGGGCCGTCTCGACATCGTGGTGGCCAACGCCGGCATCGGCAACGGTGGCGATGTCCTGCACGAGACCAAAGAGTCCGACTGGGACGACATGATCGGCGTCAACCTGTCCGGCGTCTGGAAGTCTGTGAAAGCCGCAGTGCCGCACATTCTTTCCGGCGGACGTGGCGGTTCGATCATCCTGACCAGCTCGGTCGGCGGGCTCAAGGCCTACCCGCACACCGGCCACTACATCGCGGCCAAGCACGGTGTGATCGGTCTGATGCGCAGCTTCGCAGTGGAATTGGGGCAGCACTCGATCCGGGTCAACTCGGTGTGCCCGACGAACGTCAACACGCCGATGTTCATGAATGAGGGCACGATGAAGCTGTTCCGTCCCGACCTGGAGAACCCGGGCCCGGACGACATGGCTGTCGTCGCCCAGTTGATGCACGTGCTTCCGGTCGGCTGGGTCGAGCCCGTCGACATCAGTAATGCGGTGCTGTTCCTGGCCTCTGATGAGGCCCGTTACATCACCGGTCTGCCGGTCACGGTGGATGCGGGCAGCATGCTCAAGTAGCGGCCTGATCGCTGCCGAACCGGCGCAGGAACCGCTCGACGAAGGCGCGGAACTCGGCGTGGCCCTCGGTCACGCCGACCGCCTCTTCATTGCACAGGCTGCGGGCGGACTGGGTGAGCAGCATCGACATCACGACCGGCGGGAACTCCTCCATGTCCACACCGTGGGCGCGCAGTACCCCGGCCATGGCCGCAGCCTCGATGTCGCGGACCCGCTCGGAGTAGGCCTTGAGTTCGGCGCCGATCTCTTTGCGGTGGTTGGCCAGCGCCATGAACTCGGTGTTGAGCCCGGTTACGCGCGAGTCGGAATTGATCAGCCACAGCGCCCGGAGCGGATCGTCGGTGGTGATCGCCTCGCGCAGCCGGGCCAGCGCCGCGTCGGCACCGCTGCGCAGCACCGAGACGAACAGGTCGTCGAGGGTGTCGAAGTAGTAGTAGACCAGCGCCGAACGGACACCGGCCACGGCCGCGATCCGCCGGGTGGTGGCGGCGGCGTATCCCTCGTCCCGGATGACCTGGGCGGTCGCCTCGATGAGGCGCCTGCGGGTGCCCGCGTCCTTCTCCTTGGCGGCGCGTGCGGCCGGCATCAGCGCAGCCTCCGAAAACCATTGCCCGACAACAGTTGTTTATCGCCAAGTGAGATCCTTGACCGCCGCAGGCCGGGGGTGGTAAGCATGAGCCATCCTAACGGTTTGATCGATTGATCAAATCTAGAACTGAGGAAACAGATGCCCGAAGATTTGACCACAGCCCGGGTCCGGGTGGACGCCGACCTGTGCGAGGGCCATGCGCTGTGCATCCAACTTGCCCCTGAGGTGTTCGACTTGTCCGACGACGAGGTGGCCGGCGCCGCCGAGGCGGACGGACAGTGGGATCGAGATACCTGGGACAACATCAAATCCGCCGTCGACGCCTGCCCGCGCCAGGCGATCAGTCTGATCAACACCAGCACGAAAGGCCAGTGAGCCATGACCGATCTCGCCTCACTCGACTACTTCACCGACCCGGGCCTCGCCCAGGACCCGTACGACTACTACGAATATCTGCGCAGCAACGGTCCGGTGTTTGCCGAGCCACAGCACGGCGTCGTGGCGGTGACCGGCTACCAGGAAGTCATGGCGGCCTTCAAGGACCATGCGTCGTTCTCGGCCGTGAACGCGATCGGCGGCCTTTTCCCGCCCCTGCCCTTCGAGCCCGAGGGCGACGACATCAGCGAGCAGATCGAGGCGCACCGCCACCTGTTCCCGATCCATGAGCACATGGTGGTGATGGACCCGCCGCACCATGAGCGGGCCCGCTCGCTGCTGAGCAAGCTGCTCACGCCGCGGCGGCTCAAGGAGAACGAGGACTACATGTGGCAGCTGGTCGATCACCAGCTCAACCAGTTCATCGACAACGGGAAATGTGAGTTCCTGTCGGAGTACGCCAAGCCTTTCGCGACCTCGGCAATCATCGATCTGTTGGGTGTTCCCGAGGAGGACCGCCCGGAATTCCTTGCCGCGCTGGGCGCTGAGCGGCCCGAGGGCAATCGGGTCGGGGCGCTCGACGGTGAGCCGGTGGGCCGTGACCCCCTGCAGTACCTGGACGACAAGTTCGCCGGGTATCTTGCCGAGCGCCGACGCGAGCCGCGTGGCGACGTGCTCTCCGGCATGGCCACCGCGACCTATCCCGATGGCTCGACGCCGGAACTGCTTGAGGTCGTGAAGCCCGCCACCTTCCTGTTCGCCGCCGGTCAGGAGACCGTCACCAAGCTACTCACCGCCGCCGTGCAGACCCTCGGTGACTACCCGGAGTATCAGCAGACGCTGCGTGAGAATCCGGACGGTATCCCGACTTTCATCGAGGAAGCGCTGCGGATGCATTCGCCGACGAAGATCGATTTTAGGCTGGTCCGTAAGACCACCACGCTCGGCGGCGTGCATCTGAAGGCCGGCACGATCGTGATGCTCTGCCTCGGCGCAGCCAACCGCGATCCCCGCAAGTTCGAGGACCCTCAGGAGTTCCGTCCGGACCGCAAGAACGTCCGCGAGCACATCGCTTTCGGTCGCGGCATCCACACGTGTGCCGGTGCACCGTTGGCCCGGGTGGAAGGTCAGATCACCGTCCGCCGGCTACTGGACCGCATGCAAGACATCACCATCGACGAGTCGGCGCACGGCCCGGTCGGGCAGCGGAACTATGCGTACGAGCCGACGTTCCTGCTCCGGGGACTCACCGAACTGAACATCACGTTCACCCCAGCGAAAGGGTGACCGCCCCGCCGCGGTGATCGACCGCGTCGAGAATGCTCGACGGCACCCGGAACACCCGGCCGGGTGAGGCCGGCCACGGCAGGGTCTTTCGGCCGATGACCCTGCCATCCTGGCGCGCAACCACTTTCGGTATGCGCACCAGGGTGTCGGTCCACAGCAGCAGACGCTGCCGCGCTGGGGCGGGGTCGCCGGGCCGCAGCAGGCCCGGTGCCACCCAGCGCAGCGGGGCCGCGGCCTCGATGCGGACCCCGTCGCCGGGCGTGGCCCCGCCGCGCAGGTAGCGACGCACCTGCGCGGCCACATGGCGGCCGTCGAGCGCGGCGATGTCGGCGGTGTCCACCGGGTGCAGCAGGTTGCCGATCGCGAACACCCCTTCCCGGCTGGTCCGCAGCGCGGTGTCGACGACGGGCCCCAGGCTTTTCGGGTCCATGTCGAGCCCAGCGGCGCGGGCCAGCTCGTGGTCGGGAATCCAGTCACCGGTGAACACCACGGTGTCGCAGGCCACGATGCGGCGTTGCCCGGTGCGGGTGTTCTCGATCTCCACGCCGACGACGGCGCCCCTGCCGATGATTCGGACCACCCGGGTGGTCGTGGCGACCTCGACGTCCATCAGCGGGGTGCGGCCCGCGAGGTTGAAGATCGCATACGACTCGGGCGACGGGTATTCGCTTGTCATCAGCGCGGTTTCGCAGCCGGCGTGCTTGAGCGTGAGCACCGCCGAGTAGCTGACCAGCTCGGCTCCGACGATGACGGCGCGCTTGCCCACGCTGCGGTGTTGCAGGTGCACGGTGTTCTGCAACTGTCCGGTGGTGTAGACGCCGCCGGGCCGGTCGCCGGGGATCAGCCGCGCTGGCCGGGCCCGCTCGCGGGCACCGGTTGCCAGGACAATCGCGCGGGCGTCGAGTTGTTCGCGCCCGGCGGGCGAGGTGAGCTCCAGAGACCTGTCGTCGGCCCATCCGGTCACCATGGTGGCGGTACGAATCTCGGCCCCGACCGCCGTCGCCTCACGAACCAGGCGGCGGGCGTACGCCGGCCCGCTGATGAAGGTCTTCATATCGCGGATGCCGTAACCCGGGTGGTCACTGTGGCGTGGAATGCCGCCTGCCTCGGATTCACGTTCCAGCACAACCACATTCAGATGTCCGTCGCGTGCCAGCTCGGCCGCGGCGGTCAGGCCCGCCGGTCCTCCGCCGATGATCGCGACATCGTAGGTGCTCACTGCTTGTCTCCTCTTCGCGCAAGCGCTCATCGGCGTTTGCTCTCCTGAGATTCCCGCTCGAATACCGACTGCACCTCGGCGCCGCAGAAGAATGCCTGGCAGCGGCCGTTCATCACGCGGGTGCGGCGGCGCAGGCCTTCCAGGGCTGCGGGTGGGATGACGGAATGGCAGGCGTCGCGCAGTTCACCTTCGGTGACGCGTTCGCAGAAGCACACGATCCGGCCGTAGGCAGGGTCTTCCGCGATCTTGTCGGCCTGCTGATACGGACGGGGGAATGCCTCGCCGAGGTTGGGCATCTGTGGTGGATCGGGCAGTTCGTCGGCCGGTACCAGCTCGAGGCCGGCCGAGACCAGTTGAGTGCGGGTGTATTCGGCGATGGCCATGCCCGCGGTCAGTCCGGTGGACCGGATGCCGCCGACCAGCAGGTAGTGCTGGGCCGGATCGGCCTCGATCAGGTAGTCGCCGTGGTCGATCGCGGCCCGAAGCCCGGCATACGTCGCGGTGACCTCTTCGTCGAGGAGGCGGGGCATCAGCGCGCGACCCTTTTCCAGGAGGAACTCGAATCCGCTCTCCGAGGTACCGGTGGCGGTGCGGTCGGTCAGGTCCTCCGAGGTGGGGCCGAGCATGACGTTGCCATAGATGGTGGGGCTGACCAGAACTCCCTTGCCGCGCGAGGTCGGTACCGGCAGCACGATCTTGTCGACCAGCGGTCGTGCCAGCTTGTCGTAGACGATCAGCTCGCCGCGGCGCGGGGTCACGGTGAATCGCGAGAAGCCGAACAGGTTGTCGATGACATCGGCTCCCAGGCCGGCCGCGTTGACCACCCACCGTGTACGTACAGCTCCGGCGGAGGTGTGCAGCGTGGTGACCGTGTCACCGATCTCGACGCGTTCCACGCGGTGATCGGTCAGCAGGGTGGTACCCCGATTGACCGCATCGGTGGTCAGCGCGAGGTTCACCGTCCAGGTGCAGATGATGGATTCGTCGGGCACGGTGAGCCCGCCGAGTGCGCCCGGCCCCAGAGCGGGGACCGCGGCGTAGACGGCCGCGGAATCCACGATCTCGCACCGTTGGTACCCGTTGGCCTCGGCTTTCTCCTTCAAACCCGGTAGGGCATCGAGTTGTTCGTCGTCCCAGGCCACGAGGATGGCCCCGGTGTGCTCGACGGGGATACCGGTGTGCGTCGCGTATTCGGACAGCAACTGGTAGCCGCGGCTGACCATGGTGGATTCCAGCGTTCCGGGTTTGGCGTCGAAGCCGGTGTGCAGGATCGCGGTGTTGGCCTTGCTGGTGCCGTCGCCGACGTCGTCGCGGGCTTCGAGCAGGGCGACCGACAATTGGTGGCCCGACAACTCACGCGCGATGGCTGAGCCGACGATTCCGGCTCCGATGACCACGACGTCGAATACGTCGGGCTCACTCGGGGTGTTCATGAATTCTCCTGGTGGTACGTGGTCTCGGCGAGTTCGCGCCAGGCCGAGCGGAATTCGGCGGCGCGCGCCGGACTCCAGCGCGGTTCGTAAGTCGCCGACGGGGTCCAGTCGGTGACGACGTCGGCCATCGACTTCTCAGGTGCCAGGCTGAGTCGGGCCAGCGCGGCCGCGCCAAGGGCGGTGGCGTGCGCCGAGGGATAGACGTCGACGGGCACCTGCAGGATGTCGGCGCAGCACTGCATCAGCGCTGTGGACTGGGTGAGTCCGCCGTCGGCCCGCAGCCGGGTCAGTGGCGAAGCGTCGGCGTCGATCGCCGAGACCAGCTCGGCGACCTGTGCGGCGATGCCCTGGAGTACCGCCAGCACGATGTGTCCGCGCCCGGTCGACAGGGTCATCCCCGAGATCGTGGCGGTGGCTTGCGATTTCCACCACGGCGCGGCCAGTCCGGCCAGCGCGGGCACGCACAGCACACCGCCGTTGTCGGATTCTGCGACGGCATCCATCTCGGTGGCGCCGCTGATCACACCGAGCGAGGTCAGCCATTTGACGGCCGACGCCGCGGTGTAGACCTGGCCGTCGATGCAGAACGAGTCGACGCCACCGACCCGCCAGGCCACCGACGATGTCAGGCCTGTGGTCGAACGCACCGGGGTGGTCCCGGTGTTCGACAGCAGGAAGGCGCCGGTGCCGAACGTGCACTTGGCCATGCCGGATTCGAGGCACGCCTCGGCCAGCAGCGCCGCCTGCTGGTCCACCACGATCCCGCCGACCGGGGTGTCCGAACCGAAAGCCGATGTGGTGCCGACAATCTCATCGTTTGCTGCGATCCGGGGCAGGCGTTCGCCGTCCAGGCCGAACAGTGCCAGCAGATCGGGACTCCAGTCCTGAGCACCGAGGTCCACGGCGGCCGAGCGGCTTGCCGTCGTGGCATCGGTGACGAACTCACCGGTGAGCTGGTGCAGCAGCCAGGTATCCGAGGTCGTCACGACGCCGGTGGACTCGACATTGCGGCGCAGCCACGCCATCTTCGGTGCCGAGAAGTACGGGTCGAGCACCAATCCGGTTCGCGTGGCGAGCATGTCGGCGTGCCCGGCGAGGTCGGCGCACAGAGACTCGGCCCGCCGGTCCTGCCACACGATGGCCTGGCTGAGCGGGCGGCCGGTGTCGGGATCCCAGACCAGCACGGTCTCGCCCTGATTCGCCAGAGACACCGCGTGAACTGGCCGGCCGGCCTGCTCGAGGGCGGCGCGACCGGCGCCGAGCACGGACTCCAGCAGTTCAGCCGGATCCTGCTCGACGCCGCCGCCGTCGAGGTAACGGGGGTGTACCGGAACCTCGGCCAACCCGACCACACCCTGTTCGGGGTCGACGACGATCGCCTTGGTCCCCGAGGTGCCTTGGTCGATGGCCAGAACGGTCATTTCACGGGTTCCTCGGCTGCGCCGGCGACCTCGTCCAATTCGGCGTCGATCGAGGCCATCTCGGGCATCTTGAGACCTTCCTTGCCTCGGGTGACCAGCAGGTACCCGAGGTAGACCGCACCGATCGCGACCATGGCCAGCACGTACAGCCACGGATCCTTGAACGATGCGTCACGGAACAGCGACAGCTCGAACACCAACCAGACCACGGCGATCACCAGGACCGGAACCTCCCAGCGGCCCAGGCTGAATCCGCCACTGGCCGGCAGCTTCTTCCGGGTCGCGATGTAGAGCGCGATGGTGATGGCGTAGATGGATGCGGGCAGCAGGGTGGCCGCGGAGAACAGCTTGAACAACGCGTCGGTGCTCGTGGAGAAGATCCCGAGGATCACCGCCGAGGTGGCCGCCATGAACACGGTGGCATTGGCCGGGGTGCGGAACCGCGGCGAAACCTTGTGCAGCAGCTGCCAACCCGGGAAGCGCTGATCGCGCGACATCGCCCAGACCAGACGCACCCCGCTCATCAGGATCACGAGACCGCAGGCAAAGATCGCGATCGCGACGAGGACGAGCAGCGCGGTGCCGACGAAGGAGCCGAGGATGTCGCGGATGACGTCGGCGATCGGCGTGCCCGACTGGGCCAGCGTGGTCGGATCGTTGACGGCGGCGGTGACCACCAGCAGGAACAGGAAGCCCAGGACGCCTGAGGCCAGCACGGCCTGCCACATGGCGCGCGGCACAACGATTTCGGGCTTCTTGGTTTCCTCGGCCAGATTCGCCGCGGACTCGAAGCCGACGATGGTGAACGCGCCGAGCAGGAAGCCGAGCATCCACGGCCCCACCGAGGTGGCGGTGCCGAAGCTCCAGTACCCCTCGGCCGGGATGTCGCCGCGGGAGAACAGGTTGCCGACGGAGAGCTTGTGCGCGACGACGCCGACGATGAACAGCAGCACCACCAGCGCCACCATGCCGATCAGCTCTGCGGTCACGGCGAAGTTGTTGACCCGCTCGGTCCACTTGGTCGACAGCCCGACCAGCAGTGCCTGCAGAAACAGCACGGCGGCGGTGATCTCGAACGAGGTCAGGGGAGTGCCGGTGAAGTCGAACAGCGCGGGCACGACGGTGGCGGCCACGGTGTAATCGACCGCGACCACCACGATCGCCAAGAAGGTGAACGAGATCCAGCCGGTGATCCAGCCGAGAATCGGATTGGCCAGCCGTGACACCCACTGGTAGGCGTAGCCGGTCACCGGGATCCGTGCGGCCAGCGAGCCCAGCAGCAGGGCTACGGCGACCTGGCCGACGATCACGAACGGCCAGGTCCAGATGCCCATCGGGCCCGAGCTGTTGAGCACGCTGCCGTAGGTGGTGAAGATTCCGGTGGCGATCGAGACGAAGGCGAAGGCCACGGCGAACGAGGCGAATTTGCCGGTGCCGCGCTCCAGCGTTTCGGTGTAGCCGTACGGCGATGTGGAAGAATTTGTCATTGATCGAGCTTTCTGAGGGAAATCGACTGTTTCGCGAAGGAATTGCTCGGTCCGCGGGCGACGCTGCAACGTCGCCCGCACCCGTTTCAGGCGCTTGCCGGCCGCGCCGGCAGGACCACACCTCCCGTCTCTCCGAAGACCGTTTCGACGGCCGGATCGGTGCTCTGGTCGGTGATCAGCCCGTTGACGGCGCTCAGATCGCACACGCGGTACGGCGCCACCTGCCCGAGCTTGGACGAGTCGGCCAGGATGTAGCTGCGCGCGCTGTTGGCGATGATCGTGCGGCGCACGTCGATCTCGTCGAGATGGAAGTCGGTGAGCCCGGCTACCGCGTCCACCCCGCCGGACCCGAGCAGCGCGATGTCGGCGTAGATGTCGTTGAAGAAGGCCTTGGTGTGTGCGTTCGAGCAGGCCAGGTCTCCGGCGCGGACGCGTCCGCCGGCCAGCAGCAGCTGGATTCCGGGCCGGTCAGCCAGTTCCACCGCGACCGGCAGGGACGGGGTGATCACCGTTCCGGTGAAGCCGCGGGGGATGGCGTGCGCGACCGCCACGGCCGTCGTCCCGATGTCGATGATCACGGTCTGCCCGTTTTCGAGGAGTCCGGCCGCGACCCGGGCCAGCTGGGCCTTGGCCTGGTGGCGGATCATCGTGCGCTCGGTGTAGGACGGCTCGATGGGGCGGTGGTCGGCGACAGCGGCTGCACCGCCGTGAACGCGGCGCAGCGCACCGCGTTCCTCGAGAAGGGCCAGGTCACGGCGCACTGTCTCGGCCGATACCCCGAGGCGGCGAACAAGTTCGTCCGTGCTGATCGTCTGGGCGGTGTCTACCGCATCGACGATCGCCTCGTGGCGCTCAACCGGCAGCATGGCTGACCGTCGTTGTGGATTTCTGACCGAACATGACGGTTATTGTGGAGTGTGGTGTGGCCCACGTCAACCGGAGCCGGGAAATCCGGCCACCGTGTGCCCGTACTCGGCCATGATGTCGCGCAGCTGGGTATCGCCGACGCGCGCGATGAACCTCAGCACCGCCGGCCCGTTGCCGTCGTCGGTCGTGGGGTCGGCTCCGGCGGCCATCAGCACCGCCACGATGTCGGCCCGTTTCCCGGTCGTGTTCCGGACAGCCTGATAAAGCGGCGTGTGGCCGTCTTCGGCGACTGCATTCACGTCGGCGCCGGAGTCGAGCAGGATCTTCACGATGTCGACGCTGTCGCTCTGGGCGGCGAAGTGCAGCGGCGTCATCCCGACGTTTTCGACGGCGTTGACGTCAGCGCCCAAAGCCAACAGCCGCGTCGTGTTCTCGATGCGAAATGCGTTGCCGATCCGGAAGTTCTCTGCCGCGAGCTCAGGGTCTTTGAGGGCGGACGTGTAGTTGAGGCCAACCGGGTCGTTGATGACGGCATAGTGCAGTGCCGTGCGGCCCGCGCGATCGGTACCGACGGGATCATCGCGGGGCACCACTCTGCGGTCGTTTCGGCGGCCAGGAGTGAACCTGAACTTCACCGAAAAACCGTATCAACGCACGGCGATCCGGATGTTCTTTACCTGCTGAAACTCGTGGAGGCCCTCGACGCCGCCGGTTCGGCCCGTGCCGCTCTGCTTGTAACCGCCGTACGGACCCTGGGGTGAGATGTCGCTGAACTGGTTGATCCACACCGATCCGGATTCCAGCCGGCGGGCCACCCGATGAGCCCGGTTGAGATCCGTCGTCTGGACGAAGGCGTTCAGGCCGTATGGGGTGTCGTTGGCGATCCGCACGGCCTCGTCCTCCTCGCGGAACCGCATCACCGAGACGACGGGCCCGAAGGTCTCCAGTTGCGCGAGCTCCGAGGAGTTGTCCACATCGGCGAAAACCGTCGGTTCGACGTAATAGCCCTCGCCGCCTATCCGCTTGCCGCCCAACAGCAGTTCACCGGCGCCGCCGGCCACCGCGCTGTCGACGGCGGCCAGGATCCGGTCGGCGGCGGCCTGACTGATCACCGGCCCGAACGTGGTCGCGGGGTCCATCGGGTCACCGATGTTGGCCGCGCCGATGACGCCGAGGAACTTCTCCAGGAACTGGTCGTAGACCGCGTCGTGGACCAGTATCCGGCTCGCACACGCGCAGCTCTGTCCTGATTGCATGAGCGGGCCCTGGTGGGCCGACAGCGTGGCGGCCAGATCGAGATCGGCGTCGGCGAAGATGAGGTTGGCGGATTTACCGCCCAGCTCGGTGACCACCGGAGTGAGATTGGTTGCGGCGGACTGCAACACCTTGCGCGCCGTACCGCCGCCGCCGGTGAAGGCGATCTTGCCGATGCCGGGATGACGTGCCAGCGCATCGCCGCCCTCGGCATCGGCAGGGACGACGGTCACCAGTCCCTCGGGCAGTCCGGCCTCCAGACAGAGCTCGCCGAAGCGCAGTGCCGCGAACGGCGCGAGCTCTGAGGGTTTGAGGACGACGGCATTACCGGCGGCCAGCGCCGGGGCGACGCACGATCCGGTGACGACCAGAGAGCCGTTCCACGGCGTGATGACACCGACGACGCCATAGGGCTCACGCTCGACGAGGTTGATGTCGAACGATCCGTTGACCGGTGTCGTCACCCCGTGCGGCTTGTCGGCGTAACCCGCGAAATGTCGCAGGAACCGCTCCAGAAGCATTGCGGTGCCGGCGAACGAGATCGGAACCCCATAGTCGGCCACGTTGAGCTTCGCGAGCTCGTCGAGGTGGTCGTGCACCACATCAGCCAGGTCGATCA
This sequence comes from Mycolicibacterium peregrinum, assembly GCF_001665785.1. GTDB lineage: Bacteria > Actinomycetota > Actinomycetes > Mycobacteriales > Mycobacteriaceae > Mycobacterium > Mycobacterium peregrinum_A. The sequence goes on from NZ_LZSO01000049.1 coordinate 233,339, forward strand.
GCAGGTCGCGGCGCCGGTCGACGGTCAGTGAGGCCCATTCCCGCTGTGCTCTTGCCGCGGCCGCCACCGCTTCGTCTATCTCGGCGGCTCCGGCCAGGTCCACGGTTCCGTTCGGCCGGCCGGTGGCCGGGTAGATGTGCTCGAACTTCATGCCTCGGCGTTCTCTTCCTCGAGCACACGTTGCTGCTGTTCTCGGATCACCTGGTTGAGGTTCGATGCCTTGGGCCATCCGTAGTAGGCCGCGAAATGCAGTGCCAGCTCATCCATTTCCTCGAAGGAGACGTCGCGGCTCTTGAGCGCGGCGTAGACGTGGCTGAGGATCGGCAGTGGCGCATCCTGGAATGCCACGCAGGCCACCGTCACCAGGCGGCGCTCCTTCATTCCGAGTCCGGGCCGCAGCCACATCTCCCCGAACACGAAGTTCAGGATTCCCGCCCCGGAGTACGGGTTGTCTCGGGTCGGGGCGAACGGGATGCAGTTGATGTCGCGGAAGGATTCTTCTCCGACAGCCAGCCGTTCCTCCGGATCACTCGGCGTCGGCAGCGGCAGCAGCGGTTCGGGTGCGGGCGGGGTCAATCCTCGTTCGCGGTGGATCCGGTCCCACTGCTCGTCGACCACCATGTTGAACCGCGACGCCTTGGGCCAGCCGGCGTAGACCGCGAAATGCAGGACGGTTTCCCGCATTTCGACGATCGACACATCACCGCTGTTGAGTGCGGCGTACACATGGTCACGCAACGGACCTTCGGCGTCGGCCGCCGCGACGCACGGCAGCGTGACGAACCGTCGGTCCCGGCGGCTCAAAGCGGTACGCGGCCACACCTCCGCGAACACGAAGTCGATGAGGTTCGCGGTGGCCGGCGAACCGTCGGATGGCGCCTCGAACGTCATCACCTCGGCGAACTCGCGCCTACCCCGCTCGGTCCGGGTGTCGGCGGCGGTCATCGGATCGTCGCCCCGGCGTCGACCTTGAACTCCAGACCGGTGACGTGCCGGGCTTCGTCGGAGATCAGGAACAGCACCGCGTTGCTGATGTCCAGTGCGTCGGTCATCTGGATCGGCAGCGCATTCTGGAAGATCGGCCCGAGGTCTTGACGGGTCTCGTGGATCAGGGTGTGCAGGGTGTCGGGCCGTAGCCCGGTGGCGACACCGGTGGGATGCACGGTGTTGACCCGGACATTGACCGCGGCAAGCTCATTGGCCAGGGCCCGGCTGAGGCCGACAACGCCGTGTTTGGATGCCGTGTAGGGCGTGTGCAGCGGTGAGCCCTTGATCCCCGCCACCGAACTGACGTTGATCAGACTGCCGCCGCGTTCCACGAGATGCGGCAGTGCTGCCGAGCAGGTGTTCCAGGTGCCGATCAGGTTGACGTCCACGACGGTGCGCCATTGTTCGGCGGTGGTGGTGTCCCAGGTGCCCGCGGTCAGGACGCCCGCGTTGGCGACGGAGGCGTCCAGCCCGCCCAGTTTCTCGACGCCGTCGGCGACCGCGGCGCGCAACGCTTCGCCGTCGCGCACGTCGACCACATAGGTCAATGCCTGACGGCCGAGTTCGGCGACGAGGCGGGCGGTTTCGTCGAGATCAGCGCGTGTTGCCAGTGGATACTCCACCTCTGGCAACGATTCACAGATGTCGACGAGGATCACGTCGGCGCCCTCTTCGGCCAGGCGTACCGCGTGGCTTCGGCCCATACCGCGTGCTGCGCCGGTGATCAGCACGCGCTTGCCGGTGACGCGCCCCATCAGAGCTTGTTCGTGAAGCCGGCGTCGACGGGGAGGGTGACCCCGGTGACGTATTTGGCAGCGTCGGAGACCAGGTAGCTGATCGTCGCGCTGATGTCCTCGGGTTCGAGCAGTGAGACCGGCATCGGGTTCTGCAGGTGCGGACCGCCGTCGGGGTAGTTCTCCAGGAACGCCGTCATGGCCGGGTTGACGGCCATCATGGTGTTCACCGCGGTGGGGTGCACGGTGTTGACCCGGATGCTGTGCGGGGCAAGGGCATTGGACAGGGTTCGCATCAACCCGACGATGCCGTGTTTGGACGCCGCATAGCCCAGGCCGCCGCCCTGCATGCCGCCGAAGCCACGCAGTCCGGCGGTGGAACTGGTGAACACGATCGATCCGCCTCGTCCGCCTGCGATGAGGTGGGGGATGGCCGCCTTGGCGGTGTGGAACGAGCCGACCAGGTTGACGCCGACCGCATCGGACCACATCTCGAGGTCTTCTTCGATGGTGACTTCACGAAACGCGGTGGGGGCGACGCCGGCATTGGCGAGCACGATGTCCAATCGGCCGAACTGCTCGACACCCGCATCGAGTGCGCCCTTGACGGCGTGGAAGTCGCGCACGTCGGCGACCGAACCGAGCATCTTGCCGCCGGCCGCTTCGACCAGGGCGACGGTCTCGTCGAGCTCGTCGCGGCTGGCCATCGGGTACGGGTTGGATGCGATATCCGCGCAGATGTCCACCCCGATGATGGCCGCGCCCTGCTCGGCGAGCGTCACCGCGTGACTGCGCCCCTGGCCTCGGGCGACCCCGGTGATGAAGGCGACTTTTCCGTCCAGATTCCCCATTGATCCTCACTTCGCTCGAATGGGTGTAACCGTGTTACAGCGGTACGGTAACGTGGTTACTCTCCGGCGGCAAGGGTGTTCTCGAAGTGGCAGATGACCGTGATCGGATCCTCGACATCGTCGTGGAGATCCTCGAGTCCGAGGGCTATGAGGCCGTGCAACTGCGGGAGGTGGCGCGCCGGGCCAAGACCTCGCTGGCCACGATCTACAAGCGCTACTCCACCCGCGACGAGCTGCTCCTGGCCGCGCTCGATTCCTGGATGGCGGAGAACCGGTATTCGGGGGTGGCCGGTCAGACGCGCGCACCGGGGGAGTCGCTGTACGAGGCACTGATGCGGATGTTCCGCACCATCTTCGAACCCTGGGAGAAGCACCCCGACATGCTCAGGGCCTACTCGCGCGCCCGGGCCGCGCCGGGTGGGGACCGTCTGGTGCGCCGCGGCCTCGACGCCGTGGTGCCTGCGGGCCTGTCCATCCTGGCCGGCGTCGAGGACGCGTTCGTGCACGACCTCGACAACATCCTGACCAGCTTGGTGTTCGGACTGGTCGGCCGCTTCACGGCGGGCGAGATCGCCATCGCCGAGATCCTGCCCAGCCTCGACCGGACGATCTACTGGCTCACCGCGGGGTACGAGTCCGGGCGTTAGCCGATCTGCGCGCCGACGAACTCCACGATGTCCGCGGCCACCTCGCGGTGCACGGACTCGTTCAGAATGTCGTGGCGGGCGCCGTCAAACTCCTTGAACTGCAAGGGTTCTATCTGTTCGGCGTAGGCCTTGACCGCGCCGGCGGGAGCGATGACGTCGGCTGAGCCGTGCAGGGCCAGGGTCGGCACCGTGAGGCCGGGTAGCTCCGCGCCGAACCGATCCCAGGCCCGGTCCAGCTCGCGGGTGAGCGCGGCGCCGTCGGCGTCGACGAAGGCCAGCGGGTCGTTCTCCAGGCTGTCGAGGTAGAACGGATCGGACGAGAGCCACTTCGGATCCAGGTCCAACGAGGTGTCCGGATCGACCATTTCGGGGATCGGCACCAGCGGCGCACCGGAGACGATGCCGGCCCGGTAGCGGGTGGGTTCACCGAGCAGCCGGAACAGCGTGACCACCGAGCCGAACGAATGTCCTTGAGCCACCAGCGGTATGCCCGGGGTGTCGCGCTCGGCGAGGGTGGTCAGAGACTCAGCCAGCGCCGAACTGTCCTCGATGCTGCCGAAATCCCCTCGGGTGCCCGGGGTCAGGCCGTGGCCGAACTGATCAACCGCCCACAGGTCGATGCCCGCGGCATTGAGCGCGAATCCGTAGCGGTGGTAGACCCCGGTGTGCTCACCGAACCCGTGCAGGAAGATGACGGCTGCGCGGGGCTCCGGCGTGGCCCAGTGCCGGTAGTAGGCCCGCCCGCGGTCGTGCTCGACGAATGGCATACCTCTCACTGCAGCAAGGTCGAGGCGCGGCCGCAAGCATTCTACTCATCGCTTCCGCTTCAGGCGCTGGCCGAGCGTGTGCGCGGCCAGCAGCAACGACTCTCCGAGCGCGGCCTGGCGTCGGGCATCGAAGCGCATCTCCACCCCGGTGAGGCTCAGCGCCCACATCGGCTGACCCAGCTCGTTGAACACCGCCGCACCGATACCCCAGCTGCCCTCGACGATCAGGCCCGGGTTGACCGAGTACCCGCTGACCCTGGTCTGTTCGATGCGGCGTCGAAGCTGGGCAGCTGAGTGCGCCGCGCCCCAATCCTCGGTCAGGTCAACACGATCGAGGTATGCCGCGATCTCCGAATCCGGAAGATGCGCCAGCATGACGATCCCGGCCGAGGCGACCCCGAGGGGGAACCGCTTGCCCGGGTACAGCACATGCGAGCGCAGGGGGAAGCTGCCTTCTTCGGCGGACACGCATACCGATTCGTCACCCCGGCGGGCGGAAAGGAACGCGCTCTCACCGGTGTCGCGCGCCAGCGTGCGCAGAATGTCGGTGGCCAGTGGCGCCGCGTCGTATCGGGTGGCGGCCACCGATCCCAGCAGGTAGATCTCCGGCCCCAGGAACCACAAACCGCTGTCGGAGGCGCGGTCGACGAGGCCTTCCCCGGCCAGCGCGGTGAGCATGCGGTGCGCGGTCGCGCGAGGCGTGTCCGTCGTGCGGGCAAGCTCGGTTGTGGTGAGTCCGTCCGACCGAGCGTCAGCGAGAGCACGCAGGATCGCCGCGGCCCGCGTGATCACCGGAGTACCAGCTACGCCGTCGGTCACAGCCACACTCTAGCGTCCACTCAATGGACGCCGGTGGCGCGAGGCGTCACCTGAGCGGACACAACCCGGCCGGCGCACCGCTGGGTCTTGCGTTACCCGGCCCGATGGTGATGTCCTCGCATAGGCAAGTGATCCACTGAACGAACGCGGGAGCATGGAGTATGGCCAGTAAGAAGGTCGCTGACGTCCACGAGGCGGTCGCCGACATCGGCGACGGCGCATCGGTGGCAGTCGGAGGATTCGGGCTTTGCGGGATTCCGGACAGCCTGATTCAGGCCGTGGCCGATTCCGGCGTCGGGAACCTCTCGGTGTTCTCCAACAACTGCGGTGTCGACGGCGTGGGTCTCGGCGTCCTGCTCGGCCTGGGGCGCATCCGACGCGTGACGGCGTCCTACGTCGGGGAGAACAAGGAATTCGCGCGTCAGTACCTGGCCGGTGAGCTCGAAGTCGAGCTGACGCCCCAAGGCACGCTCGCTGAGCGGTTGCGCGCCGGCGGGGCCGGTATTCCCGCCTTCTACACGCTCGCCGGGGTGGGCACTCTCGTTGCGGACGGTGGGCTGCCGTGGCGCTACGCGGCCGACGGTTCGGTTGCCGTCGCCTCGCCGCCCAAGGAGACCCGGGAGTTCGACGGCAGGCGATACGTGATGGAGACCGGCATCCACGCCGATTTCGCGCTCGTGCACGCCGCCGTCGGTGACACCCACGGCAACCTGGTTTTCGACAAGACTGCGATGAACTTCAACCCGCTGGTCGCCATGGCCGGCCGGATCACGATCGCCCAGGTCGAAAAACTGGTCGAGCCAGGCGAATTGGATCCTGAGGCGGTCCACCTTCCGGGTGTGTTCGTGCAGCGCATCGTCGAGACGGGACCACAGGAGCAACGTATCGAGAAGCGCACTGTGCGCGAGGAGACAGAGGTGTCCGCATGACGGATTCGGTGATCACCAAAGGTTGGACCCGTGCGCAGATGGCCGCCCGTGCGGCACGCGAACTGTCCGACGGGCAGTACGTGAACCTCGGAATCGGCCTTCCGACGCTGATCCCCGGTTATCTGGACCCCGATGTCCATGTCACGTTGCACTCGGAGAACGGGATCCTGGGCACCGGTCCGTACCCGACGGCCGACCAGATCGACGCCAACCTCATCAACGCGGGCAAGGAAACGGTCACGGTGCTCCCCGGGGCGGCGTTCTTCGATTCGGCGCTGTCCTTCGGAATGATCCGCGGCGGTCACATCGACGTCGCAGTGCTGGGCGGCATGCAGGTGTCGCGTTTCGGGGACCTGGCGAACTGGATGGTCCCGGGGAAGATGGTCAAAGGCATGGGCGGGGCGATGGACCTCGTCCACGGGGCCGGCCGGGTCATCGTCCTGATGGAACACGTCGACAAGTCGGGGCAGCCGAAGATCGTCGAGAGCTGCACGTTGCCATTGACCGGAGAGCGCGTCGTCCACCGGATCATCACCGATCTGGCGGTCATCGACGTTTCCGGCGACGGCACGCTGACCCTCGTCGAGGCCGCACCAGACCTCACGTTCGACGAGGTGCAAGCCGCCACGGGCGCGCCGCTGATCCAGGGTTAGCGCCGCGCGGGTTCGGCCCGACCTGCATACTCACACACCATGTGTGCTGCCGATCACAACGGAACTGAGAGCCTCGCCGAGTTCTCGACGACCACCGGCCTGAAACGTGTCGTCACCGCGTCGATGGCCGGCACGGTCGTCGAGTGGTACGAGTTCTTCCTGTACGGCACGGCCGCGACGCTGGTTTTCAGCAAGGTGTTCTTCGCGCAGTCCGGCAGCGACCTCGATGCAATCCTGGCGGCGTTCGTCACCTACGCGGTCGGGTTCGTCGCGCGGCCGTTGGGCGGCATCGTGTTCGGCCACTTCGGCGACAAGTACGGCCGCAAGAAGTTGCTGCAGTTCTCGCTGCTTCTGGTCGGTGCCGCGACCTTCCTGATGGGTTGTCTGCCGACGTACGGGCAGATCGGATACTGGGCGCCCACCCTGCTGGTGGTGCTGCGCTTCCTCCAGGGATTCGCGGTCGGCGGCGAATGGGGTGGGGCGGTGCTGCTGGTGGCCGAGCACAGTCCCGATCGCAGCCGTGGTTTCTGGGCGAGTTGGCCGCAGGCCGGTGTTCCCGTCGGCAACATGCTGGCCACCATCGTGCTGCTGGTGCTGACCAGCACCCTGTCGGACGCGGATTTCCTGTCGTGGGGTTGGCGGGTCGCGTTCTGGCTGTCGGCGGTGGTGGTGCTGATCGGCTACTACATCCGCACGAAGGTCACCGATGCGCCGATCTTCGTTGTGGCACAACAGGAAGCAGAGCAGCTCAAGGCATCGTCGTTCAGCGCCGTCGAGGTGTTGCGCCGCTATCCGCGCGGTGTGCTGACCGCGATGGGACTGCGCTTCGCCGAGAACATCATGTACTACCTGGTCGTCACCTTCTCGATCACGTACCTGAAGGTGCACGCACACGCCGACACCGGTGCGATCCTGCGCTGGCTGTTGGTCGCCCATGCGGTGCACCTCGTCGCGATCCCGCTGGTCGGCGCATTGTCGGACCGTGTCGGCAGGCGCCCGGTGTACCTGATCGGCACCGTCGCCACCGGGACCTGGGGGTTCTTCGCCTTCCCGATGATGGACAGCCAGAACCACCTGGTGATCATGTCGGCCGTTGTCATCGGCCTGCTGTTCCACGCGTTCATGTATGCGCCGCAGCCGGCGATGATGTCCGAGATGTTTCCGACCCGGATGCGTTATTCCGGTGTCTCGCTTGGCTATCAGGTAACCGCGATCGTGGCGGGTTCGCTGGCGCCGATCATCGCCGTGCGGTTGTTGAGCGATTTCGGCTCCTCGGTGCCGATCGCGATCTATCTGGCCGGTGCCTCGGTCATCACCCTGGTGGCGGTGTACTTCGCCAGGGAAACCATGGGTATCGACCTGGCCGACGTGGACCGTGCCGACCTGAATGCCGTCGACTCTGCGTCCAGGGCGTGACTGTGCGTCTGGGCCGCGCCCTGGACGCAGAGTCGAACTAGTCCAACCACGCACCGATGCGGCGCACCGCCTCTTCGATGTCGCTGGTCGGGCCCGCGAAGGACAGCCGCACGTAGGAGGAACCCCGCACGGTGTCGAAGTCGATGCCGGGCGCAATGGCGACGCCGGTGTCGGCCAACAGCTTCGAGCACCAGACCAGCGAGTCGTCGGTGTGATCGCTGACGTCGGCGTACACGTAGAAGGCACCGTCCGCCGGGGCCACGCGATCGATCCCGATACCGCGCAGGCCGTCGAGCAATAGCGCGCGGTTGTCGGCGTAATGCGACAGCAGGCCTTCGGCCTCGGCCAGCGACTCCGGCGTGTACGCGGCGACGGCGGCATGCTGGGCCAGTGCGGGAGGACAGATGGTGAAGTTCCCGGTGAGCCGGTCGACGGCGCGCTGCAGCCCGGTGGGCACCAGTAGCCAGCCCAGCCGCCAGCCGGTCATCGCGAAGTACTTCGAGAAGCTGTTGACCACCACGGCATTTCGCGAGGTCTCCCATGCGCAGCTGGTCTCGGGGGCACCGGGATACACCAGGCCGTGGTAGACCTCGTCGCTGATCAACCGCACGCCGGTCCGGTCACACCAGCGAGCGATCGCGGCCAGCTCGGCGGGCGGGATGACGGTGCCGGTCGGGTTGGCCGGGCTGGCGACGACAACGCCGGCCACCGGGGGATCGAGTGCCTCGAGCATCTCGACGGTCGGCTGGAACCGGGTCTCGGGGCCGCACGGGATCTCGACCACCTCGCAGCCCAGTGCGGTGAGGATATTGCGGTAACAGGGGTAGCCCGGGCTGCCGATCGCGACCCGGTCGCCGGCATCGAAGCAGGCGAGGAAGGTCAGTAGGAATCCGCCCGAGGATCCGGTGGTGAGCACCACTTCGTCGACGCTCACCTCGACGTCGTACTTGCGGTACGACGCGGCGATCTCGGCGCGCAACTCCGGGATACCGAGCGCGACGGTGTAGCCGAGTGCGCCTTTGTTCAGCGCGGCGACCGCGGCTTCACGCACCGCGGTCGGCGCGCCGGCGCTGGGCTGCCCGGCGGACAGATTGACCAGGTCTCCATGGGTACGTTGGCGTTCGGCCGCGGCCAGCCAGACATCCATCACGTGGAACGGCGGGATCCCGGCGCGCAGGGAGACGTGGTCGGTCATTGGAGTGAGGTTAACAATGCCGCTCTGACCGCCGAAATGGCATTCCGGCAGAGAAAGTGCGAGTAGCCACCTGCTGGAATGCGGTTTCGGCGAACATCGGGCAGGCCTAGAAAACTTGAGTTTCGAGCCGGCGCAGATGCTCACGCGGCGGACCCAGCAACTGGGCGCTGCCGTGGGCGCGCTTGAAGTACAGCTGGATGTCGCTCTCCCAGGTGATGGCGATACCGCCGTGCAGCTGGATGGCCTCGGCCGTCACCGCGGACAGCGCCTCGCTGGCGAAGTAGCGGGCCAGAGAGGCCGTGGTGGCTGACGGGGCGGCGATGGCGTCGTTGACGACGGCGCGCGCCGAGGACACCTTGACGTACAGGTCGGCCATCCGGTGCTTGAGCGCCTGGAAGCTGCCGATCGCGCGGCCGAACTGCACCCGGTCCTTGGTGTAGGCGACGGTGAGGTCCAGGCAGCGCGACGCGGCGCCGATCTGTTCGGCGGCCATCAACAGGGCCGCGGTGTCGGCCAGTCCCGGGTCGGCGCCGAGGACGACGGTGTCACCGGGGATCACCGCGGACAGCCGGCGGGTCAGATCCATGGTGGATTTGGGGGTGGCGGTGAACGTGGTCCAGCGGGTCAGGTTCTCCCCGTCGGCGGCGATCACGACATCGGCCACGTCGCCGTTGAGCACGTAGTCGGCGTCGAATGCCACGGTGCCGATGGAGGCGCCCTCGGCGAGACCTTCGAGCGGCTCGTGATCTCCGACGGCCAGCAGGGCGAGCTCGGCCAGCGTGGTGCCGAGCAGCGGCGTCGGCACCAGGGCCTTGCCGAGCTCTTCGAGAACCACCGCGGCATCGGCGAGTTCGCCTCCGGCGCCGCCGAGTTCCTCCGGCACCACCAGGGCGGCCGCGCCGACCTGCTCGCACAGCAGGCTCCACAGCTTCTCGTCGTAGCCGCGCTCGGATTCCATCGCGGTGCGCACAGCCTCGGGGGAGGCGTGCTTGTCGACCAGCGCGGCGACGGTTTCGCGCAGCAGTTGGCGTTCTTCACTCACGAGAGGACCTCCAGGAGTCGACGACGGTGCAGGGTGGGATCGCCCCAGGCGCTGCGCAACGCCTGAACGCGCAGCAGTGACAGGGACAGGTCGTGTTCCTGGGTGAACCCGATGGCGCCGTGGGTCTGCAGCGCCGACCGGGCGGCCAGCAGGGCGGCGTCGGCGGCAGCGACCTTGGCCGCGCTGATGTCGCGGGCGGTGTCGGGAGACCCCTCCGCGAGTGACAGCGCCGCACCGTAGACGAGCGGGCGGGCCAGCTCGACGGCGATGAGCACATCGGCCAGCTTGTGCTTGATGGCCTGGTACGAGCCGATGATCCGGCCGAACTGCGCGCGCTGCTTGGCGTATTCGACGGACTGATCCAGCATGGCCTGACCGGCGCCGACCAACTGGGTGGCGGTCGCCAGGACACCGAACTCGTAGGCACGTGCGGTATCGGCGGCCTGGGTGTCACCGGAGGCGGTGACGTCGAACAGCTTTCGGGCCGGGTCGACGGAATCGTGCGCGGCTCCCACGGTGGCGTCGCCGACCTGTCCATCCGCAGCCAGCAGCGTCAGTCCGGCGAAATCAGCGTTGACGGCGCGCGGTGCCTGCGGCGGCATGGCAACCGTGGCGATCAGCTCGCCGGAGGCCAGCGCACCCGAACGGTCGTCGTCCGCAAGCAGAATTGGTGCAACGGCGATGGACTCGGTCACCGGACCGGGTACGGCCCAGTAGCCCAGCCGCTCCAGGGCGACGACGAGGTCGACCGGATGGGCTTCGATGCCGTCGTATTTCTCGGGCACCAGCAGTGCGGTGACCCCGAGGTCGGTCAGCTGTGCCCACACCTTGCGGCCCGGCCCGGTGTCACCCTCGCCCCAGGCTCGTACCGCGGCCGGGACATCGGCGGCGCCCAGTGCGGCGTCGATGCTGGCCGCGAAGTCCCGCTGCTGTTCGTCGATCTCGAAATTCACTTTGGCTTCCCTCCAGATTCGCGCGGTAGGCCAAGCAGTCTTTCCGCAATGATGTTGCGCTGGATCTCGTTGGTGCCGGCGTAGATCGGGCCGCCGAGCGCGAACAGCAGCCCCTCGGTCCAGTGGTCGACCAGCTCGGCGTCGGGTCCCTGCAGGTCCAGTGCAGTCTGGTGCAGGGCGACGTCGAGGTCGGACCAGAACACCTTGGTCACCGAGGACTCCGCACCCAGTTCGCCACCGTTGGCCAGCCGGGTGACGGTGCCGAAGGTGTGCAACCGGTAGGCCTGGGCCTTGATCCAGGCGTCGGCCACGCGATCGGTGAACACCGGATCGGGGTTCGACTTCCACTGCGCGACAAGGCGTTCGGCCGGGGACATGAAGCGCGCCGGGCTGCGCAGCGACATGCCGCGCTCGTTGCTCGACGTGCTCATCGCCGCGCGCCAGCCCTCGTGCACGCCGCCGATCACGTCGTTGTCGGGCACGAACACGTCATCGAGGAAGATCTCACCGAACCCGGTGTCGCCGCCGAGCTGGGCGATCGGCCGCACGGTGATGCCGGGCGCCTTGAGGTCGAACATGAAGTAGGTCAGACCCTTGTGGCGCTGGGCCTCCGGGTCGGAGCGGAACAGGCCGAACCCACGCTCGCCGAACGGTGCGCGCGAGCTCCAGATCTTCTGTCCGTTGAGCTTCCAGCCGCCGTCGACCTTGGTGGCTGTCGAGCGCAGCGAGGCCAGGTCGCTACCGGACTCGGGCTCGGACCAGGCCTGGGCCCAGATCTCCTCGCCGCTGGCCATCTTCGGCAGGACACGCTGGAGTTGCTCTTCGGTGCCGTGGGCGAACAGTGTCGGGGCGAGCATCGCGGTGCCGTTGGCGCTGGCCCGCCCGGGTGCGCCGGCGTGGAAGTACTCCTCCTCGAACACCACCCACTGCAGCAGGGTGGCGTCTCGGCCGCCGTATTCCTTGGGCCAGGCGATCACCGACAGCCCGGCATCGAAGAGCACCTTGTCCCAACGACGGTGCTGTTCGAAACCTTCAAGAGTGTCGTACGACTTCGTCGGGAAGTGTTCCCGATTCGCCGCCAGGAAGTCGCGGACCTCGGCCCGAAAGGCCTCGGTCTCGTCGTCGAATGTCAGGTCCATTGCACCCCTTCTCGGGTCCCTCTGCTGCGCAGCACCGGTTTGATCACCTTGCCGCCCGGATTTCGCGGCAGCACATCCAGAAACTCAATTGATCGCGGCGCCTTGAAGTTCGCCAGATGCTCACGTGCGTAAGCGATCACGGCTGCCTCGTCCAGCGCGACGCCGGGCTTGAGCACCACGAAGGCCTTCCCGACTTCACCGAGCCGCTCGTCGGGAACGCCGATCACCGCCGTCTCGGCGACACCGTCCAACCGGGCCAGCACCTGCTCGATCTCGGCCGGGTAGACGTTGAACCCACCGCTGATGTACATGTCCTTGAGCCGGTCGGTGATGGTCAGGTTGCCGCGGGCGTCGAGCGTACCGATGTCGCCGGTGTGCAGCCAGCCCTCGGTGTCGATCGCGGCCGCGGTGGCCTCGGGGTCGTCGAGGTAGCCGAGCATGACGTTGGGCCCGCGCAGCAGCACCTCGCCCGAATCAGCGAGGCGCAGTTCGAAATCGGCGATGGGCCGGCCGCAGGTGGTGGCCACGGTGACGGCGTCGTCGTTGGCACTGCACATGGTGCCGAAGCCGGCCGCCTCGGTCAGGCCGTAGGCGGTCAGCACGATGTCGATGTCGAGCTCGGACTGCATCCGCTCGATCAACACCACCGGGACGACGGCCGCGCCGGTCACCGAGAAGCGCAGCGAGGACAGGTCGTAGTCGGCGCGCGTGGGATGGTCCAGCAGGGTCTGGAAGATGGTCGGCGGGCCGGGCAGCACCGTGATGCGCTGTTCGGCAATGGTTTTCAGCACCTGCTCGGGCTTGAACGTGAGGACCGGGTACAGCGCCGCGCCGGTCTGCAGGCAGGCCAGGATGCCGGCCTTGTAGCCGAAGTTGTGGAAGAACGGGTTGATGCACAGGTAGCGGTCGGCGCTGGTGACCTGTCCGCACTCGGCCCAGGCGGCCGATCCGTCGAGTGACTGGCGGTGCGCACACCGCACACCCTTGCTGCGTCCGGTGGTGCCGGAGGTGAACAGGATGTCGGACACGTCGTCGGGCTCTACCGCCGCGGCGCGTGCGTCGACCGCATCGAGGTCGGTGCCCCTGGCGACGAACTCGTCCCAAGTTCCGTCGTCCTTGTCGACGGGCACCCGCACGATGTGCCGCAGCGCGGGAAGTGCCTCGCGGTCCAGTTCGGCCGCGCGGTCCGAGCCGAGGAACTCGCCCGAGGTGATCAGCAGCGGAGCTTCGGTTCGGGCCAGGATGTCGGTAGCTTCGCTGGCGGTATAGCGGGTGTTCAGCGGCACCATCTCCGCGCCGGCGTAATGCGTGGCCAGGCAGGCCACCACCCAGTGCCAGGTGTTGGGGGACCAGATGGCCACCCGGTCGCCCGGTTCGACACCGAGGTCGATCATCGCCGCGGCGGCCTGGCGTACGTGGGCGCGCAGTTCCGAATAAGTCAGGCGCTGGACTCCGGCTGAATCGCCGGCTTCGCCGACGGTGACCAGCGCGTCATGGTCGGAAAACTGCTCGGCAACCCGGTCCAGCACCGCCGGAACGGTGCGGCGATCTTGCCCCGCGAGCGCGTGGTGTGCCCTGGCCATCGACTCCCCTAACAAAGCAAGTGCTTGGTAGGTTAGCCTACAGGGGTGATAGAGGTCCAGGAGTTCCGGGCCGAGGTCCGGCAGTGGCTCGCAGACAATCTTGTTGGCGAATTCGCAGCGCTCAAGGGCCTGGGTGGACCGGGGCGTGAACACGAAGCCTTCGAAGAGCGTCGGGCGTGGAATCAGCATCTGGCCGCGGCAGGTCTGACCTGCCTCGGCTGGCCGGTGGAGCACGGCGGCCGCGGCCTGTCGGTCGCGCATCGCGTCGCCTTTTACGAGGAGTACGCCCGCGCCAACGCACCCGACAAGGTCAACCACCTGGGCGAGGAGCTGCTCGGGCCGACGCTCATCGAGTACGGCACCCCCGAACAGCAGCAGCGGTTCCTGCCCAAGATCCTCGACGTCACCGAGCTGTGGAGCCAGGGCTACTCCGAGCCCAACGCCGGCAGTGACCTGGCGAATGTGGCGACGACGGCCGAGCTCGATGCGGAGGGTCGGCAGTGGCACATTAATGGCCAGAAGGTGTGGACGTCGCTGGCCCACTGGGCGCAGTGGTGCTTTGTGGTGGCGCGCACCGAGAAGGGCTCCAAGCGGCACGCCGGCCTGTCCTATCTGTTGGTGCCGCTGGATCAGCCGGGCGTCGAGATCCGCCCGATCATCCAGCTGACCGGGGACTCCGAGTTCAACGAGGTGTTCTTCGACGACGCCCGCACCGAGGCGTCGCTCGTGGTCGGTCAGCCCGGTGACGGCTGGCGGGTGGCCATGGGCACGCTGACCTTCGAGCGCGGGGTGTCCACGCTGGGCCAGCAGATCCGCTACGCCCGCGAGCACTCCAACCTGGTCGAGCTGGCCAAGCGCAGCGGCGCGGCCGACGATCCGCTGATCCGCCAAAAGCTGACCGAGTCGTGGACCGGCCTGCAGGCCATGCGGTCCTACGCCCTGGCCACGATGGATGTCGAGCAGCCCGGGCAGGACAACGTGTCGAAGTTGTTGTGGGCCAACTGGCATCGCGAGCTCGGCGAGATCGCCATGGACGTGCAGGGCGCAGCCGGACTGACGCTGGAAGGCGGCGAGTTCGACGAATGGCAGCGGCTCTACCTGTTCTCGCGTTCGGACACCATCTACGGCGGGTCCAACGAAATCCAGCGCAACATCATCGCCGAGCGCGTGCTCGGTCTACCCCGAGAGGCAAAGGGATGAGTGACCTTTCTGTCGCCCCCAAAGAGATCGAGGGCCACGGCCTGCTCAAGGGCAAGGTCGTCGTGGTCACTGCCGCGGCCGGTACCGGCATCGGCTCGTCCACCGCCCGTCGCGCCCTGCTCGAGGGTGCCGACGTCGTGGTGTCCGACTACCACGAGCGGCGACTGAACGAGACCCGCGACCAGCTGGCCGAGCTCGGCCTGGGCCGGGTCGAGGCCGTGGTGTGCGACGTCACCTCGACCGAGGCGGTCGACGCGCTGATCGCCCGCTCGGTCGAGAAGATGGGTCGCCTGGACGTTCTGGTGAACAACGCCGGCCTGGGTGGCGAGACCCCGCTGGTCGACATGACCGACGACGAGTGGGACCGGGTCCTCAACGTCACCCTGAACTCGGTGATGCGCGCCACCCGTGCCGCCCTGCGCTACTTCCGCGATGTCGAGCACGGCGGCGTGATCGTCAACAACGCCAGTGTTCTCGGCTGGCGTGCGCAGCACTCGCAGTCGCACTACGCCGCGGCCAAGGCCGGCGTGATGGCGCTGACCCGGTGCAGCGCAATCGAAGCCGTCGAATACGGGGTGCGGATCAACGCGGTGTCGCCGAGCATCGCGCGGCACAAGTTCCTGGAGAAGTCCGCCGACGCGGCGCTGCTGGACCGGCTGTCCTCGGACGAGGCGTTCGGCCGTGCGGCCGAGCCGTGGGAGATCGCCACCACGATCGCCTACCTGGCCAGCGACTACTCGAGCTACCTGACCGGCGAGGTCATCTCGGTCTCCAGCCAGCGGGCGTAGCACCTCGACACTTGCCCGGAAGCCGGTGCCAATGAGGCTCAGGTGACTAGCTTTCACCCATCCCGCGCTGCGCCAGACCGGTCCGGTCGGCCCAGCCGCGGATGTCGCCCTTGGTGATGGCCAGCGCCAGCAGCTCGGGAAAGGCATCGGGCGTGCAGGCGAACGCCGGGATCTCCATGGCGGCCAGATCGGCGGCGATCTCCCGGTCGAATGACGGTGCGCCCGAATCGGACAGCGCCAGCAGGACGACCACTTGGACACCCGCATCCACGAGCTGTTTGACCCGGGCCAGCATCTCGTCGCGGACGCCACCCTCATAGAGGTCCGAGATCAGCACGAAGATGCTGTCGGTGGGCCGCGTGATCAAACTCTGGCAGTAGGCGATGGCCCGGTTGATGTCGGTGCCGCCGCCGAGTTGGGTGCCGAACAGCACGTCGACGGGATCATCGAGCAGATCGGTGAGGTCGACCACCTCGGTGTCGAACACCACCAGCGACGTGCGCAACGATCGCATCGATGCGATGACCGCCCCGAAAACTGCGGAGTAGACGATCGATTCGGCCATCGAACCGGACTGGTCGATGGCCAGCACGATGTCCTTGGTCACCGATCGGCCGGCGCGGCGGAACCCGACCAGCCGTTCGGGGATGATCGTCTTCAGTTCCGGCTGAAAGGTTTTCAGGTTGCGGGCGATGGTGCGGTTCCAGTCGATGTCGGAGGCCAACGGCCGGTTGGTCCGCGCGCTGCGCGACAGCGCGCCGCGCAGCGTGGCTCGGGTGCCGTCGGCGATACGCCGCTCGATGTCCTCGACCACCTTGCGCACCAGGGCGCGGGCCGAGGCCTTCGACTCGTCGGGAATGGCCTCTCCCAGCGTGATCAGCGTGGTGGCCAACGACAGGTCCGGGACGATGCTGTCCATCATCTCTGGTTCGAGGAGCAACATGCGCAGGTTGAGCCGTTCGATGGCGTCCTGTTGCATCACCTGAACCACGGTGCTGGGGAAGTACTTTCGGATGTCGCCCAACCAGCGCGCCACCTTGGGCGCCGATCCGCCGAGCCCGCCCTTACGGTCGTAGAGCGCCGACAGCGCCTTGTCCATCTCGACGTCACCGCCCTGCAGGCTCGGCAGCGATTCTGCGTCGGACCCCAGCACCAGCCGCCACCGGCGGTCGCGTTCGTCGGGGAGTGTCTCGTCAGTCATTGCTGATACCTCGGGCGAAGATGGCGACCGCGGCGATCACCGCGGGGCGGGCGCGGGCGGCGTCGATGTCGAATTCGGTGTGAACGGTGGAACCCGCCGTGGCGACCGCGTGTCCGATGTTGCGCTTGATGCCTGCGTCGAAGGTGCTGAAGGTACGGCGGATCAGGGGCAGGACGTCGGTGAACTCCGTTGCGGTCAAACCGGTCAACCATTCGTCGATCACGGCCAGCAAGTCGGTGTCGTGCACCAGCAGCAGCCCGCTGCCGGACAGGAAACCCTCGATCCAGGCGGACTTCTCGTCGGCTGGCGCACCGATGCTCAAGGCGCGGCGCATCCGGCGGGCGGCTTCCGCGGTGGTGAACACCGCCCCGTCGACACCGATCCGGACGAACCGGCCGATCAGGCTGCCGTGCAGATCGTCGCGATCGGCCAGGCGCGCGATGGTGGCCAGCCACTCGCCGCGCACATCGGCCTCGAGCAGATCCACGGTGTCGGTGACGGCGTTGACGTGCGCGAGCATCTCGGCGGCCGCGTCCGGACCCAGCCCGGTCAGCGTCGCGGGGAGGCCGACGTTGACCCGGCGCAGCAGCGACGTGGTGACCGCGGCGAGCGCGCCCGCGTCGGTGCGTCGCACGTCGCCGTATCGCAGTGAGCGGGCCAGCGCGGGTAGGGCCGCCATGAGTTCGGTCAGGTCGCGGTCGACCGCGGCTTTGTTCTCCAGGATGGCCAGCAGAGGTGGGACAGCCTCGTCGACACCGCCGAGCAGGGCCGCCTCGATGGCCGCGGTGACCTCGCCGAGATGCGTCGCGTTCTCGGCGGAATCGGTCAACTTCGCCTTGCAGGCGCGGTAAACGGTGTTGCCCCACACCGACGACACCACGACCTTCACCGCGAACTCGGGTTGCCACTGCAGGATCCAGGGTTCTTTGAAGGTGCCCTGCCCGGTGGCCGTCTCGGGCTCGCCCCACGGAATGTCGAGCACGGCGAGCCGGTGCAGCAGATGGGATTTGGCAAGGTCGTTGGGCTTGCGCAGGTCGAGGGTGACCTGTTTTGCGGTGGCATCCGGCTTGAGCCGCAGCGACTTCTGCTGCTTGGTGATGTCGGCGAGCAGCGGCACCATCGGCAGATGCTCGGGAATGCTGCCGAGCCGTTCACCGACGACCAGCTCACGCACGATCAGCCCGAACCGGGTGTCGGACCCCTCGCACAGCACGGCCTCGGTGGCCTCGTTGACCTCACTCAAACCCGGGTGTGCCCGACCCCTCATCGCGGCCAACGCGTTGGCCAGCCGGACGCCCTCGATGACGTGGGCCGAGGAGACGAAGATGTCGTGACCGCGTAATGCCCGGGCCGCCAACGTGAGCCAGGTTTCCACCGGACGGTCCCGCTCAAGGAAGGCGTGTTGATACCAGCCCGGTGAGCGGACGCCCGCGCCGTAGCCCGACGCCGCGGCCAGGCGCGAATGCGTCCACGGCACCCATACCGTCGCGGACTTGACCTTGGGCAGTCCACGCAAAAGTGCCGAATCGGCGCTCGCGGCCGGCAGCTTGCCCGCCAGGGCCGGTGCGTGCCACGCTCCACACACCACGACGACCGTCGAGAATTCCTTGGCGGCCTTGCGGATCACTTGGCGCATGTGTGCTTCGCGCTGGTGCTCGATCGGGTCATCGTTCTCAGGAATGGGGTCAGGCTCGAGCTCCCGGACGGTGCGCATGGCCTCGGTGATCGCCTCGAATCCGCTGCCGTCAGTACGGGATTCGACGCCGGTGTTGGATTCGACAACGGTGTCCCACCAGCGCTCGGGATCGTCATAGCCGGCCGCCTCGGCAAGTGCCGCGATCGGATCGACACGCACGCGTGAGGCGTCCTCGTGACGCTGATCGCGCTGGGCCAGCACGGTGGCCGCGGGCAGGTCGCAGAACCGCACCGGCACCTGATGTCGGGCCGCCCACAACAGCGCCTGCCACTCGGGGGAGAATGCGCCGAACGGCCAGAACGCCGACACCGCGGGATCGTCGACGGCGTAGGCCATGATCGCCACGGGGGGCACCATGTCCGCGTCGTCGACATCGGTCGTGAGCCGGTCCGCGTCGGCCGGGCCTTCGATCACCACGATGTCCGGCTGGATCCGGTCCAACTCGGACAGCACAGCACGGGCCGACCCGGGACCGTGGTGCCGAATACCCAGGACGTGGGTGGTCACGAGTTCAGCACGTCCCGCGATGCCCGGTAGAAGTCGGCCCAGCCGTCGCGTTCGCGCACCACGGCCTCCAGGTACTCCAGCCACACCACCGCGTCGTTGACCGGATCCTTGACGACCGCACCGACGATGCCCGCCGCGGTGTCGGCCGGCCGCAGTATGCCGTCGCCGAAGTGCGCCGACATCGCGATGCCGTGCGTGACGACGGAGATGGCCTCGGCAGTGGACAGCGTGCCGGAGGGCTGCTTGAGCTTGTTGCGGCCGTCGGCGGTCAACCCGGAGCGCAGTTCACGGAAAACCGTGACCACGCGGCGGATTTCGTCGGCAGAGGTCGGTACCTTCGGTAGTTGTAGGGATCCGCTGATGTCGGCCACCCGGCGCGTCACGATCTCCACTTCGTCGTCGAGGCTCGCAGGCAGCGGGAGCACCACGGTGTTGAACCGGCGGCGCAGAGCCGAGGACAGGTCGTTGACCCCGCGGTCGCGGTCGTTGGCCGTCGCGATCACGTTGAAGCCCTGCGTGGCCTGCACCTCAGTGCCGAGTTCGGGGATGGGCAGGGTCTTTTCGGACAGGACCGTGATCAGTGCGTCCTGCACCTCCGACGGGATGCGGGTGAGCTCTTCGAGGCGGGCGATCTTGCCGAGGCGCATCGCGGTCATGATCGGCGACGGGACCAGTGCCTGCTCGGACGGGCCTTCGGCGATCAACCGGGCGTAGTTCCAGCCGTACCGTACGGCTTCCTCGACAGTGCCCGCGGTGCCCTGCACCAACAGCGTCGAATCCCCGGTCACGGCCGCGGCCAGATGCTCCGACACCCACGTCTTGGCCGTGCCCGGCACCCCGAGCAGCAGCAGCGCCCGGTCGGTGGCCAGCGTCGCCACGGCCACTTCGATGATGCGTCGGGGACCGATGTATTTGGGGGTGATCTCCACGCCCTCAACGGTTTCCCCGCCAAGCAGATAGCGCACGACCGCGTGCGGTGACATCGACCAGTTGGGCGGCGCGGGTTTGTCGTCAGCGGACCGCAGGGCCGCAAGTTCGACGGAGAACAGTTGCTCGGCGTGCGGACGCAGCAGAGTCGCTTCAGTCATCGGAGTTCCTTTGCAAGATCGGATCGCAGGGTGAGCAGCTCGAAGATGGTGGCGTAGAACTTGTGCAGTTCCTCGTCCGCGGTGTTGTCGACGAGGGTCGCGAAGCGTCGCAACCAGTCCAGCGGGTATCCGGCGGCGAGGTGCGCTGCCGCTTCGCGGCGCTGGCGTGCGGTGCCCCAACCGGCCCCGGCCAGTGATCCGAACAGGGCCGCGGCAACGTCGGGTGTGAAAGGCCGCGGCAGGCCGGCGACGATGCGTGTCAGCGGTGCGGTCTCCGCGATGTTGGTGAGCGCGCGGATCATCTCCGACGAGATCGCCGGATGTGCGGTTGCCGAGTCGAAGTACGTGGCGTAATCGCCAGGCAGGCAACGCTGTAACAGTGGCACCGCCCAGGCGGGATCGTTGCCGCGCAGCGCACTGCCGGTCAGCGCGGCCAGGACGGGTTGGTGTTCGGTTTCCGAGAGTGCGCGGGCCACCTTCTCCGGTGTGACCGCGCCGAACACCTCGGACCAGAACGTGATCGGGGTGCGGGCGACGACGGCTTCGGGCTTGGTGGTGCTCAGCCCGTCACGAACCGATACGGCATCGGGCCCGGGCAGGGGATGCACCGTGATCTTCACACCCAGCAATGACTTCTTGACCGAGAAGATCTGAGCGGCACGGGCTTTCATGCGGTCCAGGTAGCGGCTGCGGGCCCGGCCGCCGAGCACGGCGATGGCGGCACTGCGTACGGTGACGGCCCGATCGTCGAGCGCGGCCTCCAGAAACGGTTCATCGGCGTCGTTTTCGGGCGATGCGAACGCCGCCAGCAGTGCCGCCCGCGATTCGGCATCCTCGGACGCCCAGTGCTCCAGCACCAAATCGCGGGCCCGGTCTGGGTCGAGCGTGCGCGCGGTCGCTAGCCAGCTCAGTCGCTTGGCGGTGTCGCCGTGGGTGTAGTCGGCTTCCTTCGGCCACTCTGTTACCTCGGTCCGGAGCATGTTGCGCAGCGCGCGGTGGTTGCGACCGTAGTGTTCGACGGCGTACCACTGGCCGCCGCTGCCGATGGCGTCCCAGAGCGCTTGCGTCACAACATCACTCTGCTGCAGCCGCAGCATCCCCGGGATCAGCCGAGGGGGCAGGCGAAGTCCGGCGGAGGCGATGTCGGCCAGCGCGCCATCGAGGACGGGACGCGCGGCCAGGGCGCGTTCGATGAGGAAACCGTGCGTGTCCGTGATCAGCGGCCGGGTCTCCGGGGGTGCCGGGGACGCCGACGGTTCGACGCGGTCTGGGAGCTGCCCGGCGCGCCGCGCGACCGCATACAGGCCCGCCACCCGCAGCACCGACCCGACGGGATCGGCGGTGTCGTGCAGCGCGGACACACTGCCGTCGACCGGGGCGTCGAATGTGCCGTCGGGGAAAGGTTTCGCGCCGTATCCCACCGTCGCTGCGGAGATCATCCGCTGGTAGTCGCTCACAGCGCTGTCACCGCCGGGCCGGTCAGGCGTGACGGTGGCGCGTCACTAAGCATCGACAACGGATCCACACCGTCGGTGGTGATCTCGACCAGAAGCGGCTGCAGACGCCCACCGGTCCCGGCCTGCAGCCGCGCCCAGCGGTCGTCGTCGCAGATCGCCGGGAGGGCGTGCCCGTCCGCGTCGACGAGATGCCGACGTTTGGGGCGGCTGTGTTGCACGGCGCGGGCGGTGACGATCGCCGGGAACCGCAGCAGCCACGGGTCGACCACCAAGGCGCGGGCCCGGGCCGCGAGCGCGTCATCGATACCGGTGCCGGTCACGCTGAGGCGTTCGATCGGCGTGGTGGGCACGTCACCGTCGGGGATCGCCACCCGGTAACTCGACGGCCCACCGGGATACAGGTAGACGCCGCCGGTGAATTCGCGGCCCGGGGTGAGCCGGTTGTCGAAGCTGGCCCCGCTCGGCGCGGTGGACTGCACGTTGACCAGCAGCCCGGTGGCAGTGCCGCTCAACCACATTCGGCGGGTGGTGTATCGGTCCTCCAGAGTTTCCGCATAGCCGAGCACCTGCCAGGTGTCGTTCACCGGATCGGTGGCCAGCACCTCGGCGCGTGCCACCGTGAACCCGATCTGCCGGCGGACCGCTGCGGCCGTTTCCTCGGATAGCGCGTCGATGGTGCGGTAGGCGTCGGTCAGCAGTCGCATCAATCCGAGATCCTCGATGATCTTCCGCGGCCATTCGTCGTGTGTGAGGTGGCCAGGGAGGCTGCGCAACCAGCGCGCCAGGCCTGGCGCCTTTGCGTCGACCATGCGTTTGGCGATCGGCTCGCTCCATCCGGCGTACGGATCGGTGCTGATCCCGGCGATGCCGTTGCGAACCTGGTCGTCGATCCACCGCCGGAGTTGCTCCAGGCCCTCGGCGACGCTGCGTTCCCGCGCGGCGATCGCCTTCTCGCTGACCTCACGCGGTGCCTTCGGGGGCGCGGGTGCTGCGACGGCACCCGGCGGCGCTTCCGATGCGGTGTCGACGCTGCCGCCACACCAGCGCAGCACCAGGCCGACCACATGCTTGCAGGGGAACTGCCGTGAGGGGCACGAGCACTTGTACGTCGGGCCGACCAGGTTGACCTGCACGCGGTACGGGGTGCGGCCGCTGCCCTGGAAGTCTCCCCACAACATGGTCTGGGTGGCTCCGGTGTTGGACCAGCCCGCCGCGCCTGCGAGTTTCTGGCCCGCGGCATAGGCCTTCCCGGCAAACTGGCGCGCCTCATCGGTGGACCACACCGTCTGCTGATCCAACCGCCGCCCCTCCAGATGCGTACTGACCCTGAGCCAGCGTAGCCAGAGGGGCGGACAGCGTCTCCACAAGATCTTCACAAACGCTGCCCGCGGCCACCACAACCTGCACTTAGAGTCGGAATCGTGAAGCGAATCCTGGTGGTGGACGACGAGCCGACGATCCTGTCCGCGGTGGCCGCCAGGCTGCGCGCCGAGGCCTTCGAGGTCGAGACCGCCGTCGACGGCCCCTCGGCGGTGGCAACCGCCGCGGCGACCCAGCCGGATCTGGTCGTACTCGACGTCATGCTGCCTGGCTTCGACGGGTTGGAGGTGTGCCGGCGCATCCAGGCCGAGCGCGTCGTGCCGGTCCTGATGTTGACCGCCCGCAGCGACGAGACCGACATGCTGATCGGGCTGGGGATCGGTGCCGACGACTACCTGACCAAGCCCTTCAGCATGCGTGAACTCGTGGCGCGGGTCCGGGTGCTGTTACGGCGGGTGGATCGGGCGGCCGGCGATCAGCCGCTGTCGGTCGGCGAATACCGAATCGACCTGACCGAGCGACGGGTCCATCAGGGCGATCAGGAGATCCACCTGACGCGAACCGAATTCGACCTGCTGGCCTTCCTGGCCGGCCGGCCCAGGGCGGCTGTGCCCCGCGAGACACTGTTGCAACACGTCTGGGGTTGGGCCTCGGAGGTGGAGACCCGGACGGTGGACAGCCACGTCAAGGCGTTGCGGCGCAAGCTGGGATCGGAGTTGATCCGGACGGTGCACGGGGTCGGCTACGCCCTGGAGGTTCCGCGATGAGCGCTTGCGCGAAGAGCCGAGGAGTCCGATGAGCGCTTGCGCGAAGAGCCGAGGAGTCCGATGAGCTTTGCCGCCCGGGCGACCGAACTGTGGGACCGGCTGCCCAGACCGCTGGACCCGTTCGCGTCGTTCAAGGTCAAGACCGGTCTGTTGGTCGGAGGCGCGATCCTGTTGGCCTCGTTCACCTTCTGGGTCGGCGCCAGCTGGCAGTTCCGGTATGCACTGTTGGCCGCACTGGCCACGTCGCTGATCCTGACGCAGTTCCTGGCCCACGGCATGACCTCGCCGCTGCGGCAGATGACTGCGGCTGCGCGGGCGATGGCCCGCGGTGACTACAGCCTGCGGGTACGTGCCACCTCGCGCGATGAAATCGGGCAATTGGCAACGGCATTCAATCAGATGGCGGCCGACCTCGGTGCCGCCGACGAGTACCGGCGCGGGCTGATCGGCAATGTATCGCATGAGCTTCGTACCCCGATTACCGCGCTGCAGGCTGTGCTGGAGAACGTGGTGGACGGTGTCGTCGAACCCGATCCCGAGACCATGCGGATGGCACTGTCACAGACCGAACGCCTGGGCGAGCTGGTGACCAATCTGCTCGACCTCTCGCGGGTCGAAGGCGGCGCGATTCCGTTGCAGATCAGCCGCTTCGATGTCGATGGGTTCCTGCGTGAGGCCGTCGAACACGTCTCGGTGTCGGCCGGCGCTGTTCCGGTCACCGTCCGGGTGTCACCACCGGACCTGAAGGCGGTGGCGGACCCGGCGCGGCTGCGGCAGGTCATGGTGAACCTGGTGGACAACGCGATCCGGCACAGCCCGGCCGGTGGACGGGTAGCCGTGTCGGCCACCCGCGAGGAATCAGGTCTGCGAATCGACGTGACCGATCAGGGGCCGGGCATTGCACCGGCCGAACGCGAGCGGGTCTTCGAACGATTCACCCGCGGTGCGACCTCGGACGGCGGAACCGGACTGGGCCTGGCGATCGCACGGTGGGCAGTCGAATTGCACGGCGGGGTCATCGAAGTGATGGACACCGAGCCGGGATGTCGGATCAGGGTCAACATCCCTGACTCTGCGATGGGGGAGAGGTCGAGATGACGACAACAGCTTCAGGATTGCCGCCGTATCCGGGGCCGCACGGGACACCGCCGCCCCTGATCGGGCCGGCCTTGCCCCACCAGGGTGAGCCGGGCTGGACGGTGTGGTCACGTCGGGTATGGCCCATTGCCCCACTGGCCTCCGCGCCGCGTCCGCTCCTGGTGTCCGCGCTGATCGCCGGGTTGGTCGGCACGGCGGTCTGGCGGCTGTCCGTGCTCAGCATCGGATACCTGGTGGTCGGACTGCTGGTCTTCGGCGTCGTCTACGCAACCGCGCCGCGCCGTCCGAGCCGGTCCGAGTGGTTCGGGATCACGCTTACCCTCGCGCTGTTGGCAGTGCCGGCGCTGCTGGCCGCCGAATGGATGGGGGCGCTGTGTCTGATGGCGGCGTGGATCGTCGGCTGGTGCACGCTGGTCGGCGGCGGGACCTGGACGGCGGTGTTCACCGGGCCGTTCCTGCCGTGGGTGGTTTTCGGTCGGTTGCGGGCCTGGGTGGGCCAGACGGTAAAGGTCTGGGTGCCGGGTCGCTCCGGTTCGCCCAGCCTGGGACGCGTCGCGGTGGTGGCCGGGCTGACCGTCGGCCTGGTCGTCGTGTTCGGTGCGCTGTTCGCCGCCGCCGACCCGGCGTTCGCGCATGTCGCAGGCAGCCTGGTGCCCGCGGTCGACGGGGTCGACTTCGCTGCACGCACGGTCGTGTTCGGCGTCGTGGTGTGGTTCGTGCTGGGTGGTGCGTACCTGGTGCGGTTCCCGCCGCGCTTGGATGCGATGGCCCCGGCACCGATGCAACCGGTCCCGCGGTGGGAGTGGGCGCTGCCGCTGGGGGTGCTCGACGCGCTGTTCATCGTGTTCGTCGCGGTGCAGGCCACCGTGCTGTTCGGTGGGCACACCCATGTGCTGGAGACCGAGGGTCTGACCTATGCCGAATACGCCCGCCAGGGGTTCTGGCAATTGCTGTGGGTGTCCGCGCTGACGCTGCTGGTGCTCAGCGCGGTGATCCGGGTGGCGGGCCGTACCGGCGCCGCTGATCGCCGAGTGCTGCGAATCCTGGTCGGAATCCTGTGTGCCACTTCGATTGTCGTGGTGATCTCGGCGATCCACCGGATGTGGCTGTACCAGCAGGCGTACGGTTTCAGCACCGAGAGGCTGATGGTCATCACCACCGAGGTGTGGCTGGGCGCGGTGTTCGTCCTCGTCGCGATCGCCGGGATTCGGATGACCGGCCGCTGGCTGCCGCGGGCAGTCCTGGTGGCGGGGGTGGTGGCGCTGCTCGGGTTGGCCGCGCTGAACCCGGAGCGGCTGATCGCCGAACGCAACATCGACCGCTTCGAGCAGACCGGTGCACTCGACGCCGAGTATCTGTCCGGGTTGTCCTCGGACATCGATCCGGCCTTGCACCGGTTGCCTGCGTCGGTGCGCGAATGCGTCACCGCGGGGGTTCATGATTCCGATTCCTGGTACACCTTCAACCTGTCGAGGGCCCGGGCTGACCGGCCGGCGGGTGGGGACCGTCCCGAGCACTGCTCGGCGTACTGGAGCTATCCGCAATACCGGTAGGAATCCCAGAATCGCGGCGATCCAAAGGCTGTCAACCGTGTCGTCGGCGGTCGAAGGTATCGCGTGTGACCGCACTCGCCGTCGACGGCTCGCCTCGAATCACCCCGCTCGCACCCGTTGCGCTCGATCCCGACGCGCTGGGGTACCCACCCGACAACCGGGCGTCCATCCCGCCGCTCGCCAAGCAGTGGGAGCAGCTCGACTTCCGCGAGATCCTCTCGCGTCCGGCTGCTTTCCTGTCGATCAGCCAATCGAACTCGCTATACCGGCCGGGCGGGGTCCAGTACGCGGAGGGCCATGCTCTCCGTGGGAGTCTCGAAGCGACGGTGAAGGTGGCGAAGGTGGCGCGGTCCGCCCCGAACTTCGTGTCGTTCAACTGGATCGGGTTCTCGGTGTTCCGCGACGACTACCCGAAAACCGATTTCGACAAGGTGCAGTACGACGGCTGGACCGGCCACATCGACGCCACCCCGGAGCAGATCGCCTGGGACAACGAGCTTGTGGGGGAGCTGCGCGAGCTGGTCGAGCCCGGTGACAACGAGTTGTACGAGAAGGCCCTGCAGACGGCGTTCGTCGGTACCGACCTGCCTGGGGCATTGAGCCGTCAGCGGGTGGAGGTGTTGGTGCTCACCGGAATCCACCTGGACTGGTGCGTCGAAGGCAACGCACGCGCGGCGCGCGACCACGGCTTGCTTCCCATCGTGATCGGCGATGCCACCGGTACCGCACATCCCGACCAGGAGCGTGCGGCCTTCGAGCGGATCAACAACTTCTTCGCGCCGGTGATCACCTCGGACCAGTTCGTGCAGTGGGTCGGTCACTGATGGGAAACGTCGGTCTGCTTCTCGTCGGTGTGGCGCTGTTCGTCAACGGACTCGTCTCGGTCGGTCTGGTCAGTGGGCGCGGCGCCGCTCCGATCAACCTGTTCGTCGGCACCGCCCAGGTAGTCCTGCCGACGCTGGTTCTCGTGCAGGCTGACGGCGATCCCGGCATCGTCAATGCGACCTGGCCGAGCTACCTGTTCGGGTTCACCTACCTGTGGTTCGGGTTCATCCAGATCTTCGACATCGATCCGCGCGGATTCGGTTGGTACAGCACCTTCGTCGCGGCCATCGCGGCGTACTACGCGATCAAGAGCGTCGGAACCGATCCCGTTTTCGCCGTCATCTGGGCGACCTGGGCGATCATGTGGACGCTGTTCTTCGTGTTGTTGGGGCTCGGGGTCGTCAAGGTCGGCCGGCTCGATCTGGGGCACTTCACCGGATGGTTCCTCGTCCTGCTCGGGGTTCCCACCTGCACGGTGTCGGCGATCCTGCTGTTGAACGGGATCTGGCCGACATCGGTGGTGGCCGGTTCGGTGGCGTTGGTGGTGCTGTTGGCCGCCACCGCGCTGTCCGTGGTGCTGGCCCGGCTCAGTGCCGGAGGTGAGGACGTGCTTCCCGCCTCATCTGGCGCTGCCAAGACCTCGGTGGTCGGGGGCGTCCCACAGCCGGCGTGACCTGGCGAGTGTGCCACCGGTTCCTCTTGGGGGGACATGCCGGATAGACGGCGGACTCCTTCATCCCGCGCGCTTCAGCGCCCTTGGCGAAACGCCCGCGGTGAAACTCCGACGCGTCGCCCGAACGCGGTGGCGAAGTGATTGGGCGAGGAGAAACCCACCGCCGAGGAGATCTCGGTGATCGACAGTGAGGTCGTCAACAGCAGGGTCTTGGCCTGGCGGATCCGGCGATCCAGCAGAAACTGGTAGGGCGTGGTGTGGAAGGCCCGGCGGAATGCCTTGATGAACGTGCCCACCGGCATCCCGGCCAGCTGGGCCAGGGAGTCCAGTTTGATCTCGCAATCCAAACTGCCGTTCAGGTAATCGATGATCAGCGATTGGGTGGCGACATCCAACGTGTCGCGCTCGTCAGGCATGCGCGGTCGCTCGACCGCGAGGCTGTCGACAATCACCAATCGCAGCGTCTCCGCTGCCGACTCCATGAGGAGCTGGGCATAGGTGTCGTCACGGCCGGCAACGTTGCCGATTCTCTCGACCAGGTGATGTATCAAGGGATTCCGGTACTTGACCCGGGGGAGCAGCTCGGGATCGCCGATCGCTCGACGGGGGACGGCGATCTCGCAGTAACCCGCGGTGTCACCTTGCATCAGTACTGACGACGCAACCCCTGCGGGCCGCCACCAGATGTCGCCGGGCTGGGGCGGCACCTGGCCCGACGGTCCCCAGTCGAGCAGCATCTGCGCCGAGCGGATGACTCCGTGCCGGTAGACGTACAACCAGTGGTTGTCGTCGTCGGCGCCACACCAGTCTGTGGGCGCAGAGATCCGCTCGGTGACGAAGGTGAAGGACAAGCCGCGCGCCGCGACGACGTCCTGCTTCAGGATCGTGCGCGGGGTCATGGGTCGATCGCCGTCCCACGGCTTCAGCGCCATGCGCGGGATTGTATTTATCTCGATCAGCTGCGGACGCCGTTTGGGCACATCACGCCCGAACGTGACCTAGCAAGCGCTTGGTTGCTATGCTGTGTCGATGGAGGCGGATACCCCTGCCCAGCCGGCAAGCAGACGCGACGAGCTTCTGGACCTTGCCGCGAGGATGTTCGCCGAACGCGGGCTGAAGGCTACGACAGTTCGGGACATCGCCGACTCCGCAGGAATCCTGTCGGGCAGTCTCTATCACCACTTCAAGTCCAAAGAGCAGATGGTCGAGGAAGTGCTCAAGGACTTCCTGGACTGGCTGTTCGCGCGGTACCAGGAGATCCTGGACCACGAGACGACACCGCTGGGCCGGCTCACCGGTCTGTTCATGACGTCGTTCGAGGCGATCGAGCACCGGCACGCGCAGGTGGTGATCTACCAGGACGAGGCCAAGCGGCTGTCGTCGGTACCGCAGTTCGGCTTTGTCGACGAGCGCAACCGTGAACAGCGCAAGATGTGGCTGGACATCCTGCAGCAGGGCATCTCCGACGGCTCGTTCCGTCAAGACATCGACGTCGACCTGGTGTACCGGTTCATCCGCGACACCACCTGGGTTTCGGTCCGCTGGTATCAGCCAGGCGGACCGCTTTCGGCCGAAGAGGTAGGCCGGCAATACCTCGCCATCGTCCTCGGCGGAATCACCGCCGCCCGTTAGGTCAAAGGAGACAAACAATGCCTGAGGCATACATCGTCGACGCGGTGCGTACGCCAGTCGGCAAGAAGAACGGCGCGTTGGCCGAGGTGCATCCGATCGACCTCGGCGTGCACGCATTCCGCGCCATCTTCGACCGCAACGATGTCGATCCGGGCGCGGTTGACGACGTGATCGTCGGTTGCGTCGACGCCATCGGTGGGCAGGCCGGCAACATCGGCCGGCTGACCTGGCTGGCGGCCGGCTACCCCGAGGCCGTGCCCGGTGTCACCGTCGACCGGCAGTGCGGTTCCAGCCAGCAGGCCATCTCCTTCGGCGCCCAGGCCATCATGTCGGGCACGGCCGACCTGATTCTGGCCGGCGGCATGCAGAACATGAGCTGGATCCCGATCTCATCGGCCATGGTGGTCGGCAAGGAGTTCGGATTCACCTCGCCCACAAACGAATCCAAAAGCTGGCTGCACCGCTACGGCGACCAGGAGATCTCGCAGTTCCGCGGTTCGGAACTGATCGCCGAGAAGTGGGACATCTGCCGCGAGGAGATGGAGGAGTTCGCCTACAACAGCCATCAGCGGGCGTTCGCCGCGATCCGCGCCGGGCACTTCGACAACGAGATCGTCCCGGTGGGTGACTTCGGCGTCGACGAGGGTCCGCGCGAGTCGACGCTGGAGAAGCTGGCCTCGCTCAAGCCGCTGGTCGAGGGCGGACGGCTGACCGCCGCACTGGCGAGCCAGATCTCCGACGGCGCGGCGGCGGTGCTGCTGGCCTCCGAGGAAGCGGTCAACAAGTACAACCTGAAGCCGCGCGCCCGCATTCACCACATCAGCGCGCGTGGCGACGATCCGGTGATGATGCTGACCGGCCCGATCCCGGCCACGCAGTACGCACTGGAGAAGACCGGTCTGTCGATCGACGACATCGACACCGTCGAGATCAACGAGGCCTTCGCTCCCGTCGTGCTGGCCTGGCTCAAGGAGACCAAGGC
Source organism: Mycolicibacterium peregrinum (assembly GCF_001665785.1). Lineage (GTDB taxonomy): Bacteria > Actinomycetota > Actinomycetes > Mycobacteriales > Mycobacteriaceae > Mycobacterium > Mycobacterium peregrinum_A. Next base: position 263,841 of record NZ_LZSO01000049.1, read on the forward strand.
CGACCCGGCCAAGGTCAACCCGAGCGGCGGCGCCATCGCGCTGGGTCACCCGCTGGGCGCCACCGGTGCCAAGCTCTTCACGACCATGCTCAACACCCTCGAGCGCACCGGCGGCCGCTACGGCCTGCAGACCATGTGCGAGGGTGGCGGCACCGCCAACGTCACGATCATCGAGCGCCTCTAGATTTTCCGCGAACAAAAGCGCCCCGAAACAACACCGGTTTCGGGGTGTTTTTGTATCTGCTCACCAAGGGGCAGATGTGGGGTCATGGGCGCCGAGGGTTCAACCGCTTCCGACAACGAGAGCGCCCTGACCGTCGTCGTCGCCCTCGGCGCCAACGTGCTCATCGCGATTGCCAAGACGGTGGCTGCCGTGGTCACCGGAAGCGCCTCGATGCTGGCCGAGGCCGCCCATTCCTGGGCGGACACCGGCAATGAGGTGTTCCTGCTGATCGGAACCCGCAAGTCGATGAAGCCGGCCGATGCACAACACCGGCTGGGCTACGGCCGGGCAGGCTACATCTGGTCGATGTTCGCGGCCTTCGGGCTGTTCACGGTCGGCTCCGTGGTGTCGATCTGGCACGGCGTCACCTCACTCGGTGGGGAGGGGGAGGCGACGTCCTACGGATGGGCGTACGCCGTACTCGGGATCGCATTCGTGTTGGAGGGTACGTCGTTCGTCCAGGCGTTGCGCCAGACGAAAACCGGTGCGGTGCAACGACGGATCCACCCGCTGCGCTATATCAGGGTCACCTCGAATCCGATGTTGCGCGCGGTGTTCGCCGAGGACCTGTCGGCCTTGATCGGCCTCGCGATAGCGACAGCCGGCATCCTCGCGCACCAGGTCACCGGCAACGTGGTCTGGGATGCGATCGGCTCGATCCTGGTGGGAATGCTGCTGGGCTGCGTCGCCTTGTTCCTCATCGGGCGCAACATGGACTTCCTGACCGGGGAGGCGGCCACCCCGCTCGCCAGGAACACCGTGTTGCGGGTGCTGCTCGATCACGCCGATATCGAGCGGATCAGCTACCTGCACATGGAATGGGTTGGGGCGGACCGAATCTATTTGGTGGCCGCGGTCGACCTGACCGGTGACGCGGCAGAATCCGATGTCGCCGCGCGGCTCAACGCGGTCGCCGACAGCCTGCAGAGCCGGCCGGAGATCGTGCGCGCTGTCCTGACGCTCACGCGCCCGGGCGACACGACCGAGCTGTGGCCCGAACCACTCCCCGACTGGTACCTGTGAGTTAGCTCGGAGCCGTCGAAACGCGGCCAAACCGTGGACGGGGGCGTTTGCCTGCGCGCAGAATTCACCCATGACTGACCGGGGCACCGAGCAGCGCACCGACGCCGAGGGCCATGACCAACCGGAGTTCCATCCCTACCATCACCCCGCGGCCGGCTGGGGTGCGGCGAAGAGCGTCACCAGATTCCTGATCCGCGAGCGCGAGCCCATCGACGGGCCCCGCGCGATCATGAAGATGAACCACGAGGACGGCGGTTTCGACTGTCCGGGCTGCGCCTGGCCCGACGACATGAAGGGCCTCAAACTCGACATCTGCGAGAACGGCATCAAACACGTCACGTGGGAGATGACGCACAAGCGTTGCGGTCCGGAGTTCTTCGCCCAGCACACCGTCTCCGAACTGGCCACCTGGAGCGACTTCGCCCTCGAGGACCAGGGCCGGCTGACCGAGCCGATGGTGTACAACACCGAGACAGACCACTACGAACCGATCAGCTGGCGTGACGCGTTCGACCTGGTGGGCAAGGCCCTGGCGGATCTGGACGACCCGAACCAGGCGTCGTTCTACACCTCGGGCCGGCTGGGCAACGAGGCCACGTTCCTCTACCAGCTGATGGCTCGCGAACTCGGCACCAACAACCTGCCGGACTGCTCCAACATGTGCCATGAGGCGAGTGGTCGCGCACTGCAGGCGGCACTGGGAACCGGCAAGGGCACCGTCGACCTCGAAGACTGGGCGACCGCCGACGCGCTGTTCATCATCGGTGTCAACGCCGCCTCCAACGCCCCGCGCATGCTCACGGCGCTGGCGGAGGCCTACCGTCGAGGTGCGCAGATCGTGCATATCAACCCGCTGGTCGAGGCAGGTGCCACCAAGACGATCATCCCGCACGACTTTCTGCGGATGGCGACGTTCAAGTCGACCAAGACCAGCACGCTGAACGTGCAGCCCCTGATCGGCGGGGATATGGCGCTGATGCGAGGCATCGCGAAAGCCGTTCTGGAACAGGCGGAAACGGATCAGAAGGCGATCGACGCCGAGTTCATCGCCCGTTACACCGCGGGTTTCGACGCCTATCGGTCAGTCGTCGAGGACACCTCCTGGGAGGAGATCGAATACAAATCCGGTGTGCGCCAAGCCGACATTCGTAAGGCGGCCAAGGTCTACTGCGACGCCGACCGCAGCATCATCAGCTGGTGCCTCGGTGTCACTCAGCACGAGCACGGTGTGGACAGCGTGCGGGAGATCGTGAATCTGCTTCTGTTGCGCGGCAATCTGGGCCGCGAAGGAGCCGGTCCGTCACCGGTGCGCGGGCACAGCAATGTGCAGGGCAACCGCACCTGCGGTATCGACCACCGGCCGGCCGGGGCCTTCCTGGACCGGCTCGCCGAGGTGTGCGGTATCGACCCGCCCCGCGAGCACGGGATGGACACCGTGCACACCATCGAGGCGATGCATCGCGACGAGATCAAGGTGTTCGTCGGGATGGGCGGGAATTTCGCCAGTGCCGCTCCGGACACCGCCTACACGTTCGCGGGTCTGCGGAAATGCGATCTCACCGTGCAGGTGAGCACCAAACTCAACCGTAGTCATGTGATCCACGGTCGTCGTGCACTGATCCTGCCGTGCCTGGGCCGGACCGAGAAGGACGAGCAGAGAGCCGGGCTGCAGTCCACGTCGGTCGAGGATTCGATGAGCATGGTGCACCTGTCGGTCGGGATGAAGAAGCCCGCCTCGCCACACCTGATGTCCGAACCGGCGATCATCGCCGGTATCGCGGCGGCGGCGCTGCCCTCCAGCGGCACCCCGTGGGGCTGGTACGTCGAGGACTACGACCGGATCCGCGACACGATGGCCAAGGTGCTCAACGGTTTCGAGGACTTCAACCGGCGGGTGCGGCTCCCGCTGGGCTTCCGGATCAAGCAGCCGGCGCGGGAGCTGATCTTCCTGACCCCGTCCGGTCGCGCCGAGTTCTCGGCGGCCGACCTGCCCGACGGCAGCACCGAGCCGCGCACCCTGATCCTGGCGACGTTGCGGTCCCACGACCAGTGGAACACCACCATCTATTCGGACAACGACCGCTACCGCGGCGTCAAGAACCTGCGCACGCTGGTCTTCATGAATGCGCAGGACATGGCAGACCGCGGGCTCAAGGAGTTCGACGACGTCGACATCGTCGCCACCGCGCGCGACGGCAGCACCCGATCATTGCGGCGCTACAAGGCCATCCCGTACGGCATTCCCCGCGGTAACGCGGCCGGGTACATGCCCGAGATGAATGTGCTCTGTGCCATCGGCGATTTCAGCACACAGAGCGATCAGCCCATCATGAAGAATGTCAAGGTGACTGTGGAACGCTCCGCCTGATGCACGCGTCCAGGCTGTTGTCGGCGCCCGGCCGGCTCGGCGGTTCGGTGATCATCGGAATCGGCGCTGGAACCTTCACCGGTGCGTTGACCGACACTCCGCTCGGCCTGCTGGTCGGGATCGCCTCCACAGGAGCGGTTTTCGTGCTCGCAGGCTGGATACTGCTGTGGCCCATGGATGCCGAGGCCACGCATCATCACGCACATCAGGAAGCCTTCAACCCGGTGGTCGAGGAGCTCGTGATCGTGGCGGCCGCGGTCGGTGCCCTGGTCAGCATTGTCTTCATGCTCGTGCACGGTGGTTCGCACAGCGATCCGACGGCGGCGACGGCGGCTCTGGCCGGGGTTTTCATGGCGTGGGCCGGCATGCATCTGATGTACGCGGCGCGCTACGCGAAGCTCTACTACACGCCGGCGGTGGGCGGTATCGACTTCAACTCCGACGACCCACCGGCATTCCGGGACTTCTTCTACTTCAGCTACAACCTCGGCATGACGTACCAGGTGTCCGACACCAGCGTCACCGACACCACCATTCGTGGCGTGGCGCTGCGACATTGCCTGCTGTCGTATCTGTTCGGCACCGTCATCCTCGCGACCACGATCAACCTGGTCGTCGGCATCGTGTCCAGCTGAGGCTCACACCCACCGGCTGCGCGGGGGCGGTGCCTGTGGCGTCACCCAGGCCTTTGAGTAGCGGTTCTTTCCGGCCCGTTGCGGATCACGGCTGCGGTAGATCACAAACGGGCGGACCCGGCCCCGATCGGGATGACATAGCGGTCGGTCAAAGAACGCACCGAGGGGTCGCCAGCGCTGTGAAACAGCGTTGAAGCGCAAGCTATTTCACGGGAACGCGGTAGTCACATCGGTTTCGTCCAGCAGATCGTGTGCCGGAAGGCCAGCCGACGGCGCATCGTCGCGCCGGGCATGACGCGGTCGACGATCGCGTGAAGTTCATCGAAGCTGAGCTCGGGATCCCGGACCGGGAACGGCGGGGGTTGCGGACCCCCGGGCACCGGCCGCGGATGTTTGACCAGTCCTATGAGCGGGTTCGTCACCGCGGACGCCAGATCCCATGCCGTGTCACGGATCGAGACCGGGGCGGCCAGTCCGACAGCGAGGAACCGGCCGCCCGGGGCAAGCAATCGTTTGATCTGTGTCAGCGCCTGCTCGATGTCGAGGTGGTGCAGCACCGCCACCGTGGTGACCAGATCGACAGGCCCGTCGAGCTGGTCCAGTTGGCTGTCGTCGATAGTGACGTTGCTCATCGCGGCACAACGACGGGCCGCTTGGGCGCGCATCCCCGGGTCTCGATCTGTACCGCGAACGTGGGTGAACCGATCGGCCAGCTGAGCAACCAGGCCGCCCTGGCCGCACCCGACATCGATCGCCATGTCGCGGTGTCGGGGCAGGTTCGACAGGATCCAACGGTGGAAATGGTCGTTGTGGCTCCACGGGTGTCTGCTGTTGAAGGCGTGCAGTCCCTGGGCGGCCCGGCGGACCAGTGGGTGCTCGAAGAGGCGGATGTCCATGCATCCACTGTGCCAAGGACCCGAGAAACCCCGCGAACAGTCCCCGTTTGCGGGGGACTGCTCGCGGAGCAAAGTTACTGGATGTAACCCGACGCGGACTGCAGGTGTGCGACAGCGTCGTCGACGATCTTCTCGACCAGCTCGGCGCACGACGGCAGGTCGTTGATGATGCCTGCCACCTGTCCCGAGGCCAGCACACCGGCGCCGGTATTGCCTTCCACCAGACCGGCTTTGAGCAGCATCGGCGTGTTCGCCGCCATCACGACCTGCGACCAGGTGAGCTCTTTGCCGTGCCGCATGGCCAGGCCGTCCTTCACCATCGACAGCCACGTCATACCGGAGAGCTTCTTGAACTTCTGGGCGTTGCCGATCGCGGCGGCGAAACCGCGTGCCCGCGAACCACTCTCGAGCTTCTCGACCAGGCCCGTGCGTAGCACACGGTGCGGCATGCCGTCCACGCGGGTGGACACCACGGTGCCGTCGAGTGCGGCCTCCAGGTAACGCTCCTTGACGGCGTCGGGCACGGTGGAATCCGACGTCAGCAGGAATCGCGTGCCCATCGCCACGCCGGCCGCACCGTAGGACAGTGCGGCGGCCAGGCCGCGGCCGTCGAAGAAACCGCCGGCGGCGATCACCGGCATGCCGGTGTCCTTGACCGCATCCAGCACCGAGGGCAGCAGCAGCGTGGTGGCGACGGGGCCGGTGTGGCCACCGCCCTCCCCGCCCTGCACGATCACCGCGTCGGCACCCCAGCCGGCCACCTTCTTGGCGTGCTTCGCCGCGCCGACCGACGGGATCACCACGACGCCCGCATCTTTCAGCTTGGCGATCAGCTCGGGCTTGGGAGCTAGAGCGAAGGAGGCGACTTTGACTCCTTCGCGGATCAGGAGGTCGACGCGCGCACCGGCGTCACCCGCGTCGGCACGCATGTTGATGCCGAAGGGTTTGTCGGTGGCGGCCTTGACCTTGGTGACGGCGGTCTGGAGCTCTTCCAGCGTCATGGTCGCCGACGCCAGGATGCCGAGCCCGCCGGCATTGGAGGTGGCGGCGACCAGTCGTGCACCGGCCACCCAGCCCATTCCCGTCTGCACGACGGGATGCTCGATGCCGACCAGCTCGGTCAGCGGAGTCTTGAGCTTGCCCATTCTTTAGACCTTGACCTCTTTGTCGCGCAGCGACTTCGGATCGATGACCTCACGCAGCAGCGTGAGCTCCTCTTCGGTGGCCAGCCTGCTGGTCTCGGCTTCCTCCAGGCCGTGCACCTCGAACGAGGTGTTGTCGGCCACCTGGTCGGCCTCGACCCCGGGGTGCAGCGACACCGCGCGCATCTGGTGGTCGGGACCGTTGAAGTCGAACACGCCCAGGTTGGACACCACGCGGTAGATGTTGGCGAAGCGGTAGGCCGGGTTCTCCGGATCGATCTTGTCCCAACCGATTCCGGAGACGATGTCCACCGACTCGCAGAAGACGCGCTTGGAGTGGTTGCCCACGAAGTAGCTCGTGGCGTGGTTGATGCTGTTGCCGGGTGCACCGCGGACGCCGAACATCTGCCGGGTCGGGTGCTGGATCGGGCCGAACGCCGACAGGTTCTGGTTGCCGTAGCGGTCGATCTGGTTGGCGCCCATCACCACATGGCGCTTGCCCCAGGCCAGGGTCTCGAAGACCCGGTTGAACGGCATCCAGCCTTCGACGGCGAAGGGGGCGCCGATCGCCGGGGTGTCGGCCAGGATCCGGGCCTCACCGTCGGTGAGCACGATGTCGGGGGAGAAGGTCAGTCGGGCCAGGCGCGCACCGATCTGGACGACAGTGGTCATGGGGCTGGCCATGATCTCGCCGGCGTCGCGGAACAGTTCGGCGCAGGCGACGGCGCACACCTCGGCACGGGTCACGGCAATCACTTGCTGGCCTCCTGATCTTCCTTGAACTTCCGAACGGCAGCCTGGTAATCGGCCTCGCTACCGGACAGGTACGTCTTGACGAACTCAGCCCAGGTCTCGTCGGAGCCGGCGGCCTCGGCGTAATGGCGCTGGAACTTCTCGTCACGCCGGTAGTCGGGCTCGTTGGTGGTGAAGTGCGCGCCGTTGGGAGCCTCGACCACGGAATCGACCATCATCCGGTTGATCAGCAGGGCCTGCGTCGGAACGGCCTTCACCAGTTCCTCGGTGGAGACCACGCGCTCGACAGTAAGGATGCGCCGCGTAGCTGCCATTAGGAACAAGTCATCAAAGTACGGGTCGATCCCGGTGTAGGCCGCATTGCCCTGGGCATCACCGAGATTCATGTGAACGAAGGCCGCGTCGAGGTTCAGCGCGGGCATCGCGATGAGTTCTTCATAGCCGTCGCCGGTGGGGTAGGGCGACTTCACGGTCTTGAGCTCGTCGCCCCAGAACGTGCGGACGTCGCTGCCGAGCCCGGCGCGGATCGGCAGGAACGGCAGCCGCTGGGCGGCAGCCTGAAGGCCGCAGCGCAGCATGCCCTCGTCCATCTCGCGGGCCTCGATCGCACCGGTGGTGCGGGCCTTGGCGAACCACGGATCGTAGAACGGCGGCGAATCCAGAGACACGAAGCCGTAGTAGACGCGCTTGACCTTGCCTGCCGAGCACAGCAGGCCGAGATCCGGTCCGCCGTAGGTGACCACGGTCAGGTCCTTGACGTCGGTACGCAGCAGGGCGCGCACGAAGGCCATCGGCTTGCGCCGCGAGCCCCAGCCGCCGATGCCGATGGTCATGCCACTTTCGATCGAGGCGACCGCCTCGTCGAGAGTTGTTCTCTTGTCGCTCATTGCTTTCCCTTCTCAGTTCCGGCGAAGGCGTCCCGGTGCTCGTCGGACACACCGGACAGGTTGAGTTCGAAGGTGAAGCCCTGCTCCATCCGGTAGCGTGCGTTCACGGGCTGCACGTCGATGAAGTTCAGTGCTTCCTTGGCAGCCCGGATCACCCGGGTGTCCTTGCTGGCGATGTCGCGGGCGACGCGTAGGGCGGCCTCGTCGAGCTCCTCGCGGGGAACGACCTCGTGCACCGAACCGAAGTGGTGCAGGGTTTCGGCGGGAACGGTGGCGGCGGTGAAGAACAGCCGGCGCATCAGGTGCTGGGGGACCAGCCGGGACAGGTGAGTGGCGGCGCCGAGCGCGCCACGCTCCACCTCGGGCAGGCCGAACTTGGCGTCGTCGGAGGCCACGATCACGTCGGCGTTGCCGACCAGGCCGATCCCGCCGCCCACACAGAAACCGTTGACGGCGGCGACGACGGGAACCTCGCACTCGTAGACGGCTTTGAACGCGTGGTAGCAGCCACGGTTGGCGTCGATGAGCGCGGTGAAGCCCTCGGTGTTCTGCATCTCCTTGATGTCGACACCGGCGTTGAAGCCGCGGCCCTCGGCTCGCAGGATCACCACGTGGGTGCTGCGGTCACGGCCTGCCGCGGTGATCGCGTCGCCGAGTTCGAACCAGCCGGCCGACGGGATGGCGTTGACGGGCGGGTAGTTGACGGTGACCGAGACGATGCCCGGTTCGACTGTCTTGGTGGTGATCGTCATCAATCCACTTCCTGAAGGGGTCGCTACCTAAGCAAGCACTTGCTTGGTACGCTAGCACAGTGACAGATACGCCAGAAGTCGGTGCCATCAATTTGGGTTTGGCCGGCAAGGTGGTCCTGGTGACTGGTGGAGTGCGAGGGGTTGGCGCTGGGATCAGCGCGGTTTTCGCCGGTCAGGGCGCCACTGTGGTGACCTGCGCACGCCGTCCGGTCGAGGGGCTGCCCTACGAGTTCCACAGCTGCGACATTCGCGATGACGACTCCGTGAAGTCGCTCATCGACGCGGTCGTCGAGAAGCACGGTCGCTTGGATGCGGTGGTCAACAACGCCGGCGGCTCGCCGTATGTGCTCGCCGCCGATGCGTCGGCAAAGTTCAGCACCAAGATCATCGAACTCAACCTGATCGGCGCGCTATCGGTGTCCACCCACGCCAATGCGGTGATGCAGAAGCAGCAGACCGGCGGGACGATCGTCAACATCTCCAGCGTCAGCGGCCATCGACCCACTCCGGGGACCGCCGCTTACGGCGCGGCCAAGGCCGGTATCGACAACCTCACCTCGACACTGGCCGTGGAATGGGCGCCCAAGGTGCGAGTGAACTCGGTGGTGGTCGGCATGGTCGAGACCGAGCAGTCCGAGCTGTTCTACGGCGACGCCGAGTCCATCGCCGCCATCTCGAGGAATGTGCCGTTGGGGCGCCTCGCCAAGCCGGCCGATATCGGATGGGCCACAGCATTTCTGACCTCGGATGCCGCGTCGTACATCAGCGGCGCCTCGTTGGAGGTGCACGGTGGCGGCGAGCCGCCGCACTACCTGGCCACCACGACCGCTGACATCAAGTAACTCGAAAAAGGAGACATCACAATGGGATTGCTCGACGGCCGCGTGGTCATCGTGACGGGTGCCGGTGGCGGTATCGGGCGTGAGCACGCGCTCGCGTTCGCTGCCGAAGGTGCCCGCGTCGTGGTCAACGACATCGGGGTCGGCCTGGACGGTTCGCCGGCCGGCGGCGGCAGCGCCGCGCAGAACGTGGTCGACGAGATCGTCGCCGCCGGAGGCGAAGCCGTTGCCAACGGTTCCAACGTGGCCGACTGGGCGCAGGCCGAAGCCTTGATCCAGAACGCTGTCGACGCCTTCGGCACCCTCGACGTGCTGGTCAACAACGCCGGCATCGTGCGTGACCGGATGTTCGCCAACGCCACCGAAGAAGAGTTCGACGCCGTCACCGCCGTGCACCTCAAGGGGCATTTCGCCACCATGAAGCACGCCGCGGCCTACTGGCGGGCCAAGTCCAAGGCCGGCGAGACTGTTGATGCCCGCATCATCAACACCAGCTCGGGCGCCGGTCTGCAGGGCAGCGTCGGTCAGGCCACCTACAGCGCCTCCAAGGCAGGCATCGCCGCGCTGACCCTCGTGGCCGCCGCAGAGATGGGCCGATACGGCGTCACCGTCAACGGCATCGCACCGTCGGCCAGGACCCGGATGACCGAAACCGTCTTCGCCGACATGATGGCCACCCAGGACCAGGCTTTCGATGCCATGGCCGCGGAGAACATCTCGCCGCTGGTGGTGTGGCTGGGCAGCGTCGAATCCAAGGATGTCACCGGCAAGATGTTCGAGATCGAGGGCGGCAAGATCCGCATCGCCGAAGGCTGGGCGCACGGTCCGCAGATCGACAAGGGCGCGAAGTGGGATCCCGCCGAGCTGGGCCCGGTCGTCAACGACCTGTTGGCCAAGGCCCGCCCCGCGGTTCCCGTCTACGGCGCGTAGTTCTCTCGCCGAACAGACGCTAGACTGCCCCAAATCGCTTGGTTTGGGGCAGTTTTGCGTCTACTCGCTTAGGCGGCGTCCTTCTCTCCAGCTTTGGCTGCGGTGGCCTTCTTGACAACCTCACCGATCTTGCGGGCCGACGACGAGACCTGCTCGTGAGTGTCCTCGGCGGCAGCCTTCACCTTGTCCTTGGAGCGCTTCAGCGCCTTCGCGACACCGGGTGCGGCCTTGTTGCCATCGCTGAGATCCGTTGCACCAGAACGTGCCTTGAGCTTGGACTCCATCTCGGTCACGACAGGCTTCACGGGCGAGGCGACCTGTTGGGTTGTGGTGCTCGCTGCGGCCTCGGTGCTGTCAACGGTGTCCTCCGTGGCCGCCTTGGCACTCTCGATTCCCGACGACACCTTCTCGCGTAATTCGTTCTGGTTCTTCGGGATTGCCTTGTCGATGCGTTTGACGATCTCCGCGGCGATCGCGCGATTGAACTTGGTCACGGAGAAGCTGGCATCGGCGAGTCCACGGTTGATCGCAGTGGCGATAGAGGCCGGATCACGGGTTTCGAAGGACTGCACGACACCGTCTGCGGCCTGCTGCAGCTGCCTCGACAGCGTGCGCAGCTGCCGGAAGGCCTCGACCCGGAACGGGGCTTCCGGTCCGATCTCGGTGCCGTTCCAGTTGACGACGCGCCAGCCGTCCTCGGGATTGCCCTCGACCACCACGTAACCGGTATTTCGCAGCGGATTGGTCATCAACCACATCGGGTCCGCATTTTCAGCATTCAGGAAAACCCAGAACATGATCGCGCCGCCGTGCGAGAATGCGGCAACATTTCGATCCCCGTTGTCGTACATCGTCTGAATTGCGCCATCCATGCGGGCATCGAATTCCCGGCCATTGATCGAACCCGGGATCCGGGCATCCAGATCGCCCTGCAACCATTTCAGCGGCGCTTGAAGATAGCCCTTGACGGCATCGGATTCGGGGGTGCCCTCGTAAATTCCCGCCTCGATTTCCTGCAGGCCGGGGAGGGCCTGGATCGGAAGACCCAGATACTCCGCCATCGGTGCGGCAGTCAATTGGGTCCGGACCATCGTCGAGGCGTAGATGGCATCGTAGTTGTTGTCGCCCAGTACTTTGACGATGTCACGGGCCTGTTGCCGACCCTTCTCGGTGAGAACGGGGCCTGGAACCGAAGAGTCGGCAACGTTCGCGGCATTCGCTGTCGACTCTCCGTGGCGAATGAACGTGATGCGCATGACCTCCGCTGCGTGGGCAGCCGGAACGGCGAGGAGAAATGCCAGGAACATCATTCCTATACAGGCAATCGTCGCTCGTATACTCGACCTCGGAAAATGACTCATCTTGCTGCATTCCTCCAATCGTTGTGGACAGGTGGAGCGAGATGAACGTATGGCCGGATTGTTTGGAATTGCGCAGATGTCCCGGTGTTCGAGACCGGATGTTGCCGTTTTTGATGCGAATAAAAAGGCGCCCCAGATCAATTTGATCTGGGGCGCCTCTTGAAAATGCCTGCCGGTCAGGCGGCGTCCTTCTTGCCGGCGGTGTCGTTGTCGGCGCCGGCGTTGTCACCGGCGGTCTTGCCGGTCTGGCCGGTGGCCTTCTTGACAGCGTCGCCGAACTTCTTGATCGACGACGACACCCGGTCCTGCGCGTCCTTGACGGCGGTCTGAACCTGCTCGCCGGTACGGCTGACCGGCTTCGTGACGCCGGGCAGCGCCTTGTTGCCGTCGGACAGGTCGGTCGCCCGCGGCTTGACGATGCCGTCGAGAGCAGTCTTCAGCTTCGACTTCGCCCGCGAGATGGATGCGGAATCAGCGGTTTTCGTGGTGTCCGAGATGCTCTCTGGAGCGGACTGAACTTTCTGCTCGATGCTGTCCGTGGTCGTGTTCAGTGAGGTCTTGATGTTCTCGACCCCGGTGGACACCTTGTCCTGCAGATCCTCGGTGCTCGTCGGGATCGCCTTGGTGGTCCGCTTGATGATCTCCGCGTTGATCGCCCGGCTGAACTTGGTGACCGAGAAGGACGCGTCGGCCATGCTGCGGTTGATCGCCGTCGCGATGGTCACGAAGTCGCCGGTCTTGAACGCCTCCTTGACCTGATCGGCGGCCGCGGTCAGCTGACGGGACAATGTCCGGAACTGGAGTTTCACCTCGTGCTCGAAGGTCGGTTCAGGGCTGAACTGCTTGCCGTTCCAGTTCACCAGGGTCCAGCCGTCTTCGTTGTTGCCCTCGATCACGACGTAATCGGTGTTGTTCAACTGTGCGGTCTGCAGCAGTTGGAGCTTCTCCATCATGGTGAGGTTGTTCACGTTCATCAACGTCCAGAACATGATGGTCCCGCCGTGTGAGAACACCACGGCGTTGCGGTCGCCGTTGTCGTACATGGTCTGCAGCGCGCCCCTGACTCGTTCGTCGAAGACGTAGCCGTTGAGGTTGGTACCCGGCATGTACGTGCTCTTGTCGAACGGGATCTGCGGGATGACGCCCGGGAGCGCCCATGCGATCGGATACAGCCCGTACCCGCCGGCAGCGTTCGCCTCCGGCGTGCCCTCGAAGGCTCCGGCCTCGATCTCCTGCAATCCCGGTAGCACCTGGATCGGTAGGCCGAGGCGCTGCGACATCGGCGCGGCGGTCAACTGCGTGCGCACCATCGTCGAGGCGTAGATCGCGTCGTAGTTGTTGTCACCCAGCTTGTCGGCCACAGCCTGGGCCTGTTGCTGGCCCAGGGGGGTGAGGACCGGGCCCGGAGTCTTGGTATCGATCAGACCGGAGGCGTTGCCCTCCGACTGGGCGTGACGGACGAATGTCACGCGCATGACCTCTGCGGCATGGGCGACGGGCATCGCCAGGAAGAATGCGAGGAATGCCAGGGCGACACCCCCTAGGAGTTTCCGATATCGTGACGCCGGCGCGTCACCTCTGCGGCGGTTCATGTGGTTCCTCCGTTGCGGCTGTGTGGATTTCACGTGACCTGCCGGTGACGGTTCGCTGGCCGGTCAGATAGATTGTCTGACCGTCTGCTGTGAAGGCGAGCCGTTATCCCATTGCGTGGGAAGGTATTTGACAAACTGCGTGCATGCGCTGCGGCCCTGCAGCGGATACGACTGAGCCCCCTCCTTTGGGTGAGGAGGGGGACCGGCCGTTCGTATTACATTGAGCTAGCGCCTAATTCACGCGGCGTCCTTGTGCTTCGGCTTGGCTGTGCCGGTGTCGGACTTGTCGGACTTGTCGGCCTTGGCGGGCTTGTCGGCTCCGGTGAGCTTCTTGACCGTCTCACGGGCCTGCTGGGCCGAGGATTCGATGCCGCTGCGCACGTCCTCGGCGGCCCGGTTGATCCGGTCACGAACCGCGGCGGCGGGCTTGCCCGGTTCCGCCTTGTTGCCGTCGGTCAGCTTGGTGGCGCCGTTGTTGGTCGTACGGGCCGTGGTGATCTCGGCCTTGACCGACTCGGCGGTCTTGCCGGGATCGATGGCGGTGTCGACCGTCGATGTGGTGCTCTCGGCGATGTTTTCGACGGCGGCCTTCGTGTTCTCGGCGAGCTCGCGCACGGCCGGAACGCTGGTCTCGGTGACGGCCTTCTGGGTGCTGAGCTTCGACACCTGCGTCGTCGACTGGCCCAGTGAGCCCGGGATGCCGGTGATCGCGTTGACGGTGTCGGTCACCGAGTCCTTGACGAACTTGACCCCGGCCTCGGCGACGTCCTGGAGGCCCTGCGCGCCGGTGGTCACGATGCCCTGCGCATCCAGCGAGAGAACCGGGATGCGCATGTTGTAGACCGCCTTCTGTGGTGCCACGATCAGGTCACGCACATTGACGAACATCTGCGTCGGGTAATCCGCGGGTCCGACTTGCTGGCCGGCCCATTCCTTCAGCGTCCAGCTGCCGTCGTCGTTCTTCTCCACCACCACCGTGTCGGTGTTGTTCAGCGGATGCTGCACGATCAGAAGCAGATTCGGGTTGTCGACGTTCATCATCGTCCACATCATGATGGTGGCGCCGTGTGAGAACACCGCGGCGTCGATCTCGCCGTCACCATTGGTGTCGTCGGTGTCCTCCTCGACCTGGGTGAGTGCATTCGTCACCCGCTCGTTGAACTCCAGGCCGTTCTCGCCGCCGGGAATCGGGATGAACTGCAGTCCCATGGTCCAGGCCAACGGCGCGAGGATGTAGCCGATACGGCCGATGCCTTCGCTTTCGGGCAGGCCCTCGAAGATGCCGGCACTGATTTCCTGCACGCCGGAGTTCTGTTGCGGGTGGTCCGGGTCGTAGGCGCCCAGAACCGTGACCGGCAACCCGCGCTTCGCGGCGAACGGCGCTGCCGTCTCCTGGGTACGGATCATGGTCGAGGCGTAGAGCCCGTCGTACTTGGTGCACTCGGCGGTGGGGCACTGGGCGTTGGCCCAGTCGATGGCCTGCTGCTCGCCGTTCGGGCCGCCGTTCTGGTTCACCTGACCGTTGGTCAGGTGCGGGCCTGGCGTGCTGGTGTCGATGTACCCGGAGGCGTTGCCCTGGGACTCGGCGTGCCGGATGAACGTCACGGTCATCGCCGCGGCAGGCAGGGTTGCTGCCGCGAACAGCGCACATGCGGTCAGGGTGGTTGCGGCGGCACCGGCAGCCCGGCGTCGAGTGGGTCGTTGCATAGGGTCTCCATCGGTTCACGAAAATGTGGCCTGCCGCTCACTTGATGTTCACTGTGTGCGCGCTCACAGAACATAATCAAAGAACTGTTTACCCGTCAATTCAGCTACGCAGAGTTGCGTAATTGTGCAGCTCCCGGACACCTGGTGAACAAAAAACGCCCCCGGACAAGGTCCGGGGGCGTTGCACGTTGGTGGGTCAGGCCGGGGCGCAGATCACGATCGGGATCTTGCGGTCCGTGTAGGAGCGGTAGTTCACGAAGTCGGCGTACATGGCGTCGAGCTTGGGCCAGTACACGTCGCGCTCGGCATCGGTGGCGTCGCGCGCGGTCAGTTCCAGGGTCTCGTGCTTGGTCTGGAACTTCACCTTGGGGTTGGCCACCAGGTTCAGGTACCACATCGGGTTGGTTGCCCGGCCGCCCTGCGACGCGACCAGCACGATGCGCTTGCCCTCCTGCAGGAACAGCAGCGGGCTGTCACGTTCCTCGCCCGACTTGCGCCCGATCGTGGTCAGGATGCCGACTTCTGCGCCACGCAGGAACTTGTCGCCGAACCGCCCGCCCGTCTTCTTGAAGATCCAGGTCTGGGCGCGCGACATCCACTTGATGGCGATGCCGGTCGATTTCGCGTTGAGACGTTCGACCTGTTTGGGGCTCAGCGGGCGAGGGGTGTTGGCCATGCGGTGGACCTTAGCGGCTGAGGAACGGGGTCAGGGACGCGCGGATGTGGTGGATCTGCCCGTCGGCCGCCGGGATCAGGAACGTCTCGTCGACGTGTGAGCACACCCGCCATCCGAACAGCCGCGGCTTGGTCAGCACGTCGAACTTGGCGCGGATGTTGTCGCCGTCGACGCTGTATTCGGGTGCCGTGGTCTTCTCGATCAACTTGAACTGCGGCCCGCGATTCAGGCTGCGACGCAAGTGATCTCCGGAACGGCCCGTCTTCAGACCCATCTCGATGCGGATGCAGTCCGGTGTGAGCGGGACTGCATCCGCCTGGTGGCTCACCAGCGCATCGATGTAGGCCTGTGCGGCCGCAATGCGCTCGGCGTCTGAGAATGGCACGGGGAAGGCCTCAGATTCTTTCGATGATCGTGCCCGTGGACAGCGCACCGCCGGCACACATGGTGATCAGCGCGGTGCTCTTGTCGGAGCGCTCCAACTCGTGCAGCGCCGTCGTGATCAGGCGGGCTCCGGTCGAACCGACGGGATGGCCCAGCGCGATGGCGCCGCCGTTGACGTTGACCCTGTCCATGTCGGCGCCGTGCACCTGCGCCCAGGAAAGGACTACAGACGCAAACGCCTCGTTGATCTCGACCAGGTCGATGTCGCCGATCTTCATCCCGGCCTTCTCGAGCACCTTGGCGGTGGACTGCACCGGCCCGTCGAGGTGGTAGTAGGTTTCGGCGCCGACGTTGGCCTGGCTGATGATGCGGGCGCGCGGCTTCAGGCCCAGGGCCTTGGCCTTGTCCTCGTCCATCCACAGCACCGCAGCGGCACCGTCGGAGATCTGCGACGACGTACCCGCGGTGTGGATGCCGCCCTCCATCACGGGCTTCAGCCCGGCCAGGCCCTCGGCGGTGGTGTCGCGCAGGCCCTGGTCGCGGCTGACCGTGTTGAGTTCGGCCGTCGGCTGCTTGTTCTCGTCGATGACCGGTGCCTCGATCGGGGAGATCTCCCGGTCGAAACGTCCCTCGGCCCAGGCCTGCTTGGCCTTGAGCTGAGATGCCAGGCCGAGCGCATCCACATCGGCGCGGGTGATGCCGCGGCGCTTGGCGATCCGCTCGGCGGCCTCGAACTGGTTGGGCAGGTCGATGTCCCACGACGCGGCGCGGGCACCGCCGCCGTTGGCGCCGAGGCCGACCCGGCTCATCGCCTCGATGCCGCAGGCGATACCGATGTCGATGGCGCCGGTGGCGATCAGGCCCGCGATCAGGTGATTGGCCTGCTGCGCGCTGCCGCACTGGCAGTCGACGGTGGTGGCGCCGACGTGCTCGGGCAGCCCGGCGACCAGCCAGGACTGTCGGGTGACGTTGTTGCCCTGCTCGCCGTACTGCGTGACGCAGCCGCCGATGAGCTGCTCGACGCTGCCGGCGTCTATGCCGGCCTTCTCGATGAGGGCTTTCTGGACGGCTCCGAGAAGCTCGGTGGCGTGCAGGCCGGACAACCAGCCGTTGCGCTTGCCGATGGGGCTGCGGGTGGCTTCGACGATGACAGGGTTACCCATGAAGCCAGGCTAGAACACGTTTCATTACTCTGACAAGCGCGGATGCATCACTACCTTTGATCTGCGGTCAAGGCATGTTTCAATGGTCTCAATTGGTACTAGACCACGTTGTTTCAAGCATTGCTGGCTACGCGCACGGCTTGCTACAGACACTAGGAGTAAGACACATGGGCTGCCCCAACATCCCCAAGGATTTCGACTTCCTCGATTCCGAGCTCAACCTCAAGGGCCTGCCGGTCGCCGAACTCGCCGAGCTTCGTAAGGCCGAGCCGGTGCGCTGGGTCGACGTGCCCGGCGGCACCGGGGGCTTCGGCGACAAGGGCTACTGGTTGGTGACCCGGCACGAAGACGTCAAGGACGTCTCCCTGCGCAGTGATGTGTTCTCCAGCGCGATGAACGGCGCGATCCCGGTCTGGCCCCAGGAGATGACCCGCGAAGCGGTCGATCTGCAGCGCGCCGTGCTGTTGAACATGGACGCCCCCCACCACACGCGCCTGCGCAAGATCATCTCCCGTGGCTTCACCCCGCGCGCGCTCTCGCGGCTCGAGGACGAGCTGAACAACCGCGCGCAGCAGATCGCCAAGAACGCGGCGGCCTCCAACTCCGGCGATTTCGTCGAGCAGGTGTCCTGCGAGCTGCCGCTGCAGGCCATCGCCGAGCTGCTCGGTGTGCCCCAGGACGATCGCGACAAGCTGTTCCGCTGGTCCAACGAGATGACCGCCGGCGACGACCCCGAGTACGCCGACGTCGACCCGGCCATGTCCTCGTTCGAGGTCATCACCTACGCCATGAAGATGGCCGAGGAGCGGGGCAAGAACCCCACCGACGACATCGTCACCAAGCTGATCCAGGCCGACATCGACGGTGAAAAGCTGTCCGACGACGAGTTCGGCTTCTTCGTCATCATGCTGGCCGTCGCCGGCAACGAGACCAGCCGTAACTCGATCACCCACGGCATGATCGCGTTCTCGCAGAACCCCGATCAGTGGGAGCTGTTCAAGAAGGAACGCCCGAAGACCGCCGTCGACGAGATCATCCGGTGGGCAACCCCGGTGTCGGCCTTCCAGCGCACCGCCAGCGAGGACACCGAGATTTCCGGCGTCAAGATCAAGGCCGGCGAGCGCGTGGTGATGTCGTACCGCTCGGCCAACTTCGACGAGACCGTGTTCGACGACCCGTTCACCTTCAACATCCTTCGCGATCCGAACCCGCACGTTGGCTTCGGTGGCACCGGGGCGCACTATTGCATCGGCGCCAACCTGGCCCGCCTGACGATCAACCTGATCTTCAATGCGGTGGCCGATCACATGCCCGACCTCAAGCCGGTCGGGGAACCCGAGCGGCTGAAGTCGGGTTGGCTCAACGGCATCAAGCACTGGCCGGTGGACTTCACGGGCGCGTGCCCGGTCGCGCATTGAGCACACTGACCGCCTAACGGATCAAGGAGGATTCGGGTGGATTTCACACCGAACCCGGAACAACAGGCCGTCGCCGACGTGGTGACGTCCGTTCTGGAACGCGACAACTCTTGGGGTGCACTGGCTTCCGGTGGAGTCGCGGCGCTGGGAGTGCCGGAACGACTCGGCGGTGACGGTCTGGGTCTGCCCGAGCTGTCCACCGCCTTGACCGAGATCGGTCGCCACGGCACCACCGGCCCGGCGCTGGCCACCATCGGCCTGGGTCTGGTGCCGCTGCTCGACCTGGCCTCGGACGCCCAGCAGGATCGGTATCTGGCCGAGGTTGCCGCGGGTGCTGTGCTTTCCGCGGCACTGAACGAGCCGGGGCAGTCGCTGCCGGAGCGGCCTGCGGTGAACTACGCGGACGGCAAGCTCAACGGGACCAAAGTCGGTGTGCCCTATGCCGAGACGGCGAAGTGGCTGGTGGTCACCGCAGACAACGCGGTGGTGGTGGTCTCGCCCACGGCTGACGGTGTGACGGTCACCAAGACCCCGACCGCCAACGCGTCCGACGAATATGTGGTCACCTTCGCCGATGTCGCGATCGACGCCGACGACGTGCTCGACGGTGCGAGTGCTCACCGGGTCAACCAGCTGGCGCTCGCCGCCACCGGGGCATTCGCTGCCGGGCTGGTGGCCGGCGCGTTGCGCCTGACTGCCGACTACGTGGCAACGCGTGAGCAGTTCGGCCGTCCGCTGTCGACGTTCCAGACCGTGGCCGCACAGCTGTCCGAGGTCTACATCGCCTCGCGGACGATCTCGCTGTTGTCCACCTCGGTCCTGTGGCGGTTGTCCGAAGGCCTTGACGCTGACGAGGACCTGGCCATCCTGGGCTACTGGTTCACCTCGCAGGCCGCGCCGGCCATGCGGCTGTGCCATCACCTGCACGGCGGTATGGGTATGGACATCACCTACCCGATGGACCGCTACTACTCCTCGATCAAGGATCTGACCCGACTGTTGGGCGGGCAAGCGCATCGCCTCGATTTGGTGGGAGCGTAATGTTCATCGATCTGACCCCGGAGCAGCGTGCGCTGCAAGCCGAACTGCGGGAATACTTCTCGACTCTCATCACGCCCGAAGAGGCCGAGGCGATGGAGTCCGACCGGCACAACGAGGCCTACCGTGCGGTGATCAAGCGTATGGGCAGCGACGGCAAGCTCGGCGTCGGTTGGCCCAAGGAGTACGGCGGTCTGGGCTTCGGCCCGGTGGAGCAGCAGATCTTCATCAACGAGGCCAACCGGGCCGACATCCCGCTCCCGATGGTCACGCTGCAGACGGTGGGCCCCACCCTGCAGGCCCTCGGCACCGAGGAACAGAAGAAGAAGTTCCTGCCCGGAATCCTGGCCGGTGAAGTGCATTTCGCCATCGGTTACTCCGAGCCCGATGCCGGTACCGACCTGGCGTCGCTGCGCACCACCGCGGTGCGCCATGGTGACGAGTACATCGTGAACGGCCAGAAGATGTGGACCACCGGCGCCCATGACGCCGACTACATCTGGCTGGCCTGCCGCACCGATCCGACCGCGGCCAAGCACAAGGGCATCTCGATCCTGATCGTCGACACCAAGGATCCCGGCTACTCCTGGACCCCGATCATCCTGTCGGACGGGGCGCACCACACGAACGCCACGTACTACAACGATGTGCGGGTGCCCGCCGACATGCTCGTCGGCGAGGAGAACGGCGGCTGGAAGCTCATCACCACCCAGCTCAACCACGAGCGGGTCGGCCTCGGGCCGGCCGGCCGGATCGCCGGCATCTACGACCAGGTGCACACCTGGGCATCGAAGCCGGGTTCGGACGGCGTCACCCCGATCGAGCAGGACGCCGTGAAACGGCTTCTGGGACAGATCAAGTCGATCTGGCGGATCAACGAGCTGCTCAACTGGCAGGTCGCGGCCTCGGGCGAGACCATCGCCGTGGCCGATGCCGCCGCCACCAAGGTGTTCTCCACCGAACGGCTGCAAGAAGTCGGCCGGCTGGCGGAAGAGATCGTCGGTGGTTACGGCAACCCGGCCGATCCGGAAACGGCCGCACTCCTGGTCTGGCTCGACAAGATGACCAAGCGCAACCTGGTGATCACCTTCGGCGGTGGCGTCAACGAGGTCATGCGCGAGATGATCGCGGCGTCGGGCCTGCGGGTGCCGCGGGTGACCCGGTAGAGCGAAGGGCTGAGATGAGCGCGAATCTGCAGGCCGGCATCGATGAGATCATCGCGGCTGGGCAAAGCAAACCGACGGTGGCCCGGGATCTGGTGAATCAGCCGATGATTCACCACTGGACTGACGCGATCGGCGACAAGAACCCGATCTACGTCGACGCAGAGGCAGCACGCGCCGCCGGGCATCCCGGCATCGTCGCGCCGCCGGCGATGATCCAGGTCTGGACCATGATGGGCCTGGGCCGCACCCGCTCCGACGATGATCCGCTGGGCCGTGCGATGAAGTTGTTCGACGACGCCGGATATGTCGGCGTGGTGGCCACCAACTGCGACCAGACGTATCACCGGTACCTCGAGCCCGGCGAGCAGGTGGTGATGAGCGCCGAGATCGTCGGCATCGTCGGACCCAAGCAGACCGCGCTGGGTGAGGGCTACTTCATCAATCAGAAGATCCGCTGGCATGTCGGTGACGAGGAAGTCGCCGACATGGACTGGCGGATCATGAAGTTCCTCCCGGCTGGCAAGCAGGCCGCCGATGAAGCCGCCGAAACCTATGAGATCCCAGAAGATCTCGACCCCGACAAACTGATGCGTCCGTCCTCGTCGCGGGACACCAAGTTCTTCTGGGACGGCATCAACGCCCACGAATTGCGGATCCAGAAGCGTCCGGATGGTTCGCTGCAGCACCCGCCGGTGCCCGCTGTGTGGGCCGACAAAGATGCCCCGGCCGACTACGTCGTGGCGTCGGGCAAGGGCACGGTGTTCAGCTACGTCGTGCACCATGCGCCGAAGGTGCCCGGACGCAGCCTGCCGTTCGTGATCGCGCTCGTGGAACTCGAAGAGGGCGTCCGGATGCTGGGCGAGCTGCGCGGGATCGCCGCCGACCAGGTGAAGATCGGAATGCCGGTCACCGCAACCTATATCGACTTCCCGGACAGTGAGATCAGTCCGGCGTGGACGTTGTACGCATGGGAGCCGCAAGCATGAGCCTGACTGTTTCCGATGTCCGAGTGGGCACTGCACTCCCTGAACTCAAGATCTACGGCGACCCGACGTTCATCGTCTCCACCGCCATCGCGACACGCGACTACCAGGATGTGCACCACGACCGGGACAAGGCGCAAGCCAAGGGTTCCGAGGACATCTTCGTCAACATTCTGACCGACACCGGTCTGGTCGGCCGGTACGTGACCGACTGGGCCGGGCCGAACGCGGTCATCAAATCGATCAAGCTCCGTCTCGGAGTGCCGTGGTACGCCTACGACACGATCACCTTCACCGGTGAGGTCACCGAGATCGAGGGCGACCTGGTGAGCCTGAAAGTGGTGGGCAGCAACAGCCTTGGCAACCATGTCATCGCCACGTCCACCCTCACGCTCGGAGGCGTCAAGTGACCCTGTCCGGTAAAGCCGCCATCGCCGGTATCGGTGCCACCGACTTCTCCAAGAACTCCGGCCGCAGTGAGCTGCGTCTGGCCGCCGAGGCCGTGCTCGACGCCCTCGATGACGCCGGGCTGAAGCCGTCCGACGTAGACGGTCTGGTGACGTTCACGATGGACTCCAACCTGGAGACCGCCGTGGCCCGCTCCACCGGGATCGGGGATCTGAAGTTCTTCAGCCAGATCGGCTACGGGGGCGGCGCCGCGGCCGCGACCGTCCAGCAGGCGGCGTTGGCCGTCGCGACCGGTGTCGCGGAATGTGTGGTGGCCTACAGAGCTTTCAATGAGCGCTCGGAGTTTCGGTTCGGCCAGGTGATGACCGGTCTGACCGTCAACGCGGACTCGCGCGGCGTGGAGTACAGCTGGTCCTACCCGCACGGCCTGAGCACCCCGGCCGCGTCGGTGGCGATGATCGCCCAGCGTTACATGCATGAATATGGCGCCACGAGTGCGGATTTCGGTGCCGTGTCGGTGGCCGACCGCAAGCACGCGGCGACCAACCCGAAGGCATTCTTCTACGGCAAGCCGATCACCATCGAGGACCATCAGAACTCGCGGTGGATCGCCGAACCGCTGCGGCTGCTGGACTGCTGCCAGGAAAGCGACGGCGGCGTGGCCATCGTCGTCACCACGCCCGAGCGGGCCAAGGATCTCAAGCATCGCCCGGCGATCATCGAGGCCGCCGCGCAGGGCGCGGGCACCGACCAGTTCACCATGTACTCGTACTACCGCGACGAGCTCGGTCTGCCCGAGATGGGTCTGGTGGGCCGTCAGCTGTGGGAGCAGAGCGGCCTGTCGCCCGACGACATCCAGACTGCGATCCTCTACGACCACTTCACCCCGTACACGTTGATCCAGCTCGAGGAGCTCGGCTTCTGCGGCAAGGGCGAGGCGAAGGACTTCATTGCCGGGGGCGCCATCGAACTCGGCGGCCGGCTGCCGATCAACACCCACGGTGGTCAGCTCGGTGAGGCCTACATCCACGGCATGAACGGCATCGCCGAGGGCGTGCGGCAATTGCGGGGTACCTCGGTCAACCAGGTCGACGGCGTCGAGCATGTGCTGGTCACCGCGGGCACCGGCGTGCCGACCTCCGGGCTGATCCTCGGATAAAGGTGCATCGCCACCCCCTACGGGCACGGTAATGTTTGCTCCGGTTGTGCATCACGCGTAGAAGGGGGCCGCGGTATGGCGGTGGAGCGCGACAGTAGCCCGTACGGGTCGCAGACGTTGCAGGGGCCTGGCTGGCCGAATGTCGATGAAGAGCAGCTGACCGCGGCAGCGGCGTCGTATCAGAAGATCGCTGCCAAGATCAGTGGCACCGTCGTCCCGCAACAGACCAGCCAGCTGTCGAAGCTGCAGGGTGGCTGGGAAGGCCCCGCATCGCTGGCCGCATCGGGTGAAGCGACCACGATGATCGGCGGTCACGAGGCCAATGGTCTACAGGCACAGGCCATCTCCACGGCGTTGATGAAAATGGCAGCGACCGTGGCGGAGACCAAGACGATCGTGAATGCGGCCGCGCAGGAAGTACAGGCCGAGGTCGAGGCGATCCAGAAGCTGGGGATCCTCGCCGGCCCCGACCCGCAGGCGTTGATCGAGAGCCGGGTCAAGGCGGGTTTGGCGCAGAACACCGCGACGGTCTCGGCTGCCTCCATGGAAATGGCGGACAGCCTCAGTACGATTGCCAACCTTCCGCAGGTCGGCACCCCGCCGACGGCGCAAGCGCAGCAGGCGGCCCAAAAGGGCGCCGATTCGATGATGCAGCTGATCAGCCAGCTGCCGCAGATGCTGGGCCAGATCCCGCAGATGGCCGGCCAGATTCCGCAGCAGCTCTCGCAACCGTTGCAGCAGATGGCACAGCCGCTGCAGCAACTGGTCTCGCAGTTGGGTTCGGGCGGCAAGGGCACGGGCGGCGGGGTTAGCCCGTTCTCGTCGTTCTCGAACCATCCGGCGGCCGGCGGCTCCGGTCCCAGCAGTGGTGCGGGGATGGTCAAGGCCGCGGGTCTGCCCGGCGGCTCGGGTGGCGGCAGCCCCCAGACGCCGTTGCTGGCCAAGATGGTGGGCGGTGGCAGCACGTCGCCGGTCTCGGTCGACCCCGGTGCCAGTGCCGCTGTGATCGGCGGTGTCGCCCCGGTGGCGGCGGCCAACTCGGCAGGGGGCATGGGCGGCGGCATGGGCATGATGGGTGGCGGTCAGCGTGGCGGTGGCGGTGGCGGCACCGCGACGGGGCTGGCGGTCCCGGCTCCTTTGGAACACGACACGGGGGATGGTGACGATGACTATGACGATTGGTGATCGGTCTCGACGGGAAGGGGACAACCGTGGGTAGCCCGGGAGGCCCGATGAAGATGTCCGGGCATATCGGTTGGGATCCCGCGTCGTTGAACCTGCCCGACATGCCGCCGATTCAAGGCGGCGAGGACGCGATGAGCGCGACCATCGCCGGCATCCTGCCGACCCTGGCGGCCTCGCTGACCACCAATGTGACGGCGTTGTCGGCCAAAGAGAACATGTTCAACGCCAAGCTCTCGGACGCCCAGGGCGCCTACGAGAAGGCCGACGAGTCCGGGGGCCAGGGCGTCGGCCAGCTCAGCCAGATGATGGGGCAGCTGGGCCAGATGGGCCAGATGGCCAGTGCGCCGTCTCAGGCCATGGGCCAGATGGGCGGACAGTTCGGCCAGCTGATGGAGCCGATGATGAAGGCCATGGAAGGCGCCAAGGGCGGCGGGGAGAACGGCGGTGCACCAGGTGCCGGCCAGCCCGGCGGCCCGGGTGGTCCCGGTGGCCCGAATCCCCAACAGCAGCAGGACGAACGCGAGGCCAAGCTCGACGAGCGGGACAAGCAGCAGGACGATCGCGAGACGGCGCAGAACGACCGCGACGTCGCGCAGGACCGACGCGAAGCCGGCCTGGATGCGCGGGAGACGCAGATGAGTGCCCCGTCAGGTGGGGCGGCGTCGGCGGCTCCGCACTCGGCACCTCCGGTCACGCATTCGGCACCGCCTGCCGCGTCTGCGCCGCCTGCCGCCGCCCCGAGCCAGCCGGCTCCCGGCCCGGTTCCGGTGGCACCCGAGGCCCCCCGTCACTCCGGCGGGGACGATCTCTGGAAGCGGATGTAGTTCTGCGCTTGCAGGGCGCACTCGCTTTGTCATCGCCGTTGTCACGCTAATGGGTAGTGAACAGCGCGATCTTGAGCGGTATGTCGTGGTTGGGAGGACGCTGTTTAACCGAGCCGCTGGCCGGTGAGCG
>NZ_LZSO01000050.1 GCF_001665785.1 Mycolicibacterium peregrinum
TGGCCGAACTGGGCCAAGCTGTTCTTCAACAACAAGGGCGTCGCCGCCAACACCACCGACGTCTGCCAGAACTACCCACCCAACGACATGTCGGTCTGGGACTGGCACTGACGCAGGTGCCTCCCTTCGCCAGGTGATTTCCGCCGCGCGGCCAGCGCTTCCCCGAGAGTCCAGAGCGCAACTCCGAGGAGCACCAGGTCTTTCAACAGGAACTGGCCGGGTTGCGCGCCGAGCACCGGGATCGGCCCGGCGTGGTTGACCACCACGCCGGGCGTCGTGAACAGGAAGCTCAGAGTGCCGAGGAACAAGACCACGGCCAGGGCACTGCCGACGGCCGAAAGTCGAGGCCACCACGGCCGCAGTGCAATCAGAACCGCGGCAACGATCTCGGCAGTCCCCAGTATCATCGCGACCGCTCCGGCGCTGAGGAAGTGATAGATCCAAGACATCAAGGGGCTGTGCTCGATGAGGACGCGGGCCTCGAACTTCACGTACTTGCCGGCGCCGATCCACGCCAGCACGATGACCAGCCCGTAGCGGCTCACGGCCTGGCCGATCGCGGTGATCCGGTTCGGTAGCGCCGCGCTCATCGTCATGAATTGTCCCGATCTGATGAGCTCAACAATGCGCGGGACGACGACCGAATCCCATGACTCATGACCCAACGTCACCAAAACGTCAGACACGCCCCGGCGGCGCCCACCTAGGCTTGAGCGCATGCAGATCGGACGCCGAGAAGTTGTCGCGGTGGTCATCGGTCTCGCCCTGGTGGTCGCCGCATTCCTCGTGCCCCACCTGCGTCTCGGCATCATCACGCCACTGATCAACAGCACACCCGCGCAGATCTACAGCTTCACCGACACCGCACCGATCTTCGGTTGGTGGAACGCGCACGTCGGCTGGGGCACCATCCCGGCGATCGTGATCGGGATGGCCGCGGTGTGGTGGGGTCCTACACTCGCACAACGGCTTCCGTGGCGAGCCGTGCCGGTCACCGCCTGGGCGGTATCGTGCGCCTGGGCATTCTCGCTGGCCATGGTCGACGGTTGGCAACGCGGCTTTGCAGGCCGCCTCACGGCGCGCCACGAGTACCTACGCCAGGTTCCGACGGTAACCGACATTCCCGAGGCGCTCCGCACGTTCTCCTCGAGAATTCTCGACTACCAGCCAGATTCATGGATCACCCACGTGTCGGGACACCCTCCCGGCGCGCTCTTGAGCTTCGTCTGGCTGGACCGTATCGGGCTGGGGGGCGGCGCGTGGGCCGGGCTGTTGTGTTTGCTCGCCGGGTCCAGCGCGGCCGCGGCGATCGTCATCGCGGCGCGTGCCCTCACCGACGAGGCCACCGCACGCCAGGTGGCGCCGTTCGTGGCAGTGGCACCAACGGCCATCTGGATCGCGGTCTCGGCCGACGGGTATTACGCGGGAGTGGCCGCATGGGGAATCACTGTGCTGGCCATTTCCGTACGCCGATCGGGTCGCAGCCAGTTCCTGTGGGCCGGTGCGGCCGGCCTGCTGCTGGGCTGGGGCATCTTCCTCAACTATGGACTGGCCCTCATGGCGCTGCCCGCACTGGCGGTTCTCGCGACGGCCACCGACCGGTGGACCGTCCTCCGGGTCGTGGCGCCGGCTGCGGGGGCGGCGCTGGCCGTGGCCGCGGTGTTCGCAGTGGCGGGATTCTGGTGGTTCGACGGCTACACCCTGGTCCAGCAACGCTATTGGCAGGGCATCGCCAACAACCGCCCGTTCCAGTACTGGTCGTGGGCCAATTTGGCATCCGTGGTCTGCGCCATCGGCCTGGGCAGCGTCGCCGGGATCGGTCGGCTCTTCGACGTCGCCGCGATCCGGCGCCAACCGGGCTTACGGGTGGTACTGATCGCCGCGCTCGTGGCGGTCCTGTTCGCCGATCTCAGCATGCTCAGCAAGGCAGAAACCGAACGCATCTGGCTTCCGTTCACTGTGTGGCTGACCGCGGCCGCCGCGTTCCTGCCGGCTCGGTCACAGCGTTGGTGGCTGGCGGTCAACGTGGTCGGTGCGCTGGCGTTGAACCACTTCATCCTCACCAACTGGTAGACGCCGCGACAGCAGCTGATACAACAGCGTGCTCAGCCACACCACGCCCAGCGAAACTGCCAGTCCCAGTGGATAGTTGCGGTCAAGCACCGTCATGTTGTCGGGCCGCATACCGGGCCGGCCATACACCGGGACGGCCAGCAGAACCAGCACCACACTGCACAGTGCGGCCACCGCGATCGGCGCGCGGGAAACGGCCGGGATCAACCGGTGACCCGCCCACCCCACAGCCACGCACAGCGGCGCGAAAACGAAATCGTGCACCACCACTGCCACCACCGCCCACACCAGGATCCGGGCGATGACCACCGGCGGGTTCTCCGACAGCAGCAGTGCGCCGTAGCCCCCCAGCCCGACTCCGATCACCGCCAGCACCAGTCGTATCGCTGTCATCCCACTACCTCGATCCGGGAGAGCCACTTCGTCTGCAGTACACCGGGCCGACTCGGGGCGATCAGCCTGCACGGGTAACCGTGGTCGAGGTCCAGAGGTTCGCCGTTGAGCCGCAACGCGATCAGCGTCGCACCGTCGCGGGCGTGTCGCGCGGGCAGTACCGTGCGGGAGTACGGGCCTGGCGGTTCCAGCGAGATCATCCGCACATCGGAGTCAGGGGTGCCACCCACGGTGGCGACCAGTTCGGCCAGCACCACCCCGGTCCATTCCGCGTCGACGCTCCAGCCCTCGACGCATGCGATCGGCAGCCGCCGGGTGGTCTGCGGCAGCGCCACGAGGTCGGCAATCGTGAAGGCCCGCACCACGGCTGCCCTTGTCACCGTCAACCGGTAGTCCGGTGAGGTGGCGCTGCGCAGCACACCGGCCGCGATCGCCGACCGGTTCACCGGAACCCCTTGCGGCCCTTGACCGGAGCGCGGTGCCAGGACGGAGACTCCACGCAGGAACCCCACGCTCTGCCCGGCGGTCGCGGCTGTCGCCAGTGCCACCGCCAGCCAGGTGCCGCGCAGCACCGTACGCCGGGTGGGCCCGACGGTTCCGCCTGTCACCACGTCGTCGACCGGCTCGTCGAGCGCACGGCGGATCACTGGCAGTTTCACCGCGATGTGTACGAGCACAGCGCCGGCAGCCACATAGGCCATGGCGTAGTGGGCGGTGGTGAAGAAGAACTTGAACGCGTACCACTGGGCGATGTTCATCAGGCCGGTGGACAGTTCGAACAGCATGGCGCCGACCAACACCAGGATCGACAACCGTTCCAGCTGCCGGGTGAGGCCGCCGATCAGCGGACGCTCGAACAGCTTCGGCCACACCGACCACAGTTTGACCACCAGCAGCGGGATGGCGGCGATACCCGAGATGACGTGCAGCCCCTGGGTCAGCCGGTACAGCCAGACGGGCCGGGTTGGCCAGAAGAACCAGGGCTGCGGATGCTGGATGAAGTGGCTGATCAGCCCGGTGACGAGGCAGACGGCGACGGCGATGCCCAGGGCCGTTCCGACCCGGACGGTCACCGCAGTTCCACGCAGGCCGCTCATATCGCTTCCAGGGTGGCGATCGCCCGGTCACAGACAGGGTGTACCGCCGTCACCGCGAGGCCGACCTCCCCGGCGAGCCGGGCTGCACAGTCCAATCCCACCGTAGCCCAGCGAAACCACGGACCGATGCTGCGCAGAGTCTCCAACCGGACCCAAGCGACGTCGACGTCCGTTGCCACCGTGTCGAATTCGACCAGGCAGCGGCCACCACGGCGAAGCATCTCACCGGCCCGCTGCAGCACCCGCCACGGATCACCGCCCAGCCCGACGTTGCCGTCGGCCAGCAGCACCGTGTGCCAGCGTCCGGTTCCCGGCAGCGGTTCGAACAGGTCGCGGCACAGCACCGGTGCGCCACTGCCGCGCGCCAGCTCGACGGCGGTCCGTGACACGTCCACACCTAGCGCGGGCAGCCCGCGCCGCACCAGACCGGCGACCAGCCGCCCAGGCCCGCAGCCGAGGTCGAGCGTCGGCCCCGAACACAGGTTCACGATGGCGCTGTCGAAGCGGAGGTCGGCGCGCGCACCGCCCAGCCAGCTGTACACCGGCAGCCGGCGCACGCTGCCGTCGTCGCGCCGGATCCAGCACCTTTCCCCGTCGAGCGCCCGCTCGTAAAGCTGTCCGTGCATATCAGACCCCCTGGACCGCGCGGACGAACCGGCTGCCCGGTGCGCAGAGCTGCCGCACCTCGGAGATGTCGTCGGCCGTGTCGAAGTCACTCATTTCCGCGACCAGGGTGACCGTTGCACCGGTGTCGCGCAGTGCGGCAAGGGTTTCCGTGCCGGTCCGCGACGTGGACATCTCGACGCCGGCCAGGCACCCGGCCGTGCGCCAGTCCCGCACGCCCAGCACCCACCAGCCGCCGTCACACGCCATCCCGAGCACCGCGTCGGCGTCCGCCAACGCCTGCCCGCACTCGTCGAGCAATACGGCGGTCACCTGCGGGGTGTCCATCCCGATCTGCAGCACCGGCAGCCCCGTCACCGCGGCAGCGTCGGCGTGCGCATTGGCCAGTCGCTGAGCGAAGCCGACGCCGCGCTGGGGCACGACGATGAAATCGTCCAGCCGGTCCCGGATTTCCCCGCCGCAGCGGGCCCGCTCAAGATCACCGGTGAGCGCCACCACCCGCGCCGAGACCGTCGCCCCGGCCACCGCGTCGAGGGTGTCCAGCAGCGCCGCAGCCGCGATGTCGGCGGCGGCCCGGTCACCGATCCCTGCGGCCAGCCGCGTCTTGGCAAGCCCGGGCACCGGGGCCTTGGCAACTACCAGCACAGCAATGGGTTTCATCTGATTGCCCGCCAGAAGTCCAGTACGGCAAGAATACTGCCCCGCACCGATCCGCTCACCTTGGATCGGCCACCGGTGCGAGGCCCGTAGGCCACGTCGCGCTCGACCACCCGCCAACTCTGTTGGCCGGCACGGACCAACAACTCGAGCGGGTAACCCGACCGGCGATCGGTCACCCCGAGTCCGATCAGCGCGTCTCGGCGGGCCACCCGCATCGGCGCGATGTCGTGCACCGGCAGCCGGTACCGCCGCCGCAGCCTCCAGCACACCGCGGCGGTCCCCAACCGGGCGTGCCACGGCCAGCGCAGGCCTGGGACCGGTCGGCGCCGACCGATCACCAGGTCGGCGCCGCGGTTGAGTTCGGCGACAAGCGCCGGGAGCTCCCCCGCGTCGAGCGACCCGTCCGCGTCGAGCACCGCCACGATCGGCGTCGTGGCCGCGACGACACCCGCGTGCACAGCCGAGCCGTATCCGGGACGAGGCTCGGCCACCACAGTCGCTCCGCACACCCGGGCCACCTCGGCCGTGCGGTCGGCGCTGTTGTTGTCGACGACCAGCGCCCGGTACCCCTCGGGTATCGCGGCCAGCACGCCGGGCAACGAGTGCTCCTCGTCCAGGCAGGGCAGCACCACGGTGACGCGGTCGGCAGGGGCCATGTGATCCGACGGTAGGCCGCCCCTGGCTCGGTGACCAGTGCCCAACGATGACGAAACTGTGACATAGCCGCAGGTCGCGGCGTCGCGGCAGTAACCTGGACGAGTGACCCGGGTACTGATCGCCGACGACGACACCGTGGTGCGCGATGTCGTCCGGCGCTACCTGGAACGCGACGGACTGGACGTATCGATCGCGCACGACGGCACCGAGGCGTTGCGGTTGCTCGACTCCGAGCAGATCGACGTCGCGGTTCTGGACGTGATGATGCCCGGTTCCGACGGGCTGTCGTTGTGCCGCGACCTGCGCCGCGACGGCGACTACAGCATGCCGGTGATCCTGCTGACCGCCCTCGGCGAGGAGGACGACCGCATCGCGGGCCTCGAGGCCGGCGCCGACGACTATCTGACCAAACCGTTCAGCCCTCGTGAGCTGGCGTTGCGGGTGCGCTCGGTACTGCGACGCAGCACAGGCCTGGTCACCCCGGTGCCCGCGGAGCTCGCCGTCGGCGACCTGCACGTCTCGACCGCGGCACGCTCGATCACCCTCGCCGGACGCCCGGTCAACCTCACCAACCGCGAGTTCGATCTGCTGGTGTTCTTCCTGGCCAACAACGACGTCGTGTTCTCCCGTGAGGTTCTGTTGAAGCGGGTCTGGCGCTGGGACTTCGGCGACCTGTCCACCGTAACGGTGCACATCAAGCGGTTGCGGTCCAAACTCGGGGATCGACACCGGATCCAGACCGTGTGGGGACGGGGCTACCTATGGAGTTCGGGTGCAGAATATCGCTGAGATCATCGGCTGGGCCCTGGCCTGCTCGCTACCTGTCGTGGTTGCCGGGGCGATCATCATCCGGTTCGCCCGGTCCTGGTCGCTGGCGCTGAGCATGGTGGTGCTGGTGCTGATCCCGACCCTGGCCACATTCACCGGCGTGCTCGGCGCCAGCGGGTTCATGATCACCGAGACCTTTGAGCAAACCGGCGTCGTGCTGGTGATCGTGTCGGTGGTGACCATCCCCGCGGCCGTCATGCTGGCCCGCTACCAGGCCCGGCGCACGGTGTGGGAGCAGGAGATCCGTGATTCCGAGCGGGCGGCCGAGCACTCCCGCCGCCAGCTGGTGGCGTTCGTCAGCCACGACCTGCGCACCCCGCTGGCCGGTATCCGCGCGGTGTCCGAGGCCATCGCCGACGGTGTGGTCACCGACGACGAAGTCAGGATCCAGGCCAAACACATCGAGCAGGAATCGATCCGGCTGTCCGAGATGGTCGATGACCTGTTCGAGATGTCGAAGATCAACGCCGGTTCGGTGCGACCCGTACGCGAACAGGTGGCGCTCGACGAGGTGGTGGCCGATGTGATCGCCGCCCACCGGATCCCCGCCGACCGTGCGGGCGTGCGGTTGACCGCGAAACTTCCCCCGCAACCGGTGCGGGTGCTGGGCAGCGACCGCTCCCTGGTCCGCGTGCTGTCGAACCTGGTGGCCAATGCCATCGCCCACACACCGGAGGGCGGAAGCGTGACGTTGACCCTCGGTTCCGATGCCGGCGGCGCATGGGCCCACGTCGACGATACCGGCGTCGGTATCGACGAAGCCGACCTTCCCCGGGTTTTCGATGTGGCCTACCGAGGCTCCAATGGCCGTGTACCACGGGCAGATTCGTCGCTACCAAGTGGATCCGGGTTAGGGCTAACCATCGCGGCGGGCCTGGTGCAGGCGCACGGTGGCACGTTGTCCGCCCGCAACCTGGGCACCGGGGCGCGCTTCGAGGTGCGGTTACCCCTTGCGATCGACGGCGGTCGCCCGCACCAGTGAGGCCGGCTATGCACGCATCTCGTAGGCGCCGTCGTAGCTCTTCACGTGTTCCCACACCCGATCGAAGCGATCCGCGTCGACGACCGGTTTGCGCACCGCCGACATCGCCCATTCCTGTTGGGCAGGAGTAGAACTCGGCTTGCCGTGCAAGGCGATCGCATATCCGGAGAAATCGCGGATCTGGAAATCGAAGATCTGGTCGATCAGGTCGTCGCCCAAGCCGATCAGGTCAGCCTGCTCGAGGATCAGCTGGCCGTACACGACGAGCGTGAACAGATGTCCGACGACGAGGACGAAGTCCAGGTCGCGCTGCTGATCGGCATCCGGAGCGGCCGTGGTCAGCAAATCTTTGAGCGCCAGTGCCTGCTCATAGAAGCGCGCGACGTTCGGGATGCCCGAATGTCGTTGGTAGACGGGATTCCAATCGGCGAACTGCACCTTGGACGCGCCCCTGGCTGGCCCCTGTGCCCAGAAGAACACGTCGTCAGCCGGGTCATCGCGAGTGCCTATCTCGGCATATTCGGCAGGGTTGAACAGGTAGTTCGGCATGAATTTCAGGATCTGGGCGACGTTGACGTGCACGGTGCCCTCCAGGCGTGGTAGGCACCCGATCAGGCGCGCGACCTCGCTGAAATAGGTGTTCTTCTCAAAGCTCTTGGCGGCCAGCACATCCTGCAGCAAAGTGACGAGCGTTTCGCCCTCGGAGGTGACCTTGGACTTGGTCACCGGATTGAACAGGAGATAACGCCGGTCGTCGCGGCTGGCACTGCGGAAGTAGTCGATCGCGCGGTCGCTGAACAGCTTCATCGCGATCAATCGGGCAAACGCATCCACGAAGCTGGCACGCACGTGCGGGAAGTCGGTGACCGGGTTGCCGTACAGGATGCGATTGTTCGCGTGGGTGATCGACTCGTAGAAGGCGTGCTCGCACATGCCGATCGAACCGCTGCACAAGTTGAACTTGCCGACGTTGACGGTGTTGAGGGCGGCCGAGAACGCATCCGGCCCGGTGTCGAGGATGTCCTCCTCGCGCACCGGGTAATCGTTGAGCCGGAAATTACTGACGTACATCTGACCGTGCACGACATTGCCGATCAACTCATAGTTCTCATGCGCGCTGTCGGCGACGAACCACACGTATCCGTCGGCCCCCTCGACATCGGAACGACGGGAGAACACCGAAACCATGCCGGCCACATTGCCGTTGCCGATGTAGTACTTCTCCCCCGTCGCATGGAAGACAACGCCATTCTCGGCATCTGCGTCCTCGGTCGGCGTCAGGATCATGTCGGTGTTGTAGATGTCGGCGCCGTGATCACGCTCAGAGAGCGCGAAGGCCATCACTCCACCGGCTTCCAGCTGGTCGGCGGCCCGCTGCATCGCCTCCTTGTTGTTGCTCTGCCAGATCGGCCCGAGTCCGAGGATGGTGACCTGTTCCGCATACCAGTACGCCAGACCGTAGAAACCGAGGATCTCGCTCAGCGCGGCATTGCGCGAGGTGTCCCACCGCTTGTTGCCGTCACCGCCGCCGTACTCCGACGGCGTCAGAAAGGTCGCGAAGATCCGCTCGGACTTGATGAATTCGAGGAAGTCCGACACCCATACCGCGGCCAGGTCCTCCTGTAGCAGCCTTGTCTTGCCGCGGGCCTCGAACCAGTCGATGAGCGCCCGGAGCTGGCGCCGGGTCTCGGGGTCGAACTGCTGCGGGTCGTACGTGTTCGGATTGAACAGAAGTCCGCCGCCGGTCGTCATGGTGTGCCTTTCGTCGACGCTGGTTTGCATTATGGCAACCAGCGGTCGGCACCTGCCCATGAATTGCGACGGCGGGCCGTCAACCTAGTTCGGTAGCGAGTTGCTCAACCGCTCGGTGGCCGCGAGGTAGTCCTCGATGAACTCGCGGACCACCTCGCGGGCCGGTTTGACCTTGTTCATCAAGCCCACCCCCTGACCGACGAAATAGGTGGCCAGCGCCTGCGCGCCCGGATGCCCCTGGGCGGCAAGCACATCCACACGGCGGATGATCGGCTCGGCCAGCATGTTTTGCAGCGGCAACGGAAGTGTCTGGTGGCCACCGGGATTCGGCTGCCAGGCGTCGGTCCACTCCGACTTCAGCTGGCGGGCCGGCTTGCCCGTCCGCCCCGTCGAACGCACGGTGTCCCGAGACGTCGCCTCGAGCATCTTCTGCACGGTGTGCGGTGCGGTCTCGGCTTCCTCGGTGGTCAGCCACACCGAGCCGGTCCAGGCGCCGGCCGCGCCCATCGCTACGGCGGCCGCCATCTGCCGTCCGGTGACAATACCGCCGGCGGCCAGCACCGGAATGTTGCTGCCGGCCTGCTCCAGTGTCTCGAGGACCTCGGGGACCAGCACCAGCGTCGACACCTCACCGCAGTGCCCGCCGGCCTCGGTGCCCTGCGCGACGATCAGATCCACCCCGGCCTGCACCTGCTTCAGCGCATGCTCGCGAGCGCCCACCAGGGCCGCGACCGGGACCCCGCGGTCACGGCCGGCCTCGATCATGTACTCCGGCGGCACCCCGAGCGCGTTGGCGATGAGCTTGATCGGATGGCTCATCGCCACGTCCAGCAGCTCGCGGCCGGTGTCGCCCGACAACGAGGACCCGCCGAGGCGCTGCTCGGCCTCGGACTCGATGCCGTGATCGGCAAGCAATTGCGCGACGAATTCGCGGTACTCGGCGGGGATGCGGTCGGTGAGCTGATTGCGGGACAGGTTCTCGCCCTTGCCCTCGAACTTCGCCGGGACGATGATGTCGGCGCCGTATGGTTTGCCGCCCACCTGCTGGTCGATCCACGTCAGCTCGCGGTCTAGCTGTTCGGGTGTGTAGGCCGTGGCGCCCAGAACACCGAAACCGCCGGCATTGGTCACCGCGGCCACGACGTCACGGCAGTGACTGAAGGCGAAGAGGGGGAAGTCGATCCCGAATTGTTCACAGATGGCGGGTTTCACCCCGTCAGTATTGCCACGCGGACTTGACGGGTGTCAAGAGTGCCCGCGTTCAGGCGCGCAGCGGCGCAAACGCGAACTCGGCCAAACCGTCGGACGGGTCGATCGCGGCCTCGAAGCCCAGCACCTGCGCGGCAAGCTCAGGCGAGGCAACGATGTGGCGGACGTCGCCGCTGCGGTACTGACCGGTGACAACGGGCTTGTCCGCACCGCGGGCCTCGCTCAGCCGGCCGGCTACCTCCATGATCGAGATGGGCCGCCCCGAGCACACGTTGAATGCGTTGAAGCCTTCCAGCCCGGCATCGACCCCAGCCACGTTGGCGGCCGCAACGTCGTCGACGTGAACGAAGTCGCGCATTTGCCCACCGTCTTCGAAAACCCTTGGCTCCTGCCCGGATTCGAGCTGCGATCGGAAGATCGCCGCGACCCCGGAATACGGGGTGTCGCGTGGCATGTTCGGTCCGTAGACGTTGTGATAGCGCAATGCGACGACGCTTCCGCCCGTGGCCTCGGCCCAGGCCAGCGCGTAATGCTCTTGCGCGGCCTTGCTCGCGGCATACAGACTGCGGGGCCGCAGAGGCGCAGTCTCCGCCACCAACCTCCACTGCAGCGGCTCCCCGCCGATCGGGCACCGGTGCTCGAACTCCCCGGCGTCCAGGTCCGTGCGGGTACGCGGCAGCGGATCTACCGCTCCGTGCTGCCGACAGCGATACGAGCCTTGGCCGTAGACCACCATCGACGAGGCCAGCACGAGCCGAGTGCACCCGGCTCCGAACATTTCGGCAAGCAGCACCGCGGTCCCGTAGTCGTTGTGGCTTCCGTACGACGGAGCGTCGGCCGCGTTCACCCCCGCACCCACCACCGCAGCCTGATGGCACACCACGTCGACGCCCTTCAGCAGTGGCGCCAGCGCATGGCCGTCGCGGACGTCGACCGCGAGACACTCCGTCGGCACTTCGGCACCTGGACCGTGCGCCGCAGCCAGCATGGTGTCGACTGCGACGACCTCGTGCCCGGCGGCCTGCAATGCGGCCCAGATACGACCGCCGATGAACCCGGCCGCACCGGTGAGCAGCACCCTCACGGCAGCTCGAACGGCAACTTCACGCCGTCGTGGGCCAGGCAGTGCGTGCAGGCGCGCTCGGCATCGACAGCTTCTAAGGCCTCATGGACGAGCTTTTTGAACGGAACCAGGTTCCGCTCGAACTCGGCGAACACGTCCACCGTCGTCACCCCGGAGCCCGCCTCGATCCCGGCATCCAGGTCCGTCACCAAAGCGATTGCCGCATAACACATCTCAAGCTCACGAGCCAGCACCGCCTCGGGGTAGCCGGTCATGTTGACCAGCGTGAAGCCCTGATCGGCGAACCACCGACTCTCCGCCCTGGTGGAAAACCGCGGACCCTGGATCACCACCATGGTGCCGCCGTCGACCACCCCGGGCAGCCCGGCCGCAACGGACCGCAAGGCCGGGCAGTACGGATCGGCGAAGCCGACGTGGATGCCGCCGGAATCGAAGTAGGTGTCGGCCCGGCCACGGGTGCGGTCCACCAACTGATCGGGGACCACGATCGAACCCGGGCCCAGCGCCGTCGTCAGGCTGCCCACCGCGCAGGGAGCGAAGATCCGGCGCACCCCCACGGTGCGCAGTGCCCACATGTTGGCCCGGTACGGGACCGTGTGCGGCGAGTACTCGTGACCCGCCCCGTGCCGAGGCAGGAACGCCACCTCGTGCCCGCCCACGGCACCCACCGTGATCGGTGCGCTGGGCGCACCGTACGGGGTGTCCACGGTGACAGTGCGGGCCTCCGGCCCGAAGAACGAATAGAACCCACTACCGCCGATGACGCCGAGCATGCAGCGTTATTCGCCCTTGTTGTCGGGGGTCACGGCGTCCGCCGTGACATCGACGTCATCGTGGGCCGTGGGCGCCTCGAAGTCCTCGTCGTCGAAGTCGTCGTCGAAATCCTCGTTGGCCTTGCGGGCGCCGTCGGCGATCTCGAAGACATCGGTGGCCAGGCCGCCGATGACCGTCGCGACGTCCTTAACGGCCGTGGTGATGATCGAGGTGACCTGCCCGACCGTCGAGGCCACGGCCTCCACGGATTCCTGCAGCACGTCCTTGCCGATCTCGGTCTTGCTGAGCTGCTCCTTCATGACGCTCAGTGTAAGAGTCGGAGCGGCGACGCACCCGGCCAGCTCATACGATGACCACCGTGGCCAGTTTCGCGCAATGGATCGAGGGCGCTCGTCCCCGCACCCTGCCCAACGCCGTCGCCCCGGTGCTCGCCGGTACCGGCGCCGCCGCGTGGACGGGGTCGGCAGTGTGGTGGAAGGCGTTGCTGGCACTGGCCGTATCGCTCGCACTGATCATCGGCGTCAACTACGCCAACGACTACTCCGACGGCATCCGCGGCACCGACGATGTGCGGTCCGGCCCGTTGCGGCTGGTGGGTTCCAAGCTGGCCTCACCGCGGGCCGTCCTGACCGCAGCCGTGGTGAGCCTGGCGGTCGGCGCGGTGGCCGGGCTGGTGCTGGCGGCGTTCAGCGCGCCGTGGTTGATCGCGGTCGGCGCGGTCTGCATCGCCGGCGCCTGGCTCTACACCGGCGGCAAGAAGCCCTACGGTTACCTCGGCCTGGGCGAAGTGGCCGTGTTCATCTTCTTCGGGCTGGTGGCGGTGCTGGGCACGCAGTACACCCAGGCCCTGCGGGTCGACTGGGTCGGACTGGTCGCGGCGGTGGCCATGGGCTCGCTGTCGTCGGCGGTGCTCGTGGCCAACAACCTGCGCGACATCCCGACCGACACCGAGTCGGGCAAGATCACCGTCGCGGTGCGCCTCGGCGATGCGCGTACCCGGCTGCTTTATCAACTGCTGGTCGCGGTGGCCCTGGTGCTCCCCCTGGTGCTGATGCTCGCCACACCATGGTGCGCGGTGGGCCTGCTCGCCGCGGTGCCCGCGATGCGGGGACTACGGCCGGTGCGTGACGGCAGCACGGGCGCCCAGCTGATCCCGGTGCTGCGCGATACCGGACTGACCATGCTGGTGTGGGCGATCGCGGTCTCGCTGGCGCTGTTGCTGGGCTGAAGCTCACCCGCGAACAGACGCGAAAGCACCCTCTAGAGACTGTTTTCGGGTACCTCCGCGTCTGCTCGGCGAGGGGAATTGGGGAGTTATCCACAGATCGCAAATTGCATCTTCTGCGTTGGAGAGTGCATCGCCACGATCGAAACGTGTCGATCGACGAGATCTTCGCCGCCAACGGCGGAGTGGCCACCACCGCGCAACTGACCACCGTGATCAGCCGCAAGATGGTCGCATCCCTCACGCGGGCGGGCGCGATTGTTCGGGTGCGCCGCGGTGTGTACGCACCGCGGTCACCGGAAGTTCTCGATCGACTCGCCGCTCTCGACCTGCTGAACGCGAACCCGGTCGTGGCTTGTATGAGTACGGCAGCCGGGATGTACGGCTTCGACACTGAGAACGACGACCGCATCCACACCCGGCATCCGGATCCGGCCCGATTCACATGTCATGGTGCACCAACGACTCGGTGCGGCCATTGCGGCGAGTTTCTGGGCGGCTCGCCACAGCCCCCGCGTGGACGGCGATCGAGGTTGCCCGCACGCTTCGCAGGCCAAGAGCGCTTGCCACGCTCGACGCCGCGCTTCGCACCAACACATGTACCGCCGCGGAGCTGGACGCTGCGGCGGCCGAACAGCGTGGGCGTCGTGGCATCGTCGCGGTGCGCGATCTCCTGCCGCACACCGACGCGCGCGCCGAATCCCCGATGGAGAGCGAGATGCGTCTGGTCTTCATCGATTGGGCGGTACCGACCCCGGAACTACAGTACGAGATCACCGACCGAAGTGGCCAGAAGTGGCGAGTCGACTTCGCCTGGCCGCAAGCCAAACTCGCCGCCGAATACGACAGCATCGAATGGCATGCCAATCCAGCCGCCTTCACCCACGACCGGATCAAGACAGCGCGCTTGCAGGAGTGCGGCTGGACGACAATCCCGGCAGTCGTGGATGACATCCGCAAGCATCCTGAGCACTTGGCACGTCAGGTGTTGTGGCGCCTGCACTATCCCGCGCTGGCCGGCTGACTTTTCCGTTCCGCGACCGCCCGTTCTCTCCGGCGAACAGACGTCAAAGCACCCCGCACCGACGGATTTGGGGTACCGGCGCGTCTGCTCGGCAGAAAAGCACTAACGTGGCCGTCGGCCTGCCACGCCAATCACCCTGGGGGACGCGCATGACGACTTCGACCGAGGCGCATCAGCCCGCACCCTCGGGTCGCGCCGAAACCCGGCGCGCCATCTGGAACACCATCCGGGGATCGTCGGGCAACCTCGTCGAGTGGTATGACGTCTACGTCTACACGGTGTTCGCCACCTACTTCGAAGCGCAGTTCTTCGACAAGGCCGACAAGAACGCGACGGTCTACGTCTACGCGATCTTCGCCGTCACCTTCCTCACCCGTCCGATCGGCTCGTGGTTCTTCGGCCGCTTCGCCGACCGGCGCGGCCGTCGCGCCGCACTGACCGTCAGCGTCTCGCTGATGGCGCTGTGCTCACTGGTGATCGCGTTCGTGCCGTCGCGCGAAACCATCGGTGTCGCAGCGCCGGTCATCCTCATCCTGTGCCGGCTGGTGCAGGGCTTCGCGACCGGCGGCGAGTACGGC
The DNA here is from genome assembly GCF_001665785.1 of Mycolicibacterium peregrinum. Taxonomy (GTDB): domain Bacteria; phylum Actinomycetota; class Actinomycetes; order Mycobacteriales; family Mycobacteriaceae; genus Mycobacterium; species Mycobacterium peregrinum_A. The sequence continues at coordinate 14,961 of NZ_LZSO01000050.1, forward strand.
ACCTCGGCGACCTACATGTCCGAAGCCGCCACCCGGGAACGGCGTGGCTTCTTCTCGTCGTTCCAGTACGTGACGTTGGTGGGCGGTCACGTACTGGCGCAATTCACCCTGCTGATCATCCTGACCTCCTTCAGTACCGAGCAGGTCCACGAATTCGGTTGGCGCATCGGCTTTGCCATCGGCGGTGTGGCCGCGATCGTGGTGTTCTGGCTGCGGCGAACGATGGACGAATCGCTGTCGGAGGAACAACTCGAAGCCATCCGGGAAGGCAAGGACAAGAGCGCAGGGTCGCTCTCCGAACTCCTCACCCGCTACGCAAAGCCACTGCTGCTGTGCTTCCTCATCACCATGGGCGGCACGCTGGCGTTCTACGCCTACAGCGTCAACGCCCCTGCCATCGTGAAGACCACCTACAAGGACCAGGCGATGACGGCCACCTGGGTGAACCTGATCGGGCTGATCTTCCTGATGGCGATCCAACCCATCGGCGGACTGATCAGCGACAAGGTCGGCCGCAAACCGCTGCTGGTGTTCTTCGGAGTCGGCGGGGTGATCTACACCTACATTCTGTTCACGTATCTGCCCCAGACACATTCGCCGCTGTTGTCGTTCCTGCTGGTGGCCGTCGGCTATGTGATCCTCACCGGCTACACCTCGATCAACGCGCTCGTGAAATCCGAGTTGTTCCCCGCACACGTGCGGGCCCTCGGCGTGGGAATCGGCTACGCGCTGGCGAATTCGATGTTCGGCGGGACGGCACCGGTGATCTACCAGGCCCTCAAGGAAGGTGGCCACGTGCCGTGGTTCATCGCCTACGTGACGGCGTGTATCGCCATCTCGCTGGCGGTATACGTGTTCTTCCTCAAGAACAAGTCCGAAACCTACCTGGACCAGGAAAAGGGGGCGGCCTTCATCCGGTAGCGCGACCGCACCGGATCACGCTCTGGAAAAGGTCTGCCCTATGCGGATTTCGGCGGCTCGTCGCCACGCAGCCGGGCCTGCAACTGCTCACGGTCCTTGCGCCGCCGCTCATCGACCAGGGCGATGGAGGCCGTCGCCCGCTCACGCAACGGCCGGAACAGCCAGATCCCCAACGGCAACGCGATCACGATGGCGAACAGCAGCGCCACCACGACCGGGAAATTCGCTACGACCAGCTGCCCCACCCCATAGATCGCCGCAGCCAGCACAGCGACCAGCACCAGCCGGGCAACGAGGTAAACCACGACATCGGTGACCATCCGGGAGGTCGAACCACTTCCTGACACGCTCCGAGCCTACCGACGACGCGTATATTCGGATAAAGGAGGTTTCGAGTGGCATATCTACTCCTGCTCATCGTCGCGGCAAGCCTGGTGTATCTCGGCTGGCGGCTGGCGCGGGTCTCTGGCAGTCGACCCAAAACCCGGGTGATCGGCCCCGACGACGATCCGGAATTTCTGCGTCGCCTCGGGCATGGCGACAACCCCCGCAACTAGAGCGGGTCAGGCGCGATTCGCTGAACGACGTGCCCCGGCGAAGTCGGACGCCACCACCGCAGCCAGCTCGATGAGCGCCTCCCGGGTGCCGGGCTTGAGCCGTTCCAAGCTGATCTCGGCGCCCTCTTCCAGATGCGGGTCGAACGGCACCAGGCGCACCGCACGGCAACGCCGCGAGAAGTGGTCCACCACCTTGGACAGGTCCACCTTGCCCGAGCGCGGACGCACCGCGTTGATCACCGCGATGGAGTTGCGCACCAGATCCTGATGCCCGTGAGCGTCGAGCCAGTCCAACGTCGCCGACGCGCTACGCGCCCCGTCCACCGAACCCGAGCTGATCACGACCAGCACGTCGGCCTTGGACAGCACCGCCGACATCGCCGAGTGCATCAGACCCGTCCCGCAGTCGGTGAGCACCAGGCTGTAGAACCGCTCCAACACCTCCAACGCGCGCAGATAGTCGTCCGAGCTGAACGCCTCCGAGACCGCCGGATCGCTTTCGGAAGCGAGCACCTCCAGCCGGCTCGGCCCCTGCGAGGTGTACGCCCGCACGTCGCTGTAGCGCTCGATTCCTTCGGCGTCGCGCAGCAGGTGCCGCACCGTCGCAGCCGTCTCCAGCGGCACCTTCTGGCTCAGCGTGCCCCGGTCGGGGTTGGCGTCGACCGCCACCACCCGGTCACCGCGGATCGACGCGAACGTGGCGCCCAGCGTCGCCGTGATCGTGGTCTTGCCGACGCCACCCTTGAGGGACATCAGGGCGATCCGGTAGCAGCCCTGCAACGGCTGGCTGACCTCGCCGATCAGATTGTTGTGGTGCGTGACCTTCGGGCTCTCCCCGACGTTGACCTGTTTGAACGACGCGACATAGAGGGCCTTGCGCCAGCCCGCGGTGGGCGGGTTCTTGCGCTGGCCCAGCAGTGCGTCGGTGGAGAGGTCGCGGTAGGGCGTGGCGAAGTCTCCCGCGGCGGGCCGCGCATCAGCTCCCGCGGCGGGCCGCGCATCAGCTCCCGCGGCGGGCCGCGCATCAGCTCCCGCGGCGGGCCGCGCGTTGGACCCCGCGGCGAGATGTCCAGGTGCCAGTGGCTGTCCGGGCATCGGATGTCCGGGCACGCCGGGACGTCCGGCGGGGCCCCCGAAAAGCCCGGCAGGTGGTCCGTCGAAACTTCCTGGCACGGGCGGTGCGGTGATCACCGGGACTCCGTGCGGCGGTGTCGGGGCGGTCCATTCGGCGGGCAGCGGTGTGGAGACGCCGGGCTCGGAGGGATTGCTGAACCGCTGCTGACCGCGGAATCCGGGTATCGGGGCGAACACCGACGGCACCGGTGGCGGCTCGGACACCGGAACCTGCGCGACGGCCGGGGCCGGGGCAGCTACCGGGGCAGCCAACCGTGGCTCGGCGGCAGGCGGGGTGTCCGGATCGACCGAAGCAGGCTCGTCTGCCGGCGCGTCTGTCGATGGTTCGCTGATGTCCTGCGGTGCGGGCTCCTGCGGTTCGGACGGCTCGGACACCGGCTCCGACACTGACTCAGACACTGGCTCGGACACGAAATCCCCTCTTTCCCACACGCTTCCGCACGGTCATCTCACCAACCGGACGGCGCCTAGCCAACCCCCGCATACGAATGCAGACCCACGGTCACCAGGTTGATGAAGAACAGGTTGAACACCATCGCGACGAAACCCACCACGTTGATCCAGGCCGACTTGCGGTCCCGCCAACCCGCGGTCGAGCGCGCATGCAGATAGGCCGCGTACACCACCCAGGCGATGAACGACACCGTCTCCTTGGGATCCCAGCCCCAGTACCGGCCCCAGGCCTCCTCGGCCCAGATCGCACCGAAGATCACCCCGAAACCGAAGATCGGGAACGCGAAGATCGTGGTGCGGTAGGCAATGCGGTCCAGGGTCTGCGCGTCGGGCAGCCGATCGATGATCCGCGCGACGGCGCCTTCCCGGCCGGGCTCGCCCAGCGGCGACATCTTCAGCAGGAACAGGATGCTGGCCACACCGGCGACCAGGAACACCCCGGAGCCGAGGCTCACCACGGACACGTGAATGGGCAGCCAGTAGGACTGCAGCGCGGGCATCACGGGCGCGGCGTTGGAGTACAGCCAGCGTCCCGACACCGTCAGCAGGATCAGCACCGGCACCAGGACGAACACCCACAGCGCGCGGTACTGCGGCTTGCGCAATACGACCGCGGCGGCGATGAGGCCGCAGAAGCTGGTCAGGTTGATGAACTCGTACATGTTGCCCCACGGCACCCGCGAGGTGGCCAGGCCACGCAGCACGATGCAGAGGAACAGCATGCCGATGCCGACGTAGGTGAGCGCAAGACCGGTCTTGCCGACCCGCTCGTCGAACGGGCGGCGGGGTTCCTCGGCGACGACGCCGGGAGTGACACTGTCGGCGCCGACTGTCGCGCCGACCAGTTCACGGGTTTCGACTTTGCGGCCGCGGCTGTAGGCAAGTTCGACGGCGAGCAGGATCAGCGCCCCGACCAGGACCACGACCGACGACGTGAACGCCCAGTCGGAGTACCTGGCAAGCCCGATATCGATGTGCTCGGTGTTCACTGCTCCGCCTTCTCTCCTGCCGCCGGCTGCTCGTAACCCTCCAACAACCGCTCCGTCAGCTTCTCGAACTCATCGCCCCAGCCGGAGTTGTCGGTACGGGCCAGCCCGCCCAGCTCGACGTTCACCGTACCTGCTGGAGCAGCTTGGACCCGAACCCAGATCCGGCGCCGGCGCACCACCAACGACACCAGCAACCCCGCCATCATCGACATCGCGAACACCAGCACCCAGACCTGGGCCGGGTCGTGCGAGACCTGCAGATTGACGAACGGGACCGCGCCGTCGAAGCGGACCTTGGTGCCGTCATCGAGACGGGTGTCCTGACCTTCGACCAAGTTGACGCGGGCCGCCTTGGTCAGCTGCTTGCGATCGATCAACCGTGGATCGAGGGAGAACAACGACTGCGGCCGGCCGGTGTCAAGGCCGGTGTCGCCGCGGTAGATGTCGATGGCCACCGCCGGGTCGTTGAGCGCGGGGTAACTCGACGACAGCAGCGTGCCCTCGAGTTCCTTCGTGGGCGCGAACAGTCCCTGGATCGCGATCTGGTGTTTGCGGCGTTCGTCGGCGTCGGGGTAGGTGCCCGCGGGTGGGTCGATACGCACGACGCCCGAGGACAGCAGGGTTGTCTGTTCTTCGGGTCGCCACTGGATGGTCTGGCTGCGTTGCTGGCCGTCGGGGAACGTCACGGTGAACGTCGGCGCGTATCCGTGTCCCTGCAGATACACCCGATCGCCGCCGATGCGCAGCGGATGGTTGACCTCAAGGCGGTAGGGCCGCCAGGTGTTCGCCGCCAGATCATCGCCGGACTGGTAGTCGATGTCGGCGGCGAACGACAACGCCTGCCCAGTGGGCAGGTAGTGCGCGTCGAAATTGTTGACGCGCAGGCAGACCGGGCTCAGCGAGGTGCCGTCGACGGTGTTGCCGGCCCGGAACGAGTCGAAGGCCGCCGGGGAAGCCGAGCAGAATCCGGGGCCGCCGTCGGCGATGACGATGACGTTGCCCTCGTAACCGAACAACTTGCCCGCGGCCACCGCGACCAGCAGGCCGAGCAGCGAGAAGTGGAAGACGATGTTGCCGAACTCCCGCAGGTAGCCCTTCTCCGCCGAGATCTCAGTCACCTCGGCGCCCTGCTCCCGGGTGACCGTGCGCCAGCCCTTCAGCCGTCGCGTCACGGTGGTGGCGATCTCGTCGGCGTCGCCTCTCACCTGCACCTCGTGATGTTTGGGCAGCCGGCCCAGGTTGCGCGGCGCAGGCACGGGTACCGCGCGCAGGCTCCGGAAATGCTCGATCATCCGGGGTGTCAGGCAACCCACCAGGGAGATGAACAGCAACACGTAGATCGAGGTGAACCAGAAGCTGGAGAACACGTCGAAGGCCTGCACCCGGTCCAGCCACGGCCCCAGGGTGGGATGGGCCGCCAGGTACTCGTCGACCTTGGATTCGTTGAGGCTGCGTTGCGGTAACAGCGCACCCGGGATCGCGCCGAGAGCCAGCAGGAACAGCAGCACCAGCGCGGTGCCCATCGACGTCAGGGTCCGCCAGGTGTTGCGCACCACCGCGAGCAGACGCGAAAACACCCCGGGCCGCTGAGTCTCGGGTACCTGCGGGTCTGTTCGCGAGTCGGAAGTGACCATCAGATCGGGAGCCTCACATCACTGACGAAGGCGTCGCGCACCCACGATACGAATTCGTTCCACAGGCCGGTCACCAAGGCCGTGCCCACCAGGATCAGCAGCACGCCGCCGAAGATCTGGATGGTCCGGGTGTGCCGGCGCAGCCAGCCCAAGCCTGTCACCGCCCGCGCCGAACCCAGGGCCAGCAGTACGAACGGGATACCCAGTCCCAGGCAGTACGCCAGCACCAGCACCACGCCGCGCGCCACGGTGGCGCCGTCGGTGGCCGAGGCCACTGCGATCACACCGGTGAGCGTCGGGCCCAGGCACGGGGTCCAGCCCAGCGCGAACACCGCACCCAAAAGCGGTGCGCCGGCCATCGTGGACCACTGCCGCGGGGCGAACCGGGCCTGACGCTGCAGCGCCGGGACGAAACCGACGAACACCAGGCCCATCAGGATCGTGACGACGCCGCCGATGCGTTGCAGCAGAACCTGATTGGCGATCAGCGTGGTGGTCATCCCCAGGACGGCCACGGCGCCGAGCAGAAACACCACGGTGAAGCCCGCGACGAACAACGCGGCGGCACCGGCCACCCGCAGTCTGGCGGTCCTGGTGGCCTGCCGGGTAGCCCCGGCCTCGGTCGCCACCGGACCCTCCTGCACCCCGACCACCGCGGCCAGATACGAGAGATAGCCGGGCACCAGCGGCACCACACACGGCGAGGCGAACGACACCAACCCGGCCAGCACGCTGATCCCCAGCGCCAGCAGCACGGGCCCGGCGGCGGCGATCTCGGCGAATCCGGTCATGGCTGCTGCCCTTCGGCAGCCAACCGCTCGACGACCGGTTTCAGATCGTCGGCCAGCAGTTCACGCAGGAACACCGCCGCCACCCGGTGCTGACGGTCCAGCACCACCGTCGACGGGATCACCGTGGTCGGGTACTTGCCGCCGAAGGCGAGCATGGTGCGCATCGCCGGGTCGTAGATGGACGGGAAGGTGACCTTGCGGTCGGTGACGAAATCGACTGCGGCGTCACGGTTGTTGTCGCGTACGTCGATGCCCAGAAACGCCACTCCCTTGTCGCGGGTGGCATCGTACACCTGCTGCAACTGGCCGATCTCGGCCCGGCACGGTCCACACCACTGGCCCCACACGTTGATCACCACGACCTTGCCGGCGAAGTCGTCCAGCGAGAGGGTCTTGGTCGGGTCGGTCAGCTCCGGCCCACTCAATTTTCCTGGAGTGCCGCGCTTTTCGGGCGGGTCGTAAAAGATGTCGGTCTTGCCGCCGGGTGCGACGAACTCGAAGGTGCCGCCTTGGGCCACCGCGTCGTCACCCGTCGAGCATCCGGTGAGCAGCACCAGCCCTGCCAGCACCGCCGCACTCACCCGGGCGAGGGACGACCTCATTCAGATTCCCCAGGGCTCCGTGTAGCCCCATCGGATCAGTTTGTCGTCGTCGAAGGTGAACGACGTGATCGAGGACAGGTTGCACAGCCGGCTGTGCGGCAACGGCAGATGTGCCAGCTTGCGTCCGGTCATCGCCCGGCGCAGCGTCTCGACCGGGAGCTGATGGCTGACGCACACCGCCTCGTGCCCGGCGGCCTTCTCCCGGGCCCGGTGCATGGCCGCCATCATCCGCGGCGCGATCTCGGCATAGGGCTCGCCCCAGGAGGGTTTGGCCGGATTACGCAACTTCGGCCAGTTCCTCGGGTCGCGAAGAGCGCCGTCGCCCGGGGCCACCCGCTCCCCCTCGAACATGTTCCACGACTCGATGAGCTCGTCGTCGGTGTCGATCGCCAGGCCGTGACTCTGGGCGATCGGCGCGGCCGTCTCCTGAGCCCGCTCCAGCGGGGAGGCCACGACGTAGACGATGTTCTTACCGGCCAGCCAGTCCGCGGCAGCCCGGGCCTGGGCCTGCCCGCGCTCGGACAGGTGGTAGCCGGGCAGCCGGCCGTAGAGCACCTTCTCCGGGTTGAACACCTCGCCGTGACGCATCACGTGGACGGTGGTTCGTACCGGCACACTTCTGCTCGTCACGGGTGGGCCTCCGCGGCGGCGCGGGCCGCCCCGGGCAGCGCATCGGCGATGCGCTCGAACGCCTCGTCATCCAAAATGCTTGACACGAACCAGGTTTCGAATGCACTACAGGGCGGATACACCCCGGCCTCCAGCAGGGCGTGGAAGAACGGTGGGAAACGCCAGGTTTCGGTCGCCTTGGCCGCGGCGAAGTCGCTGACCGGCTCATCGGTGAAGAACACACTGAGCATGTTGCCCGCGCGCTGCACGCGATGGACCACACCGGCATCGGTGAGGGCACCGGTGAGCAGGCCGGCCAACCGGTCGGCATTGGCGTCCACCCGGGCGTAAGCGGCGTCGTCGGCGTGGCGCAACGTGGCCAGGCCCGCGGCCATCGCCACCGGGTTACCGGACAGCGTTCCGGCCTGGTAGACGGGCCCCAGCGGGGCCAGCCGGCCCATCACCTCGGCGCTGCCGCCGAACGCCGCGGCAGGCAGGCCGCCGCTCATCACCTTCCCGAACGTGAACAGGTCGGCGTCGACGGGATCGAGCCCGTACCAACCGGCCCGGCTCACCCGGAAGCCCGTCATCACCTCGTCGAGGATCAGCAGCGCGCCGTGGGCCGCGGTGATCCGGCGCAGCGCCGCGTTGAACCCGGGCAGCGGCGGCACCGTGCCCATGTTGCCGGGGCTGGCTTCGGTGATGACACAGGCGATCTCGTCGCCGAACCGGGCGAAGATCTCTTCCACCGCGGCAACGTTGTTGTACGGCAGCACGATGGTGTCGGCAGCGGCGGCGCCGGTGACACCGGGCGAGGACGGCAGGCCAAGGGTCGCGACACCGGAACCGGCGTCGGCCAGCAACGCGTCGCTGTGCCCGTGATAGCAGCCGGAGAACTTGATGATCTTGGCGCGGCCGGTGTAACCGCGGGCCAGCCGGATCGCGCTCATGGTGGCCTCGGTGCCAGAGTTGACCAGGCGCAGCCGTTCGACCGGGGCAACCCGGTCGATGATCTCAGCGGCCAGTTCGGTCTCCGACGGGGTGGGGGCGCCGAAGCTCAGCCCGTTGACCGCCACCTTCTGTACGGCCTCCACGACCGCCGGGTGGGCATGGCCGAGCAGTGCCGGGCCCCACGAACAGACCAGATCGACATACCGATTGTCATCGGCGTCGGTCAGCCAGTAGCCCTTGGCCGACGTGATGAACCGCGGGGTGCCGCCGACGGAGTTGAAGGCACGGACCGGGGAGTTGACCCCACCGGGGATCACTGCGCAGGCGTCGGCGAACAACTGAGCCGACCGCTCAGTCCGCTTTTCCACAGGCATGGCCACCAGTGTCCCAGCCGGTGCAAATGCGTCAACTACAGGGTGTAGTGGTCAGTGTCACCCGACCGCGTCACCCCGCCGGCGTCAGCGCGAACACCGGGTGATCGGCGTCGTCGGGCAGATCGCGAAAGTAACCCTCCACCACCTTGCCGGCCAGCGGGCGGTAGGCGGCGATCACCGGCGCCCGCTGCGGCACCGGAACCTCGGCCGCGAGGTACTCCGCGGATCCGAGCCGCACCTTGGGATCGGCCCGGACGTTGCGCACCCAGTCCGACTCGCCGCGGGTCGACACCAGGTACCTGACCCCGTCGACAACAGGGACGACCACCGGAATCTGCTGCGGCTGCTTGTTGGTCCGCCGGGTCACGGTGAGCGTCTCGCTGTGCCCCACGCCGGTCGCCATCGCGACCCGGTTGAACACCTGCCGGACGAACCACGGCGGTTTGAGATAGGCCATGGGTTCAGTCTCGGCTCATTCGACCCGGTGCGGCAAGATCACGGGCAAGATCGCGGCAAGATGAGGTGATGGTGCGATTCTCAGACCGCCGCGCTCGGTTCAATCGACGCGTCACCAACCGGATCTTCCGGCCCGTATCGGGCTACCTGCCGATCTGGTCGGTCATCGAGCACACCGGGCGACGCAGCGGCACCATCTACCGGACACCGGTGTCGGTGTTCAGCACCGACGACGGGGTGGCGGTGCTCCTGCCCTATGGGCGACAACGGGATTGGGTGAAAAACCTGCAACGCGCCGGCGGCGGCCGAGTGAAATTCCAAGGACGCACCTTCGCCGTCGACCAGCCCCGAATCGTGCCGACCACCGAGGCGCTGCCTCATCTGCGGACGCCGTGGCGCCAACTGATGGCGCGCGCGGGTGTCGCGCACACCCTGCTGCTCAGACGAGCCGGCTGAGACACGCCACCGAGGGTTTGCGGCGCCGACGCCGAAGATTGCAGGCGGCATCAAGCAGCACGGCCCCACCGAAATCGGACCACAGTAGGTTGTGACGGCCGTCACGGCCGAGATTCAATGGCGCCATGCAACTCCCGCAATGGCTGGCCCGGCTCAACCGGTATGTCACCAACCCCATCCAGAAACTCTGGGCCGGATGGGCTCCCCTCTACGGCATCCTCGAACACGTCGGCCGCAAGTCCGGCGCCCGCTACCGCACCCCGCTGTCGGTGTTCCCCGCCGACGGTGGCGTCGCGATCCTGCTGACCTACGGTCCCAACCGCGACTGGCTCAAGAACGTCACCGCCGCCGGCGGTGCACAGATGCGACGGCACGGCAAGACCATCCAACTCACCGATCCGCGGGTGGTGACGAAAGCCGAGGCCGCCGGGCATGTGAAGGGCCGGGCGCGGCGGGTCTTCGAACGCGTGCCGGTCGAACAGGCCGTGCTGCTACGCCGGACCTGATGCGTTATGGTGCGGACGGCAAAAGCAAACAGTGGGAGAACTCACTCTCGTCCGCGGACCGCCACCGTCGACACGGGTCGAACCCGAAGTTGGCTGCTCGATTGTCGATGTAGCTCGCCGTCACGGCGCGCTACATGTTGTGGTACCGCCACCGCCAGCTAAGGTATCGGAGTTCCGTCACAAAAAGGGGAAGCCAGCGGGCGGGACAGCCTGTCGATGTCGAGCCCGCACCCGTTGCGGGCGCATTCACGCGTCGCTGGGAACGACCGAGATCGAAACTCGGCCACACGGCCGGCCCCATTGCGCGAGCGACGTTCACATCTGCGCGACGGCCGGCCAAAACTGGAGGGGACTCTGTGCAGAGACATTTGACCGACGACGAGATCCTCAAGGAACTCGAGCCGGTTGCCGAAGAAGGCCTCAATCACCATCTGAAGGTCGCCAAGGAGTGGCATCCGCACGACTACGTTCCGTGGGACCTCGGCCGCAACTTCGCGGCACTGGGCGGCGAAGACTGGGCACCGGAGCAGTCGGGCCTGTCCGAAGTAGCCAAGGTCGCGATGATCACCAACCTGCTCACGGAGGACAACCTGCCGTCCTACCACCGCGGGGCGGCGAATCACTTCTCACTCGACCGGGCCTGGGGTCATTGGGTCAACCAGTGGACCGCCGAAGAGAACCGCCACGGCATCGTCATCCGCGACTACCTCGTCGTCACCCGCGGAGTGGACCCCGTCGCCCTGGAACGCATGCGGATGGAGCACATGCGCAACGGCTACGACCCCGACGAAGAAGAACGCGAGATTCACGAGCCCGGCCCGCTGATGATCGCGGCTTACGCCACCCTGCAGGAACTCGCGACCCGCGTCAGCCACCGCAACACCGGCAAGATCTGCGACGACCCTCTCGCCGAGTCGATGCTGCAGCGCGTCGCGACCGACGAGAACCTGCACATGGTGTTCTACCGCAACGTGTTCTCCGCCGGGTTCGACCTCTCGCCCGACCAGGCGATGGAGGCGGTGTGCGCCATCATCGAAGGATTCCGGATGCCAGGGCGGGGAATGCCCAACTGGCGCCGCAACAGCGTGATCATGGCCAAGCACGGCATCTATGACCTGCGCCAGCACCTCGAAGAAGTAGTGATGCCCAACGTCAAGAAATGGCGGATCTTCGAGCGCAACGACGTGAGCGCGGTCGGCGAGAAGCGCCGCGAGCAACTGGCCACCTACCTGGACGATCTGCAGAAGCAGGTGCTCAAGTTCGAAGAGCAACGCGACCGCATGCTCGCGCGCGAGGCCGCCAAGGCGGAGCGCTCCGCCTAGGCAGACCGGCGCGAGTAGGCGCGGACACTGCCGTAAACCCCTGTTCACCTGGGGATACAGGGTCTACCGTAAATAGGCCACTACTGCAGTAGGCAGCAGGGCGCGGCATCTGTCCCATCGGTGGCAGGAGGTCACCATGAAGCGCCTACTCATCATCGGCTACGGCATCGCGAGCTATCTCCTGTTCGTGGTGTCGTTCCTCTACGCGATCGGGTTCGTCGGCAATTTCGTGGTGCCACGCACGGTCGATTCCGGCATCGCCGCCCCCACCGCCGAGGCCGTACTCGTCAACCTGCTGTTGCTGTCGGTGTTCGCCATCCAGCACAGCGTGATGGCCCGGCCGTGGTTCAAGGACCGATGGACGCGGATCGTCCCGCAAGTCATCGAACGCAGCACGTACGTGTTGCTGTCCAGCCTGGCACTGCTCCTCTTGTACTGGCAGTGGCGCACCATGCCCGCAATCGTGTGGGACGTGGAATCGACTGCGGGCCGGGTGATTCTGTGGGCGCTGTTCTGGCTGGGCTGGGCCACGGTGTTCGCCTCGACGTTCATGATCAACCATTTCGACCTGTTCGGGCTACGACAGGTGTGGCTGAACTGGCGCGGCCGGCCGTACCGCGAACTGGGGTTCCAGACGGTGATGTTCTACCGGGTGATCCGGCACCCCATCATGGCCGGGTTCATCATCGCGTTCTGGGCCATCCCGACGATGACCGCGGGCCACCTGTTGTTCGCGGGCGTCAGCACCGCCTACATCCTGGTGGCGATCCAGCTCGAAGAACGCGACCTGGTGGACAACCTGGGCGACCAGTACCGCGACTACCGGCACCGGGTGGCGATGCTGGCACCCGGGGTGCACCTCGGCCACGACGACCCCACCCCGAAGGTCAGACACCGGCCCGCGTAGTGGTGGTGAAACGGTGTGCGACGGTCGAAAAACCGCCGACTGGCTTTTAATTTTTTCTGATGTATGGTCGGGCTCAGTGATTGTTTGCGAGTAAAAGGAGCAACGATGGCTGATAAATCCCAAGGTCGCGCGCCCAAAAAACCGGCGATGACCATCAAGGAACGGCGAGCAGCAAAACGCGACAAGGCCGCCGAGTCCGGGGAGATCATTCCAAGAAGGAAGCGCCCCGACCGCGTCTAGCAGCCTGGAGTGCAGTTTTCACGGTTGCACGCCGCCAGAGCCCCCCGGGTGAACGCTTCCCACCCGGGGGCACAGAAATTGATTCACATTGAATTGGCGTCATTGAATCAGGGCGTTCGATACTCCGATCCAATCGGATATCTAAATTATCCATCGGGGCGGATCATTTGTGCAAAAAAATGGCGGACAGCAGCATGGATATTTGCGACGGGACTGAGATCGGCGGGTGGAATTGCAGTGGCGGATCGAGAGGCCGCCGGCCCGCAGGTACTGATGCTCGGTTGGCTGACCGACCTTTCCGGCTCGGTCACCGCCTCCCTGAGGCGCGCCGGCATCCCGGTCAAACACACACATCCGCCGTGCGCCCGAATGCCCGGCCGGACACGTTGGCACACCACCGGCTCACCCGCACCGCCCCTGAGTGCAGCCGAGATCGACTCGATCGAGTCGGTGATCACCATTTTCGACGGGCGCTCGGTGCGCTCCCGGTTCGGGGGGCGCCGCACCATCGCGTGGCACAGGCGACTGCGCGCCTGCGAGAACGAAGCGTGCGAGCTGGCGACCGCGACCGCCCTCACGGTGGGGGCGCGTCGGGTCTTGTTGATCTGCGACGCCCGGCGGCTACCTCCTGGCCGCCGGGCGATCGCGCTGCGGTGGACCCGTGGCCTGGCCCACCGAATCGGCTATGAGTGCATGGTCAACGGGTTGCCCGAACTCGCGGCCCGCTATGCAGTGATCGACACCGACGACGATGTCCGCGATGTCGCCGCAGCTGCCGTGTCGTGGCATACCGGCGATGCTGCCGACCGGCAGCGGTGGCCGCTGCATCCGGTCGCGCGAAGTACCGGCGTCATGCCCGCCAGTTCAGTACCTCACCGGAACCCGCAGTCATGACCGTGCCCGGCATCACCCGCAGCCGGTAGGGAGTCAACCGCAGAGCCGCGAACTGGTCCGAGGTCGGCCCGTCGCTCCACTGCGGGATGATGTGCGGGTCATAGCCCACCGGCGCCGGGCCGTTCGCGAAGCGGTCCCACACCTGGGTGCAGGTCTCGTCGTCGGTGTACCACTCCACCAGGCAGTCCGCGGCACAGGTGTCGTGGTTCGTGGTCCAGTAGCTGACCGAAACGTGTGGGTGTACCGCCAGATGTGCGCGCTTGACCGGGCTGGGCACCGTTGCGATCCAACCGAACAGATCGGTTCCGTCCCACTCCCAGATCGGGTGCAGGATGCGGCTACGGGGTTGACCGTCGGCGTCGACGGTGGCCACCGAGGCCCACACGATCTGGTGGGCCATGGTCACGAAGGCAGGGGCAATCCGATCCAGCGCGGTACCAGTCACATCGTCACACTAGGCATGCACGACGCGTGACGGCTGAGGTTGGCGGTTACTGCTGACTTTCGGGCTGGCCGTAGATGGGGTTGCCGTCGTCGTCGACCCAGTCGTTGACGGCGGTGCCGGATACCGTGCCGTGGCTGCCCGGCAGGGTGACGGTGGGACGGGAGTCGTCATAGGACCTCAGGACGCGCTCGGCTTCCTTGCGGTTCTCTTCACTGACGGGCGGGGGCTTGTTGGTGGTCATCCGTATCGGCTGCCCGAAAATGTGAGCTGCCAAACACTTCGGCACCCCCGGACTGTGTAGCCGATCAGGCCGACACGGTGCGCAGCGAGACCGGCAGGCTGGGCAGGAAATGGCGGGTGGCGAACGCCCGGATGTCGTCGGCGGTGTCGAGCGGCTCGACACTGGGCAGCAACAGGACCATCCCCGCGTAACGGAGGATGGTGTCGGCCAGGTCGTTGACCGCCTGCTGACCGATCCGGTCGGCGAATCCGGCCGGGAAGATCACCTTGAGCGCCGCGGCCATCCGCTCGATCGCCGCACCGTAGTGGGTGTGCAGCATCTCCATGACCAGCGCCGGTTCATCGGCGATCAACTGGTTGAGCACATGGTGGCGACGGAACCGCAGGATCGAGAGCGTGAACGCCTCGACATAATAATTCGATTGCGGCCCTGCATCTTTCAACTCGTTGGCGATGTCCGCGAACAACGCGACGTTCTCTCGCTCGATCACCGCCGCCACCAATTCGTCACGATTGGCGAATCGGCGGTAGATCGTGGTGCGGCTGACCCCGGCCCGACGCGCAACATCGTCGAGCGCGACCCGGCGCAGGCCGTGCCGCTCGAACTCGACGAGGGCCGCGTCCAGGATCGCGGTCACCGAATCGGCTACCGTCGCGGGCGACGAATCAAACCTGGGCATAGCCCTTTTGCGCAAATTTGTTGTAGCGCACGCTCATCGGTAGATGGTCCCACACCCAGTTCACCGGACGGGTCCGCCAGAAGGAGGCAAACCGCTGATAATTGCGCTCCTGACGCTCGCTCCACGGCAGGTCGAGCAGGTAACGGGCCCGCGGCGGCAGGCCCCCCGCGGTCAGGAATGCCGCGACCGGGTCGAACACCGTGGCCACCACGCGCCACGCGGCCGGGTGCACCCCTTTGGGACAGGGAAAGCCCTTGGTGACATAGCCGACGCCGTAGCGGGCAGATTTGTGCGGGACCGCCACCTCGTTCATCATCCGGTCCCAGTACTGCTCGAACTCGGCGTAGGTCGCGGGCATCGGCCGGTCGCTGACGCCGTAACGGCGGTACCAGGTCTTGGACTCCAGGTAGATCTGTTCCTTCTCGGCGTCGCTGAGCCGTTTGACGAAGGTGTCGGCGAAGTAGAGGACCTGCTCGACGAACGTCGCGTGCGCCCAGAAGTAGGTGTCGGGATCCAGCGCGTGGTAGCGGGACCCGTCCGGCATATCGCCCTTGACGTGGTGATGGAAGTCGCGGACCTGGGTGCCGGCGTTCTCATCCTCGGTGCCGTACACGGTGCGGAAGATCGGCGGGATGGTGCGCTTGAGCCGCTCGGCGGTGTCGGAGAAGAACGTCGAATGGTCCAGCACGCCCTGGCCCAGTTCGGCCAGCATGTTCTGCAGAACGGCCGGCCGCGGGCCGATCAGGTACATGCGGTTGTCGCCGAAGTACTTCCAGACCAGTGATTGCGGACCCAGGGGCAGGGCATCGGTCTGCTGGGGCTGCTCGGCCAATTCCGTCATGGACACAGTGTTACAGATTTTGAACTTTGTACCAAGCTTTCTGTGACCGGGCTCACCTACCGGGTACGCGGCGTTATCGCGCTGTTGCCGGACCGTGTCACCTGCCGAGACCCATGGTTGGAATGATGCGCAGGTGACCTTGCTGACCCGCCGCGACGCCCTGCGTCTAGGTGTCACCGGTGCGGGCGCCGCGGGACTGATGGCATTGGGCAGCCTGCTCGATCCGCCGGCGCCCCGCGCGTCTCCTGGCCCCAACCAGACGGCCCCCGCGGGCAGCCCGCTACCGACCCGCGAATCGGGATCGTTCACTTCCGCGGCCCGCGGCGGCGTGGAGACCAACTGGATCATCGCCCGCCCGCCGGGCCAGCACGGCCCTTTGCGTCCGGTGATCGCCCTGCACGGCATGGACAACGACGCCGCCGGCGTGATGGACCTGGGCATTCCGGAGGCGCTGGCCCGGCTGACCGCGGCCGGCCGACCGCCATTCGCAGTGGTCAGTGTCGATGGCGGAAACTCGTTCTGGCGCCGTCGAGCCTCTGGTGGAGACTCCGGGGCGATGGTGCTCAACGAACTGATCCCGATGTTGGCCACCAAGGGCATCGACACCTCGCGAGTGGCCTTCATGGGCTGGTCGATGGGCGGCTACGGCGCCATGCTGTTGGGTGCGAGACTGGGCGCCGCGCGCACCGCGGCGGTCTGCGCGATCAGCCCGGCGCTGTACCTGACGTATTGGGGCGCGCCGCCCGACGCCTTCGACAGTCTCGAAGACTGGCAGCAGAACTCAGCGCTCAGGCTGCTGCCTGCGCTGGGGTCGATCCCGCTACGCATCGACTGCGGCACCGGCGACGGGTTTTACGCAGCGACCCGAATGTTCGTCAACCAACTGCCACGGACCCCGGCCGTCGGCTTCTACCCCGGCGGACACGATCAGGACTTCTGGCGCGCGCACTTGTCCGACGAGCTGACCTGGCTCGATTCCTGAACCGCGCCGTGGGCTCTCATCCCCAGGTCAGCGGATCGAGCGCGAGATAGAACCGCAGCCGCTCCGGATCCACTTGCGCCGGGTATCCCGCAGCCAGGCCCGCCGCGGCGGCCTCGGCGAAACCGGGAAAGGTATCGGCCGTGTTGGCCAGTAGCAGCGCCAGGTCGGCATGGCGATCCGCGAGGCCCAGACGGCCAAGGTCGACGAAACCCTCGACGGTGAGCCGGTCGGGGTCGATCAGGATGTTCGGCAGGCACAGGTCGCCATGGCACACCACCCGATCGTCGGCCTCCTGCCGGCGGCGCAGTTCGGTCTCGCGTTCGACGCGGGCCAGCAGTTCACCGGCCGGGACGTCCCGGTCCTCGTCGCGCAGGAAGTCCGGGTCGACCGCGCCCGCGGCGACCACCGAGCGGGCCCGGGCCAACATCTCGTCGAGATCGCGCCGGTAGGGACATTCGCCGGGCGTGATGCCGTGCAGTGTGCGGACGGCCGCCACGACCGACGGCCAGGCCGTCCCCAGTGCCGTCTCCGTGAGCCGATCGGCGGCGACGCCGCCGACGGCACTGGTGACCAGGACGGCGCCGCCGTCCTCGGTGGTACCCCAGTCGATGACGGCAGGCACCGGGAGCCCGTGACCGTGCGCCCACAACACCCGGTCCCGCTCCGCTACCAGGTCGGCCACCGCCGCGGCGTCGACCACCTTCGCGTACCGGGAGCCGTCGGCATTCCGGAACACCCCGGCGCCGGATTCACCGCGCGTGACGGGAAGCCAATCGGTCACGGATCAGCGGCGCAACTGCGCGATACCCAACACGGTCAGTACGCCCGCCAGACCCGCCAGCACGAGTGCCAGCACCAACAGCGGCGACGAATAGCTGACCGCCGTGGTGGCCGGCTCACCCTCCAAAACCGGTGCCACCTCGATCGTCGTCGCCGCCGCGATCCAGCTCAGCACGCAGCCCACCGCGGCAACGGCAGCCACCATGAGCTCAAGGACGGCCCGCCGCTTCACGGGGTGCGCTCCTCGACCAGTGGCGTCAACGCTTCACGCAGCCGCCGGTGCTTGCGCGCCCAGGCCTGGGCCCCGCGGTTGCCGGTGAGCTTCAGCCCGATACCGGTCCGGCCGCGCGGCACCCCGCTGAGCTCACCGAGGGCACGGTCGGACTGCCATTTCGGCGACTCCGAGCCCGACGCCTCCGAGTAGATCGACACGATCTCGTCGAGCTTGATGGTCTCGGCACCCTGGCGCAGCGTTTCGGCAGTCAGCTCGACCGACGTGTGGATGCGCGCGGCCTTGATCTGGATGGCCACGAACACCGACACCAGTACCAAAAACACGATCGGGATCCACAGGTCCTGGCCGTAGCCGCCGGTCATCTGCAGAATCGCCATGCCGATCCCGGCGAACGGTCCGAGCAGGAGCCAGGCCCAGCTGGCGCCCTGCTCGTAGAACAGCACTTCAGAGGCAACCTTGTTCACCGGTTCACTCTCCATGGTCACCCCTCCGCAATGGCAGCGCGCTCACGCCGGTTCCCACGATGAGCGGGAGCAGCGCGACCAGCACGAGAACGTTGAGGCCGGTCAACAGCACCAGAACCACGATAGCCAGCGACAATGCCACCGCCGCGCGCCGGTAGCGATCATCTGAGCGGCTGCGGCCCGCCAGGAAAGCCATACCGAGCCCCGCCAGCACGGTGAGTGCGCCGATCCCCCGGTACAGCATCGTGTTCACGCCGGGCGGGATGCTCGCCGAAACCGCGAGCATGCCGCCGGCGATCAACAACACCGCGCCGACCAACCAGCAGCCGAATCCGATGGTCGCGCGTCGCGACGGGGATGAGTGCGAAGACGGCGGCGAAGACATTGTCGGGAAGCGTAGCGAAATCAGCGGGTGAAGAAGCCGTCGGCATCCTTGCGGTGCAGCAGGTACAGGCCACCCGCGATCAGCACCGACCCCACGATCGCGGTGACCGCGTAACCCATCGCCGCCGCATCCTGGCGTTCGCCGGTCAGCAGGCTGCTGATCGCGTGCAGCACCGAGACGATTCCCCCACTGGTCAACAGCGTGCGGGCCCAGCGATATCCCTGCCGCATCAGCATCAGGAAGGCCACCACGATCGACGACAGCACCACCACGAACATCACCGAGAAGACGACCGTCATGGACCGTTGCACACCCGTGCCGGATCCGGTCAACGCGTCGATCAGATAGCCGACCACCATCAGCACCAGTGCGGCCGTCCACAGCCAGAATCCGGTGTCGACGTCGTCGGGACGACCGGTCGGGCTCGGTTCCTGTTCGGTGCCCGGATCGGTCACGCGAGCCAGCCGGCCACGTCGGCCGCCCAGTAGGTCAGCACGATGTCGGCCCCGGCCCGCCGGATTCCGGTCAACGACTCCAGCGCGGCGGCCTGCAGGTCGATCCAGCCATTGGCCGCAGCGGCGCAGATCATCGAGTACTCCCCCGAAATCTGGTACGCGGCAACGGGTACCGGCGAGATATCGGCGGCGGCGCGCACCACATCCAGGTAACTCATCGCCGGCTTGACCATGACAATGTCGGCACCCTCGTCGATGTCGAGTTCGACCTCGTGCACGGCTTCGCGGATATTGCCCGGATCCTGTTGATAGGTACGCCGATCGCCGACCAGGCTGGACGACACCGCTTCCCGGAACGGGCCGTAGAACGCCGAGGCGAACTTGGCCGCGTAGGCCAGGATGGCCACGTCGGCGTGCCCGGCCGCATCGAGACCGTCGCGGATGGCGGCCACCTGACCGTCCATCATTCCGCTGGGGCCCACCACGTGCGCACCCGATTCCGCTTGTGCCACGGCAAGTTCCACGTAGCGCAGGTTGGTCGCGTCGTTGTCGACGCGGCCCGCGGCGTCCAGCACGCCACAATGCCCATGATCGGTGAACTCATCGAGACAGGTGTCGGCCATCAGCACGGTGGCGTCACCCAGGTCCTTGGCCAGATCCCGCAACGCCACGTTGAGGATGCCGTCCGGATCGACGCCCACGGCGCCGGTCGGATCCTTGTCCTCGTCACGGGGCACTCCGAACAGCATCAGACCACCCACGCCGGCCGCCACCGCGTCGGCGGCCGCCTGGCGCAACGAATCCCTGGTGTGCTGCACCACGCCGGGCATCGAGGAGATCGGGCGCGGCTCATCGATGCCGTCGGCGACGAACATCGGCAGTACCAGATGCCGCGGCTCCAAAGAGGTTTGAGCCACCAGTCGACGCATCGCCGGCGTGGACCGCAGCCGGCGCGGACGATGCCTTGGAAAAGCCACAGCTATCCCTCCTCCTCCTCCGCTCCATCCTCGAAACGGCATTCCAGCAGGAAAAGTTCGAGTAAGGCCCTGCCGGAATGCGGTTTCGGCGAAAAACTAGCGTCTACGGCTCTTCTTGCGCGGCGGGGGCAGCGCCCCTTCGGCCCGCAGTCGGGCGGCGTGCTCGGCAAGCGCATCGACCAGCGGTCCCACCGCGGCCGACTCTGGCTGCACATCCACCCTCAGGCCGAATTCCGCTGCGGTTTCAGCAGTTTTCGGTCCGATGCAGGCCACGATGGTCCGGGCATGCGGCTTGCCGGCGATACCGACCAGGTTGCGCACCGTGGAGCTCGAGGTGAAGCAGACCGCGTCGAAGCCACCGGTCTTGATCATCTCGCGGGTCTGCGCCGGCGGCGGAGCCGCACGCACGGTGCGGTAGGCGGTGACGTCCTCGATCTCCCAGCCGCGCTCACGCAGGCCCTCGGCCAGCGTCTCGGTGGCGATGTCGGCGCGGGGCAGCAGCACCCGGTTCACCGGGTCGAAAACCTCGTCGAACGGCGGGAACTCGTCGAGCAGGCCGAGCGAGGACTGCTCGCCCGACGGCACCAGCTCGGGGTTGATGCCGAAGGCCCGCACCTTGTCGGCGGTGGCCTGTCCGACACACGCGATCTTCACGCCGGAGAACGCCCGCGCATCCAGACCGAACTCGTTGAACTTCTCCCACACCGCACGCACGGCGTTGGTCGAGGTGAACACCACCCACTGGAACCGGCCGTCGACCAGGCCCTTGACCGCGCGCTCCATCTGCGCGGGGCTGCGCGGCGGCTCGACGGCGATGGTCGGGACCTCGATCGGCAGGGCGCCGTGGCCCACGAGCCGGTCGCTCATCTCCCCGGCCTGGTCCTTGGTGCGCGGCACCAGCACGGTCCACCCGTACAGGGCGCGGCTCTCCCACCAGTTCAGCTTGGCGCGGTTGGCCACGGTCTTGCCGATGGTGACGACCAGCGGCCCGGTCAGAGGCCCGGCCAGCTCGCTTCCGGCCGGCTTCTCCAGCACGGCCTTGTCGAGCAGACCACCGAGCGTGGTCTCCACCGAGCGCTGCTGGCAGGTGGTGCCGCTCGCGGTCACCACTGCCGGGGTGCTGTCGACCAGGCCCTGCTCGATCAGGGTGCGGGCGGCATCCGGCAGATGCGACGCGGTCGCGTGCAGGATCAGCGGCCCGGGCGCGGCGGCCAGCGCCGCCCAGTCCACGTCACCGCGGACGTCGGCCACGGTGTGCGCCGACCCCAGCGGCAGACCCGCGTAGGTGGGCACCGCGCTGGTGGCGGGCAGCCCGGGGACGATCTCGAAGTTCATGTGGGACTTGGCCAGCGCACCGATCTCGGTGATGACGGCGTCCACGGACAGCGGGTCACCGGAGACCAGACGGACCACGTCGTAGCCGTGGCGGGCCTCCGCGATCAGCGTCTTGGCCACCTCGGCAGGGTCGCCGAGGGCGGGACGGACCTCAGGCCCACCCGCGATGATGGCGGCTTGCGCCGCGTCGGGGGTTCCGGCGGCATCGTCACCGGCGGCGTCGGCCTTGGCCGGCTCTGCCGGGGCGGGGCCGGATGCCGGCGGCAGCTCCGTGCCGATCAATGCCAGCACAGCTTCGGGGACGTCGGGATCGGTGAACACCAACTCGGCGTGCGCCAGTACAGTTTGTGCCCGTGCCGTCAGCAGCCCCGGATCTCCCGGGCCTGAGCCCACAAATGTGATGCGGCCGGGCTTCGCCTTGCGACCTCGCATGGTCATTCTTCACTCCCGCGCTCTACCAACAGCTCGCGTGCACCCAACTCGAAAAGCTCCGCAGCCACCGAGACACCCAAGTCAGCGGCCCGATCGGGAGTTCCGATGCCGGACGCACGGATCACGTCGGATCCGTCCAGCGTCGCCACGCAGCCGCGCAACGACACCTCTTCGAAGACATTGCCGTCCTCATCGATGGACTCGACCACTTCTGCGATCGCTCCCACCGGTGCGGAACAGCCCGCCTCCAGTTCGGCGAGCAGGGTCCGCTCGGCGGTGACCGCGGCGCGCGTGTCGGCGTCATCCAACTCCGACAGCACCGAAATCAGCTCGGTGTCGCCGGAGCGGCATTCCACCGCGAGCGCACCTTGAGCCGGCGCTGGCAACATCTGCACCGGCTCGAGCGACTCGGTGACTTGATCGAGACGTCCGATACGGGCCAGACCCGCTCGGGCGACCACGATGGCGTCGAGATCGCCGCTCGTAACCCTGTTCAACCTGGTATCTAGGTTGCCTCGTAGGGGGCGGATTTCCAAACCGAGACCCAGTGCTCTAAGCTGCGCGGCCCGTCGCGCACTCGACGTGCCGATCACGGACCCCGCCGGCAACTCCCCGAGCACCAATCCGTCCCGCGCCACCAGCGCGTCACGAGGGTCCTCACGGCGCGGGACGGCGGCGATCACGAACCGGTCGTCACGGGCGGTGGGCAAATCTTTGTAAGAGTGAACGGCCATGTCCACCCGGCCGTCGTGGATCGCCTCCCGCAGCGCCGCGGTGAAGACCCCGACGCCGATGTCGGCGATGGGGCCCTGGTTGCGGTCGCCCTCGGTCGAGATGATCACCAACTCGCAGGGGTGGCCTGCGGCTCGTAATGCGTCCCTGATGGTGCCGGCCTGCGTGGTCGCCAGCAGGCTACCCCGGGTGCCGATCCGGATCACCGTATCGCGCGTTTCTACCAAGCTCTACTCAGACTTATCGAGATCTGTTGTCATAAAGGGCAATTCACTGGCCGCCACAGCTTCGACGGCTTGCGGATCGAGTTCGAACAGCTCCCGCAGAGCCTCTGCGTAGCTGTCCCCGCCAGGCGCGCTGGCGAGTTGTTTCACCCGCACCGTGGGTGCGTGCAAAAGCTTGTCGACGACACGGCGGACTGTCTTGGCCACCTCGTCGCGGTGTGCTGCCTCCAGTTCGGGCAGCCGGTTGTCCAGGCGCAACAACTCGGCCTCCACCACGTCGGCGGCGCGTTGCCGCAGCGCGGTGACGGTCGGGGTGACCTCGGCCATCCGCTGGCCGGCCAGGTAGTTGGCAACCTCGGTGGCAACGATCGTGCGGGCCGCATCGGCGTCGGTGGCAGCGGCGCGCGCCGACGGCTCCCGCTGAATCCGGTCCATGTCGACAACCCAGACACCGGGCAGCCCGGACACCGCCGGATCCACGTCGCGGGGCATGCCGAGGTCACAGATGACCAGCTGCCGATCGCCCGCGGCGGCATCGCGCTGCGCCAGGGCATGGTGTACGTCGGCCAAGGAGACCACCGGGCGTACCGCCCCGGTGCTGCTGACCACGACATCGGAATCGGCCAGCGCTTCCGGGAGCTGGTCCAGGCAGAATGCCTGTGCCTGCACGCCCTGCTCGGTGAGGTTCGCCGCGAGGCGCTGGGCCCGCGGAAGCGAGCGGTTCACCACATTGACCCGTTCGATCCCGGCCCGTACCAGGTGCGCACCGGCCAGGGCGCCCATCGAGCCCGCGCCGATCACCGCTGCGGTGCGGCCGGCGAGACCGCCATTGAGCTTGGTTTCGGCCATTCCGAGAGCCACTGAGACCACCGAGGCTCCCGCCGCGTCGATCCCGGTCTCGGAATGCACCCGCTTGCCGACGTTGAGGGCCCGCTGGGCCAGCTCGTGCAGGGTGCGCCCGACGGTCTGGTGTTCCTCGGCCGTCGCATAGGCGCGACGCACCTGGCCCAGCACCTGGGCTTCACCGATGACCGCCGAATCCAGGCCGCTGGTCACCGCGAACAGGTGCTCGACGGCGGCCTCGGCGTACCGGACGTACGCGTATTTGGTGAGATCGTTCAGCGACATGCCGGAGTGATCGGAGAGCACCTGCCCGATGATCGACAGGCCGCCGTGGAAGGCCTCGACCACGGCGTATACCTCGACGCGGTTGCAGGTCGACAGAACCATGGCCTCGGTGACCAACGAGGATCGGAGGACCTCGTCGATGATCTTGGCCTGATCGGATTCGTCAGTGCTCAACTGCTCGAGAACAGACACCGGCGCGCTGCGGTGCGAAACCCCGAATAGCAGCACACTCACGGCTTCATCACCACGTCACCAAGGTAATCGTTTCCGGCCCGCCCACCAAATTTCATCTGGTGGGAAGGTCAGCCCTAAGCGCCTGCTCGTCGACTTCCCAATAGCTGTGCTGGGCCCCGTTCAGCAAAATCACCGGCAACAGATCGCCGTAGCGGGCCCGCAGCGTGGTGTCGCCCGCACCGGCGGCAACGTCCACGTCCGTGGTCACCAGCTCGAAGTCCAGTTCTTCATGCAAAGCGGCCAGCTCCTGCGCAGCTCGTTCACACATGCTGCAGCCCGCCCGGGTCAGCAACGTCACAGTGGCTCGACCGCCGGTACCCGCCCGTTCACCCTCCACAACGCCAGTATCCCGGCCCGGTGACTTAGGGTGAAAACGTGCCCGAATCCGGTAGTGCCGATGCGCTCGAACAGGAGCTTGCCGCCGAGGCCAGCGCCGAACTCGCAGTGACCGAGCTCGAGTCCGACACCGACCCCACCGGGACACCGGCGCCGCCGCCCGATCTGACGGCCGCGGCGTTCTTCGACGTCGACAACACCCTGGTGCACGGATCGTCGCTGGTGCACTTCGCCCGCGGTCTGGCCGCCCGCAAGTACTTCACCTACCGCGACATCCTCGGCATCGTCTACGCCCAGGCCAAGTTCCAGTTCACCGGTAAGGAGAACAGCGACGACGTCGCCGAGGGCAAGCAGAAGGCCCTGGCGTTCATCGAGGGCCGCTCCACCGCCGAGCTCGTCGAGCTGGGCGAGGAGATCTACGACGAGATCATCGCCGACAAGATCTGGCCGGGAACCCGGGCGCTGGCCCAGATGCACCTGGACGCCGGGCAGCAGGTGTGGCTCGTCACCGCAACGCCCTACGAGTTGGCCGCCACGATCGCCAAGCGTCTGGGGTTGACGGGCGCGCTGGGGACGGTCGCCGAATCGGTCGACGGGGTGTTCACCGGCCGACTGGTCGGCGACATCCTGCACGGCACCGGCAAGGCCCACGCGGTGCGGTCACTGGCCATCCGTGAAGGACTCAACCTGCGCCGGTGTACCGCATATTCGGACAGCTTCAACGACGTGCCGATGCTGTCGCTGGTCGGTACCGCGGTGGCCATCAACCCCGACGCCGCGCTGCGCGATGTGGCCAGGGAACGCGGCTGGGAGATCCGCGACTTCCGCACCGCACGCAAGGCTGCGCGCATCGGGGTGCCGTCGGCGTTGGCACTCGGCGCGCTGGGCGGTGCGCTGGCCGCCGCCGCCTCCCGCCGCCACGACATTCGCTGAGCCGCCGGGCCGCGTTGGTAAGATTCCGCGTCGGGTCGCGCCACGCGGGCCCCACAGCATGCCCGTTTCGTGCGCACCGCGCACCGCAGACCGAACAGCGCAGGGAATATGACCATCGCCGCAAACATCATCGGGACGCACTACCGGTACCCCGACTACTTCGAGGTCGGCCGGGAGAAGGTCCGTGAGTTCGCCCGCGCGGTCAAGGACGACCATCCCGCGCTCTACGACGCCGAGGCAGCCAAGGAATTCGGCCACGACTCCGTGGTGGCGTCGGTGACGTTCCTCGCGGTGGCCGGTCGACGGGTCCAGCTCGAGCTGTTCGACAAGTTCGACATCCCGATCAATCTGGAGCGCGTGCTGCACCGCGACCAGAAGCTGATCTTCCACCGGCCGATCCTGGTCGGCGACAAGCTGTGGTTCGACTCCTACCTGGACTCGGTCATCGAGTCGCACGGCACCGTGATCGCCGAGGTCCGGGCCGAGGTCACCGACGACGACGGCAACCCGGTTGCCACGAGCATCGTCACCATGCTCGGTGAGGCGGCCATCGACGAGGCCGACGAGATCAGTTCACAGATCGCCGCAGCGCGCGATGCCGCCATCGCCAAGATGGTTGCCGGGCAAAAGTCCGGCGCCTGATTTTTCTTTCCGCGAGCAGACATAAAACTGCCCATCTCCAACAGGAGATGGGCAGTTTTGCGTCTGGTCGCGGTGAGGACGTGAGGCGAAAAGGTCAGCCGAAGAACATGTTTCGGCGACCGGCCAGCAGCTGATACAGCGTGTGCTGGATGGTCTCGCGGACCTGATCGGTCAGCTCGAAGGTGATCATCGGATCGTCGGCGGCGCTCTCGTCGTAGTCGGTCGTCTCGATCGGCTCACCGAACTGGATGTGCCACTTCGACGGCAACGGCACCAGGCCGAGCGGGCCGGCCAACGGGAACAACGGGGTCACCGGGAAGTACGGCAGACCGAGCAGCCGGGCCAGCAGCTTGACGTCGGCCATCATCGGGTAGATCTCCTCCGAGCCGACGATCGAGCACGGCACGATGGGCGCCTGCGCGCGCAGAGCTGCGGAAACGAAGCCGCCACGACCGAATCGCTGCAGCTTGTAGCGGTCTTTGAAGTTCTTGCCCAGCCCCTTGAATCCTTCGGGGAACACGGCGGTGAGCTCGCCGTTGGCGAGCAGTCGGTGCGCGTCGGTGGTGCAGGCCATGGTGTGCCCGGCCTTGCGCGCGGCCTGCCCGACCATCGGCAGGTCGAACACCAGATCCGCGGCCAGCAGACGCAGGTCCCGGTTCCCGGGGTGGTGATCGTGCACGGCTACCTGGGTCATCAGCCCGTCGAAGGGCAGCACCCCGGCGTGGTTGGCCACCACGAGGGCCGCACCGTCGGCGGGCAGGTTCTCGATACCGGACACCTCGACCCGGAACCAGGACCGGAAAAACGTTCGCAGCAAAGGCAAGAAGATTGCGTTGGTGATGTGCGGGTCGAACCCGAACTCGTCCACCGGGTACGCACCGGTCATGCGGGTGCGGATGAATTCCGAGACCGCCGCGATGCCCTTGACGAGTTCGCTGGGGCCCGTGTCGGCCGTCGACTGACCCGAGGCACCGCTACGCCGCTGATCGATCTCCCGAACAACCGCGGCGATCTGCTCGGCAGAAGCCCGACTCCCCGGATCGGCCAGAACCGACGGATGCCTGCGGGCGCTGTCCGACCGGGCCGCTGCCCGGCGCGCAGCAGAGGAACGGCTCGAGTTCCCATGTAGCGGAATAACTTTCGCCTTGGATTCAGCCGCCACGTCGATACCTTCTCCCACCCCGGATAGAGCCAGTCTTAATATCCCAAACGCTGCGCCACCCCCATGGCGCGACTCTCCATTGAGCGTACCCATCGCGGATCGAGTATCGGTGTCAATCCACGACCGCGGACGTAGTCGTCGAATGCCTCGGCGGTCGTCCACTTGGGACTGTAGCCCAGAACCCTGTGCATTCGCGTAGTGTCCATGACCCTGCCGTAGCTCAGGTAGTTCATCTGATCGCGGTCGAGTTCGGTGTAACTCGTTGCGCGACTGAGGGAATTGATCGCCGACAGCGCCCCGCGCGGCACCGGAAGCCGGACACGTCCGGACCGCCGAATTGCTTGACTCATCATGATGATGCCCGCGGCACCGACGTTGAAGGTGCCCGCCTTGCCGGCCATGGTCGCACGCTCGAGTGCACCGAGGGCGTCCTGCTCGTGCAATAACTGCAGCCGTGCATCCTGGCCGAACACCGACGGCACCACCGGCCCGGCCAGATACCGCGACAGGGCGGTGTCCATCGCGGGCCCGATCATGTTGGCGAGCCGAAGGATGGTCACGTCTAAGTCCGGACGGCGCCGGGCCAGCCCGCGGGCATAGCCCTCGATATCCATGCTGTCACGGGCGAACCCCTCGCCCGGCGGACGCCGGGCGCTGCTCTCCTCGCTGAACATCACCGGATCACGAGAGCTCGAGCCGTACACCTCTGAGGTCGACTTGAGCACCACCCGACGGACCGACGGCGCCTTCTGGCAGGCGGCGAACAGTTGGATCGCGCCCATCACGTTGAGTTCCTTCAACGTGGCGCGACCTCCGGACCGCGGTGCGTAGGACGCCGCCGCGGCATGCACGACGGTGTCCACGTTCCCGTTTCGGATCACCTTGGCGATGAACGGGTTGCGGATGTCGGCGCGGACGAACTCGGCCCGCCCCATCCGTCGCATCATGTCCTTGCTCGGCACCACCGCGTCAACGGCGATGACGTGCTCGATCGCCGGGTTCTGCGCCAGCCTGGCGGTCAGATAACCACCGAGGAACCGGCACGCACCCGTGACCAGAACGACTTTCGGAGAGGGAGCCGTACCGGCGGACTTTGCTCCGCCGGACGAATCCGCATCAGAAGACCCGGGGACTCCCGTCGGGCGTCCCCCCGAACGACCATCAGAATCCATCGGCTCAGCCTAGCGGCCGCAGCGGAAAGCTACTTGCCGAGTTTTCTACGCTGCACCCGGGTACGGCGAAGCAGCTTGCGGTGCTTCTTCTTCGACATACGCTTACGCCGCTTCTTGATGACTGAGCCCATAAAGTCTGGTGTCTCCGCTACTCACGCTGGATGGTTGACCCGGTCACTTTACCCGGGTCTACCACCGAAACGGAAAACGCCAGCCTGCTCACTGCGCCCAGACCGCTGCGGTGTGTGCCTATCCGGCGTCGAAGTACGAAGACTCCAGCAGATCGTGGACTGCCTTGGCGTGGACCCGGAACGATCGGCCCACTCGAACCGCAGGCAGTTCACCGTTGTGCACCAACCGGTACACCGTCATCTTCGAGACCCTCATCAAGCTCGCCACTTCGGCGACCGTCAGAAATTGAGCCCGAGGCTGACCGTCGCCAGCATCCCGCGCCGATGGCCCGTTCATAGACGTCATCGCAACCCAATCAATCAGGCACAGGCAGTTCCAGCGGCTTCCCCACCGCTGGCACCGACCCGCGCATACAAAGGGAGAATAGCGTGGCGGGTGGGGTTACTGCGACGGGTGTGGGCTAATCAGTTGGAATTAATCTAATTACTCAGATGTAATTCCGAGCTGCTCAGAGCGCGTTTTCGCGGCCAGAACGGCGTTGGAAACCGCACCCCGCAGTCCCCCGCGCTCCAGTTCCCGCAGCCCAGCGGCGGTGGTGCCGGCCGGCGAGGTCACCATTGCCCGCAGTCGCGCGGGCGTCGTGTCCAGCGCAGCGCCGCCGGCCGCATTCACCTCATCGAGACGTTCGAGCAGCATCGCCGCCGAACCTGCCATTGTCTGGACCGCCAGATCGGTGGCCACGGCGCGCGACAGACCCGATTCCACACCCGCATCGACGAGGGCCTCGACCATCAGGAAGAAGTACGCCGGCCCCGACCCGGACACCGCAGTCACCGCGTCCAGCTGCGACTCGTTCACGGTGAGCACGCCGCCGACCGCATCGAAGATCGACGAGACCTCCTTGAGTTGCTCGGCAGTCGCAAACCGTCCCGCCGCCAGGGCGCTCACTCCGCCTCCGACCACGATCGGCGAGTTCGGCATGACGCGGATCACCGGCGACCCCGCCGGCAGCTTGTTCTCGTAGTACGACGTGCTGACGCCGGCCGCGATGCTGACGAACACCTGCTCGGCGGTGTCGGAATCGGCGCGAGCCGCGGCATCGGCGATCTCGTCGATCGCACTGGCGACATCGGTCGGCTTGACCGCGATCACCACGTAGGCGGCGTTGTCGGCGGCATCGGCGACAGAGGTCACCAGCACCGAGTACTTCTCCGACAGGTACTTGGCCCGGTCCGGGTATTTCTCCGCGACCACCAGGTCCTTGACCTGCCTACCAGCCCGTAACAGCCCCGACAGCAGCGCTTCGCCCATGCTTCCGCCGCCGATGATCGCGATTCTCGACATGGGCGACAGCATCCCATGACGGGCGTCAGGACGACGCCGGCACCATCGCCAGCTGACGCGTCTGCACGATGATCCGGCCCTCGCAGTCGACGACGATGTGGTCCTCGTCGAACCAGTCCTGGCCGATCTGTACCGAGGTACACATCACCCGCAGCCAGCCGTCGGCCGGCAAGGCCCGCAGATAGGCCGTCAGCTGGACCGTGGGCGCCCATCCGGTGCGTTCCACGGCGAATGTCACCGGAGCCGACACATCGCCGCACAGGAGCGCGAAGAGGACATCGGGAGCGACACCCTTCGGCCGCACCCAGTACTCGAAAACCGGCGGCCCGCCGTCGGTGCGCGGCCCCATGGTGTGCAGCGCCGGCCGGATGTCGCAGCCGTGCGCCAGGTGCACGACGTGCTCCATCGGATGCCCCGGCCCGATCGGCTCCAGCCCGGGCGGAGGCTCGGGCGTCATCAGCGGCACCACGGGGTTGAACGACAGCAGCGGCGGCACATGATGCTCGGGCTCGCCGAGGGTCACCGCCACCGTCACCGCCGTGCGCTCCCCCTGCCGGAGCTCGACGTCGACCAGACCGATCCGGCGGCCCCGCTTACGGACCGTGGTGATCACCTGCATCGGTCCGGGATCCGGCGCCCACAGGTAGTTTCCCGAGACCGCGAGGGGTTGCGCGGATGTGCCCAGCTCGGTGCGGGCGGCGTTGGCACACAGCGCGAGCATGGCGCCGCCGTGCACCTTGGGCCCGATCGTCCAATGCTCGTTGAGCTCACCGTGATAGACGCCGTCGCCGGCGGCCGTGAGCTCCATGGCATCGGTGAACAGGGTGGAACCGGTCATGTGCGTCCTCTGCTGGGGTGGGCGGGATCGGGTTCAGCGCAACAGGTGCGTGCGGGCGAATTGCAGCGACTCGGTCAGCAGCGCGTCGCGTTCGGCGGCCGTCTTGGCTGCCGACGTGGTGACCTCGAGGACGACGTGGCCGGCGAAATCGCTTGCAGCCAGCATCTGGCACACCTCGGCGGTCGGCTGCGTGCCGCGGCCCGGGACCAGATGCTCGTCGGTGGAGGCGCCCTTGCCGTCGCACAGATGCAGGTGCACCAGGCCGTCGCCCATGCGCCGGGCCATGTCCATGGCGTCGGTACCTGCGGTCGCGGTGTGGCTCAGATCGAGTGTGTAGTGCGCGTGATTGCCGTCCAGCGGGTCGTAGGACGGCGCAAAGGCGGAGATGCCGGGGCCCGGTCGGCCGCCGCGCTTGCGCATCCGCTCCACGGACGTGCCGCCCGCCCCGAAGAACCGGTCGGCCCGGAACGGGAACATGTTCTCCACCGCCACCAGAACCTCGCTGTCGGCCTCCAGTTGGGCGACCTGGTCGCTGAACCCCTCGGCATAGCGTCGCTGCCAACGGAACGGCGGATGCACGACGACGGTCTGCGCGCCCAGTTGTTCGGCGGCCCGCACGCTGCGTTCCAGCTTCGGGATCGGGTTGGCGCCCCACACCCGCTGCGAGATCAGCAGGCAGGGGGCGTGCACCGACAACACGGGCACGCCGTAATGGGCGGACATCTTCGCGACCACATCGATGTCCTGGCTGACCGATTCCGCCCACACCATCAGCTCGACACCGTCGTAACCGAGACGGGCGGCGTGCTCGAACGCAGCCTCCGTCCTCAGCGGATAGACCGAGGCGGTGGACAGACCGATCTTGATGGCTGGGCGCACAACCCAATTGTGTACTGAGGCTGCTTCGCTCCTCGCGTGCGCAGGCGCTAACTCGCCTGCAGCAGTGCCAGCGGCCCGAAGGTCACCAGGGCCCCTACCGCCACCGCGGTCAGCGTGCTGCCGATGTCCTCGGTCTTGCGGACCACCCGCACGCCGCCGGCCAGGCCGAGGATGACCAGCACCCCGAGCACCAGTGCGACGATGGTGTTCCACTTCCACAGCTGATCGAAGGCGACGAACAGTCCGGCTCCGAAGGCCACCGCGATCACGCACTGACCGACGATCCACATTCCGCGGACCAGCGGGGAGGCGGGCGGCTGGTCGTCGTCGAATTCGTCGTGCTCGCCGAAATCGCCGGCCGTGCCCTCGGAGAGGTCTTCGTCGTGTTCGAGATCGACGTCGTCGCGGCCACGCGGACGGCGGGCCTGCTCGTCGGCGACGGACCCGCCGCCGAACAACGGCCCGAGCGAAGCGTACGAACGGTCGCCGTATTCGTCGTCGTAGTCGTCATCCGCGTAGTCGTCGTAGACGGTGTCGTCGACGGAGTCCGCGCCGAGGTCGTGGGCGTCGGGCTCCACCAGCGCGTCGTCCGGCTCCGCCGCGTCGTCCGCGCCGATGTCGTAGAGCGGGTCGGGGCTCATCCGCTCGGCGCCGGTACCCGACGGTCGGTAGTCCCGTGCCGGAGCCTTGGGCTGCGCGCGCCGCGGACGTGGCCGGAATTCGATCGGCTCGGGGTCGGCGTCACGTGCCGCCAGGTGCGCGTCGTAGTCGTCCTCGGCCTCGGTGCGCACCTCTTCGGGCTCCACCGGCCTGGGCGGCTTGACCCGAGGGGCCCGGGGGGTTCGTGGGCCGCCGTTGCGGACCCGCGACTCGTCCCGCGGTTGTTCGCGGGGCTCGCGGGTTTCGCGGGGCTCGCGTGTTTCGCGGGGTTCATCGCGGATCGGGGCGACGACGGCGGTGTCGACCAGTGGGTCAGGCGCTGGAACCGACTCGTCGAGGGACTCGGGCTCCATGTCATCGGTGATGATCGGGATCTCGCCGGTGAGTTCGGCAACCGTCACCGAGTCGCTGTTGCCGCGCCGACGCCGACGGCGACCGCCGACCGGGGGCGCCCCGATCGTCCCGTTCTTTGCCAGCAACTCGGCGACCGAGATCGGTCGGGTGCCGGATGGGCTGTTCTCTGGTCCTGTCATACCTATGTTGCCTTTGGGGCTAGCTTTTCCTTAACGTCCGGCGTCCCGCGCCGACGTCTCTACCAAGGCTGTGCCGTCGGCCTCGCTGTCGAGTTTCCGCAGAATCAACCCCTCCCGCAACGCCCAGGGGCAAATGTCGACGGAATCGATCTCCAGTGCTCGCATACTAGCCTCAGCTACCAAAGCACCGGCCACGATCTGTGGTGCCCTCTCGGCACTCACCCCTTCCAGTTCGGCACGGTCAGCCGCTGTCATCCTAGAGATGAAAGCTATGAGCTGTCTTAATCCAGCCGCGGTGAGGGTCCGCTTCACCCGCGGGCCCGCGCCCGAGGGGGCCGCCCCGGTGAGTCGGGCCAGCGATCGGAAGGTCTTCGACGTCGCCACCGCGAGGTCCGGATTTCCGGAACGGCGCATGGTGGTGCCGGCATCGGCCAGCTCGGTGGCCAGCCAGTCCCGGAGCATCGCGACCCGGCGCCGCCCAGGTGGGTCTTCGGCCAACCACTCCCTGGTCAACCGGCCCGCTCCCAGTGGCAGCGACAGCGCCACCTCCGGCTCTTCGTCGACCCCGCTGGAAAGTTCCAGCGAGCCGCCGCCGATGTCGATGTTGATGATGCGGCCCGCGCTCCAGCCGTACCAGCGACGTACCGCCAGGAACGTCAGACGGGATTCGTCGACGCCGCTCAGCACGCCGAGGGAAACCCCGGTCTCGGCCCGCACCCTGGCCAGCACCTCCTCGGAGTTGGTGGCGTCGCGCACCGCGGAGGTGGCAAACGCCATCAATTCCGCACAGCCCGAGCTGGTGGCAATCTTGGCGAACTCGTCGACCGTCGCCACCAGGCTGTCGGCACCCTTGCGGGTCAGTTTGCCGGAACTGTCGATCGCCTCGGCGAGTCGCAACGCTGCCTTGGTGGAGCTCATCGGAGTCGGGTGTCCGCCACGGCGTGCATCCACCACGAGGAGATGAACCGTGTTGCTCCCGACATCGAGCACGCCTAACCGCACTGCACCAACCTAACTGCAGCCCAGCAGCGCTTCGTGGCCGGACCTCCCGCAGCCGCGAGATGCGCCCGCCCGGGGCTGTGGGACTTCCCACTCGTGCGTCGTGCCGCGCGTCGTGCCGCAGTTGGGAAATGTGTTCCGCCATATAGGGGTACCGTTTGCGCCGTGGCAGATGTGCATCCCGGCGAAGTCGAACTCGACTTTGCCCGCGAATGGGTGGAGTTCTATGACCCGGAGGACGCGACCCATCTGATCGCGGCCGATATGACGTGGTTGCTGTCCCGCTGGACGTGTGTGTTCGGCACACCGGCCTGCAAGGGCACCGTCGAGGGCCGCCCGGACGACGGCTGCTGCTCGCATGGCGCGTTTCTTTCTGACGATGACGACCGGGCCCGGCTCGACGACGCGGTAAAACAGTTGACCGACGAAGACTGGCAGTTCCGGGACAAGGGCCTGGGCCGCAAGGGCTTCCTTGAGGACGACGAGTACGACGGCAAGCCCAATCTGCGGACCCGAAAGTACAAGGGGGCGTGCATCTTCCTGAACCGCCCGGGTTTTCCCGGCGGCATCGGGTGCGCCCTGCACAGCAAGGCCCTCAAGCTCGGGGTCGAGCCGCTGACCATGAAGCCCGACGTGTGCTGGCAGTTGCCGATCCGACGCAGCCAGGAGTGGATCACGCGGCCCGACGACACCCAGATCCTGCGCACCGTCATCACCGAGTACGACCGGCGCGGCTGGGGCGAGGGCGGTGCGGACCTGCACTGGTACTGCACCGGTGACCCCGCCGCCCATGTCGGCGCCCGGCCGGTGTTCGAGTCCTACGCCCCCGAGCTCACCGCGGTGCTCGGCGAGAAGGCCTACGCGGAGTTGGCCGCGATGTGCCGTCGGCGCAGCGCTCTCGGGTTGGTCGCCGTGCATCCGGCGACCCGCGCCGCCGAGTAGCCCTGCGGCTGCCCAGTTTCCGGGATCGACCCCGTCGGACGTTTGTTACCAAAGTGATAGATGTTTCGTTTGTAGATTGAGCGTTCTCAGGGAATGCTCAGGCAGCAAAGTTCATGATCATTCTTCGATGGAGTCACGATGCTGCCCGTGCGCCCCACTCTCGTCGCTGCCCTGTCGATTGCCATGGTCGTGGCTGCCCTCTGCCCGATCGGCGTGATCCCGCTCGCCCGGGCGGTCGACCCGATAATCCTGGAAGCCGAGTCGATGACCGTCACGCCCCCGGGCAGCGGTTCTGCCTACGGTGAGTCCGGCACGTCGGCGGGAACGGTACTGGGACTGTGGGCGAACTCGACCGCCGCGGCAACGACATCCCTACCCGTCGCGACCAAACTTGTCGTCCGAGCCAAGGGGCAGGCGTGCCAGGGAATGCCGACCATGGCGGTGGGCATCGACGGCACCACGATCGGTACCACCACGGTTAACGCCACCGCGTGGACCGACTTCGCGGCGCCGGCCGCGATCCCGGCCGGCTCCCACACGATCACCATTTCGTATACGAACGACTACCGGACGCTGCTGTGCGACCGGAACCTCATGATCGACAAGATAACTGTGTCCCCAAGCGGTCCGCCTACAATTCCGGGCGGCACGGTATCCCTCGGCGCCATCACCCCGTTCTCCGAGCCCGACGTCAGCAATGCCCAGCGCGGCCAGTACGAGAACATCGGGGTCGGTCTGTTTCCCCAGAGCCAGCCCGCACAGCGGGCATATCCGGCCTGGCCGAAAACCCTCGATGCAGGCGGCCGGTTCGAGTGGCGGGACATCCAGCCGACCAATGCAGCCAGTTTCAATTTCACCCCCATCGACAACGCGATCGCCACCGCCGCCGCGGCGGGCAAGCGGTTTCATTTCCGGATCATGGCCTTCGCCTCCTGCTGCAGAAGCTCCTATCCCGGCGGCATCAATGCCTCGGTGCCGAATTGGTTGCGTGGAATCGCCGGAGCCACAAACAATTACGTCAAATCCGGGATCACTCATGTGATTCCCGACTGGAACAACGCCACCTATCTGGCCGCAGTGGAGAATCTCGTCGCCGCACTGGGCAACCGATACAACAAGGACGAGCGCGTCGCGTGGTTCGAACTATCGGGTTACGGCGATTTCAGCGAGAACCACAACGCGTTCATGCGGGATACTCTCGGCATTCCCGGGCCCGCACCGGCCAACAGCATCGCCACGCTCGGCTATTACAGCCAGTACCAGGATCAGTACATCACCAAGGCCTCCATAGCCAGGATCGTGAACGCGACGCTGCGGGCGTTTCCCGACACCCGTGTGGTGACTACCGCGCAGAACCCCGAGATCGTCAAACAAGCGATGCGGGACAGCCCCGCGTTGCCGGGTGTGGTCCGCCCCGTCGGGGTGCGGGCCGACTGCCTCGGTGTCTACGAACCTCCCCAGACCTGGGCGGTAAACCCGTATTCCCAATACGTCCAGAGCAACGATCCGATCATCCCGGTACTGCTCGACCGGTGGCGCACCGCTCCGATCATTACCGAGTGGTGCACCTTCGCCCCGGACGGCAACCAGGCGCTCTTCGACAAGGGCGTCAAGGACACCGTGAACTTCCACGTGTCCATGCTGTCGAGCACAGTACCGATGTACGAGGGTTCGACAGCGATGCCGTCGAGCATCTATCAACAGTGGGCCAAGGCCAACAAATTCAGTGGCTATCGCTACGGGATGACGGCGGCGTCCCTGCCCGGAACTGCCACAGCCGGCAGTGCCATACCACTGACGGTGCGGTGGGCGAACTTCGGCAGCGCGCCGGCCTACGACGCATGGCGAATCACCTACGAGATCCGCGATGCTGGGGGCACCGTCCGCCGCACCGTCAATTCCCCACTCGCACTACAGAACCTGGCAGCCGCCCAGAACTACACCGACACCACGAAGGAGCCCGCACCGCAGGCTGCCGACGACACCGTGAGCCTGCCGACCACGGGCCTGCCCGCCGGGTTGTACAGCGTGGCGGCAAAGGTCATGTGGAACGACCACAAGGCTGGGGGAACTCACGTCGTCACCAACATGTCCCCGATGAATCTGGCGCAGGCCGGACGTGACAGCAGCGGCGGCTATCCGATCGGAACCGTGGCTGTCTACTGAATGTCGGCCGACGCGAGCGTGCTCAGCGGCGGCCCTCAAGCACGGCCTCGATGTTTCGTTCTGCCAAGGCAGTGATGGACATGAAGGGGTTGCAGCCGAGGTACCCGGGGATCAGTGACGCATCGTTGACGTAGAGGTTCTCGTAGCCTTTGACTCGACCGAACGCATCCGTTGCCTCACCACGCACGCATCCGCCCAGAGGATGAACAGTGTTGGGGGCGAACATCTGCCCGGAGAATATGTCGTCGCGATAGTCCACGCCGTTCACCCCGAGCAGCTTGTCGAAGACCGCTCGAGCCCTCTCGATCAGATGATCGGTGTGCGCAGTGGGCCAGTCGATCGTGATGGAATCCGATGCCCGGTCATATCCGATATCGGCACGATCCCCGGTCTTGACCATGACGTAGTAGCCGAGCAGAAAGGTCTCGACGGGAAGCGGAATCGAGAACATGGTGGCGTATACCGGGTTCTCAGGGTCGGCCCGGCCATCGAGATTGATCAGGCCCAGCAGCGACTGTTGTGTACCTGCCGGGTCGCTGTCCTTGAGCCAGTGCGCCAGCATCACGTCACCGTTGTTGCCGTATCCGCGCCCCACCGCATCGTTGAGATCAGATAGAGCGCCGGTTTCCCGAGCACGCAACAATATCTGGTTGGTACCCAACACTCCCGCACTCAAAAACAGTTGCTTACAACCGATTTCCTCGCTGCCGAGCTCATTGCCCCAGCGATCGATCGTCCGGGTGGACACCACGTACTCATCTCGGCCTTCGCGGCGAATCGAGGTGACCTCTGTCAGCGGTCGCACCGTGACCTTCCCCGTAGCCACCGCCGATGCAATATAGGTCTGGTCCACACTGCCGATGCGGCCGTGGTTGTTCCCGAACTGCTGCTCGAACGCGAGTGCCGAACGTTCAACCGTGCCCGCCTCTTCGTCCTTCATATAGTCGAACGAGTATGCGCTCCCGTTGTAGTCGACCGGATAGCCTGCTGCAGCGGCATATTCACGCCCCACCCGGGCGAACTGAAACCATGGTGTGCGTTCGAACCAATCCCTGTCGCGGTAGCTGATCCGCAGTGCACTTTTGGCCCGCTCGATGTAAGTTCCCAAGAATTCGTCTGCCCCGATGTCCGGGAAACACTCGGCGACCTGCCCGGGCGTGGGAACGGCGGCCACCGCGGCGTTGACCAACGAGCCACCACCCACCCCGATTCCCCGAAACACCTGGTGAGCGCCGAACGTGGTTCTGTCACAGACTCCGGCCTGGACGGGCTGGGGCGACGACGCATGTGCCGCCACAGCATCGATCGAGAATCCCTGGAACGATGAGACCAGACTCGGCGGGACGGCGCTGAACCAACCCGCACGGGTGTCGGCAGGCAGCATCTTGGTGAAGCGCTTGCCATCCTCGTCAGGGGTGTCCCACTGTCGTCCTTTCTCGAGGACCAAGGTCTCAATTCCGGCTTGCCCCAGCCGAAGTGCCGACACCCCGCCTCCGTACCCGCTCCCGATGACGATGGCCGGGTAGTACGTCCGCGCCGCTGTTCGTTCGGCTTGGCTGCGGATCCACCACCCCGCACCGGCAGCGCCCATCAGTGCCGATGCACCTACCCCGAGAAAATCACGGCGGGACAGCTTCGTCATACCGCACGCATTCGGT
This sequence comes from Mycolicibacterium peregrinum, assembly GCF_001665785.1. Lineage (GTDB taxonomy): Bacteria > Actinomycetota > Actinomycetes > Mycobacteriales > Mycobacteriaceae > Mycobacterium > Mycobacterium peregrinum_A. The sequence goes on from NZ_LZSO01000050.1 coordinate 53,722, forward strand.
AATGGCGCGTGTCGACCGCTGCCAGGTCGACACGACCCGAGTAATGCGCGAGCACCCGAGGATCCATGACGCGGCGCCACAACGGTGGGATGAGCGCCAGCACCAGCATTGTGCCGTAGCCGGCGGGTAGCTGCGGTGCCTCTTCCAAACTGCGCAGGTGTTGGTAGCGCCGTTGGGGGTTGGCGTGATGATCGGAATGGCGCTGCAGGTGAAAGAGGAAGACGTTGGTAACCAACGTGTTGCCGTTCCAGCTGTGGCGTGGGGATACCCGCTCATACCGGCCGTTGGGCAGGATCTCCCGGCGCAGCCCGTAATGCTCTATGTAGTTCACCGATTCGAGTAGGCAGACACCGACGATCGCCTGCCCGAGGAGCATGGGAAGGACCACTGGGCCGAACCAGACTGCCAGCCCGGCGAACAACCCGACACTCATGAGCCAGGAGTTGAGTACGTTGTTCTTCAACGTCCACGGTGATTGCCCACGGCGCGTGAAACGGCGGGACTCCAACGTCCAAGCCGACCCGAGCCCACCGATCACCGACCGCCCGATGAAGCGATAGACGCTCTGTCCCATCAGTGAACTGGCGGGATCATCCGGCGTAGCGACCCGAACATGGTGGCCGCGATTGTGTTCGACGAAGAAGTGGCCGTAGCACGTCTGAGCCAGGGCGATCTTGCTGAGTCGTCGTTCCCAGCGGGCATTCTTGTGCCCTAGCTCGTGGGCGGCATTGATTCCGATACCGCCCACGATGCCCACGGTCACCAAGAGTCCGGCACGGTCTGCATGCGACATCACGACCCATCCGCCACCGCTCCACAGCCAGCACGCGAATATCAATGAGAGATATTGATTGGGCAGGTAGAGATAGGTTGCCCACCGGTACCAGGGGTCACGTTCGAGGTCTACGTAAGCACTGTCAGACGGATTGCTGCCGTCGTTCCCGACGATGTGGTCAAGGATCGGCACCACCGCGAACGTCAGCGCTGGCCCCAACCACCAGAAGCAACTGAGCCCCGTCGTGAACACGACGAGCCAGGACAGCATCACCAGGCACGGGACGAGCGCGGAGAGCAGCCACATATACCGCTTGGGATCACGCCAGGTTTCCTGACGAATCTCGTTGCCAAAAATGTCGCACGGCGCACTGGAACCGGATTGCATACTCATCCTGACTCAAGCCCCCGATACCGACGAATAGACACACTAGCAAATCTGTTCCCAGTTCCGTACGCCTTGTGGTACGCACCACATCACGACTCGAACGCAGCCCGGTTCGCGCGGGCGCTGCAGCCCTACCGACCGCGCCGGCACACCTTCCAACTATCGGCAATTAGGCATGCGCACAAGGGGTTATGAAGCCGAGCAGGGCTCAGCGAGCGCGGCCTCACCAAGCGCGCCGCAGGGCACGTCGAAGACGAGCGCACCCGGTACATCGGTCGGTGACGGCTGCACAGATCGTTGCATTCTGGCGAATTGCCGAACGCAAACGTGACGAGTTCCGCCGGATTGCGCCCGGGATACCTACCATCCGTCGTGCAAAATTTGCCGCGCCACAGATCGCGAGATCCCCGCCTGACCGGTCGGGATTCAGTGACGCGAACAGGCATCCGTGCCGATCCCACGCTGGAATACCAATTGTCCTTATCTGCAACACCTTCCGGCGGCTCAGTTCGGAAACTGGCATAACCGGGAACTAGAATCGTTGCGCAAGAACGTTATTCATGCATCCCGCGGCGTACAGGGAAGTGCGCCGTCGCCCTGTCGCACCCCGGCTGTGGCAGAAACCACCGGCAACGGCGCGCCCTGGCCCATCAAGCGGATTCCCACAGGTCGGCGAGCGTACATTGGTTTCATCGCGCGCCGCACTACCAAAGGGGGCGGGTCGGAATGGTCACAGGCCCATGAGTTCGACGATCACGGTCCTGGTCGTGCTTGCCGCATTGGGCGCATGGCGTTGGCAATTGACGCGCCACCCCGGTTGGGCCACCAACGACGACGCACGCTTCTACGTTTCGAGCGGGACCTGGTCAGCGCTCATCGCCGTGTACTGGTTTTTGCAGGCACAGCTCACTCCCGACTGGGTCTGGCAGATCTGGCCCGTTCTCGCTCTCGGATCGCTGGTACTGCTGCGGCGCGGCGTCGACGATCTTGCCGTCGGGCCGGACCAGTTCACGCCGCTGCCGCCGGCGCCACGGTGGGACGGCCGACATGCAGCCGGCCGCGTCCTGACACACCGGGCTCACCACCGCTGACGGCTACCGCTCTTTCAGCCGCCGGGGATGGGCCGACCGCCGGATCGCGGGTGCCACCGGTCGGCCGATCAACAGCCCCTCCACCGATTGTTGGTCGATCGCACGGCGATAGACCCGAAGCGCCGACCGCACGGCATCGATGGTGTGCGCGACGGCAGTGTCGTTGTGGGCAGCCGAAGTGACGAAGGACTGGCCCAGCACGCCATGGTGCAGAAGCTCCTGCAGAAACAGGGTCCGATATTCCTGCGACGGTGAGAGTCTGGCGTCGCGGGTCACGTAGACCAGGCACGATGGCCGGCCGACCACCTGCACGTAGTCCGACAGCCCCTGCTCCGCCGCCGCCGCGGCGAACCCTTGCTCCAACAGCCGACCGGCATGCTCCATCCGGCCGACCGGGTCTTCGGTCACGTACGCGCGTGCCACCGCGCGAAACGCCGCCAGCGACGCGGTTTCGGGACCATGCGTCGTGGACAACAGGAACACCCGGTCACGGTCGGTCCGGAGACCGCCGAGTTCCATGAACTCCCGTTTCCCAGCCAGCGCGGACAGCGGAAAGCCGTTGCCCATGGCCTTTCCCCAGCAGGACAGGTCGGGCGTGATCCCGTACACCGCCTGCGCTCCTCCGGCCGACCACCGGAAGCCGGTGATCATCTCGTCGAACACCAGCAGTGTCCCGGTGCGGTCGCACAACTCTCGCACCCCGTCGAGGTATCCTGGCGCCGGTTCGGCAGTGGCCGTCGCGGCCTCCATGACGACGCACGCGACATCGTTGCCTTGCAGACAGGCGGCCAACGACGGTAGATCGTTGTAGCCGAACCGAACTGTTTCTCGGATCACGATCTCGGGAATGCCGCCGTCCATCGCGGTGCTGCCGATGTACCAGTCATCGGTCGAGAAGAACGGCTGGTCACAGACCGCGATCTTTGTCCGCCCGGTGACGGCGCGGGCCAGCCTCACCGCGGCGGTGGTGACGTCAGATCCGTTCTTTGCGAACTTGACCATGTCGGCGCCGGGCACCAAACGCAGAAAATCCTCGGCAGCGGCAAGCTCGTGCACCGTCGGCCTGCTGAAGCTGATGCCGTCGGCAATCGCAGCCAGGACCGCATCGTTCACCGGCGGATACGCATGACCCAAAGTGACTGAACGAAGGCCCATTCCGTATTCGACGTATTCGTTGCCGTCGGCATCCCAGACCCGGCATCCGTCGCCGCGAACCAGGACGGGCGTCATGAATTCCGGGTACTGATCAGCGCCTCGCGCATAGGTGTGCGCTCCGCCGGGCACCACATCATGAAGCCTGGCCTGGAGCTGGTTGGACCGCTCGAATGTCCGGCGCGGAGTCATAGGTTCAGTACGCGCCCGAACCCAGCGCGACGGCCTTCACAGTGCTCGCGACAATGACAAGATCCCCTATCATCGACCAATTCTCGACGTAGGACAGATCCAACCGCACGGAGTCCTCCCACGACAGGTCGGAGCGTCCACTGACCTGCCAGAGCCCGGTGATACCGGGTCGCACCAACATCCGTCGACGTACTTGATGGTCGTAACAGTCGACCTCACTGCGCAAGGGTGGGCGTGGCCCGACGATGCTCATCTCCCGCCGCAAGACATTGATGAACTGCGGCAGTTCATCGATGCTGTAGCGCCGCAGCAGCCGCCCCACCGGTGTGACGCGCGGATCGTGCCGCATCTTGAACAGTACCCCGTTGCCATCACTCTTCTCGGCCAGGGCAGCCAACCGCTTGTCGGCGTCGACCACCATGCTGCGGAACTTCAGCATCATGAACGGCCGGCCGTCGAGGCCGATGCGTTCGGCCCGGTACAAGACCGGTCCCCGGCTGGTGAGCTTGACGGCTGCCGCCGCCACGGCCATGACCGGCGCCGAAATCAGCAGGGCCACCATGGCGAAACACACGTCGAAAGCCCGCTTGCGGAATTGTTTGGCGCCCTCGTACTGCGGCTTGTCGACATGGATCAGCGGGAGACCCCCGACGGGATGCATCAGCAATCGCGGGCCTGCCACGTCGACGATTCCAGGCGACACCACGAGGTCGACGTCCAGGGCTTGCAATTGCCATGACAAATCCCGGATTTCGTCGGGATCAAGGTGGCCCGAAGTCAACGCGACGGTATCGGCGCCCGACTCCCGCACAACGCCGATGATGTCACCCTGATACTGGTAGGTGGGGATGCCGTCCACCGCGGGGATCCGGACCCCGTCGCTGCCCGGAACGCACACTGCGACAACGTGATAGCCGCCCTCGGGATGTCTCTCCAGCGATCGGGACAAGGCTCTGGCCGAGCTGAGATGGCCGACCGCGAGAACGGTGTTGACGAACTCACCGTTGCGCCGGCGTGCGGCGACGTAGCGACGCGCGAGCATACGGTTCAGCGTCAAGGCGACCAACCCGAGAGGCAGCGCCAGCGCCAGGTACCCACGTGCGATATCGAACCGGAAGAGTGCGGAGATGACGGCGACGATCGCAAACACCGACAGCGTCGCGGTCCAGACCCGGCGGTACTCCTCCAGTCCCTGACCGAGGACCGGCGCCACCCGACTGCGATAGAAGGCAAGCGTCACCATCCAGGCCACGGAGATCAACACCGAGACGAGTCCGTAGTCGACGTTGGTGAAGGAGACCGTCTCGCCGGTCACCGAACCGAATCGCAGTTCCTGCGCCGCGGCGACCACGCCGGCGACGACAACGGCGTCCGAGCACACCAGCCACCGCCCGTAACGGGCCTGCCATGAACGTAGACCGCGGCTTCCGGTGGTCGCCGGGTACGACCCGACGTGCGTCGGCTGAATGCGCCGATTCGTTGCTGAAGACACCCCATCGCGTGCCAACGGCAGATCGGCGATACTCATCCCGAACACCACTCCTTGCGCAGCCAAAGTAAGAATTGGCTTAGTTTGCACCACTATGTAGTTGGATTGCACCACCGGGGAGAATTGTGTGACGGTTATCACCAAGAACCGAGGTTTAGAGCTTGCTGTTGTCACTATCGCACAGCGATTCATGGCTCTGAACTGTTATTTATTCGACGTGGCAAATATTAGACAGCTCGCTGGATATGCGCGGGAGAGCTTCCGCACGAAAGTTTGACGTCATGGTTAATGTTTACCGACGCGGGCGGCAAGTAAGAATCACCACAACATTCAAGGCACTCTCACCCCGCGTCGGAACCCGGCGGTCCGGGAGGACGCAAAGCGGCTTACACGATGAGCTAGCAATTTGCCATACTCGCACGATGGTGACGAAAACCGTCAGAGTCCTTGTCATAGGCCCGGCGCCGGCAAGTCCGGTCAGCCGCGGCGGCATGGCTTCGGTCATGCGGCTGATGGTCGACACCGCCGATGAGCGCTTCAAGGTCGCCGCTGTGCCGACGTTCGTCGACACACACGTCGCCGCCCGCCTCTGGGTCGGCATCCGCGGAATGACCTTGGCGTCCACGGAGATCCTGCTAGGGCGCACCGATGTTCTCCACGTCCACCTGGCCCACGGCGGCAGCGTGATACGCAAGGCGTTACCGCTGATGGCGGCGAGGCTGCGGGGTGTACCCGCCGTTGTACACGGACACAGCTTCAACTTCTCCGGATGGTTGGATCCCTTGCCCGCCGGAATTCGCCGACTGGTGCGCGCAGCGCTGCATGCCGATCACTGGCTGGTATTGGGTCAGTCCTTGGCCACGGACTATCGGCGCAGCTTGACCCTGCCCCACGACTTGGTGGAGGTGCTGTACAACCCCGTCGTCATCCCGAGTGTTCGGCCACGCCCCAGCCACAACTCACGGCCCTTGACCGTGGTGTCCCTCGGCCGCCTGGGCCGGCGAAAAGGAACCTATGACCTGGTCCGTGCCGTCGAACTACTGCCCGCCGAGACACGCGCCCAACTTCGCATCGTGCTGGCCGGGGACGGCGATGTGGAGCAGGTCCGCGCCCTCGTCTCCGCGCAGCACTTGGCCGAGGTGATCGAGGTAGCCGGCTGGGTCGAACCCCCGGCCCGGGACGAACTCCTCAGTCACGCAGATATTTTCGTGTTGCCGAGCTACGACGAAGGCCTGCCGATGGCGGTTCTCGAAGCAATGGCCCACGGCGCTGTACCTCTCACCACGCCCGTGGGCGGCATCCCTGAGGCGATCACCGACGGCGTCGACGGGCTGCTGGTACCACCGGGCGAGCCGGCCCTGCTGGCCGAAGCGCTCCGGCGGCTGACCGAAGACGACGAGCTGCGCACTCGACTGGCCGAGGCGGCCCGCCGACGCGCGGAGACGTTCGACATCGCGGCTTGGCGGACACGGCTCGCCGAGTTGTGGCTCAACCTGGCTGCCCGGCGCTCCTCCTGAGCACCTCCAACATCGCCCGAGCCGATACCGCCGCCGAATACGTCCGGACGTAGTGCTCTCTCACCTGGGCACCCCGGGTAGCGGCCTCCCGTGGATCGGCCAGCCCGTCGAAGGCGGCGGCCAGGCCGTCGACATCGTCCACACCGATCGCACTCTCGGTGGCGGCCTGAAACTCCGGGAGCGCACCCGCAGTGGACACCACCGGTGTCACCCCCAATTGCATGGACAGCACCTGTACCCCGCTCTGTGAGGCCCTGCGGTAGTGCACGATGGAGCCCTTGGCCCGAGCCAGCACCGGCAGCACCTCTTCGTAACGGAACGGCTTCCTGTGCCACACCACATGTTCGGGCAATTCGCCGTGCCACTCGCCGTCCCCGATCAGCACCAGGTTGTCACCCGCCCAGTGACTGCCCGCGATGTGCTCGCGCCAAGCCTGCAGACACACGTCGATGTTCTTGTAGCCGTTGAGCCGACCCAGCAGCACAAAGTCGCGCCGACCGGCGGCCGGAACGAATTCCGGTATCTCGCTGTCGGCGAGATCGCTGGTCAGGGGAACCACATCGGCCGCATCCACCGCCCCGGCGACATACCGGCTGAACGCCACCCGGCGTGCGAACCTTGCTCGCAGGCCGAACAACCCAGTCTCCCAACGTGGCCGCAGTTCTCCCGCATCATGGGCACGGTCGTCGTGGACCAGCTCGACTCGGGCCGCGGTCGGCGCGAATGCCAGCCACCGTGGATCACGGACCAGCTCCGACACCACCACGTCCGGTTCGAAATCCCGGATCCGCATCAAAGCGCGGCCGGTCTCCGGCCAGGTGCCAAGGGTCTTCGGCCGCGGATCGAGGACCAGCTCGTAGGGACGGCGGATGGCCGATGAAGGATGTTGATCCGAGGTCACCAACAACACCTCGGCCCCTGCGCTCTGCAAGGCCTCGGCGTATACCCGGGCCAGGGGACGCAGCCACGGCGACAACCACAACACCCGGATCATTCGAACGCCTCCCCGATGGCCGCCTCATAGGCATCGGCCATGGCCTCCACGGTATAGAGCTGAGACATCCGCTGGAATCCCCTTTCTCCCAGGGATTTCCAGCTGCCGGTTGCGCGCAGCGCCGTGTCAAGTGCGCTTCTCCAGCCCGTTGCCGAGATATCCTCGACGAGAATGCCCGCTTCTCCACCGTCCAGCATGTCCGGTACCGAGCACACCGCCGACGCCGCGACCGGTATACGACGGGCCATCGCCTCGAGAATCACCAGCGGAAATGCCTCCGCCCGGCTGGGCACACACAGCAGGTCGCAATCGGCCAGTGCGGCCCCCGGCCCGGGCGACCAGCCGCACCAGGCCACACGGTCGCCGAGGTCTGCCGGCATCATCGCCTGCAGCTCTTCCCGGTCCGGACCGTCACCGTAGATCGAGAGCCGCCAAGGCAATCCGCGCAAACCGTCGAGTGCCTCGATGAGCAGATGTGGGTTCTTGTGCTTGACGATGCGGCTCAGCATCACCAGATGCGGGACATCCCCGACATCGGGCCGGGCCTGCGCCGACGCCACCTCGGCGGAGGTGGAAACCCCGTTCGGGGCGAAGAACCTGCGGTCACCTAGATCCTGGTGTGCGGTCGCCTCGGCCCAGTGCCGCGGTGACAGTGCGATGAACCCGTCGGCCCGTCGCATTGCCGCTGCAAGCGGCCGAGAATAGGTGGGCCCATGCCTGTCTGGCGGAATATGCGCGGCGACCAGCCAGCGCCGGTCCCGCCCCGCGCCGCGCCATACCGTGGCGAACCCGGTCTCTGTGTTGGTGTCGCCGCTGATGACGATCGAGCGGCCGGCCCCGACGTCGACCAAGGGTGCCCACCACGGCTGCCGCACCACCCGCACCGACGGCGGGATCTCGGAGACCAGCGGCCCGAAGCGCTGCACACACGCGATCACCACCTCATAGCCCCGACGATCCAATTCCTTGGCCAGCAGGACATGCTGGCGTTCGGCACCTCCGAACACCAGTCGGTTGGTGGTCACGATCACCGAGGGACGGGCCCCCGCCGGCCGTCGCCGGGCCGCGCGTTGTCTGCGCGCCGAGCGCTGCACGCGGTCGAGTACCGAGGTGCCGGCCAGATACAGCTCGGCGGGAAGCTCTCCTCGTTCCAACTCGAGATTCAGGGCAATGTTGGCGCGCAACAAGTCTCGAGACCTCAGCCCGGCGTCCGGATCGCCGGCCACTGTGCCGTGGCCGGTGTGCAACACGCCCGGTTCGTCGACCAACTCCAACGACCAGCCCGCCGAGCGGGCGCGTCGCTGCCAGTCCGCCTCCTCGCCGTACAGGAAGAACTCTTCGTCGAAGCACCCGACGGCGTCCCATGCATCACGACTGACGGCGAGGCAAGCCCCGGTGAGATAGCCACTGACCACGGTCGGGTGTTCGCCGTACAGTTCGGAAACACAGCTGCCGCGCATCCGATCGGCGTATCCGGCGCGCGACACCAACGCCCGGATGACCCCTTGCCGGCGATGCGCGACATCCCAGGCGCGATAGCGCTTTTGGTCGGTGTTGGCATCGACCACCAATGGCGCGGCCGCCGCGACACCACGTTGCGCCAGTGCCGCGAATGTGCCGTTGAGCGGTCCCTGCAGCACCGCATCGGGATTGAGCAGTAACAGGTTGTGTTCCGGCACTTCGGCGGCCAGCGCATTGACGGCCGCGGCGAAACCCACGTTCGCAGATCCGCGGAACCACCGCGCCTGCGAGTGCTCCGCCTGCACCTCGTCCATCCCCGGATACCCGGGACCTGAGTTGTCCCACACCAGAATCGGCATGTCCGGCAGATGTTTTCCCACCGAGTCAAGACAATCCGTGAGCAGCGCCGGATTGCGATAGGCCACGATCAGCACCGCCACGTCGCGAGTCGCGGGTTGGTCCGGTGGCCCACCCGGGACCCGGAACCGCTCGGGCAGGTAGACCCGATCGAGTTCAGGATTCATTTTTCTCCATCTCGGGTTTTTCCCTGTCGGACAGGATCGCCCGGATCACCCGAGGTGTCACCGGGCCGGCAACGACATTGACCCCCAGATAGACCGCCGCCGACAGCGGCACGGTTATCAGCACGGACAGGTTCTGCAGCCCGACCGCCACCGCTACGGCAGCGCCCAGCGGCACCAGCAACCGGAGGCCGAACAGCCACGGTGTCCGATACCGAGAGATCCGGCCCAGCCGCCAGCTCACCACCACCAGACCGATCAGTTCTGCCACGATCAGGGCGGCACCCGCCCCTTCCGCGCCGTACCGCGGGGTGAGGATGATGTTGAGCACGATGTTGCCCAGCAGGTTCGCCAGATTGAGGCGGAACAGGAAAACCTGGTCATGCGCAGCAAACAGGGCCTGGCTGATCGCCGCGTTGAGGAAGGTCAAGGCAACAGCCACCAGCAGCAGCGACAGGGTGGCACCGCCATGCGCGCCGAACTCGGACGAACCGACGAGCTCGATCACGGGCTGCGCGACCACGACGCCGACCACCGCGATCGGTGCACCGAGAAACAGCATCGACTCGACCGTCCGAGTCACGAACCGGGCGAAACCGGTTCGGTCTACGGCGTACGAATACGTCGCAACCGACAACGTCGACGACTGGAAGAACGTGGATAGCACGGACAGGGTGAAGGCCAACGTATAGGCCAACCCGTACACACCAACCTGATCGGGGGTGCTGCGCAAGCTCAGAATCACGCCGTCGGCGCGCCAATACAGCACCGCGATGATCAGGACACCAGTCTGCGGAAGGCTCTCGCGGAGCAGATGCCAGCTCTCCGAGAACGAGAACACCGGTCGCCAATCACTGATCCGCGCGGCCGCAACACCCTGAATCGCCAGCACCACGACCGGCGGAACCAGCTGCACCACCGCGAACCACACCGGTTCGGCGTCCGCCATGATCAGCACCAACGTGGCTCCGAGTGACGCAACCCGGCTGGCCAGGTCCGACCAGGCAACCGCGGTGAACCGGACCTTCGCCAGGAACACTGGTTCGAAGCAGCTGGTGATGGTCGTGAGAGTCAGGGTGCCCGACACGATCAGCACCATCCGGACGACCTCGTCGTCGCCCCAGTACACGAGGACACCCGTGACCGCGGAGAGGATGGTCAACGGCACGCAGTACGTCAACGACATGCCCGCATTGACCCGCACCAGCCGGTCCAGATCCCCGGCTCCCGATGTCACCCGGCGCACGATGACGGCACCGACCCCCAGCTCGGTCAGGCTCGTCCACAACCCGATGAACACCACTGCGGTCATCAGATGGCCGTAGCTGGTCGGGCCGAGATGACGGGTGGTGACGGCCACGGTCAGTACCGAAGCAACCATCCCCAGGGCCCGGAAGATCAACTGCAGACTGAACGCGTGAGCCATCGCCCGATTGGAAACCCGTTCGGGCGGTGCCTGGGACAAATCGGTGGCGCTGTTATCCTCGACCGAATCAGCAACGTGGGGACCGGGGACTGATGCACGCGTATATACCTTTGCCACGCGGTCTTTCGGCAGCGGTTTGGGCCGAGCGGTACCGCCGCGGCGAAGTGCCGGACGCATCACCGTACGGACTCCACAAGCTGGGCGACCACGGCATCGATGTCACCTACGGAGAAATCACCCTTGGCAGCATCGCGGGACGCGTGGCGTCCTCGGTGCGATACCGCACGGACGGACTCGAATTCGTCGAAGACGTCCTGAGGCTCCGCGCCCGACGCGCCGCCGATGTCGTCCTGGCCTACGACGAACGCACCGGCGTGCCGGCCACACTGCTGCGGGCCCGTCGGCACCAACCCATTGTGCTGGGCATCGGCTGGCTGACCCACCGTGCTGCAGCACCACGCATCCACGGGGCGTTGGCCCGTCAGGCCATGCTGCGGGCCACGTCGGTATTCACCCAGTCCGAGCCCGTAGTGTCCCTTCTGCACCGAGACTGGGGTGTACCGCGATCGCGGCTGCACTATCTGCCCGTCGGGATCGACACCGACTTCTACGCGGTGCAGCCCGACCCCGACCCGGCGACCGCCGTGGTCGCCAGCGCAGGCGAGGACCGTTATCGCGACCATCCGCTGCTGGTATCCGCGGTGTCGCAACTGAAGGCCGAGCACCCCGGAATCCATTTGGAACTCGCGACCGGTCTGCCCGTCGAGCTCCCGGCCGGCCTCGGCACGCTGTACCGCGGCCGACTCGACGGGAAGATGCGCGATCTGTACCGCCGGGCCTCGGTGGTGGCGGTCGCGTTGAAGCCGACCGCCAGCGGCTCGGGTCTGACCGTTGCGCTGGAGGCGATGTCGAGCGGACGCCCGCTGGTGATGACCGACAACCCTGGTGTCAGCGCCTACGTCGAGCACGGCGTCACCGGCCTTCTCGTTCCGCCCGGCGATACCGACGCGTTTGCCGCAGCGATCAGCCAGTTGCTTTCCGACCCGGCCCGGTGCGCACAGATGGGTGCGGCCGCGGCCGCCCGAGTCCGGGAGCGGTTCACCTCTACCCACATGTCCGCCAACCTGGCCGCGCTGGTGAAGTCGGCGTGAGGCCTTCGCTCGTAGGCGTATCCAGCACGGCATGCCGGAGCCTCAGGACTGCCGGAGGGCCTTGCAGCAGGTAGCGACGGGCCAAGCGGCGCGGTTCCTGGCGCAACCGGTACAGCCATTCCAGGCCGTACTTCTGGTAGGCGACGGGCGCCCGGTTGACTTCCCCGGCAAGGAAATCCGCGGCTGCCCCGAACGCGAGCAGCACGGCGGCGCCGGTGGCGGCGCCGTACCGCTCCATCCACAGCTCCTGACGGGGTTTACCCAAGCCGACCACCAGTACGTGCACGCCGCATGCCCGGATCTGGGCAGCCAGTTCCGTTGATGCCCGGGAGGATTCGATTTCCTCACGTGCCGGCGACCAGAACAACGGGGGCGGCGCGGAGGGGTGGCGCTGGGCCAGTACGGCGGCCAATCGCTCATGGGTTTGCGGCATTCCACCGAAGAATCCGACCTGTGCCTGGTGCTCAGCGCAGACATCCAGGAGTGGCCCGAGCAGGTCGGCGCCGGTGACCCGGGGCCACGGACCCCCTGAGAGACGCGACCCCCGCCATGCCACGGGCGCGCCGTCGGCCAGCCACAGCCAGTCCAGCTCGTTCCCCAGCTCCACTTCGCCCGCGCGGAAATGGTGCAGGTGATCCACGTTCACCGAACCGACCGCCAGCGGCGGGGATCCGGCCACGGTCACCCGCTGTCGAACCAGCTTCACCACATCGGCCGCGAAATACCGGGACACCAGGGTGCCGCCCACCCTGATGCTCGGCTTGCCAGGGACCATCAGCAACGCAGACAGCCTTTCTCACGAAGCTCCGCATCGGAGCGCACCGCGAACATCATGGCAAACTTTTCACGAAATCGGGAACCGGCCGTGACCACTCGAGAGCCGGGGTGCCGCACCGCGGCCGGCGCCATCACTGCCACACATGGCCACGCGGGTGAGCACCGCACCAACCTCAGGCCGATCCCCGCTTGCTATTGCGCTTGCGATCATTAAACTCAGCAAACACACACGCCGTCACGCCGTACACCAGACCGCAGGGACCCCTTTGAACGTCGCCCAATTTCTCCGATCCCTCGTTCGGCGACCGATCGAATTGTCACTGCTGGCAATTGTTGTGGCCGTTGCCGGATACATCGGCTTGTCGTCCGCCTCGTCGACCTATCAATCGACTGCGGTGGCCGTGGTGATACCGCCGGGAAGCGGAGCGCCCGACGCGATGCTGAATCCTCTCGTCAATCTGAACAACGAAATGGCACAGCTTACGGCGATCGTGGCAACGTCCACGCAGGCCGAAGGCGGCCGCAGGGCCGCGGCGGATGCCGGCGGGACGGGCAACTTCACCATCTCCACCACCTTCGGCGATGCGTCGATCTACGCACAGCTGACCTCGCAGCTGGTGATCGTGGCGGACGGTCCCGATCCGAATTCGGCCCGTGCCGCAGCGACCGCAGTGGTCGAGTACGCGCGCGACCGGCTGAACAAGATTCAGCTCGACTCGGCGGTGCCTGTCGTCAACAACGCCTTGCTCATCCCGTCGGTCGACCCCACCCAAGCAGTGCAGTTGCCGACCAGCGGGGTACGCACGGCAGCGACCTACGGCCTTGGCGCCTTCCTGGCCGGCCTGATGGCGCTGCTGATTTACGACGCGGCGCGCGAGTGGATCCGGAAGTGGCGCGGCCACCGAACTGCGACCGCCGCCGACGGAGCCACCGGCACCGATGACACACCATGAACTCAAGACCGACGATGCTCCGGTCGCGGTTAGGTCTCGCTACGAGCTGATCGGACCTCTGATCCTGGCCGCCGGCGGCTTCTTCCTGCTCGGCATGCGCCAGACGTTCACCGTGCCGCTGACATTCGGCCTCAGCCTCGGGCAGTTCCTCCTGTACATCGGGGCAGCGCTCTGGGCTGTCGCAGGCGTTTCCGGCAAGAAATCGCCGATCGCCAACCGCTGGCTGGTCATTGCCCTCGCCGGTTACCTGACCGCGTCGTTGCTGTCCTACGGGGCAGCGATGAGTCGAGGAATGGTGGTGCGCGGCTTCGCTTTCGGTGACCGCTACATCTTTTCGGACCTGGCCTTGACCGCCATGGTCATCGCGATCATCGCGATGACCACCACGACCGACCGCGTCAGATTGCTGCTCAAAGCTCTGGTGCTGGGCGCAGCGGTGTCGGCTTCGTTTGCGATCGTGCGGCTCGTCACAGGAGCCGACCTGGCCCCGATGTTCATCCTGCCGGGTTTGAAGCCGAACGATTTCGTCCTCGTCACCAACCTTGCCAGGGAGGGCATCGACCGCCCGCAGGGCAGCGCAGGCCACCCCCTCGAGCTTGCCGGCGTCCTGACCGTGGTGATCCCCCTGGGCATCGCGCTCGTGGCCTGCGCTCGGGCGAAGGGCGAGCGCGCGTGGCCATGGTCGGTGTGCACCGGGCTGTTGATCTGTGGAGCACTGGCGACCGTCTCCCGCTCGGTGATCGTAGGCCTCACTGCAGCTGTCGTCGTGATGGCGTGGCGGTGGTCGATACAGCGGTTCGCCGCAATGCTGCTCGCCGCGGTCGCAGCCATCGGGGTCGGCGTGCTCGCCCAAATGCACGTCTTCTCCGCCATCGTGCAATCGTTCGCCAACGCCTCCAGCGACTCGTCAATCGCCTCACGCGGACGCGGTGCGGCCTATGTCATCTCGCATTACCGCGATCACTTCTGGATCGGGCAGGGCACCGGGATGTACCCGGCGTTCCAACAGCCAGTCCTTGACAACCAGTATCTGTCCCGGTTGATGGAGACTGGTGCCCTCGGCCTGCTGAGCTTTGTCGTGCTGGTGGCAGTCGCCGTGCTGTTGGCCCTGAAGGCATCTGCCTCAGCCGACCCGGTAATAGCCGAACTGGCAGGCAGTATCAGTGGCTCTCTGGCTGCCCTGGCCGTGATCAGTACGATCCTCGACGTCAGTGGCTTCATCCAGATCTGGACGGTCACCTGGATACTGATCGCGCTGTCGACGGTGGTCTGGCGGCTCGACCGAGCAACTGGGGGTGGTGACGCGTGCCGGTCACGGTCTGGCTGAATTCCCGGAAGCCCATCGGTACCGTGTTCTTCGTCTGCATGCTGCTGCTGAGCAGTTGCGGATTCTCCGGGCAGGCGGCTCAGCCGGCCGAACGCACCGGGATCATCCCCTTCTCGGAGCCCGACCTGGTCAATCCACTGCGCGGCCAGTACGAGAACCTGGCGCACCAACTGTTCCCGCAGGGCAGTCCGGCGCAGCGCGACCATCAGCCATGGCCGGGCACAGCTGATATCAGTCTGCGGATCGACTGGCGCACACTGCAACCGCGCGACCCCAGGACGCTGCCGAAAGACGCCCGCGACGACATCCGATACGACTTCCGTGTCCTGGACCGCGCCCTGGCCTCCGCGCAGAAAGCCGGACGACGGGTGGGCTTCCGCGTCACCGCGTTCAACTCCTGCTGTGAAGCCCGCTATCCCAACGGGATTGACATCTCAGTACCGGACTGGCTGCCCGCCGTGAAAGGCACGACACGCACATTTCAGCACGGCGGGACCAGTTACGTGATCCCGGACTGGAACAACAAGGCGTACCTGTCGTATTTCGCGGATCTGCTGGCTGCGCTGGGCCGTCGGTATGACCGCGATGAACGCCTCGCCATGGTGGAGATGTCCGGCTACGGCGATTTCAGCGAGAACCATGTGGCTTTCATGCGGGACACCCTCGGTAAGCCCGGCCCCACACCGGAACAGAGCCAGGCGGCACTCGGGTACTTCAGTCAGTACCGCGACCAGTACATCACCAAGGAATCGATAACCGCGCTGGTCAATGCAAACCTGCGGGCCTTTCCCAACACCGCGATGATCACCGCCACCGGCAATCCGGAGATCACCAGGCAGCTGTTTCGAGACAGCCCACTGCTGCGCGGACGGCGAAAGCCGGTGGGAATCCGGGCCGACGGACTCGGCTCCTTCGACCCGATCCCGACCTGGGCGGGCAATGAGTATTCAAGGTATGTCGAGATCGACGACCCGATGGTCAACGTGGTGCTCAACCGGTACCGCACCGCACCGGTCGTCACCGAATGGATTCCCGACCCACCACCGACCGGGGTGATGGACTATTACCTGACCGGCCTGCGCGATGTGGTGAACCGCCACGTGTCGATGACGGCGAGCACCGGATTTCCCGGTCAGCTCAACAACATTCCGATGCCCGCCGGCCAGTACGACGTGTGGGCGAAGGCCAACAAGTTCAGCGGCTACCGATACGCAGTGACCGGCACCGGCGCCGCCGACCCGGTTGCGGCAACCGAGCCCTTCACCCTGCACTTCCGGTGGACGAACTATGGTTCGGCGCCGGCATACGAACGATGGCAACCGCAGTACGACATCGTCTCGCGGTCCGGGCAGGTGGTGCGGACCCTGTCCTCCCGTACGGATCTGCGTGGCCTGGTCGCCGAGCAGAACTTCACCGACGTCGACGGTGAACCCGCGACCGCCTCGACCACGGACGTGGTCACCGTCGACCCCGGACTCGCCCCCGGCCAGTATGAGGTGCGGGTCCGCGTGCAGTGGCTGGAGCACAAGCCGAATGCCACTGCCAGAGTGGACTTTCCCCCCATGAACCTGGCCCAGTACGGCCGGGACACCGACGGAGGCTACCCGGTCACGACATTCGTCGTGCAGTGATCAGCGCGCCCCGTCGACGACTTGGCCACCGGGCCTTGAACTGCTGTCCCACCCGTCTCGGGTCAGGCTCCACAACTCGTGATCGCAACGCCCGTTGCCGATCCTCATGTAGCTGCGCATGACGCCTTCTCGGACGAATTTCAGCCGTTGCGCCACCCGAACCGTCGCGGCGTTGCCCACCGCGATGGGTGCAGCGATGCGGTCGATCTCGGGATCACCGAACAGATGGCCGATCATCAAGTTCACCGCGGTCACGGCCACACCGTGCCGATGGAATCGAGAATCCACCCACAGACCGAGTTCACTCCGGCCGTGGAAGCGGTCGATCCACGCCTCGCACTGGCCGGCGAGCTCACCGCCCACCAGGATGACCGTGTGCAGGCCGGCGCCCCGCCGCATGCGCCGGCGTGCGGCGACGCATTCCCGGACCCAGGCACCCCTGGTGTGGCGTTCGGACCAACTGAGTGCGGAATAGTCCCAATACGGCTCGATGTGGTCCCGATTCGCCATCCGGACCGCACGCCATGGTTCGGCGTCTGAGAATCGCGGCGTGCGAAGTGTCACCGTGATACCCGAAGAGCTCACGCCGGAAAGCGTCGGCGCCGAACCCAACAGGCGCCGGCCGGCAGTTGGCCACCCGCCGCTCACCTCACACCTCCTCCGGCACGGTGCGCATCCGCCACCGGTGCCGATCGACCATTATCGGCCGTCAGCCGATCGACCAGCACCCACCGCCCGGTCAGCACGGGGAGGCGGGCCGATACTTCCTCCAGCAGATCAGGCAGCGTGAGCAGTACCAGGTCCGGATTCGCTGCGACCAATTCTTCAGGCGAGATCACCGCGATGTCGGTTCCCGGCATACGCCGGCCGTGCTTGGCCGGCGCAGCATCGGCGACAGCGGCGAGCAGCTCGCGGTTCAGACTCGCCATCGCGAACAGGGCCACCGCACGTGACGCCGCACCGTACCCGAAAACTCGCAGCCCCTCACGCTTTCGGTCCGAAAGCCAGGACCGAAGCTCATCCACCTGTTCATCAGCGGCCCGCTGTAGCACGCCGTCTTTGAGTGCAGCACCGAGTGACTCGTCGAGTGACTCGTCGAGCGGCCCGGAGCCGGGTATACGCAGCCGCGCGGTGTGGACCGCGGCCACCAGAACCGTGCCGCCGTACAGGTCGAAGGTCCAACTGGCCACGACCGACATGCCGGCATCATTCAGCAGCCGTTCCAGGGCGGCCGCCGAGTAGTACGCAAAGTGCCCGTGTCGCAGGGCATTCCACTGCCCTTGGGCAACGATCGCGGCCAGCGAGTGGTACTGCAGCAACAGCACCCCGTCAGGGGCGGTAGCCGCGGCCCTGACGTCGAAAGCGGTCCGCTGATCCGGTTCGTGCATGATGCCGAAGCTGTCCAACACCACATCGGCGATTCCCGACGTCGACGTGAAACCGCGTTCGGCCAGCAACCCCAGCCAGCTGCCGCCGTGCGGGCTGCCGAACTCTCGCACAGTTGTTCCGCCCAGCCACCCGGCCTCGGCAACCCGTGCGAGGGCATCGGCGGCCTGATCCTTGAGCGCCTGCGGTTCCACTCCGCGCGCCTCGGCGGTCACCGTGTCGTCTTCGGCCAGTTGAGCCAGCCCGCACTCGTCACACAGATCCATCGCCAGTGGGTGCGAGGTCTCGGTGGCGCTGACCGGATCGCCCGCGAGTGGGAAATGATCTGCGGCAGGCACCGAACCCAGATCGAGTACCCGCTGCAATTCCCGTCCACCACAGGCACGGCACCCCCTCATGGCACCATGTCCAGGTGCGTATCCAAGAGTCCCGGATTCCCGGCGTATGCGTGTTGATCCCTCAGCCGCACCGCGACGACCGGGGCTTGTTCACCCGCACGTTCGACACCGAGATCTTCGACGAGTGGCTCGGAACGTCTGCCACCTTTGTGCAGGACTCGCAGTCCCGCTCGACCTCCGGCGTCATCCGCGGCCTGCACGGACGCCGCGGCCGGGGTGAAGCCAAACTCGTCCGCTGCGCTCACGGCGCCGTACACGACGTGTTGGTGGATGCCAGGCCGGACTCCCCCACATTCGGCCGCCATGAATCGTTCCTTTTGGACGACAACGATTTTCATCATCTCTACGTGCCGCCCGGCCTGCTGCACGGGTTCCAGGCACTGACCCCTACCGCGGACGTCTGTTATCGCATCGACCGCATCCACGACCCGACCGAGGACGTCGCGGTCGCGTATGACGACCCCGACCTCGCCATCACCTGGCCGCTGCCGGTGTCGGTCATCTCCGCCCGCGATGCCGCTGCGGGTAGTTGGTCCGAGTTGGTCAGGCAATTGCACTGACCCGCCGCAGCTGTCCGTCCACGGCCCCGTGCTCACGTAGCTCCCGGAGCCGCGCCAGCCGGGTGAACCTGCCCTCGAAATCGGTTGTGGTGAGCCCATATTCCGAATATGCCGAGTACAGCTCGATGGCGCCGTCAGCTACCGTACGTCGCGCCTCGAAGCCCAGTTCGGCTCGGGCCCTGCTGAAATCGACCCGGTACGAGCGTGGATCGGCTCCCGTCTCTCCGGTGATCGCCAGTGTCGAACCGGGAACGGCGCGCACCACCTCCTGCGCGATCTCGGCCACTGTGACGTTGTTGATCTCGGAACCGACGTTGTAGGCCCGGCAGGAGACGATCTCGGCCGATGCCGTCAGACAGGCCAGGAAGACCTCGGCGATATCGGCGGCGTGTACCAGCGGACGCCATGGGGTGCCGTCGGAGAGCACCCGGACCACACCGGTCAGCACCGCATGGCCCACCAGGTTGTTCAGCACAATATCGGCCCGAGGCCGCGGTGAGAACCCGAAAGCCGTTGCATTGCGCAGGAACACCGGGACAAAGTCGTCGTCCGCCAACGCCGCGACATCGTCCTCGACACGCACCTTGCTGATCGCATATGGCGTCAGCGGGTTCAACGGCGCATCCTCGTCGACCAGACCGTCACCGGCCGCGCCGTACACCGAACACGTCGACGCGTACAGATACCGGCCCACTCCGGCAGCCTTGGCCAGCTCCGCCAGCCGCACCGACGCGTGGTGGTTGATGTCGAATGTGATGTCGGGATCCAGAGCGCCGAGCGGGTCGTTCGACAGCGCGGCCAGGTGCACCACCGCGTCGAAGCCGGCTAGCTGGTCGGCGCTCACCTCACGCAGGTCGACACCCAGGTTCGGCACCTCCTGCGGAACCGGGCCCAACACGCAATCGGCGAAGTAGCCGGTGTCCAGACCGGCGACCTCATGGCCCGCAGCCTGCAGGACCGGCACCATCACGGTGCCGAGGTAGCCCAGGTGCCCGGTGACCAGAACCTTCATCTGTCAACCTTTCCGGTGAATCCGACAACCGCTTTCTCGACGACGAACGCCTCTGCGTGCGCACTGCGGCACTGCACACCCCGCAGCCGAGACAAGCCCAGGAATGCCGCTTCGTCGAACCAGTCGTGTGTCACCTGGGATGGATAGTGCCGGTGCAGCAGTGCTGATTTCTCCTCTGCGCAGCCGGCGACCAGTGGGTGGAACACCGTGGGGGTCGGGGTGTCGGTCTCCCACTTGAGGATCTCGTAGCCCAGGATCAGGTGGTCGCGAAACTCGGTGGGGACCAGCTCGGCCAAGGTCCGGTGATCCTGGTGGGCATCGCCTCGTTGGGTGCAGAACACCACGTCGGGCTCGCAACTGCGACGAAAAGTATTGAGCGCATCCTTGATCCGGTCCCAATGCGCGGGGGCTCTGCCGTCTGGAACATCGAGCACAGTGACTTGCAGTGCCGCACCGGGGCAGAACGCCCTCAGCGCGGCGCGTTCCTCTGCCTCGCGTGGTGTGCCGGCACCCGAGAGCACCAAGGCATGCACCCGTAATCCTGGACAAGCCCGGGACAGGGTAAGCAGGGTGCCGCCGATGCCGATCGCGATGTCGTCGCAATGCGCTGCCAGCACCGCGATCTCAGTAACAGATCCGGTCTCCAGGCCGATCACGACGCGCGGCTCTCCCACAGCATCCAAGGGGCGTCCCCGCGCTGGTAGGCAGCATCGAGGTCAGCCCGTTCCTTGAACGTATCGGCCGGCTTCCAGAAGCCGAGATGCTTGTAGCCGTACAACCGGCCCTCGGCGGCGAGCTTGCCGCACACATCCTCGACGAGATCGCAGTCTTCGGTCAGCAGTCCCAGTACCTCGCGGGACAACACGAAGAAGCCGCCGTTCTCCCAGATCGGCAGCTGCGACACCGGGGTGATCCCGTCGACCACACCGGAATCGGTCAATTCCACGCAGTGAAAGGACGATTGCGGCGGAACCACCAACATCGACGCTGCCGCGTTGGAAGCCTTGACCTCCTCGATGATCTGGTTCATCGGCGCATCGGTGAGCACGTCGGCGTAGTTGGCCAGGAAGTAGTCGTCATCTTCTACGAATCGACTTACCCGGCGCAGTCTTTCACCGATCGGAGATTCGGTTCCGGTGTCGACGAACGTGATCGTCCAGTCGCTGATGTCGGAGTGCAGCAGTTCCACCCGACCACTCCGGATGACAAAGTCGTTCGAGGTCGACTCCTGATAGCTCAGAAAGTAGTTCTTGATGTGGTCCGCCCCGTACCCCAGGCACAGCACGAAGTCTTTGTGGCCGAAGTGGGCGTAGTACCGCATCACGTGCCAGATCAGTGGGCGGTTGCCGATCATCTGCATCGGCTTGGGGATGGTGTCGTCTGCGCCGTTGCGCATCCGCATGCCGTATCCCCCGCAGAACAGCACCACCTTCATCAGGACGCCCCTTCGGCCAGGTCGACGATGTGCAAGTTCGGCAGTGGATAGACCAACTTGGCGCCCCACTGCCCAGCGAAGGACAACTGTTCGGTGATCTCGGCTTCGAGGTTCCACGGCAGCACCACGATGACGTCGGGACGATCCTTGTCCAGCCGCTCCACCGGGTGGATCGGAATGCGGGTACCCGGGGTGAACTTGCCGTGCTTGTACGGATTGCGGTCGACGGTGTACTCGATCAGATCCGAGCGGATCCCACAGTAATTCAGCAAGGTGTTGCCCTTGCCCGGGGCACCGTAGCCCACCACCCGTTTTTCGGCCGCACGGTATTCGAGCAGCAGCCGCAGCAGGTCTTGACGCAGCCGTTCGGTGCGGGCCTGCAGGCCGATGTAGCCGCTGACGTCGTGCAGATCGGCGCGCTCCTCTGCGGCCAGCAGCGCCGACATCCGCTCGGACGGTGCACCTGCGACCTCCTGCGGGCGGGCCCACACCCGGATCGATCCGCCGTGGGTGGGAATGGCCTCGACATCGACGACCATCAGTCCGCCTGTCGCCAGCGCGCGGGTCACCGACGCCACGGTGTAGTACTGGAAATGCTCGTGATAGATGGTGTCGAACTGGGCGAACTCGACCAGGTTGCCGGCGTGGTGCACCTCGACCGACAACCAGCCGTCGTCCGCCAGGAGCGCGCGGAGCGAGCGGGTGAACCCGAGCAGGTCGGGGATGTGGGCGTAGACGTTGTTGGCCACGACCAGGTCGGCGGGGCCGTGCTCGGCGCGTACCGCGGTTGCTGTCTGCTCGTCCAGGAATGCCGTCAACGTCGGCACACCGCGCTCCCGGGCTGCCGCGCCCACGTTCACCGACGGTTCGATACCCAGGCACCGGACGCCGGCGTTCACCACGTGCTGCAGTAGATACCCGTCGTTGCTGGCCACCTCGACGACAAAGTCGTCGGGGCCCAGCGCCAACCGCTCGAGCGCGTCGGTGACGAAGCCTCGGGCGTGGTTGACCCAGGAATCGGAGAACGACGAGAAGTACGCGTACTCGGTGAAGGTGTCCTCGGGCGTGATGAGTGCCGGAATCTGTAGCAGCAGGCAGTTTTCGCAAAGCCGGAGGTGCAGCGGATACGTCCGCTCGGGCAGGTCCAGTGCCTCGACGGACAGCAGCTTCTCGCACGGCGGTGTAGCACCGAGGTCAAGCACACTCAACAGGCGGTTTGCCCCACACAGCCGACACAGCACAAGCGGACCTTCGCTCTCGGACGAGATTCACCCACAACTTTGGTTGGTGGTGACCACGCCGGAAATAGGCGAACTGCCGTGGCCCCGCGCAGGAGCCTAGCAGGTGTCAGCTAACTTTGCGCCAGTTGCTGATGGCGGTCAGCCCTCCAGCTTGTAGCCGAGGCCACGCACGGTGACCAGGTGCACCGGATTGGCCGGATCGGACTCGATCTTGGACCGCAGCCGCTTGACATGCACATCAAGGGTTTTGGTGTCACCCACGTAGTCTGCGCCCCACACCCGGTCGATGAGCTGGCCACGGGTGAGCACCCGGCCACTGTTGCGCATCAGGTACTCCAGGAGGTCGAACTCCTTGAGCGGCAACGTGATCTGTTCCCCGTTGACGCTCACGACGTGTCGTTCCACATCCATCCGGACCGGGCCGGCCTCCAGCACGCCGTCCCCGATCGCGCTGTCGTCGGTGTCGGAGCCGCGCCGCAGCACCGCCCGGATCCGCGCGATCAGCTCGCGGGCCGAATAGGGCTTGGTCACATAATCGTCGGCACCCAACTCGAGGCCGACGACCTTGTCGATCTCACTGTCCCGTGCGGTGACCATGATCACCGGCACGCTGGACCGGGCACGCAGTTGCTTACAGACGTCGGTACCGCTCATCCCCGGCAGCATCAGGTCCAGCAGGACGATATCGGCGCCGGAGCGCTCGAACTCGGCCAGTGCAGAGGGACCATCGGCCACCACGGTGGCCTCGAAGCCTTCCTTGCGGAGCAGGAATGCCAGGGGATCGGCCAGCGACTCCTCGTCCTCAACGATCAACACGCTGGTCATCGGTCTCGCTAATCCTCTCGGTCGTCTGAGTCACCTATCGACTCATCGGTTTCGGGATAGGCCGGAATCGACAGGGTGAATGTCGACCCGGTGCCCGGCTGACTCCACAGCCGGATGGTTCCGTTGTGGTTCGCGGCCACGTGTTTGACGATCGCCAGGCCCAGCCCGGTACCGCCGGTGGCACGCGACCGGGCCTTGTCGACCCGGAAGAACCGCTCGAAGACCCGCTCCTGATCGGCCTTGGCGATTCCGATACCGCGGTCGGTGACCGCGATCTCGACGCTGCCGCCCCGCCGGCGCCGGCTCACCGAGATGCCGGATCCGTTGGGCGAGTATGCAATTGCGTTGGACACCAGATTCGCGATGGCGGTCACGAGCAAGGTCTGGTCACCCAGTACCCGGTAGCCGGTCGCGGCGTCGGTGGTGATCGAGATGTCGGCCTTGTCGGCGGCGACCTTGTGCCGAGACAGCGCCTCTGACACCACGGTGTCGACGTCGACGGCCCCGAGATCGGGCAGTCGCTCGGCACCCTGCAGCCGGGACAGTTCGATCAGCTCGCCCACCATGTCGGCCAGCCGCAGCGATTCGGCCACCATCTTGTCGGAGAAGCGGCGCACCATGTCGGGGTCGTCGGCGGAGGCCTGGAGCGCCTCTGCGAGCACCCGCATGGCCCCCACCGGGGTCTTGAGCTCGTGGCTGACATTGGCGACGAAGTCACGGCGCGTGGCTTCCATCCGGGCGTGCTCGGACTGGTCGTCGGCGTAGACGACCGCGAAGCGGCGGTCCTCACTGCTCAGCGGCCGCACCCAGCCGCGCACCGAGATGCCCGACCGGCCGGGGTGCGGAAGCTTGCGGGGCGACAGATCGACGTCGATGGGCTGACCGGTGGCGAACACCTGCTCGGCTGCGCGCCACGCCCGGTCGTCGAGCAGGCGGTCGCGCACGACGCCCAGTTCGCTCGCGCGGTCGTTGGCGTAGACGACGTCGTTGAACGTGTCGACCACAACGACGCCGTTGGGTGCTGCAGACACGATGTGTTGCAGCATCTGCGACACCGTCAGGCCGGCCTGATCAGCTTCGCGCTGCTGCCGCTTGGCCACGATGCGGGGAGCGACCACGGCGGCCACCCCCGCACCGACGATCAGCGCGAGCAACGACACGACCGCCGTCAGCAGTAACGCCGACACCAAGCTCACGCGAAAATCGTACGCACACGGTGAACGTCATCCCAGCAGCGTGCGGCCAAAACGGGACAAGTCACATCGACAAATACAGGAGTTCGGCTCGCGTTAACCCTCGGTAACCTGCTGTTTGCCCGCAAGCCCGCGTGTCCAGCGAACTATTTCTTGGCGCCCTGCGCGGCGACAGCGGCGGCACCGGCGGCGGCTGCCTCGGGGTCGAGGTACTGACCGCCTGCGACCAGGGGTTTGAGGTTCTCGTCGAGGTCGTAGCGCAGCGGGATGCCGGTCGGGATGTTCAGGCCGACGACCTCCTCGTCGGACATTCCGTCGAGGTACTTGACCAGCGCACGCAGCGAGTTTCCGTGGGCGGCGATCAGGACGGTCTTGCCGGCCAACAGGTCGGGCACGATCGTCGCCTCGTAGTACGGCACGAACCGGGTCACGACGTCCTTGAGGCATTCGGTCAGGGGGCCGCCGCCGATGTCGGCATAGCGGGGGTCGGCGTCCTGGCTGAACTCGCTGCCCTTCTCGATGGCCGGCGGCGGGGTGTCGTAGCTACGCCGCCAGGCCATGAACTGCTCTTCGCCGTACTTTTCCTTGGTCGCGGCCTTGTCCAGGCCCTGCAGCGCGCCGTAATGCCGCTCGTTGAGCCGCCAGTCACGGTGCACGGGGATCCAGTGCCGGTCGGCGGCATCCAGCGCCAGATTGGCGGTGGTGATCGCGCGACGCAGCAGCGAGGTGTAGACCACGTCGGGCAGCACGTCGTTCTCGACCAGCAGCTGACCGCCGCGGACGGCCTCGGTGCGGCCCTTGTCGGTGAGGTCGACGTCGACCCATCCCGTGAACAGGTTCTTCTGGTTCCAGTCGCTCTCACCGTGGCGGAGCAGGATCAGCGTCGGCATGCGTGTGATCTTCTCACGAGCGCTCAGTCGTCGAGCAGACGCTCATCTATCAAATGCTCGAAGGCCTTGAGGTTCTTCAGCGACTCACCACGCGAGACCCGCCACTCCCACTCTTTCTGGATGGAGGAGCGGAAGCCCAGCTCCAGCAAGGTGTTGAAGTCGGAGTCGACGGCCTCGAGGACCTGGCCGAGCACGCGGTCGATCTCGTCGGCGGTGACCGCATGCAGGGCCATCCGGCCGACGAGGTAGATGTCTCCGACATTGTCGAGGGTGTAGGCGACGCCGTAGAGCCTGCGGTTGCGCTTGAGCAGGAACCGGTAGACGCCCTCGAAGTTCTCGTCGGGCTTGCGGCAGACGAACGCCTCGACGCGCACCGAATGCTCGCCGATGCTCAGGATGGTGTTGGTCTTGAGCTTCCGTTCCCCCGGCAACTCGACGACGATGCCGGGCAGGCCGCCGCGGGCGCCCTCGTGATGGTGGTAGACCAGCTCGTGCTCGTCGAGGCTGTCGGTGATGATCTTTGCGACGCCGCTCATGATGCGGTTCCCTCGCAGCCTTCGCTCACAGGGCCCGCACCCCACGGCGCAGCGCGAACCGGCGCCCCGAACGCCGGCCCGACGGCCTGCGGTGCCGGGACCGGTAGTCACTCATGGCATGGGCATAGCTGTTCAGCAGGGCGTCGACGGTGTGCGCCCAGGAGAACTGAGCGGCGTGGGCCGCGGCGGCGAGGCGCAACGGACCCGGATCGCGCTGCAGCACGCCGTCGATGGCGGCCGCCCAGTCGTCGACGTCGTGCCCCTCGACCAGGGCACCGCTGACACCGTCGGCCACCGCGACCGGCAGACCGCCGACCGCGGCGGCCACCACGGGCGTCCCGCAGGCCTGGGCCTCGATCGCGACCAGGCCGAACGACTCGGAGTAGCTGGGCACCGCGACCAGGTCGGCGGCGCGGTACACGTTGACCAACTGTTCGCGGGACTGCGGGGGCAGGAACGTCACGCGGTCGGTGATACCCAGTTCGTCGGCAAGACGAACCAGGGTGTCGGGCTCGGCCAGGCCACTGCCCGACGGCCCGCCGGCGACCAGCACGCGGACCCCGGGAAGTTTGGCGGCGGCCCGCAACAACACGTCGGGCGCCTTGAGCGGCTGGATCCGGCCCACGAACGCCACCACCTGCTCGTGCGCCGCAATGCCCAGGACTGCCCGTGCCGCATCGCGATCACCCGGGGTGAAGGCATCCAGGTCCACTCCGGGATGCACCACATCGATCCGTTCCGGATCGGCGTGGTGTAGCGAAACCAGTTGCTGTGCTTCATGTTCGGTGTTGACGATGAGGCGGTCGGCCTCGTCGACCACCTGCTGCTCCCCGACTGCGCGCAGCGGCGGCTCTGGCGAATCACCGGCGGCCAGCGCGGCGTTCTTCACCGCGGCCAGGGTGTGCGCGGTGTGCACGAGCGGCACCGCCCAGCGGTCCCGGGCCAGCCAGCCGACCTGACCGGACAGCCAGTAGTGCGAGTGGACGACGTCGTAATAGCCGGGCTCGTGTGTCGCCTCGGCGCGCAACACCCCCGCAGTGAACGCACACAGCTGCGTGGGCAGGTCGTACTTGTCCAGGCCCTCGAACGGCCCGGCCACCACATTTCGGACCAACACCCCCGGCGCCACCGGCACCACCGGGGCGTCCGACGAGGAGGTCGCCCTGGTGAAAACCTCCACCTCGACGCCACGACGGGCCAGCTGCAACGCGGTCTGCAGCACGTACACGTTCATCCCGCCGGCGTCGCCGGTGCCCGGCTGCGCCAGCGGCGATGTGTGTACGGAAATCACCGCAACGCGGCGGGGAAGCTCGAGGTCTGACGCTAGACGCACACTTCTATGTTTACACCGCGGCTATTCCGGCCCCGCTCGCCGACCGGCGGGTTTGGGCACGCCGCATGGCGCCGATCGGATCCGCGTAGAGACCGCCCAGCGAAACGATGCCGGCACTGGCCTCCTGGACCCGGTTACCGAAAGCCGTCAGCCGGATGTCGCGGGGCCCCAGCACCGAACGGCGTGTGACGGCGTCCTCCACGACGGGCATGCCTTCGGGATATTCGGTGAAGGCCTGGCCCCCGAGCACCAGATCGTCGGGGTTGAGCAGATCGCGCAGGAGCGCGACGGCCTCGCCGAGCACGCGGGCCCGGTCGGCCAGCAGCTCGACCGCCTTCTCGTTACCCTGCCGGGCCGCGCGCAGCACCGCGGGCAGCGTCGAGGACGGGCCTTCGGCCGGGATGATCCTCAGTTTGCGGGCCGCGTTGAGCACCGCCTCATCACTCACCGTGGACTCCAACTGCCCTGAGCCACCGAGCAATTCGGATTGCGCAGGCAGACCGGCGATGGTGCCGGGACCGCTGGCCGGGGAGTGCACCCGGCCGTCGATCGAGAGTGCATAACCGACGGTCTCGCGGGCGTAGACATAGAGACTGGTCCGGGCCGGAGCACCGGCGGCCTCCGGGGAGGAACGGCGTCCGCCCAACAGCAGCTCGGCACCCGCCATCGCGTCCACGTGCGAGGCCACCGACACGGGCAGCCCCAGCGCTTCCGCGAGCACCGGACCCACCGGGGCATCGGCCCAGCCCAGCCGCGGGTGATCGAGGTATCCGGTGGCGCTGTCGACGACGCCACCGGCGGCGACACCGACCCACAGCGGGCGCCGACGGTGCCAGCGGCTCAGGTACCGGCGAGCGCTGGCGGCCAAGGTGGCCAGCGCCGCGGACTGGGGCCCCGACGGGGTCGGCGTCTCGACCACGTCGAGCGTGCGACCGAACAGGTCGGTGGCCACGATGCTGGTGGTGCGCGCACCGATGTGGATGCCCAGCGTGAGGTAGGGCTCGTGATTGACCTCGACGGGCACCCGGGGCCGCCCGATGGCCCCGGAGACCGCGAGGTCCGCACGCTCACGCAGGATTCCGGCGTCGAGCAGTGCGGTGACCTGACGGTTGACGGTCGCGATGCTCAACTGCGTGAGCTGCGCGATGGCATCGCGGGCGATGGGCCCGCGGGTGCGGACGGCGCTGAAGACGGACGCCGCGGCGGCATCAGGCACCTTCAGCGACGGGGCGACGATGTGCAGCAGCCGCGACTGCGGGTAGCGCGAGGCGGCAGACAGCGACCGGGCGGTCCGCGTGGCGGCGCCGTTCGAAGAGACGGCAGCGGAACGGGCGGAAGAGCGGCGGGGAGCGGCGATGGCGGTGGTCACGTGAATGGTCCTTACTGGTTGTCGGCTGGTGGGTTGAGACCACACCTGGCGACTCAGCAGGACGTGAAACGGTGTCCGGGTTCAGTCAGGCGCGGCGGGGTGCGCAACAACAACACGCACGCCGCACGAAGCGGGACTGGAGGTTTCCGGACACACGAAGAACTTAGCACGCCATCTAATGTTGGTCATGTGACGACATCGCAGTCAGAAAAAAGGGTCGCAGTGGTCACCGGCGCCAGCGCCGGGATCGGTGCCGCCACCGCCAGATCCCTTGCCGCCCTGGGCTTTCACGTGGTTTGCGCGGCCCGCCGGGCCGATCTGGTCCAGGCGCTGGCCGAGGAGATAGGCGGTACCGCGATTGTGGCGGACGTCACTGACCAGGCCTCGGTCGACGCCCTGGCGGCCCAGTTGGACCGGGTGGATGTGCTGGTGAACAACGCCGGCGGGGCCAGGGGGCTGGAGTCGGTGGCCGACGCCGAGATCGACCACTGGCGCTGGATGTGGGAGTCCAACGTGCTGGGCACCCTGCGCGTCACCCGCCCGCTGCTGCCCAAGCTCATCGACTCCGGCGACGGGCTGATCATCACCGTCACCTCGATCGCCGCCGTCGAGATCTATGACAACGGGGCGGGCTACACCTCGGCCAAGCACGCCCAGGGCGTCTTGCACCGCACCCTGCGCAGCGAATTGCTCGGAAAACCCGTGCGGCTCACCGAAGTTGCGCCCGGGATGGTGCAGACCGACTTCTCGCTGAACCGCTTCGACGGAGACGAGGAGCGAGCCGAAAAGGTCTATGAGGGAGTTACCCCGCTGGTGGCCGAGGACATCGCCGAGGTCATCGGTTTCGTAGCGTCACGCCCGTCTCACGTCGACCTCGACCTGATCGTGGTCAGGCCGCGTGACCAGGTCAGCGGGGCCCCCGGGTCGCGCTTCAACCGGAGGTTGAAGGACTAACCCGGTAACCGGAGGTTGAAGGACCAGCGCGGGAATTAACCGCCCGGCGTGGGCTTCGGCGGCGTCGTTGTCGTCGGGGTACCGGACAGGGTGGGCGCGTCGGTCGGCGTCGCCGGTGCGCTGGCCGGCAGATTCGACGGCGAATCCTGCGTGGACAGCGCGGACATGGACTTCCACTCGTTCCAGTCCACCGCCCAGTCCCAGAGGTCGCCGTCGGCGTAGGACAGCTGGATCCGGGTCCCGGTCACCTCGACGGGGTCGCCGTACATCGCGCTGTTGAAGTACTGCTGCGAGTTCTCCAGGTTCAGGTTGATGCAACCGTTGGTCACGTTGGTGTTGCCCTGCGAACCGATGCTGTTGGGGTTGCAGTGGATGAACTCGCCGTTGTTGGAGATCCGCACCGCGAAGCGTTCGTGCACATTGCTGTACCCGGCGGCCGGGTTGGTCATCCAGAAGTCCTCGTACTTCTCGGTGACCACGTGGATGCCGCTGCGCGTGACGTTGCGGTCCAGGTCGCCCTCTCCGTAGCTGCACGGGAAGTCCATGATCACCGCACCGGATCCGTCGAGCACCTGGATGCGGTGGCTGGAGGCCTCGGCCTTCACGACCTGGCGGCGGCCGATCTCGATGTCGAGCGTCGAGTCCGCCGCACCGTAGGCGCCGTCACCGAAGCTGACGCCGTACAGCGGCGCCTTGACGCTGACCTTGGTTCCGGCCGGGTAGTACTCCCGGGTGCGCCAGTGCACACGCGAGCCCCCGGCCTCGTCGGGCAGCCACGCCCAGCTGCCCTCGACGGGCGGGGTGGTGGTGACCTGAAGAGCTTTTTCGACGGTCGCCCGGTACTTGTCGTCGATCGCGGCGTCGAACTGCAGGATGATCGGCGCGGCCACGCCGACGACCTGGCCGTCGGCAAGCTGGAACTGGCCGTTGACCTGTTTCTGCGGGGCGACGGTGGAGAACTTGCCCTGCACGGATTCGGACTTGCCGTCCTGGCCCACCACGGCACCCGCCCACGTATAGGTGGATTCGTAGCCGAGGGGTTCGGTGACAGTGAACGCAGTGCGGTCGCTGTTGAATTTGCCGGCGACGACCTTGCCGTTGGCATTGGTCAGGCTGACGCGCTGGAACACGCCGTTCTCGACCTTGACGCCGACCGGCGCCGTCGGCAGCACGTCATCGGAGTCGGCGGCAGGCTCGTAGGTCACCGTCGGCGCCACCGGGCCCTGGGCCTCAGGTGCCGAGACGGGCGACTTTCCCGAGCAGGCAGCCAGCAGTCCGGCTCCCATTCCGACGGTCAACACCGTCAGGGCACGCCGCCGATTGAACAACGGCGCATCCGCCTCTATATCACCGCCAGGGCTCACGTGGATCTAGGGTACTGATAGATCGCACCCAATCAGAATCGGTTCTGGGTGCAGCATGATCCCGAAGCGGTCCAAAACCCCCGCCTGCACCGCTCTGGCCAGGGCAATCACATCGGAAGTGTTCGCCTCGCCACGATTGGTCAGAGCCAGCGCATGCTTGGTGGAAAGCCGGGCCGGAGCGCCCTCACCGGGGTAGCCCTTACCGAAGCCGGCGTGCTCGACAAGCCAGCCCGCCGCGAGCTTGACCCCGTCGGGTGCGGGGTAATGCGGCACCGCTCCGGCCGCTTCGTCCTGGCCCGCCTCGAACGTGGCCTGCACCCGTTCGAATTCGGCCTGCGACACCACAGGGTTGGTGAAGAACGACCCGACGCTCCAGGTGTCGTGGTCATCAGCGTCGAGCACCATCCCTTTGCCGGAACGCAACTGCAGCACGGTCTGGCGAACACGCATCGGGTCGGCCCGCTCCCCCGGTTCGACTTCCAGCGCGGTGGCCAGTTCGCGGTACCGCAGCGGTGCGCTGCGCCCCGTCTGATCGAGGGCGAACTCGACTTCGAGCACGATGACGGCATCGGAGTGTTTGAGAATGCTGGTGCGGTAGCCGAATTTGAGTTCTTCCGGTGCGACCCAACGGACTTCACCCGTGGCCCGGTCGAGCAACCGCACCCGGCTGATGGTGTCGGCGACCTCGGCGCCGTAGGCACCCACGTTCTGCACCGGCGTGGCCCCGACCGAACCAGGTATCCCGGACAGACATTCGAGCCCACCCAACCCATGACTCAGGGAGGCGACGACGACGTCGTCGAACACTGCGCCGGCCTCGGCGCGCACCAGGTTGCCCTCGACCGTGATCGCGGCGTTGGCCACGCGCACCACGGTCAGGTCGGGCATCGTCTCGGAGAGATCGTCGGCCAGCACCACGTTGGATCCGCCGGCCAGCACCAGGATCGGATCGGCGACCGCGCGCAGCACATCGATGAGCTGATCGGCGCTGGTGCAGGTCAGCACCCTGCGAGCCACCGGACCGACGCGCAACGTGGTCAGCGGGGCCAGCGCGACCGACTCGGCGACCGCGACCCCGGCAACATACGAACTGACCACGGGCCGTAACGGTAGCCTGACCAGCTATGCCGCGATCATTCGACATGGCCACCGATTACGAAGCCGGCGTCGAACAGGTCCACCGGGCATTCGCTGACGAACAGTATTGGTTGGCCCGCCTGGCCGATTCAGGTGCCGACGAAACGGCTCTCGACGCCCTGACCGTGTCCGACGACGGCGAGATCAAGGCGGTCACCGCGCAGATCCTGCACGCAAACCGGCTGCCCGGGCTGGTGTCACAGTTTCACCGCGGTGATCTGTTGATCCGCCGCGAGGAGCACTGGCAACCGATCCGTGACGGCGCGTCCCGCGGCACGGTCCAGGGCTCCATCTCAGGGGCACCGGTGTCGCTGTCCGGGTCTGCGACACTCACGGGGACCGACGGCGGGTCCCGCTTGTCGGTGCATATCACGGTCGAGGTGAGGGTGCCGCTGGTCGGCGGCAAGATCGAGAGTTTCATCGGCTCGCAGCTGGTCGACCTGTTGACCGCCGAGCAACGGTTCACCTCGGGGTGGATCACCGATCACGGCTGAATCCGGCGGTACGGTCGGTAGCCATGAGCCGAAGCCGGCAGTCGACGTTGAGTTTCGACGCACCCGCCGAGACGATGTATGCCGTGTTCGCGAACGGCGACTACTGGCATGCCCTGATGGACCGATACGACGACCTCACGCCAGGGAAATCCGACATCACGGCGTTCAGCTCCGACGAGAGCGGGATCGAGGTCGAGTTCCGGCAGGTGCTGCCGCGCGAAGAGTTGCCTGCGCTCCTGCGACCGGTGATTCCGCTCGACATGGCCATCACCCGCAGGCAGTTTTTCGGCGCCTTCGACCAGCATGGCGTGAAGGGCCATTACGCCGCGTCGGTTTCGCACGTTCCGGGCCGGCTGGACGGCCGCTACGTGCTCACCGGCGCCGCCACGGGCAGCCGGCTCGAGGTCGACAGCACGTGCAAGGTGCCGATGCCCCTGGTCGGAGGCAAGCTCGAAGACATGGTCCTGCAGTCCGTCAACGAGGTTTTCACCATCGAGGGGGCGTTCACCGCTGAGTGGATCGCCGAGCACGTCTAGACCCGTCGGCGCGGTCACCCGGGGCACCACCGGGTACAACCGGCTGCGCCGCAGTGATCGTTGGCTGGTGCACTCGCCGCGGGTGCGCTCTGTGTTGCGGGCCGCGGCCGATCCGCTGGTGGTCGATCTCGGGTACGGCGCGCTGCCCGTGACCACGCTCGAACTGGCCGCGCGGCTGCAGTCGGTGCGTCCCGCCGTGCGGGTC
The DNA here is from genome assembly GCF_001665785.1 of Mycolicibacterium peregrinum. Lineage (GTDB taxonomy): Bacteria > Actinomycetota > Actinomycetes > Mycobacteriales > Mycobacteriaceae > Mycobacterium > Mycobacterium peregrinum_A. The sequence goes on from NZ_LZSO01000050.1 coordinate 87,434, forward strand.
GTCGGCCTGGAGATCCACCCCGAACGAGTGGCCACCGCTCGCGCGATGTCCGCGGCCAGCAACGTGCACTTCGCCCTCGGCGGGTTCGAGTTGGCCGGGCTGCGTCCGGTGCTGGTGCGGGCGTTCAACGTGCTGCGTCAGTATCCGGTCGAGGCGGTGCCGGATGCCTGGGCGACGATGTCGCGCCGGCTCGCGCCCGGCGGGCTGATCGTCGACGGAACCTGCGACGAGCTGGGCCGCCGATGCTGCTGGGTGCTGTTGGACGCGGACGGGCCGGTGACCCTGACCCTGGCGTGTGACCCGTTCAGCATCGAGCGGCCGTCGGATCTGGCCGAACGGCTGCCCAAGGTGCTGATCCACCACAACGTCGAAGGTCAGCCGATCCACGCGCTGCTCGGCGCCGCCGACCGGGCGTGGGCCAGCGCGGCCGGGCACGGCGTGTTCGGCCCGCGGGTGCGCTGGCGGGCCATGGTGGAGCTGTTGCGCACCGAGGGATGGCCGGTCGCCGCGCCGCGCCGCCGGTTGCGCGACGGGGTGCTCACCGTCCCGTGGGGCACCGTGGCGCCGGCCACCAATTAGGCACCGTCGCGCCGGCCACCAATTAGGCACCGTGGCGCCGGCCACCAATCAGGCACCGTGGCGCCACTAAGCTGAACCGCATGCGAATTGCCCTGGCGCAGATCGCCACCGACACGGACCCGTCGTCGAATCTCGCACTGGTCGACGAGTACACCCGGCGCGCCGCCGCGGACGGCGCCCGGTTGGTGTTGTTCCCCGAGGCCACGATGTGCCGCTTCGGGGTGCCGCTGGGCCCCGTCGCCGAGAACCTCGACGGACCGTGGGCGACGGCGGTGCGCGAGATCGCCGCGCGGGCGGGGGTGGTCGTGGTGGCCGGGATGTTCGTCCCCAGTGATGACGGACGGGTCACCAACACCCTCATCGCAACTGGCCCCGGCGTCGACGCGCACTATCACAAGATCCACCTGTACGACGCCTTCGGATTCGCCGAATCACGCACTGTGGCACCGGGTTTCGATCCGGTCACCATCACGGTCGACGGGGTCACCGTCGGCCTGAGCACCTGCTACGACATCCGGTTCCCCGAGCTCTACGTGGAGCTGGCCCGCCGCGGCGCCCAGCTGATCACCGTGCATGCCTCATGGGGATCCGGGCCCGGCAAGCTGGAGCAGTGGACCCTGTTGGCCCGGGCCCGGGCACTGGACACCACTGGCTTCATCGCCGCGGTGGACCAGGCATATCCGGGCGACGAGATCGCCAAGGTCGGGCCGACCGGAGTCGGTGGCAGTGTGGTCGCCTCCCCCACCGGTGAGGTTCTCGCCGTGGCCGGCGCCGAGCGGGAGTTGCTGGTCTTCGACGTCGACCTCGATGCCGCCAACCAGGTCCGGGACACCATCGCAGTGCTGCAGAACCGCTCACAGTTCGCTCAGTTCGGTAAGGCAGAATCGCTGGGGTGACCGATCCCTGGGCTCGCCCAACCGACCAGTCCCCGCCATCGCCTACCCAGGAGCTGCCTCCGCAGCCCCCGACGGCTCAGCCGGGGCAGGTCGACGAACCGGCACCTGCACATCCCCAGCCGCAGGGTCCGGAGGGAACGTCGGCACTGGCGAAGGTCAAGAAGCTGCTGTCGGACCCATTGTCGGTGGTGCTGGTGTTCGTGATCGTGGTGGCCCTGGTCGCCGCCGGCGTGCTCGGCGGTGAGCTGTACGCCCGCAGCCGGGCCGACAAGATCGTCGCCTCGATCGTCGAATGCATCGTGCAGGACGGCGCCACGGCCTCGTTCGACCCGCTGCCGCCGTTCCTTATGCAGCACGTGAGCGGGCACTACACCAACATCAACATCGAGACCGCGGGCAACCAGATCCGCGAGGCCAAGGGCATGAAGGTCAAGCTCGGCATCGAGGATGTGCGCATCCAGGAGACCGCTGACGCCAGTGGCACCGTGGGCTCGCTGGTCGCCGACATCACCTGGGGCACCGACGGCATCCGCCAGACGGTGGCCGACATGATCCAGCTGCCGTTCATCGGCTCGGCCATCTCGGATGTGAAGACCAACCCGTCGAACGGGACGATCGAGCTCAAGGGCCTGCTCGGCACCATCACCGCCAAGCCCACCGTGGTCAACAAGGGCATCTCGATGCAGATCGTCGACCTGAGCGCGATCGGACTGTCGTGGCCGCGGGAGACGCTGCAGCCGATCCTGGACAAGTTCACCGCCCAGCTGACCGAGAACTATCCGATGGGGATCCACGCCGACAGCGTGCAGGTCACCGACAGTGGCGTGGTGGCGAAGTTCTCGACCAAGAACGCATCGATGCCGAAACCCGCCGACGATCCCTGCTTCGACAAGCTCTGAGTTTTCCCACGTTTTGGTCTGCCTGAGCCCGCGCTCAACCGGTGAGGCCGTCGAGCATCGCCCTGGTGCCCGACAGGTCGACCAGGGCGGCCACCTGAGCGCGGGTGTAGCTGCCCGTCAGAACGGTTCCTCACTGCCGCCGGGATTGCAGCCGCTGGCCAGCATCACCTCGGGGGCGACCTCGGGCCGCCACGGCTCCAGGTTCCAGCTGGTCTTGCCGGGCTCGGTGAGTTCGGCGAACGTCCAGTGACACACGAACTGCTCACGCATCCCGGGCAGGTCGGCATCGGGCGACAGGGTCAGCACCTCGGCCCAGGCCTGGTCGGCCTGCGCGACGTTGCCCGGCTGCCGGGCCAGCTCCCGGGCAGCGTCGGTGGGATAGACGCGCAGGCTCGACAGGTCGCCCCATTTGGCCCATTCGACGTGGTCGACGTAGATGTGGTCGGCGGCCGGGTCGGCGGCAGCGACGGGGATCAGGGTCAATGTCGCGCCCAGCGCGAGGCAAGCCGCGCCGAACGCAGCCAGTGACGAACGCATCAGGTCAGTGCGACTTTCCCTGGATTTCGAGCAGCTTGGGCCGCACATCGACGAGGTAGACACCGGTGGCGCAAGCCGCGATGACGGGGATGAACACACCACCCACCAGCAGCGTCAGCACCGCGCTCACACCCAGGATGGCCAGCCATACCGGCTTGGTGAGCTTGCCGGTGGCCGTGTAGGCGTCCGGACGCTGCATCGCCGCATGCACGAAGGCGTACACGGTCACGAGAACGACCACGTAACCGAGTACGGAAATAATGAGGCCCGCAAGGTTGGCAAGTTGCACCTCACCAGCCTATGCGGGCCGCATCGTCAGCGTCGACCGACGGGGCTCACGCCCCGCCGATCGACACCGGTATTACTTCTGGGTGACCTTCTTGGCCGGAGTGGCCGTGGTCTTCTTGGCGGCCGGGGTGGCAGCCTTCTTGGCCGGAGCAGCCGGGGCCTTCTTGGCCGGGGCGGCCTTCTTGGCGGGGGCGGCAGCGGCGGGGGCCTCGGCCTTCTCGGCCTTCTTCGGCAGCTCGACGCCGACCAGCTTGGCGGCGCGCTCGCCGACCGCGCGGGTCTGGGTCGCCACGGTGCCCAGAGCCTCCTGGGTCAGCTCGGAGACCTGGTCGGTGTAGCCCTCGACCCGGCTCGCGGCCTCTTCGATGGCCGGCTGGTTGCGCAGGCGCTCCAACGCGGCCTCGCCACGCTCGACCAGCTTGTTGTAGGTCGCGGTGGCCTGATCGGCGTAGCCCTCGGCGGCCTTGCGCAGCTCGTCGGAGTTCAGCTTCTCGCGCAGCTCACCGAACTGCGCCGGCAGCTCCTCCTGCAGCTTGTTCAGGCGGGCACGGCTCTCCTCGACGCGGGCCTCGGCATCGGTGCGCGCGCCTTCGGCACGCTCACGCAGGCTGGCGACGATTTCGTTGACCGTGGCCAGAGCCAGGTCGGCAGCGCCGACGGCGGCCAACAGCGGGGCCTTGAGGTCTTCGATGGTGGGCTGAGTCTTCTCGGTCATGCGAATTCCTTTCTCAGGATGGCTTTTCGTGCGAATGGTTATCGGTCAGTTGGTGAGGTCTCAGTCAGTCGGATCAGATGTCTGCTCCTCACCTGCTTCGGCTTCGTTCTGCTGCCGGAACGATGTGTAGATATCGAGCAGCACCTGCTTCTGCCGCTCGGTGATCCCCACGTCGTTGACGATGGCGTCGCGGACCTCACTGGGCTCGCTGGGCTCCAAGATCCCGGCGCGCACATAGAGGACTTCCGCGGACACCCGAAGTGCCTTCGCGATCTGGTTGAGCACGTCGGCGGAGGGTTTCCGCAATCCCCGTTCGATCTGGCTCAGGTAGGGATTGCTGACGCCGGCCTTCTCGGCCAACTGCCGAACCGATACCTGCGCCGCCTCGCGCTGGGCCCGGATGAAGCTCCCGATGTCCTGCGCAGCGTTGGAGACGACAGCGGCGAGATTTTCGTCTTGCGCCATGTCATTCCCCTCGTAGGCCGTGTATCCGTTAACGACAAAATTCACGCTACGACGGGGTGCTAACTTTTGCAAGCACTAGTTAGCGCAGGTCAGAAGAGTAGTTGAGCTACCGAATAGATGATCAGGCCTGCCAGCGATCCCACCACCGTGCCGTTGATCCGGATAAATTGCAGGTCACGGCCCACATGGAGCTCGATCCGGCGGCTCGCCTCGTCGGCGTCCCACCGTTCGATCGTCTCGGTGATGATTGCTGTGATCTCGGTCCCATACTCTGCGACCAGGTGTTTCGCCCCTCGGATGATCCAGCTGTCGACCTTGTCGCGCAGCTCGGCGTCGTCACGCAGCGACTCCCCGATGCGCATCACCGAGTCGGCGATCCGGGTGCGCAGCGCCGAGGACGGGTCGTCCACCGACTCCAGGATGATCCGCTTGGCCGCCGCCCACGCGCTCTCGGCCGCCCGCGTCACCTCGTCGCGGCCCATGATCTGTTCCTTGACGTTCTCGGCACGCTGAATCGTCGCCTCGTCGTTCTGCAGGTCGTCGGCGAACTCGAACAGGAACCGGGTGGCCGAGCGGCGCAGCTCATGGTCGGGGTTACGGCGCACCTTGTCGGTGAAATCCATCAGCTCCCGGTGGATCCGCTCCCCGACCAGGTGGTCCACCCAGCGCGGCGACCAGGTCGGCGAATCCCGCTCGATCACCCGCTCGATCACCTCACCGGAGTTCAGCGACCATTGGAACGCCCGGTCGCACAACAGCTGGATCAGCGCTTCCTGGCGGCCCTCCTGCAGCAGTGTGGACAGCACCCGGCCGATCGGCGGTCCCCACTTGGGCTCCGCGATGCGTTTGACGATCATCCGGTCCAACACGTGCTGGACGTCCTCGTCGCGCAGCATCTCGACCCCGACCCGCAGCACGGTCGACGCCTCGGCAGCCACCCGCTCGGCATGCGGACGGTCGCACAGCCACTTGCCCAGCCGGCCCGCGACCTGGGCGTCGTGCAGTTTGGTGGCGATCACCTCGGGGGACATGAAGTTCTCCCGGACGAACGTGCCCAGACCCTCGCCCAACTGGTCCTTCTTGCGCTTGATGATGGCTGTGTGCGGGATGGGCAGACCCAACGGATGCTTGAACAGCGCAGTCACCGCAAACCAGTCGGCAAGCGCACCGACCATGCCGGCCTCGGCCGCCGCACGGAGATAACCGACCCAGCCGGCCGCGCCCCGCGACTGCGCCCAGGTGCACAGAAGGAAGATCACCGTGGCGCCGACCAGGAAGCTCAGCGCTACCAGCTTCATCCTCCGCAAACCCCGTAGGCGTTCGGCGTCGGCAGCGCTGTCCGCACCGGCCAGCGTTTCGGCAAAACTTTGCCGCGGGCCCGCATTCGCGCGGACCCCGGCGTCGGTTCGATGTGCCACCTTTCCATCTTGCGCTATCGCCGCGACTGAAGGCCTGACCCTCAAGCCGGTATCCGCAGATTCGCCGTAGTATCAAGTGGAACTAGGGAATGGGACTACTGCGACAGTGGCACAGCAGACTCCGCCGGTGACGGTGAAGACCGATGGACGCAAACGGCGCTGGCACCAGCACAAGGTGGAGCGGCGCAATGAGCTGGTAGACGGCACCCTCGAAGCGATCCGGCGCCAGGGCAGCAACGTCAGCATGGACGAGATCGCCGCTGAGATCGGCGTTTCCAAGACGGTGCTGTACCGCTACTTCGTCGACAAGAACGACCTGACGACCGCCGTGATGATGCGGTTCGCCCAGACCACCCTGATCCCCAACATGGCTGCCGCGCTGTCCTCGAACCTCGACGGATTCGACCTGACCCGCGAGATCATCAAGGTCTACGTGGAAACCGTTGCCGCCGAGCCCGAGATCTATCCGTTCGTGATGGCGAACAACTCGGCCAGCAAGAGCAAGGCCGTCGCCGATTCCGAGCAGATCATCGCCCGCATGCTGGCCGTCATGCTGCGCCGCCGCATGGCCTCGGTCGGCATGGACACCCGTGGCGCCGAGGCGTGGGCGTTCCACACCGTCGGCGGGGTCCAGCTGGCCACCCACTCCTGGATGTCGAACCCGCGGATGACCGCCGAGGAGCTGATCGACTACCTGACCATGCTGTCGTGGAACGCGCTGTGCGGCATTGTCGAAGTCGGCGGCTCGCTGGAGAAGTTCAACTCACTGCCACATCCATCACCGGTTTTGCCGCCACAACTGCTTGACTGAACGGGTGAGCGACAGAGATCTGCCTGCCCTGTGGACCCACGAACCACATGACCAGCTGGCTTTCCGCCCGGGCGACGAGGTCGCCCGCATCGACGCCAACAGCACGCCGGGATTCCGCGGGAGCAAGAGTGATGCGCCCACCCTGCAGACCGAACGCAACATGCGCTTCGCTTCGCTGCAGGAGATGCTCTACGCCCGCAGCAAGAGTGGTGACGACAACCGCTCGGTGCTGTTGATCCTGCAGGGCATGGACACCGCCGGCAAGGGCGGGATCGTCAAACACGTTGTGGGAGCGGCAAATCCGCAGGGCATCCGCTACACCAGCTTCGGCAAGCCCACCGAGGAGGAGCGCGCCCATCACTACCTGTGGCGGATCCGCAACGCCCTCCCGCCGGCCGGGCACATCGGGGTGTTCGACCGCTCGCACTACGAGGACGTACTGATCGTCCGCGTGCACAACCTGGTGCCGCCGGACGTCTGGGGCACCCGCTACGACGAGATCAACGCCTTCGAACGCGAATTGGTCGATGCAGGCACCACCCTGGTGAAGGTGGCGATGTTCGTCTCGCTCGCCGAGCAGAAGGCGCGTCTGGCCGAGCGGCTCGAGCGCCCCGACAAGTACTGGAAGTACAACCCGGCCGACATCGACGAGCGGCTGCTGTGGCCCAAATACCAGGAGGCCTATCAGGCCATGCTGGAGAAGACGTCCACCGACTACGCCCCCTGGCACATCGTGCCGTGCGACAAGAAGTGGTACAGCCGGCTCGCCATCACCGAACTGCTCATCGAGGCGCTCAAGGGCCTCAACATGGCCTGGCCGCCGCCGGACTTCGACGTCGAGGCCGAGAAGAAGCGCCTGGCCGACGCCTGAGGTTCTTTCGCCGACACTACGGTTGATGGCGCGATATTGGAGATTTCGCGCCATAAAGCGTCGTCTCGGCGATAAGGGGAACTGGAAGGCCGCCCGCTGCGTCGAAAATCGGTGTGGGGGATTTTGGCGTGGGAGACCTCGTCGTGGCGACCGAGGCGCTCGCCGCCGGGACTCTCACTCGACATGCGTTGCGGACGCAGTATCGCAAGCTTCATAAAAACGTCTATATACCAAGGGATTTCACCCTCGACGCGTACACCCGAGCCCGGGCCGCGTGGCTGTGGTCGCGGCGCTGCGCCACGCTCTCCGGCTACTCAGCGGCGGCGGTCCTGGGAAGCAAGTGGGTTCCCGAGAAGTCGCCGGCCGAACTGACCCGCTTCCGGCACCCGGCCCCGCCGGGCATTCTGATCCACACTGGCGTCATCGCCGACGACGAGGTCACCGTGGTCGGTGACATGACCTGCACCACCATCGCCCGCACCTGTTACGACATGGGGCGATTCCAACCACTCGACACCGCGATCATCAGGATCGATGCTCTGCTCAACAGCACCCGCGGGGCCATCGCCGCCGTCTCCGCGATTGCCGAGCGCTATCCGGGCGCGAGGCGCATTCGCCGGCTCCGCCAAGCGCTGGATCTGGCCGACGCCGGCGCCGAATCTCCGCAGGAGACCAGGCTGCGCTTGCTGCTCGTACGCGGCGGACTGCCGCGCCCGGTCACCCAGATCCCGGTGGCAGATGAGTCAGGACGGGTGCGTCGCCGGATCGACATGGGCTGGCCGGAGTGGCTGGTGGGCATCGAGTACGACGGGGACCAGCACTGGACCACCCCCGAGGCCCAGGAGAACGACATCGTCAGGTTGGAATTCCTGGCGTCCAGAGGCTGGACGATCGTGCGCGTGAGTGCCCGTCAACTGGAATATCGCGGGCCCGAGGTGGTCGCCCGCGCCTGGGCGGCGTTGCGCGGGACGGGCTATACACCCTACAAATGCGCCGAGACTACGGGTTTTGACGCGAAATCATAGAAATCGCACCAGAAACCGTAGTCTCGGCGAAAGTGAAAGAACCTACTTGACCAGCGTGAACTGGCCGATGTTGGTGATGCCGCGACGGAAGAAGTCGGCGCAACCGGTCAGGTACTTCATGAATCGGTCGTACACTTCCTGGCCCTGCAGGGCGATGGCCTCGTCCTTCTTGGCCTCCAGGTTGGCCGCCCACATGTCCAGCGTGCGCGCGTAGTGCGGACGCAGCAGGTGGATGCGCTCCAGCTTGAAGCCCGAGCCGTCGGCGAGCTTCTCGATGTCCTCGACCGCAGGCAGCTGCCCACCGGGGAAGATCTCCTCACCGATGAACTTCATGAACTTCAGGTCGCTGATCGTCAGCTTGATGTTGTTCTCACGGAAGAACTGCTGGGTGTGCGCCAGGATCGTGTGCAGCAGCATGCGGCCGCCATTGTCCGGCAGGATGCTGTAGGCCCGCTCGAAGAAGATCGGGTAGCGCTCCTGCTTGAACGCCTCGAATGCGCCGATCGAGACGATGCGGTCGACGGGCTCGTTGAACTCTTCCCAGCCCTGCAACCGGATCTCGACGTTGCGGTTGGTGTCGACCTTGGCCAGCCGCTTGCGGGCATAGTCCGACTGTTCCTTGCTCAGCGTGATCCCGATGACGTTGACGTCGTGGTTGATCAGCGCACGCTCCAGGCAACCGCCCCAGCCGCAGCCGATGTCGAGCAGCGTCATACCCGGCTTGAGGTCGAGCTTGCCCAGCGCGAGGTCGAACTTGGCGTTCTGCGATTCCTCGAGGTTCATGTCCTCGCGCTCGTAGTAACCGCAGGTGTAGCCCATGGTCGGCCCGAGGAAGAGAGCGTAGAACTCATTCGAGATGTCGTAGATCGACTGCGACTCCTCGTAGTACGGAGCAAGATCGGACTCGACGTTAGACATGCGAAAAATTACCTCTTTGCGTTTCTGCTGCTGACGACCAATGGTTTAGGGGCCGACACATGTTTTACATGCAGACTCTATAGAGCGAGCCAGCAGGGCCCTACCATGGGTAGACTAGCTAAGCCTCGGCCATAGTGCCAGCGCCGTCTTTCTCAGTACTTGTAGAAGCCCTGGCCCGATTTTTTGCCCAGCTGTCCTGCCTCCACCATGCGCAACAGCAGCGGCGGCGCGGCGTACAAAGGCTCTTTGAACTCGTCAAACATCTTATCGGCGATGAGCTTGAGGGTGTCCAATCCGACCAGATCGGACAGGCGCAGCGGCCCCATCGGGTGGGACAACCCCGCCACCACTGCCTTGTCGACATCGTCAATTGTGGCAAAGCCACCTTCGACCATCCGGACCGCCGCCAAGAGATACGGCACCAGCAACGCGTTGACGACGAAACCGGACCGGTCCGAACAACGGACAACCTGTTTTCCGAGAACCGTGCTGGCGAAGTCCTCGACCCGCGCGGCTGCGGCATCGGCGGTCACCAGAGTGCTCACCAATTCGACCAACGGCAACACCGGAACTGGGTTGAAGAAGTGCAGGCCCAAGACCCTGGCAGGATTCTGGGTAGCTGCCGCGAGTTTCATGATCGGAATGCTCGAGGTGTTGGAGGCGAGCACCGCGTCGGGGTCGGTGATCACGCGATCCAGGTCGGCGAAGATCTTTGCCTTGACGTTCTCGTCCTCGATCACGGCCTCGATGACCAGTTGCCGGTCGGCCAGGTCGTCGATGGTGGTGGTGAAATTCAGCTTGCCCAGCGCGGCGTCCTTCTCCCGCTCCGTGACCTTGCCCGCGCTCACCGCACGTTCCAACGATTTGGTGATGCGGTTGCGGCCGGCGGTGACCAGTGCGTCGGTGGTCTCGAACACCAGCACGTCCACACCGGCACGGGCGGACACCTCGGCGATACCCGCGCCCATCTGGCCGGCACCGATCACACCTACACGTTCAATTTGATTGCTCACGACTTCACTTTCTCAATACGCGGACATGCGACAGGCCCCGCCCAAGAATTCTGAGCGGGGCCTGCGCTGTCAAGCCGCTGGATTTAGTGGCTCAGGCTATTCGGTTCCACTTCGCAAGCTCAGTGGCTCCGGCGTTTCGGTTCCACTTCGCAAGTTCAGTGGCTCCGGCTTTTCGGTTCCACTTCGCAAGCTCAGTGGAACTGGCCCTCTTCGGTGGAACCGGCCAGCGCGGTGGTCGAGCTGTTCGGGTCAACCGTGGTGGCGATGCGGTCGAAGTAGCCGGCGCCAACCTCACGCTGGTGCTTGGTGGCGGTGTAACCGCGCTCCTCGGCGGCGAACTCGCGCTCCTGCAGCTCGACGTAGGCCTTCATCTGCTCGCGGGCGTAGCCGTGGGCCAGGTCGAACATCGAGTAGTTGAGGGCGTGGAAGCCGGCCAGCGTGATGAACTGGAACTTGAAGCCCATCGCGCCCAGCTCGCGCTGGAACTTGGCGATGGTGTCGTCGTCCAGGTGCTGCTTCCAGTTGAACGACGGCGAGCAGTTGTAGGACAGCATCTGGTCGGGGAACTCGCTCTTGACGCCCTCGGCGAACTTCTTGGCCAGCTCCAGGTCCGGGGTGCCGGTCTCCATCCAGATCAGGTCCGCGTACGGCGCGTAGGCCTTGGCGCGGGCGATGCACGGCTCCAGACCGTTCTGCACCCGGTAGAAGCCCTCGTTGGTGCGCTCACCGGTGATGAACGGGCGGTCGCGCTCGTCCACATCGGAGGTGATCAGGGTGGCGGCCTCGGCGTCGGTGCGCGCGATGACCAGGGTGGGCACGTCGGCGACGTCGGCAGCCAGGCGGGCCGAGGTCAGGGTGCGGATGTGCTGCTGGGTGGGGATCAGCACCTTGCCACCGAGGTGGCCACACTTCTTCTCCGAGGCCAGCTGGTCTTCCCAGTGCGAACCTGCAACACCGGCGGCGATCATGGCCTTCTGGAGCTCGTAGACGTTGAGCGCACCACCGAAGCCGGCCTCACCGTCGGCGACGATCGGGGCGAGCCAGTTCTCGACCGAGGTGTCGCCCTCGACCTTGGCGATCTGGTCGGCGCGCATCAGAGCGTTGTTGATGCGGCGGACGACCTGCGGCACCGAGTTGGCCGGGTAGAGGCTCTGGTCGGGGTAGGTGTGGCCGGACAGGTTGGCGTCACCGGCGACCTGCCACCCGGACAGGTAGATGGCCTTCAGACCGGCGCGGACCTGCTGCACGGCCTGGTTACCGGTCAGCGCGCCGAGCGCGTTGACGAAGTCCATGTCGTGGAGCTGCTCCCACAGCACCTCGGCGCCGCGGCGGGCGAGGGTGTTCTCCTCGACGACCGAACCCTGCAGGGCAACCACGTCGGCCGGGGTGTAGGTACGGGTGATGCCCTTCCAGCGGGGGTTGTGATCCCAGTCGTGCTGGATCTGTTCCGGTGACTTGGGGGTGCCCACGGTCGACATAGGACTGCTCCTTCGGTTTTTGGTTCGACCACCGCGGTTTCTTGCTAACGCCGCAGCAGCTTCACTGGTGTGCTAATCCGAAGATGTCATAACCCATATCCGCAGGTCCACCTGTTTCAGTTGCCAACTTTCGCCAAAGCGCTTAGTTAACTTGCAAAGGTTGCGAAGAAATATGATGGCTGTACCGGTTCAGAAGCTACCGACGGGTAGCTCAAAGGTGCAGGTCAGTACGCTCGTACTGTTAAACCGGCAGGGGTCAGAGCGAGAACAGTGAAGCGATCGCTTTTGTCTCGTCGCCGACGGCATATGTGAGCGTTCTAACAGTGCGATCGGAGAGCTCTTCGCCGAATTTGTCAGTCGATCCGGCCGGGTGAACGTGCGACAGGATCTCGAGTTTCTCGCCGAGCGCCACTGCGGCGTCGTGTTCGATGGTCACCCGCAGCGGCTTCTCCAGCAGCTCGGGATGGGAGTACAGGTAGTCCTCGATCACCGTCCAGTAGACCGAGTTGTTCATGTGATCGAACAGGTCGATGTCGGACACCCGCACCGGGTATTCACGGACTTCCGCGGCATCCTCACGACTGCCGGCCTTCAGGTAGGACTTCCAGCGCAACCTGGCCTCGTCGGTGGTGCGGCGCAGGCCTGAGAGGAAGTCGTCGGAGATACGGGCCGGCCCCTGCGTCTCCCGATTGATGTTGATCCAGAACGCCTCGGATTCCATGAGCCCGCCCTTGCGGCCGTCGATACGCACCCGCATCTCGCACCACCGGTTCGACGTTCCCGAACACCACCGCCGCATCCGCAGCAAGTCCTGGAACTCGATCGGCTTGATCAGGTCGATCATCGTGCGCCGCACGATCCACAACGGATGGGTCTCTTCGAAGCCGAGTTCGCGGAGATGGTCGGAGCCGATGTCCTGGATGTGTCGGGCGGCGGCGTCGAACCGCAACCGTCCGGCCCGGTCGATATCGCCGACCCGCAGAGGCCATTCGCGGTCGAAGACGTCGGGATGGGGATCGGGCACCGGCATCATCACCTTGTTGAGCCCGGTGGTCGAAGTTTGCGCGGTTCCCGTCATGGTCATCTCCCAGTCACTGTCGCCTGAGCCGATCATGCCAGGCAGGCCGATACTGCCAGTAGAGCCTGAACTGCCAAGAATGCAAAGGTCACCTTCACACCCTTGTTAGGCTATTTGACGTGGCAAAAACGTTCGTCGGGTCGCGGGTGCGACAACTTCGGAGCGAGCGTGGATTCAGCCAGGCCGCGCTGGCTCAGATGCTGGAGATCTCCCCCAGCTACCTCAACCAGATCGAGCACGACGTCCGGCCGCTCACCGTGGCGGTGCTGCTCCGTATCACCGAGGTGTTCGGGGTGGACGCGACGTTCTTCGCCTCCCACGACGACACCCGGTTGGTCGCCGAGATGCGCGAGGTGGCGATGGACCGCGACCTCGGCGCCGACATGGATGTCGCCGAAGTCGCCGACATGGTGGCGTCGTATCCGAATTTCGCCCGCGCCATGGTGAACCTGCACCGTCGGTACCGGCTCACCACCACCCAGTTGGCCGCCGCCACCGAAGACCGGTACTCCGACGGCAGCGGTAGCGGGTCGATCACCATGCCGCACGAAGAAGTTCGCGACTACTTCTACCAACGGCAGAACTATCTGCACGAACTCGATACCGCCGCCGAGGATCTGACCGCCAAGATCCGGATGCACCGCGGTGACCTGGCCGGCGAGCTGGCCAACCGGCTGACCACCGAGCACGGGGTCCGTATCGTGCGACGCATCGATCTGGGCGACACGGTGCTGCACCGCTATGACCCGGCGACCAAGACCCTGGAGATGGGCAATCACCTCTCCCGCGGCCAGCAGGTGTTCAAGATGGCGGCCGAACTGGCCTTCCTCGAGTTCGACCAACTCATCGACAAGATGGTCGACGAAGGCATGTTCACCAGCGACGAATCCCGCACCCTGGCCCGGCTCGGGCTGGCCAACTACTTCGCCGCGGCGACCGTGCTCCCCTACCGCCAATTCCACGATGTTGCCGAGAATTTCCGCTACGACGTGGAGCGCCTGTCGGCGTTCTACTCGGTGAGCTACGAGACCATCGCGCACCGGCTCTCCACGCTGCAGCGTCCGTCGATGCGCGGCGTGCCGTTCTCGTTCGTCAGGGTCGATCGCGCCGGAAACATGTCAAAACGCCAGTCCGCCACCGGCTTTCACTTCTCCTCCTCGGGCGGCACCTGCCCACTGTGGAATGTGTACGAAACCTTCACCAACCCGGGCAAGATCCAGGTGCAGATCGCCCAGATGCCCGACGGCCGCAACTACTTGTGGGTGGCCCGCACCGTGGAGCGCCGCGCCTCGCGCTACGGGCAGCCCGGCAAGACCTTCGCTATCGGGCTGGGATGCGAACTGCGCCATGCCCATCGGCTGGTGTACTCCGAAGGCCTGGACCTCTCCGGCGAGGTCGCCACCCCCATCGGGTCGGGTTGCCGGGTGTGCGAACGTGACAACTGCCCGCAACGTGCGTTCCCGGCGCTCGGCAAGGCCCTCGATCTCAACGAGCACCGCTCGACGGTGTCGCCGTACTTGGTGCGTGAGCCGTAGCGAGTTGGCGCTCTAGACGGTCCGAGAGGAGCCATAAACTTGAGAAATGACTGGGCCGAAGCTCGAGGTCGATACCGCTGAACTGACGGCACTCGCCGGGCAGTTTTATGACCTCGGCAAACAGCTGCAAGGTGCGGTAACTGCAATGGAGCCTGGACCTGACTTCCAGCCGAGTTCCGCTGCAGTGACCGAACTGGCGGCCAGCGCAGACCACGTGACGAAGGTCGCCGGATTCCGGCTGAGCGGATACGGGGGAAGCCTGACCCGCGCCGCCAACGCATACGACTCCACCGATACATCGACCGCTGACAAGGTGGCAGGCACCATGAGACCGGGCGGGTAGCGGGCCCAATCGTGGAATTCCCCACCAAGTCTCAAATCGAAGCCTGGACCACGACGCACCTGGAAACCGCAGCCAAGCTGTGGACCGAGCGCGCCAAGCTCATTCAGGAGAACTACGCGACGGCCCAGAACGCGTTGAGCGGGGCACACTGGTCTGGTTCCGGATCAGACCAGGCCCAAGATCGGCTCTTCCGCGATGTTGTGGGCATGCGGGGGGCGGAGGATCAACTCCGCAAGGCCGCCGATGTCGCAACGAAGGGAGCTGAGTCGATAGCCGATGCGCGCAAAGCCGCGCTGGCAGCTATCCGCAACGCCGAGAACCGACTCTTCGAAGTCAGAGAAGACCTGACTCTCAGGGACCGATTGCCCAACTTCCCCAACCCTTTCCGCTGGCTTCGAGAACACCTTGCCAGAGCGCTCGAAGCCGATATCCGAGCGCAAGCATTGCTTCTCGCCGCGACCGACGAACGAATCAGTTCAGAGCTCAAGAAGATCTCGGCCTCACTGCGGGAGTTCAATTCTGAAGGCACAGGCCCGACACCTGACAACCCGAGCAATCCGGATGGGCCGAAAATCATCGGGCCGGCAGGACCACTCAAGTACGAACAGGACAAATACGACCTGCAGGTCACCTTCCCGGATGGGCAAGGACCGACGTTCGGTGGGGACCCGGCGACCCACGATGCCCACTGGGATCCGATCGATGAAATACCCCGCGACCCTGACAGCGAGAAGGCAAGCGATGAGGTCGGGAAACGTACGATCCCCACTGGGACCGCCCTCGGCCCAAACGGTGAACGGATCGCATTCTTCAGCTACCCGGATGGCAAAGAAGTACAGGGAACGAACCCTTATTCCACGCCCGGGAAGGCCTGGGATTTCACCGACCCAGACAATCCGCAGCCATTAGGACCGGTCACGTATTTAGGACCCGACGGTAAGACGAAATTACCGATATACCAGCCCACCGGTGCGTATGACAAAGCCACTGGAAAAATGGTTGTCGTAGGAAACATTACAAATCAGGCCGGAAAAATCGAACGATACATGTTTGAGTCTGACATCAAACCAGGGCAAACACCTGCCGACTGGATGCAAACACTACATATGTCAGGGAAGATCGAAGGTATGCCGGGAGCGCGCGAGAGCCAACTAGTTGCGCTGAAAGGCGGCGGGTTTGCGTTGGTCGGTTCTGACAATTTCGACCCCAGAACCCATCCTCCCCGCGAAGCTATCAGTGCAGTGACCGCCTCAACAACAGAAGGCTTGAAGACGGCGGTTCCCACCACAATTCTCGCACCAGTTTCGACAGTATCGAATCACGGATTCGCTGCACCATACGGCCCGACAGTTATCGACACCACATACGATCCGAGGACCGGACAAGAGTCGATAGAACTACGCGTAAGCACTTGGGATGGCGTCAATTTCGAACAACCTGATCCCAAAAAACCACTTCCTATTCCGTACAATCCGCAGACGTATGTGACAGCATTTACAGTTCAGCATTGATATGGAGCGCCCAATGAACCAGGTGAAACATGATCAGATAGGCGATAACGGCTACTGCGCCTTACCCAAGCCCCGTCCCGAAATTTCCCGAGCACTGATTTCACGCCATTCATCGTTGCTGTTCTTGCTTGTCTCCGTGTCGGCCCTGGCAGTCGGCGCATGCACACACCAGGTCACCGGCACCGCCCGGGCTGAACCTGCGCCTCGCATCTTCCCCGATCTGAGCGCTTTCACCCCCTCCGACCCCGATGTCTTCTATGTGCCTTTGCGCGGCGGTCCGTCCTATCAGTTCGTTACACCAACCGGAGTGGAATGCAGAATCACCCTTAGCAGCATGGGTTGCACGGGGAGATTCTCAACCGACCCCTACACACCCACCGACAAACTCTGCGCGAGCGCGGGACCAAAGGATCAAGCCAAGACGAGCCCGCCATACAGCTATACGATCAACGTCTCCGACGGAGACTGCCCTGCCGGTACGACCTCGAACAGCCGACGACTCGACGTCGGCCAGAAACTGGTCGCCGACTGGGGACCACAGGTCGGTGCATTTACCTGCGCCGTAGGCGAGCATGGCCTCGTCGCGTGCATCGACCCCCGCCATAACCACGGGTTCGTCATCGAACCCACCGGCGCCTGGACCTTCTGAGCCGCGCCACCTGTGCCAGACTCGGCGGGGTGAGTGCACTCGAGCCGGCCCGCATCGCGCCGGGCGGATTCCGCGAGCTGGGCCCGGTCAACTGGGCCATCGCCAAACTGGGCGCCAGGGCTATCCGGGCACCGAGGTTCACCCTGATGAACGTGCTTGGCCAGCACAAGCTGCTGTTCCTGGCCTGGCTGCCGTATTCGGGCCTGCTGCTCGGCCCGCTGGGCAAGTTGTCCCGTCAGGATGCCGAGCTGGTCATCCTGCGGGTGGGGCATCTGCGGGATTGCGAATACGAGCTGCAGCAGCATCGCCGGCTGGCCCGCAGCCGCGGTGTCGACGCCGAGACTCAGGCCCGCATCTTCGAGGGGCCCGACGCTGAAGGCTTGACCGATCGACAGCGGGTGTTGGTCACTGCGACCGATGAGTTCGTCGTCACCCGGTCGGTCTCATCCGAGACCTGGGCCGCCCTGTCGAAGCTGTTGACCAAGCAGCAGCTCATCGAATTCTGCTTGCTGGCAGCCCAATACGACGGTTTGGCCGCCACCATGACGACGCTGCGAGTCCCGCTGGACTTCCCCGACTAGGCCGCATTACCGCGACGCCTGCCAGAAGCACTACAGGTACGTGACACCCAGCAGCACCAGCGAGAACAACACCGGGGACACCGGCAGGGTCCACAGGAACGCCGCCCAGGTGTGGGATTTCTGCTGGTACTTACGCCGGCCGAAGTAGGCCCCTGCGGCCCCGCCGATGAGGGACAGGGCCGCGACCAACAGCACCCAGATGTTGACGCGGGAGCCCTCGGTCGCCAATGTGATGGCGGCCAGCCACACAATGTGGCCGACCACCAATCCGGCTATGCCGGCGACGATTTCGTTTCTCAAAAGTTGATCATGTGGCCGGTCAGCCCGTGGAAGCATTCCTGCAGCGCCTCCGACAGGGTCGGGTGGGTGTGCACGTTGCGGGCCAACTCGTTGGCGGTCAGGTCCCACTTCTGCGCCAGGGTCAGCTCCGGCAGCAGCTCGGAGACGTCCGGCCCGATCAGGTGTCCGCCGATCAGTTCGAGGTGCTTCTTGTCGGCGATCAGCTTCACGAAACCGGTCGGATCCGCCAGGCCGTGTGCCTTGCCGTTGGCGGTGAACGGGAACTTGGCGACGACGACGTCGTAACCCTCGGCCTTGGCCTGCTCTTCGGTGAGCCCGAAGCTGGCGACCTGCGGCTGGCAGAACGTGGCGCGCGGCATCATCCGGTAGTCACCCAGCGCGAGAGTCTCTGCGCCGGCAATGGTTTCAGCGGCGACGACGCCCTGGGCCTCGGCCACGTGGGCCAGCTGCAGCTTGCCGGTGACATCGCCGATGGAGTAGATGCCGGGCACGTTGGTACGCATGTAGTCGTCGATCGCGATGGCGCCGCGGTCGGTCAGCGCGACGCCGGCGGCCTCCAGGCCGAAGCCCTCGACATTGGGCCCGAATCCGATGGCCTGCAGCACCTTGTCGGCCTTGAGCTCCTCGGTCTTGCCGTCCTTGCTGACGGTGACCGTGACCGTCGATCCGTCGTCTGAAATGCCCTCGACCTTGGTACCGGTGAGGATCTTGACGCCCAGCTTCTTGTACTGCTTCTCGATCTCCTTGGAGACCTCGGCGTCCTCGTTGGGGAGCGCGCGCGGCAGGAACTCGACGATGGTGACGTCGACGCCGTAGTTCTTCAGCACGTAGGCGAATTCCATGCCGATCGCACCGGCGCCGGCGATGACGATCGAGCCCGGCAGCTCGCGAGAGAGGATCTGGGTTTCGTAGGTGACGACGTTCTCGGACAGCGAGGTGCCCGGCACCAGACGGGTCGACGATCCGGTGGCGATGATCGCGTTGTCGAAGGTGAGCTCCTCGGTCCCCCCCTCGTTGAGCTTCACCGACATGGACTTGGGACCGGTGAAGGTGCCATAGCCGTGAACCTCGGTGATCTTGTTCTTCTTCATCAGGAAGTGCACACCGGCCACACGCCCGTCGGCGACCTTGCGGCTGCGGTCGAAGGCGGCACCGTAATCGAAGGTGGCCTCACCGCTGATCCCGAAGGTCTTGGCTTCTTTGTTGAAGATGTGTGCGAGTTCCGCATTGCGCAGCAACGCCTTGGACGGGATACACCCGACATTGAGGCACACACCGCCCCAGTACTTGGGCTCGACAATTGCGGTGCTCAACCCCAGTTGGGCGGCACGAATGGCCGCGACGTATCCACCGGGACCAGCTCCGAGAACGACAACGTCAAAGTGGGTCACGACCCCACCCTAGTGGGCGGCGCAATGGTGCTACCGGGCGATCCAGCCGAACACGTAGGCGCCGTAGAAAACCGCTGCTGCGGCCATTGCCGCCACCGGCGCCGACATCAGGGCGATGGCCAGGGCCGATACCACCGGTTTGCGTTGCGCCGTCGATGCCAACAGCGCACCGACCGTGGTGACGACGACGTAGGCCAGCGCCGCGAACACCGGCCAGGTCTTGTCGACCGATTGGTACCAGTAGTAGTACAGGCCTGCGCCGGCGGCGGCGGAGACGAACCAGACCCCGGCCAGCACGCCCACGAACGTCCACCACTTCACCGACAGATAGGACCCCTCGACCACGACGGACGGGGCCGGGGCGGGCAGCGGCGCCGAGGGCGCGTCGTCGGTTTCCGTCTGGTCCGGCGTCATGTCTTCCGCAGGTGTTGCGGCGGCCGACCATTCGTCGGCGACCATCTCGTTTTCCCCGGTGTCGAACAGCGGGGCGAAGTCCGCGGTGGAGGTGTCGACGTCCTCAGCCATGGGATGCCACCTGGATGATCGCCAGCGCACCGAACCAGCCGGGCGCGATGGCCAGCGCGAACGCCCCGAGCGTGGTGACCCAGCGCCGCCCCGCGACCAGGACCAGGAGCGTCCCGAGAACACCGGGGACTCCGAGGACGAGGGCGATCACCACATCAGGCCTAACGGAGACCGTCACCAGCAGTGTCGTAGCGATCCCGGCGAGGAGCCCGACCGCTACGCCGACCGACATTGCGCCGGTCAGCAGCCACGCCCGTGGCAGCGGAATCACCCTTCGACGATAACGCCGCGATCCCGTACGACAGCGGCACGCGTGCGGCGCGCCCCGGCCGATATCGATTCGTAGCCATCCGTGGCCCGACCGGCTCCGAATGGTCTATGAGGATCGCGGCCGCGATCTGTCCCTCGACCGACGAGCAGCAGAAAGGCGCCCCTGTGCCGAAATCCCTGACTCCGCATTTCGCCGACGTCCAAGCTCACTACGACCTGTCCGACGACTTCTTCCGCCTGTTCCTCGATCCGACGCAGACCTACAGCTGCGCGTATTTCGAGCGCGACGACATGAACTTGGAGGAAGCGCAGATTGCCAAGATCGACCTCGCGCTGGGCAAGTTGGGGCTGGAGCCGGGGATGACGTTGCTCGACGTCGGGTGCGGTTGGGGAGCGACCATGCGACGCGCCATCGAACGCTACGACGTCGACGTGGTGGGACTGACGCTGTCGAAGAACCAGGCTGCGCACGTCAGCCGGATGTTCGACGGTATGGAAACCGCCCGCGGGGCCAACCGGCAGCAGGCCGTCGCGACCCAGTCCGACGAGGTCTACGAGCGTTACGTGAAGTATCTGACGGGCTGCGCCGAGCTGTTCCGCCGTCGCCAGACCGACGTGGTCCAGTTCACCTTGGCGAAGTAGGCACCGATCGCGCAGGTACCGGGCAGGCGTCGGCGGCTTCGTCGACCAGGTGGCTGCCGGTATCGGGAGGGCGGGCGCCGGCGCTGTACTGCGCGCCCGTCACCGGGGGTTGCTCGGCCAGCAGGGCATTCTCCTCGTCGGTGAACGCCCGGCCACGCGACAGGAAGCGCATGCCCTCGGGTGCTTCCAGGCTGAACCCACCGCCCCGCCCGGGGACGACGTCGATCACCAACTGTGTGTGCTTCCAGGCCTCGAACTGCGGGCCGGAGATCCACACGGGCACACCGAAGATCCCTTTGCTCCTCGCGTCCGCACCGCCCACGTCGAGCACCGCCAGCACGATGTCGCGGTCCCCGACGATGAACTCCCCGTCGGGATAACACATCGGCGACGATCCGTCGCAGCACCCACCGGACTGGTGGAACATCAACGCCCCGTGACGCTCCTGCAACCGCGCCAGCAGATCAGCGGCGGCCACAGTGATCAGGGCCCGCGCCGGTGCTCGACTCATCACGTCCTCACTTCCACGGGCCAGTGGTGTTGTTCAGCTCACAGTACTCGCGCAGTCACAATGGACAGGTGGCTGAGGACCCTTATCTGTGGCTTGAGGACATCACCGGCGACGACGCCTTGGCGTGGGTGCGTGCCCACAACGAGCCGACGATCGCCCAGCTGAACGGTGAACGTTTCGAGACGATGCGCTCCGAGATACTGGAGATCCTCGACACCGATGCGCGGATCCCCTACCCGGGCCGGCGTGGTGAGTTCCTGTACAACTTCTGGCGCGACGAGGCGAATCCGCGCGGCCTGTGGCGGCGCACGACGCTGGAGAGCTACCGCACCGACGATCCGGATTGGGACGTGATCCTGGATCTGGACGAGCTGGCCCGTGCCGAGGACGAGAACTGGGTGTGGTCCGGGCCCGAGGTGATCGAGCCGGATCACACGCTGGCCATGATCAGCCTGTCCCGCGGCGGCGCCGACGCCACTGTGGTGCGCGAGTTCGACATGCGGACAAAAGAATTCGTCTCGGGTGGGTTCGAGTTGCCCGAGGCCAAGTCGTCGGTGTCCTGGGAGGACGAGGACACCCTGTTGGTGTGCACCGACTTCGGCGAGGGCGCGATGACCGAGTCCGGTTATCCACGGGTCGCCAAGCGGTGGCGGCGTGGCCGACCGTTGGCCGAGGCCGAGACGGTGTACGAGGCGGAGCCAACCGATGTCCGGGTGATCGCATCGGTCGACCGGAGCCCGGGCTTCGAGCACACCCGCCTGGGCCGCTACACCGACTTCTACCACCGCATCCGCTACGAGCTGCGCGACGGTGAGCTGATCGAGATCAAGGTCCCGACCGACTCGTCACTGTCGCTGCACCGCGAGTGGTTGTTGATCTCCCTGCGGAGCGACTGGCAGGTGGGTGACGTCACCTACCCGGCCGGCGCCCTGCTGGGCACCAAGTTCGACGACTTTCTTTCCGGCACAGCCGATCTTGCGATGGTCTACGAGCCGGATGAACACAGCAGCCTGGCCGGTGTGCAGTGGACCAAAGAGAAGCTGATCCTCGTCACGCTGCGTGATGTCGCCAGCCATGTCGAGATCGTCACTCCCGGCACCTGGGAGCACAGGGACGCACCGGACATTCCACCCGCGACCGACACCATCGTCGTCGACTCCGATCACCTCGGCGACGAAGTCTTCTACAACTCAAGCGGATTCACCACCCCGTCAAAGCTGCTGTACGGCACTGCCGGAGGCCCGCTGGTCGAGGTCAAGTCGGCACCGGCGTTCTACGACGCCACGGGCATCGACGTCGAGCAGTTCTTTGCGACGTCCAAGGACGGCACGCAGGTGCCGTACTTCGTGGTCGGGCGCCGCGACGAACCGAGCCCCACCCACCTCTACGGTTACGGCGGGTTCCAGAATTCGTTGACCCCGGGCTACCTCGGCGGCGCGGGCCGCGCCTGGCTGGCCCGCGGCGGCACCTTCGTGCAGGCCAACATCCGCGGTGGCGGCGAGTACGGCCCGGACTGGCACAAGCAGGCGATGCGGGAGAACCGCCGCCTGGTGTACGAGGATTTCGCCGCGGTGGCAGCAGATCTGGTGAGCCGCGGCATCACCACGGTCGAGCAGCTCGGCGCCTCCGGCGGCAGCAACGGTGGGCTGCTGATGGGCGTCATGCTGACCCACTACCCGGAGCTGTTCGGAGCGCTGGTGTGCAGCGTGCCGCTGCTGGACATGAAGCGCTTCCACCTGCTGCTGGCGGGTGCGTCGTGGGTGGCCGAGTACGGCAATCCCGACGATCCGGCGGACTGGGAGTTCATGTCGAAATATTCTCCGTACCAGAATATTTCGAAGGACGCGAAGTACCCACCGATCCTGATCACCACCTCGACCCGCGATGACCGGGTGCATCCCGGCCATGCCAGGAAGATGACGGCGGCATTGGAGGCTGCCGGGCACCGGGTGCTTTACTACGAGAACATCGAGGGTGGCCACGGCGGCGCGGCCGACAACAAGCAGGCGGCGTTCAGATCCGCGTTGACGTACGAGTTCCTCTGGCAAACGCTGAGCAGCTAGCAGGGCCCTGCCGGGAATTGGTGCGCAACCGCGCCTGGTCGGGCCAGTATCGTTCTCGAAATGCAGTCGTGGGGTCCGTTCGGTCCGCCGCCGAAGTCCTGGGATAACAACAATCCCTTTGCCGCGGGCGCCGACCCGTTCACGCCGGCCGAAAAGAGCACGGCCAAGCCGGCGGACCCGTGGACTTCTGCTGTCGATCCCTGGTCAACCGCACCGTCGGGTCCGCCTCCGCAGCAGCACTTTGCCGACCCGTGGGGTGCTCCGTCCCCCGCCTATCCGGCACCTGTGCTGTTGCCGAAAAGCTCTCGGCGCCCCGCCATCCTGATCGGCTCGACCGCAGCCGTCGTGGTGGTGATCGCACTGGTCACCGCCGGGGTCTTCGTGCTCAATAGGCAGGGCACTGCCGGCGCCAGCGATCCGGTCAGCCCCGCAGTCGCCGTCCCTACCAGTGAGCTCACGTCCGCGCCGTCATACACCGCCACCACGGCGCCGCACCCAACCACCACCACGGCGCAGGCCCTGCCCACCGGTGACGCGGCGCTGGGACAAAACCGGATCGCTGCCAACTTCGACGCCGGGCTGGCGAAACAACCATGCAATCCAGTCGGTTGGCCGAGCGACGCAGCGGCCGCCCGGATCTTCTACGAGACAGCGGTGTCGTGCATGGACACGGCGTGGAAGCCGCTGGTCACTGCGGCGGGAATGGAATTCCGTAGTCCCAAGGTGTCCCTGGCCGAAGGATGCGACAGCGACGGGATGCGTGGTTTCGCAGGCCTGTACTGCAGCAAGACGGAAACTCTGTACGTGCCGCTTTCCAGCTTGTCCCCCAAAAAAGACAGCGCCGAGGTGATCTTCAACCTGGCAGTGCTCGCCCATGAATACGGCCACCACGTCCAGCACCTCATCGGGACCTCTGATGAAATGTACAAACAGGCGCGAGCCGTGGGCGAGCAGTCCGAACCAGGACTGGAACTGTCGCGCCGCATGGAGCTTCAGGCGCAGTGCTTCTCCGGCATGTTCGTCGGCTCCATCGTCGACACCGGAGGCCGGTTCACCGTGGCCGATTACCAGGTGATTGCCAACGGCAATTGGGATGCTGTTTCGCCACGCGACCACGGATCGCCTGAGCACTATGGATCCTGGTGGGATCAGGGTTACCGCCTGAACAAGATCGGCGAATGCAACACCTGGCTATCCCCTCCCAGCGACGTGTCGTAGCAGCGAGAGCTATTGGGTGACACCAGAAATCGGCGCAGCGTGAAATCAGCTCCGACGCCGCAACCCACCGAGCAGCGCCACAATGATCCCGAACACCACCAGCGCGCCGCCGGCTGCCAGGGCGAGGTTGAGCCATTGGTGCAGGCTGTCGATGGCATGTCCGACCATGGCGTCGGCGATCTGTCGGATGTCCCCACTGGTGTGGTTGAGGGCCTCGTTGAGGTAGCGCCGCCCCACCTCGAGCCCCGCCCATCCGGCGGCACCCACCAGCAGAGCGGAAATGCCCAGGGCAGCAAGGGTTTTACCGCGGGCGCGCGCGGCGGCGAGAGTCAGCAGGGCGAATACGCCGGCCAGCACTGTCACGCCGACGCTGACCCACGGGCCCCACACGGCCAGCGGTCGCAGGATCCCCGGCCGCAGATTGTCCGGAGCCGATGATGCGATGGGGACCGTAAGTGTTTGCGGCACTTCGACACCGAAGTTGGACAGGGTTTCGCGGAACGAGGTGTCCCTGAGCATCGGGGCCACATCGATCACCCAACTGCCGTTCTCGTCCCGCGACAGCCGGTCGGTGAACATCCAGGTGTGCGCAAGCTGGTTGGCGAGGGCGAACTGCCCGGGGAAGTCCGGTCCGGCGGTGTAGGCACCTGCCACGGCGCGGATCCGCCGCGAGTCGACATCGGCACCGTTCTGCGATGCCAGGGATTGCACCTGGGTGGTGAGTTCCCCCGCGACGGCCTGCTGCAACTGCGGGTCGCCGGCGGCGCCTGCGGCGAAGGACGAGTAGCCCTGCTCGTCGATGACGTTCTTCTGCACCCACGCCGACGGCAGCGCCGCCGCCAGCAGGATCGTCGTCAATACCCACAGGAACAGCGTCATGACGAGGCGCACGCCGTCCTCCTAGTTCCCGGGCGGCGGCCAGACTGCTCAGTCCGACAGGGCTCGCCCCACGATCAGCGGATCGGCGTGGCCGACCACCTCAAAATCCTTGTTGTCGTAGTCGAACTTACCGAGCACGTGGCGCATGGCGTTGATGCGGGCGCGTTTCTTGTCGTTGCTCTTGACGACGGTCCACGGCGCCATTTCGGTGTCGGTCCAGGCGAACATGTCTTCCTTGGCGGCGGTGTAGTCGTCCCACTTGTCCAGCGATGCGAGGTCGGTGGGTGAGAGTTTCCACTGCCGCACCGGGTCGACCTGACGGATCGTGAACCGGGTGCGCTGCTCGGATTGCGTGACCGAGAACCACAGCTTGGTCAGGCTGATGCCGTCGTTGACCAGCATCTGCTCGAACAGCGGGGCCTGCCGGATGAATTCGGCATGCTGCTTCGGCGAGCAGTAGCCCATCACGCGTTCCACCCCGGCGCGGTTGTACCAGGAGCGGTCGAACAGCACGATCTCGCCGGCGGCGGGCAGGTGCTGCACGTAGCGCTGGAAGTACCACTGGGTGCGTTCTTTTTCGGTCGGCTTCTCCAGCGCGACCACCCGCGCTCCGCGGGGATTCAAGTGTTCCATGAACCGCTTGATGGTGCCGCCCTTGCCTGCGGCGTCACGCCCCTCGAACACGATGACGTGCCGCAACCCGTTGCCCTGGCTCCACTTCTGCAGCTTCAGCAATTCGATCTGCAGCAGGCGCTTCTGTTCCTCGTACTCCTGACGCGACATGCGGTCGTCGTACGGGTAGTTCTCCCGCCAGGTGTCGACGACCTCGCCGCTGGGTTCGAGCAGCAGAACGGGGTCGTCATCGTCGTCGTCACGGACCGTGTACCCGGTGATGTCGAGAGTCACCGGGCGACGGTATCCACCCCGGCGAACATGAAGGTGTCGCCGGGGTGAACGCCTGGTAGTGCGTTACTTGGCCTTGCGGCGCGGACGCGCCAGCGCCAGCTTGGTCAGCAGCTTGTTCATCCGAACGATCGCCTTCTCGGAGTTGTTGTAGTAGCTGCCGCCTGCGCCCACACTGGTGCGCGGCACCACCACGGTCTCCTGCTTGCAGAACTTGCGCACCCCGTCGACGCCGCCGAAGCGGGCACCGATGCCCGAGGTCTTCCAACCGCCCATCGGCGCGGTGGTGCACATCAGGTTGGAGATGACGTCGTTGACGTTGACCGCACCGCAATCAAGCTGCAGCGCAATGGCCTTGGCCCGGTCGACGTCCTTGGAGAACACCGAGGCGCTCAGCCCGTAGGGGCTGTCGTTGGCCAGCCGAATGGCTTCCTCGACCGAGGACACCTTCATGATCGGCAGGGTCGGACCGAAGGTCTCCTCGGTCATGCAGGCCATCGAGTGGTCGACGTCGACCAGCACGGTCGGCTCGAAGAAGCTGCCCCCGCCTTCGGGGCGCTTGCCACCGGTCAGCGCCTTGGCGCCGGCGGCGACGGCCTCGTTGACGTGGCGTTCGGTGATCGCTACCTGACTGTCGTCGATCTGGGAGCCGAAGTGATAACCCTCCCCGGTACCCATCTTGAGGTTCTCGACGGCTTTCACGGTGGCGGCGACGAACTGGTCGTAGACCGGGTCGAGCACATAGACCCGCTCGACGGACACGCAGGTCTGGCCGGCGTTGAACATTCCGCCCCACACCGCGGCGTTGGCGGCCAGTTCGACGTCGGCATCCTCGAGCACGATCATCGGATCCTTGCCGCCGAGTTCCAGGCTCACCGGGGTCAGACGACGTGCCGCACGCTCCATCACCTTGGCTCCCGTCGCGCAGGAACCGGTGAACTGGACGTAGTCGGAGTTGTCGATGACGGCCTCGGAGACGGCACGCGCACCCTGCGCCAAAGCAAATACCTCGGGGGCACCGGAATCCAGCCAGCCGCGCAGCAGCACCTCGGCGGTCAACGGGGTGCGCTCAGACGGCTTGAGCAGTACCGCACACCCGGCCGCCAGGGCGCCGATGGCGTCCATCATGGCGTTGGCCACGGGGTAGTTCCACGGCGCGATGATCCCGACGACTGCGCGTGGCCGGTAATGCACGGCGATCTTCTTGATCGACATGATGGGCAGCGCGGCCGGACGGGTGTCCGGCGCCATCGCCTCCTCGACGACCTTGATGTAGTACGAGAGGATCATGATCAGCAGCGGGACCTCTTGTGCGGCGTCCATCGCCGACTTGCCGGTCTCGGCGATCAGGAGTTTCTCGATCTCGTCGCGGTGGTCGCCCAACCACACCGCGTAGCGGGCAAGGACCTTGGCGCGACCTTTGGCGCCGCGGGCCTCCCACTCCTTCTGGGCTTCCCGCAGACCGGCCGCGATACGCGGCACGTCGGCCGCGTCGGTCCAGGTCACTTGGCCGGCGACGGCGCCGGTTGCGGGGTTGTAAATGGTGCCGGAACCCGTGAACTCTCCGGTCAGAGCTACATCTGGCGTCGCTGTCATGCGGCCTATGTTAATCGGCGTTTGTGACGCACGTCGCACCGGGGTTGACACCTGTCAAGTTGCCGGCCGAACCGGGGCATCCCGATCGCCGAAATGGCCGCCCCGCGGAAGTGCGTGAGCGGCCATCTCGTCGAATTCGAGGGGAAGTCACCGAGAGCGCGGCGACCCCTCACCACCGCGCTCCACGCCGGCAGCTACTCAGTCCTCGGAACCCTTTTTCGAGCCGAGCTTCTTGGCCGTCTTGTCGGCCGCTTCGCGCACCTTCTTGACGACCTTGTCCACATTCGCCTTGGCCTTGTCCCTCCGCTTGTCGGCCTTGTCCTTGGCACCGTCGAGCGCCGCGTTGAGGTTGGTGACGTGGGGCTTGAGGTTGTTCACCCTGGGCTTCTGGTCGGACGTGTCGTCGGCGGCCGACAGCAGCTGGCTCCGATTGAGACTGTTGTTGGCGATCACGTTGCCGGTGCTGTCCACCTTGTCGCGCACGCCGAGCACGTTGGCGGCCGCGATCCGCACGGAATCGCGTGCACCGATCAGTTGGTTGTTACGGAACTGCATGAGGGTGCCGTCGCCGGTCGGGTCGGTCGGGTCGTGATTGGTGCCGCCACCGAGCCCGGCCGGGAGTGCTTCGGCAAGACCCTCGATGGCCGGGTCCGCGACCCACATCGGCGCATCGATGTATTCCTTCACCGCCTTGTAGACCGCGAGCTTGTCGCCGGATGCCACCGCCTGCGCGACGGACACCAGGCCGACCGCCCCGAGCACGGCGCCGTTGACGCTGCGCACCGCCGATTCCTGCAGCCCCTGAGCGAGCGCCGCGGTGTAGTTGTCGTTGGGCCACGGGGTGGCGACGTCGAGCACCTGCGCGAACTGTGCGTTGATGTCGTCCCGGAGGCCCAGGAGTTCGTTGTTGCGGAACTGCATGAAGGCGCCGTCACCGGCCGAGGTGTTGGTTACGTGGTCCGAGCCGCCACCCAACTCGTCCGGCAGCGTGATGGCAATCGCTTCGATGAGCGGATCGGCGACGTAGACCGGTGAGTCGACGATCTGCCGAATCTGGGAGAACAGCCGCTCGTTGTCGCCGGCCACGAGCTGGGCCGCGAGGACAAAGGGAGTGAGCGGTGCCTGGACGAACTGGTCCGCGAGCCGCTGACCGGCCATGAACACCAGCCCCGCTTGATTCATGCCCTCGAAGCTGGCCATCAAGGCCGTCGACGCGTCGAGGACGCGCGTCGGCGTGGGTGTCGACACCGCGACCGGAGTGATCGCGACGACGCCGGCGGTGGCGACGGCGACGCAAGCGGTCAGACCGCTCGAGACACGACTGTTGACACGACTGCTCATTGGTGAAATCCCCTCGATGACTTGCTATTTGGGCTGACCGATGACTCGGTACGCGCCGAAATTTACCTGCCACTAATCAAGATCTCAGGTTTTTCTCAGGTGGGAATCTTCCGGTTGTTGCATACGCAACCACCTTCGCCGCCGGCGGCGTTGCCGCAAAAATCAGAATGTAGCCATCTGCGCAGCTCGCACCCGCACGAAGGGTTTGCTGATGCGCCAAGCCGGATCTAAAAGCATTGCGGAATGCAACACCGTCCGATAGCCAGCCGACCCGAACCATCAACTGGTTCTTGATGGTTGACTGATCTTGAAAATGCGCCGAGGGGACCGCGCGCCGCATCGCACGTGAGGGCTCCGCGTCGCGGGTAGCCACTGGACGAAAAGTCCGGAACCGACAGATGATCGCTCAGCGAAGATCAGGCGAGGCGTCGCCCACCTGGTCATATCGCCCGTCTCGGGCGAGAACCGCCGCGATCCCCACCACCGAGGTGCCCAGCAGCACCCCGCCGATCGTGTCGGTGAAGTAGTGAAAGGTCATCGACAGGCCGAAGATGGCGAGCAGGACGACGCAGACCGCCACCACCAGCGCCCACAGCCTCATGCCTGCCAACAACACGAGCAGGCTCGTCGCCGCCACGAGAAAGGTGGTGTGTCCGCTGGGATAGGCCAGCGCACCGCCTTTCTCCCTGCCGAAGATCGGCTTGATGACGCGCACGACGGTGATCGCCACCAGCGGGCTCACGACCATGGCCAGCGCCAACCGTTTCCGGTGTTGCCGCAGCGCCACGACGATGCCGACCAGCAGCGCGGCCGTCACCAGCAGTGGCTTGCTGAACACCAGAAAGGCGTCCCGATATGAACCGAGCTCGACCCCGATCTGCTGGAACCAGTCGTCGATCGGCACCGGTCCGGTGCGGACCGCCCAGCCGAGCAGGACCATGACGGTGAGGCCGACGACGGGCCACCACCGGGCGATCAAGGGATGATGCCGCGCAGATACGCGGCCTGGCCCAGATGCTGGGCGCAATCATCGATGATGCTGACCAGCCGCGCACTCGCCGTCACCGGCGGATCCCACCGGGTGTCGACGATGCGGCCGAGGTCGGAGGCGGTCACCCCGGCGATATAGGCCAGCGTCACCTTGTGCACTGCCAGGTAGTAGCCCGCCAGAAGTTCGGCGGAGGCGTGCACCTTCGCAACGTCCTCGGGGCTGTGGCCATAGCCGATGTCGTTGCCCGGCAGGTCGAGCCCGAAGCGGTCCTTCCAGCCGTCGCGGGTCCACACCTGCTCGATCCCGGCGATGTCGCACAACTGCAGGTCCTGACAGCGCGCACTGTGCCAGATCAGCCAGGCGATGCTGTTGGCCTGCGGCGTGGGCCGGTAACTCGACACCTCTTCGGTCAGCCCGTCGGTGAGATCGTCGACATGCTCGATGAGCCGGGTGAATGCGTCGCGCAGCAATTCGCGGACGGCGTCGGAATCGGCGTCGGAAGCAGCGGCAGTCATGGCATCGACGCTACTCGCGAAACGGCCGACCGCCGGTCCGACTACCATCACTGCATGCCGTTGAATACCGGTGACGTGTTCGCCGGGTACACGATTCAACGTCTACTCGGCTCAGGCGGCATGGGTGAGGTATATCTGGCCCAACATCCGCGGCTCCCCCGCCAGGACGCGCTGAAGATCATGCCGGCCTCGCTGACCAGTGACGCCCAGTACCGCGAACGGTTCAATCGCGAGGCCGACATCGCCGCCTCGCTCTGGCATCCTCACATCGTCGGCTTGCACGATCGCGGCGAATACGAGGGGCAGCTGTGGATCGCGATGGACTACGTCGACGGCACCGACGCCTCGCGACACGTGCGTGAGCGTCACCCCGGCGGAGTGCCCCTGCGTGAAGCAGTCGAGATCGTCACCGCCATCGCCGAGGCGCTCGACTATGCCCACGAGCGCAACCTGCTGCACCGCGACGTGAAGCCGGCCAACATCCTGCTGACCGGACCCGAAGCGGCTCGTCGTCGAATCCTGTTGGCCGACTTCGGTGTTGCCCGCCGGATCGATGACATCAGCGGGATCACCGCCACCAACATGGCCGTCGGTTCCATGGCCTACTCGGCTCCCGAGCAACTCCTGGGGCAGTCGATGGATGGGCGGGCCGATCAGTATGCACTGGCGGCCAGTGCATTTCAGCTCCTGGCCGGGCACTCGCCGTTCCACCACTCCAACCCGGCGGTGGTGATCAGCAAGCAACTCAACGAGCCCCCACCGAGCCTGAGGACCGAACGTCCCGAACTG
Source organism: Mycolicibacterium peregrinum (assembly GCF_001665785.1). Taxonomy (GTDB): domain Bacteria; phylum Actinomycetota; class Actinomycetes; order Mycobacteriales; family Mycobacteriaceae; genus Mycobacterium; species Mycobacterium peregrinum_A. The sequence continues at coordinate 118,978 of NZ_LZSO01000050.1, forward strand.
GCCTACCTGGATGAAGTCATGCTCAAGGGGATGGCCAAGGACCGGGCCGGGCGCTACCCGCGATGCAGCGATTTCGCCAAGGCGCTCGCCGATGCCCGGCCGACGGCCGCTGCGGCCGCCCCCCTCACGCAGCGGCCCCCCACGCCGCAACCGCAACCGCAGCCTCAGCCGCCGGTGTCGGTATCGCCACCGTCGCCGCAACAGTACTCTTCCGAGCCCCCGCGGGTCATCACGGCTCCGAGCTTCACGGCACCCACCCACTCGGTGGCCGGCCCGTCGCACACCTCCCCCCACTGGTCGGGGCCCAGCCCGATCCCGCAGCCACGCCGCCCCGAGAAGAGCAGCGCGGCAAGGGTTGTGGTGCCCACCGTGCTCGCGGTGCTGCTGGTGTGCGCCATCGGCTTCGCGATCAGCCAGTTTGTCCGCGCTGCCCCGGTGGCGCGAACGACGCCGTCGTGGCAGCCGTACGTGGACGCCGCCCAGAATTTCGCGTTGCACACCGTCACCGTCAGCGCAGACACGGTCGACACCGATCTCGCGACGATCATGGACGGAGCCACCGACGAGTTCCGCGCCGACCTGCAGAACCAGGCCCCGCAGATCAAAAAGAAGGCCACGGACCTGGGCGTCAAGACCGACGGAACGGTCACCGGGGCCGGCGTCGAATCGTTGTTCTCCAACGAGGCGGTCGTGCTCGTCACCGTCGACACCAAGGTGACCGTCACGGTCAATCGGGTCGGTGTGGTTTCGCTGCAACGGGTGAGGGTCACCGTTGAGCACGTCGACGGCAGCTACAAGGCCTCGAAGCTGGAGTTCGTGAACTGATGGGCACACGCACACGTGGCTGGACGCTGTCGGTCATCGCGCTGATCGTGGGGATCGTCATCGCGGGCGGCCTTGGCTTCTGGCAATTGTCGGTCAAGAGCACTCCGGCGCCCGCCCCGATCGCCGACGACGACCACGCGCGCGAGCAGGTCACCGATTTCGTGAAGACCAATGTGGTCAAGGCGCTGAGCTTCACCCCGACGACCAGCCGGGCCGAGATCGACGCGGTCACCGAAATCCTGACCGGCACCGCCGTCGACGAATACCGGAGAACGATCCGCGCGAAGGCGGACAACGTCACCCAGTCGGCGATTGTCCGCAACACCGGAGTGGAATCGCTGACCGCCGACGATGCCAAGGTGGTGGCGTTCGTCGACCAGAGTTCCGAGACCGCCGGCGGTCCGTCGACCAAGGACGCGGTGGCCTACCGCGTCAGTCTGACCCGCGTCGACGGCGACTGGCGGATCTCGGAACTCGAACAGCTCTAAGGGCTACTGCGGCGCGGCCCCGTGGAACACCGCCTCGACGTTGTTTCCGTCGGGATCGCGGACGAACGCACCGAAGTAGCCCGGGTGATATTCGGGCCAGAGGCGTGGCGCGTGCAAGGACTCGGCGCCCAGACTCAGGGCCGCGTCGTAGAACGCCTGCACGGCATCGGTGTCAGCCGCGTGAAACGCCACGTGGATTTCCCGGTTGGGCCCACCGGCATCGCCGGCACTGGCATCGGCGATCCAGAAGTCGGGCTTACCTTCAGTGCCGTAGCCGATCGCCACCTGGTAGTCCAGCTGTCGGCTGTACCCGAGTACGCCCAGCACAGAGTCGTAGAACTCCTTCGATTTCGCCCAGTCGGTGCAGTTGATTCCAAAGTGATCGATCACCGGTCGATCCTTGCATCCGGCACCGACACGTCGGCGCCTGTTCCGCGATCGGCCGTGGCGTCGTACGTTAGTTAGGTGACCTACGACTTGTGCATCCGTGGCGGAACCATCGTCGACGGCCTGGGCGGCGAACCGTACGTGGGAGACGTCGCCGTGCGCGACGGCGTCATCGCCCAGATCGGCACCGGAGTCGGGTCCGTGGACGCCCCAGCCACGCGCGAGATCGATGCCACCGGACTGTTGGTCACGCCTGGTTTCGTCGACCTGCACACGCACTACGACGGGCAGGCCATCTGGTCGGATCGGCTCAACCCGTCCTCGGCGCACGGGGTCACCACGGCCGTCATGGGCAACTGCGGTGTCGGGTTCGCACCGTGCCGCGCCGACGACCACGACGTGCTCGTCGATGTGATGGCCGGCGTCGAGGACATCCCCGGGGTGGTCATGGTCGACGGACTGCCGTGGACGTGGGAGACGTTCCCCGAATTCCTCGACGCATTAGGGGCCAGACAGCTCGATATCGATGTCGCGGCATTCCTGCCGCACTCCCCCCTGCGCGTGTACGTGATGGGCCAACGCGGCATCGACCGCGAGCCCGCGAACGCCGAAGATCTGGCCTTGATGCGCAAGCTCGCTGCCGAAGCGGTGAACTGCGGCGCACTGGGGTTCGCCTCGTCGCGGCTGACCATCCACAAGACCGAGAGCGGCCGGCCGATTCCCAGTTACGACGCCGGCTACGCCGAGATCGAGGCGATCGCCCGGGGCGTCGACGACGCCGGCGGCGGCCTGATCCAGTTCGTGCCGGACTTGGTCGCAGGTGACTACGAGCCGGCGCTGCAGACGGTGTTCGACGTGGCCGCCGACGTCGGGTTGCCGGTGACGTTCACGCTGGCGATCGGCAACGCCGGCCCGGCGTTCTTCGAGGACGCGCTGCGCATGGTGGAGAAGGCCAACTCCAACGGCGGCGAGATCACCGCGCAGATCTTCCCCCGCCCGATCGGCCTGGTGCTCGGCCTCGAATTGTCGGGCAACCCGTTCGTCCTGTACCCGAGCTACCGCGAGATCGCCCGCCTGCCGCTGACCGAGCGGGTCGCCGAGATGCGTAAACCCGAAGTGCGCCAACGGATTCTGAGCGACACCTCGGCCAGTGACGGGCATCCGCTGATGTTCGCCGTCCAGGCCTGGGACTACATGTACCCGCTGGGTGAGCAGCCCGACTACGAGCCGGACCCGTCGAACTCCATCGGTGCGCGCGCCCGGGCTCGCGGCGTCGACCCGCTCGAAGAGGCCTATGACCGCCTGCTCGACGACGACGGGCACGCCATGCTGCTGGTCACGTTGGCCAATTTCCGTGACAACTCACTCGACACCGTGGCCGAGCTGCTCCGCCGCGACGACGTGGTGCTGGGGCTCGGTGACGGCGGGGCGCACTACGGGATGATCTGCGACGCCAGCTTTCCCACCTACCTGCTGACGCACTGGGTACGCGACCGGAGCACGGGCACGCTGAGCGTCGCCGACGCCGTCCGGGAACTGACCTCGGTGCCGGCCAGGATCGCCGGACTGGCCGATCGCGGTCGAATTGCGTTGGGCTACAAGGCCGATCTGAACGTCATCGACCATGCGGCACTGCGGCTGCACCGCCCCGTCGTCGCCTACGATCTCCCCGGCGGTGGACGTCGTCTCGACCAGACCGCCGACGGCTACGTCGCGACCGTCGTCTCCGGTGAGGTCATCGCCGAGAACGGTGTGCCGACCGACGCGCGACCCGGCCGGCTCGTGCGCGGACGCCAATCTTCACCGGTCTGACCGGTCGGGCACCCCGGGCCGTCAACCGGCCTATTCTCACGTCATGAGCGTGAAAGTGGACCTCAACCAGCTGGCCGACAAGCTGGCGGACTACACGTTCGCCTATCTCGTCACGGTCGACGACAACTACCACGCACACACCGTCGCGGTGGAGCCACACCTGGTCAACGGCGTCATACACGTGGGCCCGGTCGGCGGGCACACCCGGAGAAATCTCGCGTCCCACGAGCACGCGACGCTGGTCTGTCCGCCGCGTCAGTCGGGTGGGTATTCGCTGATCGTCGACGGGCGGGGCCGAGCCGGTGCGACCGAGGACGAGGCGCATCAGATCGTGCCCAGTCGCGCGGTACTGCATCGCAAAGCGGCCGCGCCCGGCCCGCCGGGCCAGTGCGACAGCGATTGCATCGTGTTGTCGGAGAACTGAACTGCGAACACCCCGTCGAGTGGCCAGTCATGTCACGCGTCTGGTCTCCCCGCGTGCGGTAACTGGCCACTCGACACAGAAAAAGCCCGGCCCCGCGAACGGGACCGGGCCTCTTCAGGTGACTTCTTAGAAGTCCATACCGCCCATGCCACCGGTCGGGTCGCCCGCGGGCGCTCCGGCCTTTTCCGGCTTGTCGGCGACGACGGCCTCGGTGGTGAGGAACAGCGCCGCGATGGACGCCGCGTTCTGCAGCGCCGAGCGGGTGACCTTGACCGGGTCGGCAACGCCGGCGGCCAGCAGGTCCTCGTACTCACCGGTCGCGGCGTTCAGGCCGTGACCCGCAGGCAGGTTCGACACCTTCTCGGCGACGACGCCCGGCTCCAGACCACCGTTGAAGGCGATCTGCTTCAGCGGGGCCGACAGCGAGACGCGCACGATGTTGGCGCCGGTGGCCTCGTCACCGGTGAGCGACAGCTCATCCAGCGACGGAGCCGACTGCAGCAGAGCCACGCCACCACCGGCGACGATGCCCTCTTCGACGGCAGCCTTGGCGTTACGCACGGCGTCCTCGATGCGGTGCTTGCGCTCCTTGAGCTCCACCTCGGTGGCAGCTCCGGCCTTGATCACCGCAACACCGCCGGCCAGCTTGGCCAGGCGCTCCTGCAGCTTCTCGCGGTCGTAGTCGGAGTCGCTGTTCTCGATCTCGGCGCGGATCTGGGCGACACGGCCCTGGATCGCGTCGGCATCGCCGGCACCCTCGATGACGGTGGTCTCGTCCTTGGTGACCACGATCTTGCGGGCGGTGCCCAGCAGGGCGACATCGGCGGTCTCGAGCGAGAGGCCGACCTCTTCGCTGATGACCTGGCCACCGGTGAGGATGGCGATGTCCTGCAGCATGGCCTTGCGGCGGTCACCGAAGCCCGGGGCCTTGACGGCAACGGACTTGAAGGTGCCACGGATCTTGTTGACCACCAGGGTCGACAGGGCTTCGCCCTCGACGTCCTCGGCGATGATCAGCAGCGGCTTGCCGGACTGGATGACCTTCTCCAGCAGCGGCAGCAGGTCCTTGACGGTCGAGATCTTCGAGCTGACCAGCAGGATGTAGGGATCCTCCAGGACGGCTTCCTGACGCTCGGCGTCGGTGACGAAGTAGCCCGAGATGTAGCCCTTGTCGAAGCGCATGCCCTCGGTGAGCTCCAGCTGCAGCCCGAAGGTGTTGCTCTCCTCGACGGTGATGACACCCTCGTTGCCGACCTTGTCCATGGCCTCGGCGATCAGGTCACCGATGGACTGGTCACCGGCGGAGATACCGGCGGTGGCAGCGATCTGCTCCTTGGTCTCCACCTCCTTGGCGCTTTTAAGGAGACCTTCCGTCACCTTTTCCACAGCCTTCTCGATGCCGCGCTTCAGGCCGAGCGGGTTGGCGCCGGCAGCGACGTTGCGCAGACCTTCGCGAACCAGTGCCTGGGCCAGAACGGTGGCGGTGGTGGTGCCGTCACCCGCGACGTCGTCGGTCTTCTTGGCGACCTCTTTGACCAGCTCAGCGCCGATCTTCTCGTACGGGTCCTCCAGCTCGATCTCCTTGGCGATGGACACACCATCGTTGGTGATCGTGGGGGCGCCCCACTTCTTCTCCAGGACGACGTTGCGACCCTTGGGGCCCAGCGTCACCTTTACCGCGTCGGCGAGGGCGTTCAGGCCCCGCTCGAGGCCGCGACGGGCCTCTTCGTCATACGCAATTGTCTTAGCCATTGCGAAGTGATTCCTCCGGATAGGGGATCGCACGTTGTGTGGTCAGGTTCAGTGCCCGCGACGGACGGCTGGGGTGTGCTCCCGCAGGTGCGGCCCCTGCCTCACCGGCCCGACCTGGCACTCACTGATCGAGAGTGCCAACTGCATTCTTAGCACTCGACCATGGCGAGTGCAAGGTTGATCGGGGACTGCTCGGGCCTCCGGCCTACGCCCGTGGCGAAACGAAGCCGGCAGTCGGCTTGCCCCTCGCCGGTTTCCACGCCAGGGCAGTTCCCGGCGCCGTCTGGCGACCCCTGGGGAGAAAACGACGGAAGGCCGCCCCGAAGGTGACGGACCTGCGGCGTTTTCCCGCCCTGAGGTGGCCCGATGCTGTGGCAGAGTTCTGACCCGAGGGGGTAGCCGAGTGAGCGACGAGACGAGTAGCGGCGACGACGAGCGCAGATCCACGGTGACGCGCGCGGGCCGGTTGACCCTCTCACTGGGCTTCGGTCTGGCGTTGGGGGCAGTGGGCCTCGCCATCTATGCCTACGCGGCACGGGTTCCGACCGGGCAGACCGCGACCTACCTGGCTCCGGCGAGCCACCTTCTCCTCATCTCGCTGATCGGCGTGTGCGTCGCCGGGGCGGCCACCGTCTGGCTCGGCTGGCGGGCCCTTGCCGGCCTCGACACAACCGGGCACGCCTCACTGCTGCTCGCGGGCACCGTCGCCGTCGCGGCCTACGGACTCCTCACCGCCACATCCGCACAGCACGCGCTGTTGATCTCGGGCCCCGGCGCGCGTCCGGTCATCGTGATCGCCCAGGTGTCCTGGGTCATCCTCGCGTGCGCAGCGGTGATGGTGCTTGCCGGCGCGACCTCCGCGTCACCCGCCGCTGCGCGCCGACCGGGCCAGACTGCGGTCGCCGTGTGCGCTGCCTCCGGGGTCGCCGTCGCCGTGGTGGCCGGCGTCGCCGTAACGGCGCTCAGCTCGGTCGGTGCATCGACGGCGAGCACCGCCGAGCGGGTGTCAATCCCCGCGCTGCCGACGTCCGTTGGCACGCAGGTGGCCTACACCATCAAGCTCGACTCGCAGGTGGCTCTACCCGCCGGGCCGGGATTCGTCAGTACCAATGACGACGCGGTCATCGCCTATGACGGGACGACCGGCGCGCAGCGGTGGGACTTCCCCACGGCCGACCTGCCCGCGCGCTGCGGCGACGTGTCGCTGTGGTCGACCGGGATCCGCGACGATGCGGTGGTTGCGGTGCAGTGCACTCGCCCGCCCAATACCCAAGACCCCGACAAGTACTCGTCCGACCACGACGATGACGTCGCATTCCTGGTCGGGCTCGACGCCACGACGGGCGAACAGCTGTGGATCAACGACTCGGGCTGGTACCTCCGCGGCCGGGCGAACGGCGACGGTGACATCCTGGCGGCGATCGGCCCCCACAAGGTCGGCGCGCTCGATCCGCGGACCGGTAAACCGTTGTGGGCCAGGGACCGTCCGGATGACAACTGCAGCCGGAGCCGCTACGACGCCGTCGGCTCCACAGTGATCTTCGTCGACGCGTGCGGCGATGCGCTCCACCTGTACGACGCGGAATCCGAGTCCACGATCGACCTCACCAAACAGCCCGGCTTCCCGTCAGGTGACGTGACGACGGAACTGCTGGCGGTAGACGGAGACATCGTCGCTGTTTATGCGAGTGGAATCAGCAGCGTCGACGGCGTACTCCTGACAGTCGACGTCGAGACGAAGGCGGTGCATGCCACACCCGTACCCTTCGTCCGCACCCCGGATCTCGAGAAATCGCTTCCGGGTCCGGTGGTCGAAATCGGTGACAACAGCAGAGCCCAGACCGTCACGCTCTATGCCCCCGGCGAGCAGCGGACTGTGCCAGTTACCGGGCTGCAGATGCTCATCGAACCCGACGTCCAGCGATGGGCTCGGGTGGGCGGCGAGTTCGTGACTGCCGCGGCCTATCAAGATCGTTACGACGAACGACTGGCGACGGTGCCAGTCACCGGTGGTCCCGCCGCCATCAGAACCGCGCCGTGCGGCGACCGGACAGGCGGCGTAATGCCGGTACCTGGAGCGGTTCTGGCGCTGTGCGCCAACTATTCAGACAAGGGCAACATCACCAGCTACGACGTTCTCGGACTGCGCTGAGGCGTTATCGCACGCCGGCGACGGCGTCCACCATGCCGCATGCGACAAGCACCGCACCGGGTACGAGGGACACTGTCGGATTGACTTGCATGCGCCCTTCGCACGGATTGGGCAGCGTCTGCGACGGGCCCGACTTGCCGAAGATGCGCATCGGAATCGGGACCCGCTGAGTCCCGACGGGCACGGTTGCGAGCGGGGCATCGGGAAGCAGGGTCAGCCATTGGTCCCCGACCCGCGCCATCGCTCCCCAGGTCTCCTCGCCCCCTGTCCACGCCAACAACAACCCGGTGTCGATGGTGACGCCGTCGCGCAGATCGTGGATCGAGACCGGTTGTAGCTCTTCACGATTGTCACTGACGGGGGTGAGCATGAGCGAGTCCGCATCGATGAACCTGGCGTCGTGGCGGTCAGGCACCCGCACGATCACCCGGCCTTCCGCGACGTCGATGACCAGTGGCGCCCCGGCGCCGGACACCAGCGCCCGGTCGCCTGACGTAGCCCCGATCGTGGGGTGGGAGTTCGGCGGGATCTCGCCGGGCTGGATGCCGAGCGACGATGCCGTGATCACACTGTGTTGCTGTCCGGTCTGCGGGTCGAGTACCTGCGTCAGTACGTCGGAGTTGTCGTCGCAGGTGCTCATCAGGATGAAGTTGTCGGTGGCGCGCATCGATCCCTTGCAGCCACGAGCGAATGTCTTGGCCCACAGTTCATTTCCGGTCCGTGCCGCCAAAGCGGTCCACTTGATGCCACCGTCTGGTTCCGGGCCGCTGGTCAACAACACATTGGATGAGAGGGGGTAGTCCTCGTCGAATGAGTCGTGATCGACGCGTGTCCACAGCAGGGCTCCGGTGGTGGCGTCGAGGGCGATCATCGCATCGGCGGGGATGTAGGCCTTTACCAACACCACGCTGTCGGGCCCGATGCCCGTCGTCCGCAATTCACTGGCGTTGAATCGGGGCACACTGAAAGTCCAGCGCCGCTCCCCTGTCGCGCCGTCATAGCCGACCACGGTTTCCTGCCGGTATTCAGGCCCGTCCTCGATGTGCACCCAGCCTGCACCACCAGGCCGGGCATAGGTGGCCAGCAACGACACCTCGGACCGGTAGGCCACCGTGCCCGTCAGCGTCGTCAGTGTCGGCGGGTCGATGCGCTCGGCGGTCTCGTTGTGGAAGGGCGACTTTTTGGCAATGGCCACGACAGGCACCACAAGTGCCGCTGCGACGACGACGGCGACTGCGGCCGCGACCCATCGGCTCACCGCAAGGCGGCGAGGCGCGCGGTGAGGCCGTTGGGTCCGGTGGGCCGTCGCACAGAGCAGTGCCAGTGCCGCCAGAGCCAGGCACGCGAACCACCAGGCGGCGTGAGCGACCGTGGTGACGGCGAACGGGTGCAGCGCGAGCTGATCTTCGGTGGCCTGACGAAAGGCCTTGGAGATGGTTCCCCGGCTCTGCGCCATCAATGCGGCCACGACGAGGACGAACAGTGCCGGGCTGGAGTAGGCCACAAACCTGGCCCGCCAGCCCGGCGCCTGCCGGTACACGCGCCCCACCGCGACGTATACGGCGACCAGTAACGCGACGCCGGCAACGACGAAAGTGGTGCGCCACAGCACCGTGGTGAGCGACGAAAAGTCTTCGCCCAACGGCAGTTCCGGTGTTCGTCGTATCCAGCCGAGAGACAGGCATGCGATGGCGGCCACCAGCAGCCCCGCGAGCAGCCCGAGCAGTACGGCGGGTTGCCGGTAGGTGGTCCCTGCTCTTTTCTCGACCTCGCCTGTGTCCTGGTCCCCCACGGTCATCCGCCAAACCTAACCCGTAGGCGGGGCGGCCCACGGCAGATGTTGACGCCGCGGCTCGACCGAACTGCCCGGCTACTACCCTGCGGCCAGCCCGGTCAGCGAGGTAGTACGAATTGCCAACCTGCTGCCTGCATCGCGGGGATCGCATCGGCGAGACCGGCATGTGTGCCGGACTGGGGGTGGTTCATGTGGGCGAGCACGATCGAACCCGGGGCGGCGTTCATGACGTTGGATCGCACGGCGGCCGCGGACGCCGTCGCACCGTTGTCGGCGTTGACGGTGAACCCCAACGGTTGCTCGCCGAGTTCGTGCACGATCTCGACGGCCACGTCGTCGTAGTGCGCGGTGCCGGGACGGAACCAGGTCGGGGCCCGGCCGGTCAGCGCAATGAGCCGCTGATGATTGCCCCACACCTCACCGACCACCTCGTCGGCCGACCGGGTCCCGGCGATCCCGTAGGCCGACCGGCCCGTCACGGACAGTGGCACATGACGGGTGCCGTGGTTGCCGATCTCGAATAAGGGGTTGCCCGCCAACTGCCGGGCCCGGTCCGGATTCCGGTCGATCCATCGCGAGTTCAGCATGAGTACCGCCGGAACACCGTTGCGCTGCAAGGTATCCAGCAGGGCGTCGTCACAGGCACCGTCACACGCGTCGAACGTCAGGGCGATCTGGCGGCCGGCGGCGGCGAATGACGAGGTGATGCCGGGCAGCGCCATTCCCCACTGCGTGGGTGGACGCCTCTTGTTGAGCACTGCGACCGAAGGCGGGTCGACGGCGGTCGGGTCGGCGCGAGCGGTCGGCACCCCGGCACGCAGCCCGTAACCGACGGCGATCGAACCGACGGCGGTCGCCGTCAGGAATGAGCGCCTGGTGATCACATACCGGACGGTAGGCGCGGATCTTGAAGGTCAGCCCGCCATCAGCTGTGGGTTGACTGCGGACGCGTCCGTCGCCGGTTTCTACCGCAGGGCCGCTCTCAGCGCGCTCACCGACCCCCACGTAGAAAACCGCGCAGCAAGAACCGAGAAAGCTCAGCTCCCCGACTGATACTTCTGCACCGCCGCGGCGAACTCGTCGAGGTGGCGCAGTGACTCGTCTTTGCCCACGGACGGCAGGAAGAGCCCCAGCTGCCCGAAGCCGAGATCCTCAGCGGCACGCCAATAGTCGACCTTGACGGGTGCACCGAACATCATCAACGGCACGTCGCGCGCCCCGCCGTCATGCATCTGCCCGATGCGCTTGGCCAGCACATCCCTGGGCAGCGGATTCGAGATCCAGCCGGCGCCATGGCGAATCACGCGTCTGACCGTGGCATCGGAGTTGCCGCCGACGTAGATGGGCGGGTGGGGCTTCTGGACGGGCTTGGGCCGGCAGTAGGACGGCGGGAAGTCGACGTACTTGCCGTGATACTCGGCAGGCTCGTCGGTCCATAGCGCCTTGACGGCCTCGATGCTCTCATCGAGCAGTGCGCCACGGGTTTTCGGATCGGTGCCGTGATCGCGCATCTCTTCGAGGTTCCACCCGGCGCCGACACCGAGTACGAACCGGCCGTCGGAGATGAGGTCGATACTGGCGGCTTCCTTGGCGGTGTGGATGGGGTCGCGCTGGATCAGCAGTGCGACGCCGGTGACGAGTTCGATCGTGGACGTCACCGCGGCCGCAGCGGCGAGGGTGACGAACGGGTCGAGCGTGTTGTAGTACCACGGCGGCAGGTCTCCACCGTTCGGATAGGCCGATTCGCGGCTGACCGGGATGTGGCTGTGTTCGGCAACGATGAGCGAGGCGAATCCGCGTTCCTCGATTGCCCGCGCCAGCGATACGGGGTCGATGCTGTCGTCGTCGACGAAGGTGGCAATGCCGAACTTCATCTTGCCGACGCTACTCCGGCCCGTCGCCCGCCGGAGACGACATCGGTGGCGTCGGCCTCGAGGCCGGCGAGGCCACTCGGGGTCGCGGTGGTCGGGCTCTGGCGGCGCCTGGCCAACTCAAAGGCTCCGCAGGTTGCGGCCCCGCGCCGAGCCCGATCGCGGCAGACCCGAGATGAAATGTAGCGCCGTCACCGTTGCCCTTTCGCCCGCAATCCGTCGAACACCACCGACGTGACCCGCTCGGCCACGTCGCCGTTGTAACTCTGCATGGCCTGGCAGCCGACCAGTAGTGCTTTCACATCTGCGACCGTCACGTCGCCCCGCACCGTGCCCGCGCGCTGCGCGGCGGCCAGCAGATCGCCGACGACGGCGAGATACTCGCCCTCGGCCTCGGGCACCACGGTGTTGACGTCGATGCCCGATCCGGCGAGGGCATCGACCAGTCCGCGGTCGGCGGCGCCCCACTGCAGCACCATCGACCGCAGGAACGTGAACATCGCCTCAGCCGGATCGGCCTCGGCGAGCAGCGACCGCCCCTCCTCGACGACGCCGCGGATCCGCTCGGCGATGACGGCCTGGAACAACGCGTCCTTGGTCGGGAAGTGCCGATAGACGGTGCCCGCACCCACTCCGGCCCGGCGGGCGATCTCGTCGATGGGCACGGACAGTCCGTCGGCCGCGAATGTTTCGTAGGCGACCTCCAGCACCCGGGCACGGTTCCGCGCAGCATCCGCACGCATTCGCCATCACCTCACAAACCTGCCAGCGACAAACCATTGACAAAGCGGGGCGTACGTTCCGTATATTCGAACGCAACCGGAGTACTCACTCCGCTTAGCCTCACCAGGAGTCTCCCATGACCAAGTGGACCACCGCCAACATTCCGAACCAAAGCGGTCGAACGGCCGTCGTCACCGGCGCCAACACGGGCCTCGGGCTCGAGACCGCGAGAGCGCTCGCAGCAAAGGGCGCGCACGTCGTCCTCGCCGTCCGCAACCTCCAGAAGGGCCAGGACGCGGTCGACTGGATCACGCACACCGTCCCGGGCGCCGACCTGGAGCTGCAGCGCCTCGACCTGGGGTCGCTGGAATCGGTACGTGAAGCCGCCGACGAGATCAGGGCCAAACACGACACCATCGACCTGCTCATCAACAACGCCGGCGTGATGTTCACACCGGAGGCGAAGACCACCGACGGCTTCGAGCTGCAATTCGGCACGAACCACCTCGGACACTTCGCATTCACCGGGTTGCTGATCGACCACGTGCTGGCGGCGCCCGGCTCGCGGGTGGTGACGGTCAGCAGCGTGGGCCACCGCTTCGCCCGCAACGGCATCCGGTTCGACGACCTGCAGTGGGAGCGCGGCTACAATCGGGTCGGCGCCTACGGCCAAGCGAAGTTGGCCAACCTGCTGTTCACCTACGAACTGCAGCGCCGGTTGGCCGGCACCCACACGATCGCCGCCGCGGCCCACCCCGGAGGCTCCCGCACCGAGCTCACCCGCAATCTGCCGCCAGTGGTCGGCGCTGTGACGAAGCTGGCGGAACCGCTGTTCCAGAGCGCCGACATGGGCGCCCTGCCGACCCTTCGCGCCGCCACGGACCCGGATGTGCTGGGCGGCCAGTACTTCGGCCCGGACGGGTTCGCCGAGCAGCGCGGCTACCCGAGGGTGGTGGCCTCCAGCGCGGCGTCACACGACACCACCGCACAGCACCGCCTGTGGACGGTCTCCGAGGAACTGACCGGCGTCACCTTCCCGGCGTTGCAGTCTTCGCGCACCTGATTCTCCGCCGCACCGCGTCTAGGCTGGCGTCGTGTCGTTCTGGGATCCCAGGAATGTGCCGCCCTATCCCCCGGCTCGTTACATCAAGGACGAGCCGGAAGTCAGCGCCTGGCTGAGGAGCGGTGACCAGCCGCCCGACTACGACTCGCTGGGGCTGGTGCGGTACCACTACCTGGCCAACCAACAGCAGACCGATGGCGACTACGGGCTGTACCGCGTCGACATCAGCCCGCAGGGCGGCGGACCCGGCCCGCATTTTCACCGGGCCATGTCGGAGGCGTTCTTCGTCTTGTCCGGCACCGTCAGGCTCTATGACGGAAACGACTGGCGCGACGGCAACCAAGGCGACTTCCTGTACGTCCCGCCGGGCGGCATCCACGGCTTCCGCAACGAGGCCGACGCGCCGACATCGTTGCTGATGTTGTTTGCCCCCGGCGCGCCGCGGGAGGCCTATTTCGAAGGGTTCGCCCAGTTGGCCGACCTCACCGATGAGGAACGTGCCGAGTGGTTCGTCAAGAACGACAACTACTTCCTCTGACCGTGAACCGCTGGCGGATGCTCGCCTGCGCCGCGCCGGCATCCACGGTGCTCGCCGGATGCGTGGCCGACCGGGGCAGCGAAGCCCAAGACCGAACCCCGGGACGACGAGATCGCCACTGCCGTCGCAGCCGCCCTGGCCGAACTCGACCGGCCTGTCGATCTGATCCTGAAGGGCGGACACCGATGGTGGAGATGACGATCGGTGGCTGCTTCCGGCACGAGAAGGCGCACGTGCCGTCCGTCCTCGAGACCGAGCTGGCCCGCGCCTACGAACGATGCTGAGCGTTTGCTCCATCGCCGCGAGTGCACGGCGCGAATACGGCACACCACGGGTGAGCGAACGCGCCGGGCCTGCGGTAGACAACCAGCTCGGCGAGCGACACGCCCGGCGAGCTCCTGCGGATATGCGCCGACGTAACGCGCTGGCCTAGACTGCTTTCCGACGGAGAGGAGTCCTAGGGTGCGGGCTGATGCAGCGCCCAGCACCCAGGCACTTCGGGGCTGGCAGCGCAAGGCGCTGGTGAAATATCTGACGGCCAAACCGCGGGACTACCTTGCGGTCGCCACCCCTGGCGCGGGGAAGACGACGTTTGCGCTGCGGATCGCGGCCGAACTGCTCAACGACCGCACGGTCGACGCGATCACCGTGGTGGTGCCCACCGAGCACCTCAAGATCCAGTGGGCCGAGTCGGCAGCACGTAACGGCATCGCCCTGGATCCGAGATTCAGCAACTCCGACTCTCAGACCTCGGCCGAGTATCACGGCGTGGTCGTCACCTATGCCCAGGTGGCCAGCCACCCCACGCGGCACCGGGTCCGCACCGAGAACCGCAAGACGCTCGTCATCTTCGACGAGATCCACCACGGCGGTGACTCGAAGAGTTGGGGCGACGCGATGCGCGAGGCCTTCGACGACGCGACGCGGCGCCTGTCCCTGACCGGTACCCCGTTCCGCAGCGATGACAGCCCGATCCCGTTCGTCAACTACGAGCCCGACGAGGCCGGGTTCCAGCGGTCACAGGCCGACCACGTGTACGGCTATTCGGACGCACTGGCCGACGGTGTGGTCCGGCCCGTGGTGTTCCTGGCGTACTCGGGTGAGGCCCGTTGGCGCGACAGTGCCGGCGAGGAGCACGCGGCGCGGCTCGGCGAGCCGCTGACCGCCGAGCACACCGCCCGGGCCTGGCGCACCGCCCTGAACCCGACGGGCGAGTGGATGCCCGCGGTCATCGCGGCCGCCGACAAACGGTTGCAGCAGAAGCGTCAGCATGTGCCCGATGCCGGCGGCATGATCATCGCCACCAACCAGACCACCGCCCGTGCGTACGCCGATCTGCTCACCAAGATCACCGGCGAGGTGCCCACCGTGGTGCTCTCCGACGACCCCAGCGCGTCCGACCGGATCAGTCAGTACTCGGCGAGCACCAGCCGATGGCTGGTCGCGGTCCGCATGGTGTCCGAGGGCGTCGACGTGCCGCGGTTGTCGGTCGGCGTGTACGCCACGAGCGCATCGACGCCGTTGTTCTTCGCGCAGGCCATCGGCCGGTTCGTGCGGTCGCGGCGCCCCGGTGAGACCGCGAGCATCTTCCTGCCGTCGGTGCCCAACCTGCTGCTGCTCGCCAGCGAGATGGAAGCCCAGCGCAACCATGTGCTGGGCAAGCCGCACCGGGAATCCGACGGGCTGGACGACGAGGCGCTCGAAGCTGCCGAGAAGCGCAAGGACGAGAAGGGCGAGCTGGAGAACGGCTTCGAGTCGCTGGGCGCCGACGCCGAACTGGACCAGGTCATCTTCGACGGCTCCTCCTTCGGCACCGCCACGCCGGCCGGCAGTGACGAGGAGGCCGACTACCTGGGCATCCCCGGCCTGCTCGACGCCGAGCAGATGCGGGACCTGTTGCGGCGCAGGCAGGATGAGCAACTCACCAAGCGCACGGCCGAAGCCGCGGTGTCGGGTGGCCCGCCGCCGTCGCGCACCACGCACGGCCAGATCCGCGAACTGCGTCGTGAACTCAACGCGTTGGTGACCATCGCGCATCACCGGACCGGCAAGCCGCACGGTTGGATCCACAACGAGCTCCGCCGCATCTGCGGCGGCCCTCCGGTGGCTGCCGCGACCACCGATCAGCTCAAGCAACGCATCGAAGCCGTGCGGGATCTGAAGGCCTGACACAGGCCGGACGCGGCGTTCGACCGCGATAAATTCAGAGTCCGCCAAACTCCCCCGAGACTCAACTGGAACTTGTTACAGTCGGCCAATTGCGTTCTGTTGCAGCCAGAACAGTTGGGGGAGAGGCTATGCCGACGACATCCGCTACCACTGGAGGCGCCCGCTTCATCGGGCGAGTGGGCACGCTCGCGGTCGCACTGGGAATAGGTGTGGCGGTGGCCAACGGCACCGCGATCGCGTCCGCCGAAACCGGTGGTTCGGACTCGTCTGGAACACATTCGAAGACGACCGGCAGTACCAAGACCGACAGCTCGACCCCGAAGAAGGGCCCCCGCAAACCGTCCCCCTCGGACCCACAGAAGCTGGCCAAACGAGTCACCGACGCGGCCGCCAGGGTGGAGTCCGCGCTCGGCAGTTCGAAGCTCGGCGAGCGTCGTCCATCGGCAGCATCGACCGACCGCAAGACAGACGGCACGGATGGAAAGAGCAGCAAGGGCACCACGAAATCCACGGCGGCCGACGCCGTCGAGACCGCGGCCGACAACGTGCGACAGTCGGTATCGCGAGCCTTCACCAAGGCCACCGACACTCCCCGTAAGCTCTCGGCCGCACTGGACAACCGGCCGCAGGCCGCCGAGGCCGAGACCGAGGCCACCGCGCCACTGGAGACACTGACGGTCGTCACCAGGACGGTGGCGAAAGATGTTGTAGATCGCCTGATTCCGGTGTCAGCTCGCACGCAGGCCCCGGCGGCGCAGTCCATCCCGGAGATGGTGGCGGCCGCCACGGAGCGGCTCAAACCGCGTCTCCCGGAGACTCCGGTGAGCCCGCTGCAGGACCTCGGACTGGCGGCGCTGCTGGGCTGGTCGCGACGCGATGGCAGCCAGGGTCTCGTCCCCATCGGACGCGTCACCACACCGGAGACGACGTCGCAGGTCCCTCCGGAGGTGACATCCCAGGTGACCACGCAGGCGACGAGCATACTGGCCACCGAGGATCAGCTCGCGGCCGAACAACAGGTCAGCCAGATCGTCAACACACCGTTCGTCCAGTTGGCCAAGGTGGTCCTGATGGCGGCCTGGTACGTGGAGGCGGCCAAGAACTTCGCGACCGTCGGCGGGCCCGACTTCACCAACTTCTCGCAGCTCAATCAGGCCGCCACCGAGTTCGCCAACCAGTCGGCGACAGAGTTCCTGCTGCTGAATTCCAACGATCCGAAGCTGCTGCTGCAGGTCAACCCGCCGCACAGCTGGAACGGGCAGGATGCAGGCGGCACCCGGATCTGGTACGACAACCCCGATACCGTCTACCGCTTCACGGGTATCAACGGCGCATCGACCTACCAGATCGAGGGCAAGGTCGCGGGGTATGACCCGGCCGACCCGAGTACCCACCCCACTTCTGCGAACACCAATTTCAGTGTGCTCACCGGAATCAACGGGGTCACCGCCGCCAACCTCAACGGCGAGGAACTCAGCATCCGCGACGACGGCACGTTCACCATCGTGGTGAGTCCTGATGGCGCACCGGCCAACCCCGAGAAGGGTATGAACTACATTCAGGCCCCGGCCAACTCGACCATCCTCGCCACCCGGAACACCTTGGGCGACTGGAACACCGAGACGCCCATGACGCTGACCATCGAGAAGACCGCAGGGCCGCCCAGCAGCTTGTTCAGCCAGATCGGCGGATTCGCGATCCCGGTCATCGGCGAGACGGTGGTGAAGAATCCGCTCCTGATGAGCCTGGTGTCGATCGTGCCGGCGTTCGACAGGGCCCCGCTGCTGTTGTCGTCCGCCGAGACGGCCATCCTGATGCTGGTCACCGGAATCAACGGTGAGAACACCTACATGTCCGTGGCGACCGCCACCGGAGCGCCCAACGTGCTGTCCCAGCCGCAGCACAACGCGCAGTTCCTCTCCACACAGTTGCAGAGCGCCGGCTACTTCCAGCTCAAGGACGACGAGGCGATGGTCATCACCGTCGATCCCGGTGATGCGGAGTACTTCGTGGTGCCGGTGACCAACGACTGGACCATCACGGGCGACACCCGCAACCAGCAGACCAGCCTGAACAACAGCCAGGCCATCAAGAACGCGGACGGCACCTACACGATCGTCGTGTCCAAGAACGATCCCGGCGTGGCGAACTGGGTGTCCACCGGCGGCCTCAACCAGGGCACCATCTCGATGCGTTTCCAGGGTGTGGACCCGAACGCGACGAACATGCCGAAGGTGACGACGCAGGTGGTGAAGGTTACTGAGGTCCCAGGCATCGTGAACGATCCGGGCAACCCCAACTACAACCCCGACCAGCTCAACTACGACCGCGCGCAGCAGATCGCCGACCGCCAGGCCGGATACGACCGCCGCTACACGGTCTGATCGGAGCTACAACTCCAGCAGCTCAGGAAGTTCGGCCACCGAGTCGATGACATGGTTGGGTTGCATCGCGAATTCGTCTGCGGCCCAACGGTCCAACACGGACTGACGGAACTTCCCGGTGCGCACGAGCACGCCCGCCATCCCCACCACCTGAGCGGCCAGCACGTCGTTGTTCAGGTCGTCACCGATCATGTACATCTCCTCGGGGTCGACACCGAGGCGGTTGGCTGCGGCCAGAAACCCCTCCGGGGCGGGCTTGCCGACGGCCGTGGCCTTGCGGCCCGAGGTCGCTTCCATCCCGGCGAGATACATGCCGGTGTCGACCCGCAGGCCCTCGGTGGTGTTCCACGCGGTGCTGCGGTGCATGGCCACCACGGGCACGCCCTGGGCCATCCAGTCGTAGACCCAGCTGAGCGTGAGGTGGTTGTACTCGGGCCCGGCGCCGCCGAGCAGCACCACGTCGGGGGTGTCCGGGGCGGCAGGTCCGGTGAACTCACCCGAATACACCACGTCGACGCCGGGCATGTCCTCACCGATCTGCCCGCTGTTGACCAGGAAACATCGGGCGCCGGGATAGCGGTCACGGACGTATTCGGCGGTCAGAGCCGCCGCGGTGATCACCTCGTCGGCGGCGACGTCCATCCCGGCGGCGGTCAGCAGGTCGGCGATCTGCGCGCGGGTACGGGTGGTGGTGTTCGTCAGATAGGACCGGGCGATCTGCCGCTCGGCCAACATCCGCAGCGTCTGTGCCGCACCGTCGATGGGCTGCCAGGAGGTCACGAGCACACCATCGATGTCGAACAGCACTCCACCGATAGCCATGCAGCGACAGTAAACGTCCGCGAATTCAGCGCAACTCGGGGCCTGCCGGTCCGGAGGTCCACCCGTTGTCGGCCACCCAGGGCGAGGCGGCGGCCGCCACGGACCACGCCTGCGCGGCGGGGAGGTCGATCACGGCGTACCGCTTCTCCCCGGCGGCGGTCGCCGCGATCAGGGTGGCCACACCGGCGCGACGCTGAAAGAACGTCTGCCGCACCGTCCATCCGATGACCCCGGCGGCATCCAGGTGGTCGCGGCGTCGCTCCAGGCTGCCGGCACCGGCGACCAGCCAGCCGTCGCGCACCAGATGTCCGAGGGATCGGGCCCGGTCCGCGGCCAGCAGCGCCGCGCATCCGACCGACAACACCCACAGCACCCAGGCCCACACCGGCACCCCGAGCGCCAGCAACGCCGCACCGGCCACTGCGGGCAGTACCAGGGCGCGGGTCCAGCGCCGCCGCACCGCGGCCGGCCCGTGGGCCACCAGCGGGGCATCGACGGCACCCGGATTGCCGATCAACTCCGCCAGCACTCCCCTGGCCGTGCCGGATGGGCAGGGTGGCAGCAGCAGTGAGGCCTCCCCCTCGCCGCCGACGCCGGTCATCACCGCGTCCAGGCGGGCGCCACCGAACGCGCGGACCAGCAACGGCTCGCGCAGGGTGCCGCCGCGCAACCGCCGCATGTCGTAGGTGTGCTCGAGCCGACGTAGCAGGCCGTGCTCCATGTGCAGAACATCGGAATCCCTACGCAACACGAGGTTTCCATAGGTCAGCAACGACCGCAGTACCGACAGCACCACCGAGGCCACCAGGATCACCAGCACGCCGGCGACCACGGCAGCCAGGGTCCCGAGGCGTTCGACCAGCGCAACCCCGGACTGGGCGAGCTCTGAGTCCCGCAGTGCGGCACCCACACCGGCTTGATAGACCACGCCGGCCGCGGCCGCGATCATGGCCAGACCGGTGAAACTCAGCGGGCTGTAACGCAGCCAGGACGGCTGCCAGCGGGCCAGCTCGCGTCCCGCCGGCGCCTCGGCCACCGGTACCGCATCGGCAAGCAGGATCGCGCGCAGCCGGGGCACCTGCTCCGCCTCGACCGCATCGAGGGCGAACACGGTGTCGCCCTTGGCTTCCTGGCCGGTGCTGATCCGCAGCACGGTCAGCCCGAGCAGCCGATGCAGCAGCCGGGCATCGGTCGAGACCGACCGGATCCGGTTACGCGGCACCGACAGCGTCTTGCGTTGCACCAGCCCGGTGCGCAGTTGCACCTCGTCCGGTTCGATGCGATAGGTGGTGGTGAACCACCGCGCCAGGCCGATGCCGATGGTGAGCGCGATCGCCGCGATCGTCCAGCCCTGGTTGCCGGTCGCCGAGCCGAGCACCACCGCTCCGATGAGCAACGGAATCTGTTGCAGCACTTCATGCACCGGATGGACCAGCAGCATGCGCGGGCTCAGCCGCTGCCACTGCGGCGCGACAGCCGGCACGCTCATGTGGCGTCCTGCTCACCGATCGCCGCGATGTCGGTCAACTGCGCCACCACGTGATCGGCCACGACGTCGTCGAGTGCCACGATCCGCACCGCGCCCGCCGAGGATGCCGTCGTCACCGTCACGTTGGCCAGGCCGAACATCCGGTCCAGCGGGCCCCGGTGGGTGTCCACGGTCTGCACCCGGGAGATCGGCGCGATCCGCCGCTCCTGCACCAGCCACCCCGTACGGGTGTACACCGCAGGGGTCCCGGACCCGACGTTGATGTCCCACCGATGGACCCGGTAACGCCACATCGGGACCACCACGATGAACAGCGCCGCACCTAGGACCGTGACGCCCGCGGCGGCGCCGTGCAGCCACGGCATCCGCTGGTCGATCGCGAACCAGATCAGCTGCGCCAGTGTCAGTACCACCCATGGGATGGCCGCGCCCAATGCCCACACCAGCGGCGCCTTGCGGCTGGGCCGCTGGGCGGGATCGATCAGATTCACTGGGCGAACACCGGCAGGACCGCGATCAGAGTGCGCATGGTTCCCAGACTGCTATGGCGCCGAGGTGCCGTCCAGCACCCACGTTCCGTATGTTCAACCCATGAGCGCCAATTCCAAGTGGACCGAGGCCGATGTCCCCGATCAGTCCGGACGGATCGCGATCGTCACCGGCTCCAATACCGGGCTGGGCTTCGAGACCGCCCGCGTGCTCGCCGCCAAGGGCGCGCACGTCGTCGTCGCCGTGCGCAATCTGGACAAGGGCCGCGAGGCCGTCGACCGGATCACCGCCGCCGCGCCGAAGGCCGACCTCAAGCTGCAGCACCTCGATGTGGGCTCGCTGGACTCGGTCCGTACCGCGGCCGACGAGCTCAAAGCCGCCTACCCGCGAATCGACCTGCTGATCAACAACGCCGGGGTGATGTACCCGCCCAAGCAGACCACTGTCGACGGCTTCGAGTTGCAGTTCGGCACCAACCATCTCGGCGCCTTCGCACTGACCGGGCTGCTGCTCGATCATCTGCTGCCGGTCGACGGATCGCGCGTCGTCGCGGTCGCCAGCGTCGCGCACCGCATCCAGGCCGCCATCCACTTCGACGACCTGCAGTGGGAACGCAGCTACAACCGGGTCGCCGCGTACGGGCAGTCCAAGCTGTCCAACCTGCTGTTCACCTACGAACTCCAACGCAGACTGGCCGCCAAGAACGAGCCGACCATCGCGGTGGCCGCCCACCCCGGCCTGTCCAACACCGAACTCATGCGCCACATCCCTGGCACCGGCCTGCCGGGCTACAGCCAGGTAGCGAGCCTGTTCACCAACAGCCCGGCCAAGGGCGCGCTCGCCACGCTGCGGGCCGCCACCGCTCCCGACGTTCGCGGCGGCCAGTACTACGGCCCCTCCGGTTTCCGCGAGATGGTCGGCTATCCGAAGCTTGTGACCTCCAGCAAGCAGTCCCACGACGAGGACCTGCAACGCCGGTTGTGGACCGTGTCGGAAGAGCTCACCGGCGTCAGCTTCCCGGTGTGATGATGCGGACCGTCGAAGAGCACCGGCAGGTGGTTGCCGGGCTGATCAAACCCCGTGCACCGCAAGATCTTCCGTTGAACGACACCCTCGGCCTGGTGCTGGCCGCCGATGTGGTCGCCCCGCTGTCGCTGCCCGGCTTCGACAACTCGGCAATGGACGGTTACGCCGTCGTCGCCGACGATGTGGCCGCAGCCACCGAGGATTCCCCGGTGCGGCTGCCCGTCGCCGAGGACATCCCGGCCGGCCGCACCGACCTGCTGACGCTGCATCCCGGGACCACGCACCGCATCATGACGGGCGCGCCGCTCCCATCGGGTGCCACCGCGGTGGTTCCGGTCGAGGCCACCGACGGCGCGACGGACACAGTGACGATCCGCGCCGCGGCCCGGGAGAACCAGCACATCCGACGCGCCGGCGAGGACGTCACCGCGGGCACCGCCGTCCTGCGCGCCGGGCAGGTGATCACCCCGGCCGCGCTCGGGCTGGCCGCCGCGCTCGGACTGGCCACGCTGCCCGTGCTGCCGCCGCAGCGCGTCATGGTGATGTCCACCGGCACCGAGCTGGTGGCCCCCGGCACCGAGCTGCAGCCGGGGCAGATCTACGAGTCGAACGCGGTGATGCTGGCCGCGGCAGTCCGGGACGCCGGTGCGAAGGCCACCATCGCCCCGATGTCCGCCGACGACGTCGACGCCTTCCGTGCCGCGCTGGCCGCCCATGGCTCCGATGCCGATCTGATCATCACCACCGGTGGGGTCAGCGCCGGCGCGTACGAGGTGGTCAAGGACTCGCTGTCGGATCAGGTCGAGTTCGTCAAAGTCGCGATGCAGCCCGGCATGCCTCAGGGCGCGGGCACTGTCGAGGGTGTTCCGATCGTCACGCTGCCCGGCAACCCCGTCAGCGCTCTGGTGTCTTTCGAGGTGTTCGTCCGCGCGCCGCTGCGTGCGGCGATGGGCCAGGCCGCACCGGACCGGCCCCGGCGCACCGCGCAGTTGACCGAGGACCTGACCTCACCGCGCGGAAAACGGCAGTTCCGGCGGGGCGTGCTGACCGGGGATACGGTCAGCAGTTACGGTCCCCCGGCCTCGCATCATCTGCGTTGGCTCGCCTCGGCGAACTGTTTGTTGGAGATCGCCGAGGACGTCACCGAACTTCCGGCCGGGTCGACGGTTCCCGTCTGGGACCTGAGCTAGCAATTCCGCCACTGGGCGCACGTAGAATCCTCCCGATGGCCAGACGCCCCGACCTCCAGCAGTCCGGACCAGAACGCCTCGTGGCGCTGGTGCGATCCAGTGTTCCGCCGATGCATTCGGCGGGATTGCCGTTCGTCGGCGCCAGCCTCGCCGTTGCGGCCCTGGGCCGCAAGCACCGCTGGGTGCGCCGGGCCGGCCTGCTGGCCGCCGGCGCCAACGCCGCGTTCTTCCGGCATCCGGCCCGGGTAGCGCCCACCCGCCCCGGAGTGGTGGTCGCTCCCGCCGACGGGTTGGTGTGTCTGGTCGAAGAAGCGGCGCCGCCGTCGGAACTCGGCCTGCCCGACACCCCGCTGCCCCGGATCAGCATTTTCCTGTCGGTGCTCGACGCGCACGTGCAGCGCGCCCCGATCGGCGGTGACGTCGTTGCCGTGCAGCACCGCCCCGGGCGGTTCCACTCGGCCGAACTCGAAGCCGCCAGCGAGGACAACGAGCGCAACAGCGTCGTGATCCGCACTCCCGAGGGCACCGAGGTGATCGCCGTGCAGATCGCCGGTCTGATCGCCCGGCGCATCGTGTGCAACGCCCGTGTCGGCGACAAACTGGCCATCGGCGAGACGTACGGCCTGATCCGCTACGGCTCGCGGTTGGACACCTACCTTCCTGCCGGTTCGAAACTGCTCGTCACCCCGGGCCAGCGGACGCTGGCCGGAGAAACCGTCCTGGCGGAGTTGCCATGATCAAGCCGCGCATGAGGCCCCCGTCGTTGATCAAGGGCCGCATGAAGCCGCCGCCGTTCTCCGTGCGAATGCTGCCGAGTGCGATGACGGTGGCCGCGATCTGCCTGGGCCTGTCGGCGGTCAAGATGGCGCTCGACAACCGGCCCACCGAGTCGATGGCGTTCCTGGCGGTCGCGGCAATCCTCGATGCGCTGGACGGCCGGGTGGCGCGGATGCTCAACGCCACGTCCAAGATGGGCGAGGAGATCGACTCCCTGGCCGATGCGGTCAATTTCGGTGTCGCGCCGGCATTCATCATCTACGGCACCATGCTGTCGCACTCGCGTATCGGGTGGATCGTGGTGCTGCTGTACGCGGTGTGCATCGTGTTGCGGCTGGCGCGGTTCAATGCGCTGCTCGACGTGGATCAGCCTGCGTACGAGAAGGAGTACTTCGTCGGCATGCCCGCCCCGGCGGGTGCCATCGGCGTGATCGGTCTGCTCGCCGCCAAGATGCAGTTCGGCGAAGGGTGGTGGACCAGCGAGTGGGCCGTGTCGATCTGGGTGATCGGTGTCTCCCTCCTGGTGGTCAGCCGGATCCCGATGCGCAAGATCCACACCTTCTCGGTGCCGCCGAACATGGTGGCGCCCTTGCTGGCCCTGGTCGCCATCGGTGTGGCGGCGTCGGTGTTCTACGGCTACATCGTCATCATGGTGATCATCGTGGCCTACGTCATCCATATCCCGTTTGCGATACGCACCAAGAAGTGGGTGGCCAGCCACCCCGAATCGTGGGACGACAAGCCGCAGCAGCGCCGCGCCACACGGCGCGCGATTCGCCGGGCCCAGCCGCACCGGCGGTCGATGGCACGACTGGGACTGCGGAAGCCGGGTCGCTGACATGTCGCAGCTCGAGGTCGAAGAGGATCAACCGCTCGGGCATCTGCGCCTGACCGCACGATTGAACACGTCGGCGCTCGACTCGCGACGTGGCGTGGTCCGGCTGCATCCCGAGGCGATCGCCGCCCTCGGGCTCCGCGAGTGGGATGCCGTGTCGCTGACCGGTTCCCGGACCACCGCCGCCGTCGTCGGCCTCGCCCCGGGCGGCACCCCCACCGGGACCGCCCTGCTCGACGACGTGACGCTGTCCAACGCCGGGGTGCGGGAGAACGCCACCGTGATCGTGGCGCCGGTGACGGTGTACGGCGCCCGGGCGGTCACGGTGACCGGATCCAAACTGGCGACCGATTCGATCTCGTCGGCGACGCTGCGCCAGGCGCTGCTGGGCAAGGTGATGACTGTCGGCGACACGGTGTCGCTGCTCCCCCGCGATCTGGGACCTGGCACCTCGACGTCGGCGGCCACCGCGGCGCTGGGCTCCTCGGTGGGCATCACGTGGACCTCGGAGCTGTTGACGGTGACCGGGGTCGATCCGTCCGGACCCGTGAGCATCCAACCGAATTCGGTGGTGTCGTGGGGATCCGGCCTCGAAGGCGTCGGGTCGGGGCCGTCGGATTCCGCCGGTGCCCACACGATCAGCCCCGCGCGCGCCAAACCTGCGGTGAGCTTCGACGATCTCAAGGGCTCCCATACCCAGGCCGGCAAGCTCACCGAATGGCTCAAGCTGTCACTCGACGAGCCACAGCTTCTCGAAACGCTCGGCGCCACACCCAATCTCGGCGTGCTGGTGACCGGCCCCGCCGGTGTCGGCAAGGCCACCATGGTGCGGACCGTATGTGCCGAGCGGCGGTTGGTGGAACTCGACGGCCCGGAGGTCGGGGCGCTGGCCGCCGACGACCGGTTCAGCCGGGTTTCCGACGCGGTCGCCAGCGTCCGCGACGGCGGCGGGGTGCTGCTGATCTCCGACGTCGACGCGCTGCTGCCGGCCGCCACCGGTGACCGGGCGCCCGAGCCGGTCGCCGCGCTGATCATCGGCGAGCTGCGTGACGCCGTCGCCACCCGCGGCGTGGCGTTCGTCGCGACGTCGGCGGTGCCCGTCGGGGTCGACACCCGGCTGCGAGCACCGGATCTGTGCGACCGTGAACTGGCCCTGACCCTGCCCGATGCCGCCACCCGCAAGGCACTGCTCGAGGTGCTGCTGCGCGGCGTTCCGTCCGCTGAACTGAACCTCGGCGAAGTCGCCGACCGTACGCCGGGTTTCGTCGTCGCCGATCTGGCCGCCCTGGTTCGCGAGGGCGCATTGCGGGCAGCCTCGCGAGCCAGCGCCGACGGCAACGAGCCGGTGCTGTGGCAGGAAGACCTGACCGGGGCACTGACGGTGATCCGACCGCTGTCGAGATCGGCGGCCGAGGAGGTGTCGGTCGGCTCGGTGACTCTCGACGACGTCGGCGACATGGTGGAGACCAAGCAGGCGCTCACCGAAGCGGTGCTGTGGCCGCTGCAGCATCCCGATACCTTCCAGCGCCTCGGTGTGGAGCCACCGCGCGGAGTGCTGCTGTACGGGCCGCCCGGTTGCGGCAAGACCTTCGTCGTCCGGGCGCTGGCAAGCTCCGGGAAGCTCTCCGTACACGCGGTCAAAGGCGCTGAGCTGATGGACAAGTGGGTAGGTTCGTCGGAGAAGGCCGTGCGCGGACTGTTCGCCCGGGCGCGTGACTCGGCGCCGTCACTGGTGTTCCTCGACGAGATCGACGCGCTGGCTCCGCGCCGCGGACAGAGTTTCGATTCCGGGGTGACCGACCGCGTGGTCGCCGCCCTGCTGACCGAACTCGACGGCATCGAACCGATGCGCGACGTCGTGGTGCTGGGTGCGACCAACCGCCCCGACCTCATCGACCCGGCGCTGCTGCGGCCGGGCCGGCTGGAGCGGCTCGTGTTCGTCGAGCCGCCCGATGCCGATGCCCGTCGTGAAATCCTGCGCACCGCAGGAAAATCCATCCCGTTGGCCTCTGACGTCGATCTCGACGCCCTGGCCTCCGAACTGGACGGCTACAGCGCGGCCGACTGTGCCGCACTGCTGCGGGAGGCGGCGTTGACCGCGATGCGCCGGTCGATCGATGCGGCCGACGTCACCGCAGCCGATGTCGCCAAAGCCCGCGAGACCGTGCGGCCCTCATTGGATGCGGCGCAGGTGGCGTCGTTGCGGGAGTTCGCCGCCGGGAAGTGAGGCCCGCGCGCCGAGCCGTGACTGCTGAGACCGATGCGACGGCTCACCCCTCGGCAAGCGCTGCCAGTCGATCGATCGATGCCTGCAGCTTGTCCGCCGTGGTCGCGCGGGCGCGGACCAGACGCTTCTCGTCAGTCAACTGCGACCAGTCATAGGTGTGGGTCACCAGGGTTCGGTTGTCGCCCAACGGTTCCAGTTCCCAGCGCCACAGGTGGCCGGGCGGTTCCTTGCCGACCTCCGAGGGCCGCCAGGCGATCCGCCGGCCTTCCTCGAACTCCACGATGCGGTTCTCGCGGTCGCCGCCCTGCTTGATCGTCATGACGAAAACGTCCCCGACCGCACGTACCCGTTGCCCGGACGGGGCTTGCGCCAGGTTCTCGTTGCCGTCCCAGCGGGGCTGCTGGGACGGGTCGGCGATCATCTCGAAAAGGACCTCCGCAGGCGCGGCGATCTCCCGACTTGCTGCGACCACCCGTGCGGCACCGGAATCAGAATCCATACGCCCGAACATACCCAAACCGGATTCATCTCACCGTCAACAACTTCCGCACCGAATCCGCCAGGTCTTCCTCCATCCAAGCCGGCAACTCGGCGTCGTTGGCGTGGCGGCGCACGACGGCATAGGGGAGGTCGACGACCGCCCGCGACATGGCGTCCATCGTGCGCGCGTCGTCGTTGCCGTAGATGCCCCGCGCCAGGTCGCGTAACCGCTCGATGAGAGGTGCGTTCATCGCCGTCAGCGTCGCGGTGAATTCTGCGTCCGGAGCGCCGTCGAGCAGATCGCTGGGCCGGATGGTCAGCAGCAACCGCGCGTCCTCGGGGGTTTCGCGGGCGAAGCCGACGGCGGCCGCACCCATCGCGACCGCTGCCTCGACCGGATCATCGCCCGTCGCCGCCATCGCCCGCGATTGAAACCGCTCCAGCGCCCGCAACCAGGCCGCGGTCAGCACACCGTTGCGGTTGCCGAACCGGTGATACAGCGTGCCGGCCGGGGCCCCGCTGACCTTCGCAATCGCCGCAACGCTTGCCGCTCTGGGCCCTTCGGAGAGCACCAGGGCCCGCGTCGCGTCCAGAATCGCGTCGGTTTCATGCTTCCGGGGAGGCGCCATGTTCTAGTACAGTCCTTCTATATGGAACGTTTACCCTATATCGATGAGCATGCCATAACAGTTGACGCCGACGCTGCCACGACATGGGCTGCCGTCCTTCAGGCAATGTGCGGTGACCCGACCGCACCGCGGGCTCCGATCGGATTCGCGATCGGTGAGTGCACGCCGCGCCGGCGCCTGGTACTCAAGGGCCGCCATCCCTTTTCGATCTACGAGTGGGTATTCGAACTGGACGACCTTGGCCCGCATCGCACCAGGGTGCGCTCACAGACCTGGGCCGCCTTCCCCGGCATCCACGGAAATGTCTATCGCGCGCTGGTAATCGGTTCGGGCGGCCACAAGGTGGCGGTGCGCTACGCACTCAAACGCATTGCCGGCCAACTCCGTCCGCGTCCGAACGTTCCGGCATGATCGCGAACTGGGGCGCCACGACGCATGAACGTGCCGCTCCGCTGCCGTGCGATGCCCTCGCTCCCGGCGCCGCGGTGTGCGCGGACCGGGCGATCAGCATCGATGCGCCACCGGCGATGGTGTTCGGGTGGCTGTGCCAACTGCGCGTAGCGCCCTACAGCTACGACCTGCTCGACAATTTCGGCAGGCGCAGCCCGCAAGCCCGGGACCCGGAGCTCGCCCACCTCGCGGCCGGCCAACGCTTCATGCAGATCTTCACGCTGGACTCGTTCGCCGAGGACGAGCACATCACACTGCGATCCGGAACGGTCGCAGTCACGTATGCCATCCGAGCCGAAGTCGGCAGCACTCGATTGCACGTGCGGGTGCGTTTCGGCACGAACCGGATCCTCGGCTGGGCACTGACACTGGGTGACGCGGTGATGATGCGGAAACAACTGCTCACCCTGCGCGAGTTGGCCGAAGGGGAAGCGACGGCAATTACATCTTGACGGTGGCTAGTTACGGTGGCATAGTCCAACTTGTCACTGACTAGATTCACGGGAGTTGACATGGCCGACACCGCCTTACACACCGTTGACACCGCCCGCGCCGGCGACCGGGAACGTGCACAGACCGCGAACGACCTCGGCCAGGCGCTCACCCAGGGCTATCTGACGATGCCCGAGTACGAGGATCGACTGCAGTCGACGTTCCAGGCGCAGACCGCCGACCAACTGTGTCGACTCGTCGCCGACCTCCCCGTCGGCCGGCTACGACGTCACGATCCCCGGCGTCACGCCGCGCAGCAGCGGGCGGCGCGGATGAGCGTCCGGATCCATCTGGCCGCCTACCTCGCCGGCGCCCTGCTGATGCTCGGCATCTGGCTGGCCGTCGGGCTCGGCGGTGGCGGCTGGTACTTCTGGCCGGTCTGGCCGATCATGGGCTGGGGCATCGGCGTTGCGTCACATGCCATTCCGGTATGGGCTCACGGTTCGATCAGCCCCGCGCGGATCGCGTAACGCGTCAGCGCCAGCCGGTCCCGCAGGCCGAGTTTGGCCAGGATGTTGGTCCGGTGCCGATCAACCGTCTTCGCGCTGATCGTCAGCGTCGCGGCGATCTCACGGGTCGAGTAGCCCTCGGCGATCAGTTTGAGCACCTCCTCCTCCCGCGGGGTGAGGATCGTGTCCGGCAATTCACCGCCCTGGCGTGACCGGTGCAGATAGTCGCGGATCAGCGCCGTCACCGCCCCTGCGTACAGGAACGGCTCCCCTCTCATCGTCGCCCGGCAGGCCTCGAGCAGGTCGCGGTCGGCCACGGACTTCAACACGTAGCCCGAGGCCCCGGCCTTGAGCGCCTCGAAGAAGTACTGCTCGTTGTCGTACATCGACAGGATGAGGATCCGCACGTTCGGGTGGGTCCGGTTGATCTCCCGCGCGGCCTGCAGCCCCGTCATCCGCGGCATCGCGATGTCGAGGATCGCCAGGTCCACCGGTGTCGTCCCGAGCGCGGTCACCGCCTCATGTCCGTCGGCGGCCTCGGCCACCACCTGCAGGTCCGGCTCGGCGTCGATGATCATGCGCAGGCCGCTACGCACCAGTGCATGGTCGTCGGCGAGCAGGATGCGTGCGGGCATCAGAGCGGGATCACCAGCCGCACCTCGGTGCCGCCGTCTGGCGGCGAGGTGATGGAGAGGTCGGCGTTGACCAGCAGTGCGCGCTCGCGCATGCCGTTGATACCGGCACCCTCGTCATCCACGCCTCCACGGCCGTCGTCGGCGATCCGCAGCGTCAGATCGGTTGCGCCGGTGTGCAGGTCAAGCCATACCTTCCCGGCCTCGGCATGCCGCGCCACGTTCGTCAGGCTCTCCTGGGCGATCCGGTAGCACACGAGCTCGACATCCGGTTTCAACCGACCTGATTGCGGCGCAATGTGTTTGACCACCGCGATACCGGAGGCCTGGCCGAAGTCGGTGCACAGCGCATTGAGCGCACTGTGCAACCCGAGATCCTCCAGCGCATCGGGGCGTAGCCGCCGGGCGATGTCCCGTACCTCGTCCAGGCTGGACCGCACGATCTCCTGCGCGTCGGCCAGTTCGTCCTTGATCGACTCGGGCGCCCGGTCGACCACCCGCTTGAGCCGCAGCAGTGCGACCGTCAGGGTCTGACCGATCTCGTCGTGCAATTCCCGCGCGATGCGTTGCCGCTCGTTCTCCTGGGCCGCCAGTGCCGACGCGCTCGCGGTGGTCCGTTCGGTCTCCAACCGGTCCAGCATCGCGTTGAACGACTCGATCAGGTGCTGCAGATCGCCGCTGCCACGACCGTCCACACGATCGCTGCGCTTGGGCGGATCGACCCGCCGCATTGACGCGGCGAGCCGATCCAGCGGGGCAAGACTGGACCGCAACAACACGGCGTTGGCGGCCAGGATGACCACCAAACCCACGGCCAGGACCGGGATTTCGGTGACCTTGATGCGCGCGGACACCGAGGCCGGCGACACCGCCAGGATCAGTGTGCCCAGCGTGAAGATCAACCCGTTGATCAGGAACACCCGCCGGAACAACGCGGCCGCCGGGGTGCGCGCCGGTTTCACCCCACCAGCGTGACCCGAGACCAGCACTGTTGTCCATACAGGCAATTCCCCCCGCCGAATGGGTGTCAGCCCCGATGGTCACCGGCCGCCCGGTCACCCACACTGGCAGCCACCGCCGAAGCCGAGCCGTCCCGAAGTGATCGGAGAACGAGGACGATGACACTAGCGACGCAATGGAACGAGCTCATGCAGGCACATGAAATCGCAGCCCACCTGCCGACCGTGCGGATCGACGACCCGGTGTCGAAGGCCGTCCAGCTCATGGTGGTCAACCGGCTCCCCGGCCTGGTGGTGGTCGACAACGACGATCGCCCGGTGGCGGTGCTGCCCGGAACCCAGGTGCTGCGTCTGGCGATTCCCGAGTCCTACCAAGATGATCCGGCACTGGTCCGCACCGTCGACGAAATCCACGCCGACCTGTTCTGGCACGGCCCGGGAAAACTCACCGTCGGTGACTGCCTGTCGGGCCCCGCCACCAAACCGGCGACCGTGACGCCCGACGCCACACTGTTGGAGATCGCCACCGTGATGGCCAACAAACGCAGCCCGCTGATCGCTGTCGTCGACCGCAGCGGACGGCTCACCGGGGCCGTCACTCTCGAACGGCTGTTGACCAGCCTTGCTGTTGCCGGGCCCGGCGACTGATCACTCGCGCCCATGCTGGCTCCGGTTCTGGCGCTGACGATCTTCGTCGTCGCCTTCTGGTTCATCGCCACCGAACGAGCCGACAAGGTCAAGACCGTCCTGGTGGCCGCCGGCCTGATGGCCCTGCTGGGGCTGATTCCCGGCGCGCAGGTGTTCCACTCCGAGCACCAGGGCATCGACTGGAACGTCATCTTCCTGCTGCTCGGGATGATGGTGATCGTCGGCGTGATCAAACAGACCGGGCTCTTCGACTTCCTGGCGATCTGGGCCGCCAAGCGTTCGCGGGGCAATCCGTTCCGGCTGATGGTCATGCTGATGGCGATCACCGCGTTCGCCTCACCGGTGCTCGACAACGTGACCATCATCCTGCTGATCGCGCCGGTGACCCTGGTGATCTGCGACCGGCTGCGAATCGCGCCGCAGCCCTATCTGATCGCCGAGGTGCTGGCCTCCAACATCGGCGGCGCAGCCACCTTGATCGGCGACCCGCCGAACATCATCATCGGCAGCCGGGCCGGCCTGACCTTCAACGACTTCCTGGTTCACATGGCACCGATCGTGATCATCATCTTCGCGCTGTTCGTGCTGTTCACCCGGGTGTTGTTCCACTCGGACCTGCGGGCCGACCGGGTACACGTCGACGAGGTGATGGCCCTGCAGGAACGCCGGGCGATCAAGGACACCCGCCTGCTGATCCGCTCGCTGCTGGTGCTGAACGTGGTGATCGTCGGGTTCGCGCTGCACTCAGTACTGCATGTGGCGCCGTCGATCGTGGCACTGCTGGGCGCCGGGACGATGCTGCTGGTCACCGACATCGACGTAGCCGAGGTCCTGCCCGAGGTGGAGTGGCCGACGCTGGTGTTCTTCATGGGGCTGTTCGTGATGGTCGCGGGACTCGTCCACACCGGCGTCATCGGTGCGCTCGGGTCGGTGGCGGAATCGGCTTTCGGCGACAACTGGTTCGCGGCGGCCACCGCGCTGCTGTTCGGCTCGTCGGTGGTCGGTGCGTTCGTCGACAACATTCCGTACACCGCGACGATGACGCCGGTGGTGGAGGACATGGTCGCGGTGGCCCCCGACGCGGAGACCGGCCAGGCGTTGTGGTGGGCGTTCGCCCTGGGCGCCTGTTTCAGCGGCAACGGCACCGCCATCGCGGCGAGCGCCAACGTGGTGGCCATCGGCATCGCCAAGCGGGCCGGTCATCCGATCAGCTTCTGGCGGTTCACCCGCTACGGCCTGGTGGTCACCGCCCTCAGTACCGTGCTGGCCTGGGTGTACGTCTGGCTGCGGTACTTCTGATGGCGGTGCACAACCATTGCGTCACTCTCGCGGCAGGAAACGGCCCACGTAGAATGCCATTAATCAGTAGCAACCATCACTAGCAACCAATAGCCCAAAAGCCATAGCCACCTGATAGCTCTCCCTGCCGGTGCTCTTCGCGCAAGCGCTCATCGGTAGCCGACACCCCGACCCCAACCCGATCGGAGTGCCATGCTCGCCGTTCTGCTCGCCCACGCGGTCGCCACCGCGCTGGCGCCACTTTTGGTGGCCAAATGGGGGCGGCGAGCGTTCTATCCCCTGGCCTTGGTGCCGCTCGGCTCCCTGGCCTGGGTCGGCTTGAACTGGCCCAGCCACGACCGCGTCCCGACCGTGAGCATCCCGTGGGTGCACGAGCTGTCGATGGATATCACGCTGCGATTCGATTCGCTGGCCGCGATCATGAGCGTGCTGGTGCTCGCGATCGGCTCATTGGTGCTGTTCTACTGCGGCGAGTATTTCCACCACCACGACGGCAAGATCGAGAAGCGGCTGCCCAGCTTCGCCGCCGAGTTGGTCGCCTTCTCCGGATCGATGTTCGGTCTGGTGGTCAGCGACAACATGCTGGTGCTCTACATCTTCTGGGAAACCACCACGGTGCTGTCGTTCCTGCTGGTCGGGCACTACGCCGAGCGTGCGACCAGCCGACGCGCGGCCACCCAGGCGCTGCTGGTAACGACGTTCGGCGGGCTCGCGATGCTGGTCGGCATCATCGTGCTGGGTCACCTGTCCGGCACGTATCTGCTCTCGGAGTTGATCGCCTCTCCCCCGGGCGGCACGGCGGCCGCCATCGGCATTGCGCTGATCCTCATCGGGGCACTGTCCAAGTCGGCGATTGTGCCGATGCACTTCTGGCTGCCCGGCGCGATGGCCGCACCGACTCCGGTCAGCGCCTATCTGCACGCCGCGGCGATGGTCAAGGCCGGTGTTTACCTGGTGGCGCGGATGGCGCCGGGCTTCGCCGAGACGCCGCTGTGGCGGCCGATGGTGATCGGCCTCGGGCTGCTCACGATGCTGCTGGCCGGGTGGCGTGCCGTCCGTGAATACGACCTCAAGTTGATTCTCGCGTTCGGCACGGTCAGCCAGCTCGGCCTGATCACCGTGATGGTGGGCGCCGGCGGCAGCGACATGATGCTGGCCGGGCTGGCCATGCTCTGTGCACACGCGATGTTCAAGGCCGGGCTGTTCATGGTGGTGGGCATCATCGACCACACCACCGGCACCCGCGACATCCGCCGCCTCGCGGGCTTGGGGCGTCAGTGCAAGCCGCTACTGATCATCGCCGCGGGTGCGACCGCCAGCATGGCCGCGTTGCCGCCGTTCTTCGGGTTCGTCGCCAAAGAAGCCGACCTCGAGACGGTTCTGCACAGTCCGGCACTCGGCTCAGCGGCACCGTGGGTGCTGGCCGGCATCGTCGTCGGCTCGGTGTTCACCACGATGTACAGCCTGCGCTTCATGTGGGGCGCCTTCGCAGCCAAGGGACTGCCGCATCCGAGCACCCGTGTCGCTGAGATGCACCGTCCTTCAACGACTTTCCTGACCGCGCCGGCGACGCTGGCCGCCGCCGGCCTGGGCTTCGGGTTGTGGCCGGCCGGGATGGATGCGGTGCTCGACGAATACGCCGACACCATGCCGGGCGGCTCGGGTTACCACCTCGCCCTGTGGCACGGCCTCGGGTTGCCGCTGTTGCTCTCGGTGGTGGTGCTTGCCGTCGGCACCGCGGTGTTCTTCGGGCGGAACCGTTTGCCCCGCACCCGGTTCGCCTATCGCCCGCTGGGTAACGCCGATCGCATGTACGACGCGGTGATTCGCGGTCTGGACATCGCCTCGGTGCGGCTGACGGGTGAGACTCAGCGCGGCTCGCTGCCGGCCACCCAGTCGGTGATCCTGTCGACGCTGGTGGTGCTACCCATCGTGATGCTGGCGCTCGGAGCGCGGGACCGCCCGGATATCGCGCTGTGGGATACCCCGCTGCAGGTGGTCATCGGAATGCTGATACTGGCCGCCGCGCTCGGCGCGACGGTGATGCGTAACCGGCTGGCCGCGGTGCTGCTGGTCGGTGTGACCGGCTACGGCTGCGGCGCCATCTTCGCGTTCCACGGTGCCCCCGATCTGGCGTTGACCCAATTCCTGGTCGAGACACTGGTTTTGGTGATCTTCGTGCTGGTTCTTCGGATCCTTCCGGCCGAGGCCAACGCCACCAACATCAATCGGCACCGGCTGCCGCGCGCCGCTCTGGCACTGGCGGTGGGCGCCGCGGTCACCACACTCGCGGTGTTCGCGATGGCCGCGCGCAACGGGGTGGGCATCGCCGAGCTGATCCCCGATGCTGCCTATTACCGCGGGCACGGCGCCAATGCGGTCAACGTGCTGCTGGTCGACATCCGCGCCTGGGACACCATGGGCGAGGTCATGGTGTTGCTGGTGGCCGCGACAGGTGTGGCGTCGCTGGTGTTCCGGCACCGCCGGTTCGGTGCCGCGCCGCGGGTCAGCTCGGCCGTCAGCAGTACCGCGGTCGGCCAGCCCGACATCGGCCCCATCGGGGCCTACAGCCCGGCGGTCGGCGACGTCACCTGGTTGCGCGGCAGCGAGCTGCGCGACCCGCGGCACCGCTCCCTGGTGCTGGAGGTCGCGACCCGCGTCATCTTCCCGCTCATCATGGTGCTCTCGGCGTACTTCTTCTTCGCCGGCCACAACACCCCCGGCGGCGGCTTCGCCGGCGGGCTGACCGCGGGCCTGGCGCTGGTGCTGCGGTACCTGGCCGGTGGCCGCTACGAACTCGGCGAGACGCTCCCGCTGGACGCGGGCAAGATCCTCGGCACCGGGCTCGGCCTCTCGGCGGGAACGGCGGTCGCCTCGATCCTGTTGGGAGCGCCCGCGTTGTCCTCGGCGGTCCTGCAGTTCGATGTACCGCTGCTCGGTTCGGTCAAGATGGTGACCGCATTGTTCTTTGACCTGGGGGTGTATCTCATCGTTGTCGGTTTGGTGCTCGACATCTTGCGCAGCCTCGGCGCCCGCGTGGATTCGGAGTTGGCCCGATGACGACATTCCTGGTGCCGCTGATCATCATCGGCGGCCTCACCAGCACGGGCGTGTACCTGCTGCTGGAACGCAACCTGACCCGGATGTTGTTGGGACTGCTGTTGATCGGCAATGCCGTCAACCTGTTGATCCTGACCGTCGGCGGCAGGTCGGGCAATCCGCCGATCCGCGGGCGCACCAGTAACGGCGCCACCACCGACGCCGATCCGCTCGCCCAGGGCATGATCCTCACCGCGATCGTCATCAGCATGGGACTGGCGGCATTCGTACTGGCGCTGGCCTATCGCTCGTACCGACTCACCACTGTCGAAGAGGTCAGTAACGACCCCGAGGACACCAGGGTGTCGCAGCAGTCGGGTGCCGAGGAAGAAGAACTTGTCCCGGTAGCCGATCCCAACCGCGACACCGATGCACCCGACGAACTCGATGCGCTGCCGGGATTCGAGGGGTCGAAATGACGGCCCAGGCCCTGATCCCGCTGCCGGTGCTGATCCCGGCGCTGGCCGCCGCGGCAACGCTGGTGGCCGGGCGCCGTCCCCAGTTGCAGCGTCTCATCGCCCAATTCGCGCTGAGCGCCGTCGTCGTGGTGTGCGCGGCGCTGCTCTACCTGGCCGACCGGAACGGCACGCTGGTGCTGCACGTCGGCGGGTGGGGTCAGAGCGTGCCGGGGATGGGGCCGTTGGGCATCACCCTGGTGGTGGACCGGCTTTCGGCGCTCATGCTCGTGGTGTCGGCCATCGTGTTGCTCGCGGTGGTCGCGTACGCCATCGGGCAGGGCATCCGCGACGGGGACGAACGCCAGCCGACGTCGATCTTCCTGCCCACCTATCTGGTGCTGTCGGCCGGTGTGTGCACCGCATTCCTGGCCGGTGACCTGTTCAACCTGTTCGTCGGCTTCGAGGTGCTGCTGGCCGCGAGCTTCGTCCTGCTGACCATCGGCGCCAGCGAGGACCGTGTCCGGGCCGGCATCTCCTATGTGTTGGTGTCGATGGTGTCGTCGCTGATCTTCCTGATCGGCATCGCGCTGGTGTACGCGGCGACCGGGACGCTGAACATGGCTGAGCTGGCGTTGCGCCTCGACGACATCCCGTCGGGCACGCGCACCGCACTGTTCGCGGTGTTGCTGGTGGCGTTCGGCATCAAGGCCGCGGTCTTTCCGCTGTCGACGTGGCTGCCCGACTCCTACCCCACCGCGCCCGCGCCGGTCACCGCGGTGTTCGCCGGTTTGCTGACGAAAGTCGGTGTGTACGCGATCATCCGGGCGCATTCGCTGCTGTTCCCGGGCGGCGAGCTGGACAACGTGCTGCTGGTGGCGGGCCTGCTCACCATGGTCATCGGCATCCTCGGCGCGATCGCCCAGAGCGACATCAAACGGCTGTTGTCGTTCACCCTGGTCAGCCACATCGGCTACATGGTTTTCGGGGTGGCTCTGGCCAACCAGCTCGGTATGTCCGGCGCGATCTACTACGTGGCCCACCATATCGTGGTGCAGACGACGCTGTTCCTGGTGGTCGGTCTGATCGAGCGGCAGGCCGGGGCGTCGACGTTGCAGCGGCTGGGCGGGCTGGCCGCGGCCAGCCCGGTGCTGGCGTTCGTGTTCGTGGTGCCTGCGCTGAACCTCGGTGGCATTCCGCCCTTCTCGGGTTTCATCGGCAAGGTGGCGCTGCTGGAGGCGGGCGCCGCGAACGGTTCGGCGCTGGCCTGGATCCTGGTCGCCGGCAGTGTCGTCACCAGCCTGCTGACGCTCTACGTGGTGGCGCGGGTGTGGACGAAGGCGTTCTGGCGCGCCCGAGCCGACGCGCCCGAGGGACACCTGGCCGGGGCGGCACCGGCGGTACTGCTCGACGACATCGAGGACATCGAGTTCGCCGACCGGGACAGTGTGGGACGCATGCCGGTGGGAATGCTGGCCCCGACGGGCGCTTTGATCGCGGTCGGGCTGGCGTTGACGGTGGCGGCCGGGCCGATCTTCTCCTACAGCGAGCGCGCCGCGGCCGAGGTCTTGGATCGTGGACAGTACATCTCTGCCGTGCTCGGGGGTGATCCGCGATGAGGTGGCTGCTGCTTCGGGCCTGGATCCTGTGCTGGCTGATGTTGGTCTGGGTGCTGTTGTGGGGCAGCCTCTCTGCGGCCAACATCATCGCGGGCCTGGCCGTCGCCGTGGTGATCACGGTTCTGCTTCCGCTGCCTGCCGTCCCGGTGGAAGGCCGGGTACACCTGCTGTCGTTGGCGCGGTTGGTCATTCAGGTCACCGCCTGGTTGCTGATGTCCTCGTTCCAGATGGCATGGCTGGCCGTGCGGCCGGGGCCGCTGCCGGTCAATGCGGTACTGCGGGCACATCTGGCCATCAAGTCGGATCTGGTCCTGGCCCTCGGGGTCAACATCATCAATCTGACCCCAGGCACCATCGTGCTGGAGATCGACCAGACCCGCCGGCTGATCTACGTTCACGTCGTCGACGTCGGCTCCGAGAAGGCGATCGACCGGTTCCACAGCCAGATCACCACCCTGCAGCGGCTTTTGGTGAGGGCCTTCGAGCGCGAGTCTGATTGGCGGCCCGCGGCGAACAAGGAGGACGCCTGACATGACAACCGTGTGGACCATTGCCGCGGTCATGTTGACCGCCGCCGCGGCGATCACGATGTTTCGCCTGTTGGCCGGGCCGAGCACCCTGGATCGGCTGGTCGCGCTGGACACCCTGGTGGCCGTCACGCTGTGCGGTATCGGAACCTGGGCGGCCTACAGCCTGGACACCACGGTGACCTACAGCCTGACGGCGTTGGCGTTGATCAGCTTCGTCGGTTCGGTGAGCGTGGCGCGGTTCCGCGTGCCCGATACCGATGAACCGCGGCGGAAGTGGGTGCCATGAACCTGCTCGACATCGTCACGGCGGTCCTGATCCTGGCCGGGTCGACACTTGCCTTGACCGCCGCGATCGGCATCGTGCGCTTCGGCGACACCATGTCGCGGATGCACTCGGCGACCAAGCCCCAGGTGCTGGGTCTGCTGCTGGTGCTGGCCGGCGCGGCGATCCGTCTCCGCGGCCATGCCGATGTCGGCATGCTGATCCTGACCGGTTTGTTCACGCTGATCACCGCGCCGGTGATCGCCAACCGCGTCGGGCAACTGGCCTACCGCGAGCAGAGCAACCGGGAGAACCTGCTGACCCGAGACGAGATGGCCGAGTTCGAGGAGACTGGAAGCGATGGCCAGAACTGACGACGACAGCTGGGACATCACCGAGAGTGTGGGTGCCACCGCGCTCGGGGTGGCGATGGCTCGTGCCCACGAGACCACCGCGGACTCTCCGTTGTTCACCGACCCGTATGCACAGATGTTTCTCGACGCCGCGGCCGAGCGCGGCTGGCGGCCGCCCACCGGGGTGATGGCTCAACGGATCCGCACCATCGGCAATTACGCCGCGTCCCGGACCAAGTGGTTCGACGAGTTCTTCGTCGCCGCAGGCGCAGCCGGTATCCGTCAGTCGGTGATCCTGGCGGCCGGCCTGGACGCCCGGGCCTGGCGGTTGCCGTGGATCCACGAGAGCGTGGTGTTCGAGATCGACCAGCCGCAGGTGCTGCAGTTCAAGGAGGAAGTCCTGGCGGCCCGCGGGGCGGTACCCAAGGCCCGGCATGTCGCGGTACCCGTCGATCTGCGTCAGGATTGGCCGAAAGCCTTGCGGGATACGGGTTTCGACGCCACCCAACCCACGGCTTGGTCGGTCGAGGGGCTACTGCCCTACCTGCCCGCCGAAGCGCAGAACCTGTTGTTCGAGCGGATCACCGAACTGTCTGCACGGGACAGCCGGATCGCGGTCGAGGCCTTCAGCGCCGGGTTCTTCTCCGAAGATCACCTGGCCCGCCGCCGTGAGCACATCGCGAAGATGCGGGCCGAGGCCGCCGGCGCCGGTGACGACATGCCGGATCCGGAACAGCTGTGGTTCATCGAGGACCGCCCCCACGTGCCCGATTGGCTCAGTGAGCACTGCTGGGAGGTGGCGGCCCTGCCTTCCGACGATCTGATGGCGCGCTACCACCGCACCATGCCGGCCGACCTCACCGAGGGCACCATGTCCACGGAGTTCGTCGAAGGCATCCTGACCGAGAAGTATTCGGGGTGAGTCCCCGCGTTACTTGTGCGGAGCCTTCACCGTCGGCGACGCGAAGGACGTCTCGGGCGCGGACGGCGGCGTCTTCACGGTCGTGGTGCTGCTGAATTTCACGGCCACCGAATCGGCGGCGCCCGGCGTAGCTGCATCGATGACGGTGATGGCACCGAGCACCGCCACGGCGCCCATGCCGGTGACGGCTGCCAACATCTTCAGCCGGTGACGCGGCATTTCCTGCGGGTGCATCGAACCCTCCTCAACTCTTCACTTCCGGGGCGTGGTCGCCACGGCGATGCCACACAGTGGCAGCTCGTCGATGAGAAATCGCTGATAAAGATCGCGGTGATCGTGGCTCTCAGCGGCCCCTCAGCAACATCTGGCAAAGGTGGAGCGGTGAATGTGATGCGGCGTGTGACGTGGCAGGTCCCGGTGGCGGTGGTTCTGCTCAGCGGATTCATCGGAGTGGGGTTCATCGCCCGCACGGCTCACACGGGCAGCGCGGTGGACCATCACGTGCTCGACTGGATCGTCGCGCGGCGCAATCCCGGGCTCACGGGCATCGCCACCTTCGTCACCGATCTGGGCAGCCCCGCAGCCATCGCGCTGATCGCGCTCGGTGTCGCCGCGCTGATCTGGCTGCGGACCCGCGCGGTCCGCC
Source organism: Mycolicibacterium peregrinum (assembly GCF_001665785.1). GTDB lineage: Bacteria > Actinomycetota > Actinomycetes > Mycobacteriales > Mycobacteriaceae > Mycobacterium > Mycobacterium peregrinum_A. Next base: position 160,080 of record NZ_LZSO01000050.1, read on the forward strand.
CCGCGATCGTGGTGGTGGCCACGGTCGGGGGCGCGTCGGCAGTGAGCACCGTGGGCAAGTGGGTCGCCGGGTCGCACCGACCACCCGCGGCAGTCCAACTGCTCGCCGAAACGGATCACTCGTTCCCGTCCGGACACGTCACGGGAACGGCGGCGTTGCTCGGAATCCTGGCGGTTGTCGCCGGCGCACGCGGCGGGCACACGGTCCTGCTACTCGTGGCCGCAGTGGTGACGACACTCATCGTGGCGGCGACCCGGCTCTACCTGGGCGTGCACTGGCTCACCGACGTGAGCGGCGGGTTCCTGCTGGGTTCGGCGGCGGTGCTGCTCGGGTGGGCTTTCCTGGCGACATCGGCCGGCGCCACCCCGGAGATCACCGAGGACACGGCGGAGCCCACACTGACGAGATGATGTCGCCGGCCCCTCGCCGTCAGCGGCTGCGGATGCGACCGCGGCCACGGCATTGGGGGATCGCGACCCGGTCGGCGATCGTGGCGGCCACGGTCGTGCTGGTGGCGCTCGTCGTCGCGGGTGCCGGCCTGACGGGTCTGCTGAACCACTACCTGGTCTCCGGGATCGACGACGCGGCGGCGACGCGGTTGCACGACATCACCATGGCACTGCGCGCCGGGCCGCCCAGCGACTTCGACGGCGCCCTGTTGGACACCGATCAACGGGTGGTCGCGATCCAGATACTGACCGACGACGACACCGTCGCCTTCAGTTCCACCGACGCGCCGAAGACACCTCTCGTGCCGTCCGCCGCCGTCGGCACCAAACCCACCCGGTTGAGCGACGATTCGGTGCCCGACGACGACCTCAGGGTCGTCGGCAGGCAGATCGACACTCCGCACGGGCATTACACGGTCCTGGTCGCCGGTAGCAGTGAGCTCGCCGAGAACACCGTCCAGGCGGTCGCGCTGCTGCTGTGTGCTTCGGCGCCACTGGTCATCGCCGTCGTCGCGGTGGTCACCTATGTGCTGGTGAAGCGGTCTCTTCGCTCGGTCGACGCGATACGCGCGCGGGTCGCCGAGATCAGCACATCCGGCCTGGCCGAGCGGGTGCCTCGGCCCGCCAGCCACGACGAGATCGCCGCGCTCGCCGACACGATGAACGAGATGCTGGCCCGGCTGGAAACCGGTCACAACGCGCAGCGCCAGTTCGTCGGGGACGCCTCCCACGAACTCCGTAGCCCGTTGGCCGCGATCATCTCCGCCCTGGGCGTGGCCCAGGTACATCCCGAGTTGCTCGATCAGGACCTGCTCGAGCAGACGCTGGTCCCTGAGGCGCAGCGGATGCAGTCACTGATCGACGATCTGCTGTTGCTGGCTCGCGCCGACGAGCAGGGCATGCAACTTCGGATGGCAGAACTCGACCTTCGGCCGGTCATCGAAACCGATGCCGACCGGCTGCGGCGGGCAACCCGCCTCGCGGTACACACCGATATCGGTCAGATGCGGCTGTCCGGTGATTCCCGGGCATTGGCACGGGTAGTGCGAAACCTGACCGACAACGCTGCACGTCACGCACATTCGCGTATCGACATCACCTCGCGCGAACAGGACGGCACCGTCGAGCTGGTCATCGCCGACGACGGTCCGGGCATCCCGGAACCCGACCGGCTCCGGGTGTTCGACCGCTTCGTCCGACTGGACTCCGATCGGTCCCGTAACGGCGGCGGGACAGGGCTGGGTCTGTCGATTGTCTCCGAGATCGTTGCCGCGCACGGCGGTAGTATCGCCATGACCGAACGTCCGGGCGGCGGGACCGCGGTCAGGGTTCAGCTGCCCGTTGGCCGATCTTCCGATTCGAGCCGGTAGCCGACTCCCCGGACGGTGTGAATGCTGTTGGTGCCGAACGGTGCATCAATCTTGAGGCGGACATACCGCACATAGACTTCGACCACGTTGTGCGGACCGTCGTAGTGGGCATCCCACACATTCCGCAGGATGTCCGCCTTGGTCACCACGGTGTCCTTGTTCCGCATCAGATACTGCAGCAGGCTGAATTCCTTGGGCGTCAGGTCAATTGGTGTTTCACCGCGGACCACTGTCTTGCGGGCCGGATCCAGCGACAACGACCCTGCGGTGATCACGACCGGACGCTGCGGGGCACCCCGGCGTCGCAACGCGCGCATTCTCGCCGTCAGCACGTTGAACTTGAACGGTTTGGTGAGGTAGTCGTCGGCCCCAAGATCGAACGCGTCCGTCTCGTCGAACTCACCGTCTTTGGCGGTCAACATCAGTACGGGAGTCCACACCTGCTCGGCCCGGATCCGCCGCAGCACCTCATAGCCACTCATACCCGGCAGCATGATGTCCAGCAGGATCACGTCGAAGTCGTCTTCGACCGCCAGGTGCGCCCCGTCGACGCCATTGTCGGCGACGACCACCACGCATCCCTCGGCGCGCAGGCCGAGGCTCAGCGTCTTGGTCAGACCAGGTTCGTCATCGACGATCAGCACCCTCATCGCATGTCCAATTGTGCTCTGCTACTCCGAAAGCTGGAACTCCACCATCGCGGTGACCGAATCCACGGCCTCACTGAGCACCTCGACGCGTGCCGCCTCCGACCGCGCGGCCAGCAGCGAATAGCGGTCGGCCTGCCCGATCGGCAGCCGAGACGCCAAGGCGTACAACCGGTTCTCCGGGTCCACACCGGCGGATTCGATGATCTCGCGGCTGCGGATCGGCGTGCCCCTGGCCTCGCCGATCCGGTCGAGCAACGCCACCATCCGGTCTTCGACGTCACCGATTCGGGCGGGGTCCGCCGGACCGTCCGGTTCGTCCGGCCACAGTTCGATCTCGGCGCGCGGGTAAGGATCGTCGTCGAGCCAGCGCTGCACCCGAATTCGCTCACCCATCACACACAGCAGCCGGTACTTGCCGACACCGAGCTCCTGACAGTCGACGATCAAGGCCCGCGCCCCGACCTCGCATCGGCGGTCACCCCCGCCCACCTCACGGCCGGCCGAGATCAGCACCACCCCGAAAGACGGCTCCGGCATGGCCATACAGTCGCCCACCATCGCCACATAGCGCGGTTCGAAGATCCGCAGCGGCAGTTCCTGGCCGGGCAGCATCGCCACTTCGAGAGGAAACATCGGTGAGACCGTCATGGGGCCAGGATCGTCTTCGCCTCCGGTTTGGTCAATGCGCATGAGCCGGTAACCTCGGGTGATGCCACCGTCAGCGGAGCTTGCGACTGCCCGCACGCTGCTGTCCGATCCGGGCTACACCGATCTCGACGCGGTCGACCGCCAGCTGATCGAACTGCTGCAGGCCGACGGCCGCATTCCCTACGCCGAGCTGGGCCGCCGTGCGGACATCACGGAAAAGACTGCGCGCCGCCGTGTTTCGCGGTTGTTGAGCGAGGGGTACATGTCCATCGCCGCCGTCACCGATCCGGCTGTCCTCGGGTTCCACGCGCTGGGCCTGGCGCTGCTCACCGTCGACGGATCCCGCACCCCGGTCGAGCTCGCTGCGGAGCTGGCCCACCTGCCCGAGGCCGATTACGTGACGGCGACGACGGGGCCGTACGGCGTGGTGCTCGAGCTGGTCTGCACCGACGCCCGCGAACTTCACGATGTGGCGTTCGGCCGGATAGCGACACTGCCGGGCGTGGGCTCGGTGGAGCTGCTCCCCTATCTGCGGCTGCACTATCAGCAGGCCCGGCTGTCGGGTGCGCTGGCCGACGGCGCGGTGCGGCCGCGCCCGCTCGACGACATCGACCGGGCGATCCTCACCCGGCTGGCCGTCGACGGTCGGGCGGCTTTCCGCGACTTCGCTTCGGCCCTCGGCTTGTCCGAGACCACCATCCGGTCGCGCTACAGCCGAATCGTGGAGACGGGCGCGGCCCGGGTGATGTGCATCGCCAACCCGTTGCGCCTCGGTTACCGCCACAGCAGTTGGGTCGCGATCCGCACCGACGGCCGGGCCGGCGCGCAGAAGGTGGCCGAGGCGCTGACGCGGGTGGACGCGGTCTCCTACGTGGCGCTGACCGCCGGCCGCTGGGATGTCCTGGCGGAGGTGCTGAACACCCGTGGCGAGGATCTGCTCGACGTCCTCGACGAGAGCATCCGAGGCCTGGACGGGGTAGCTGCGTTGCAGGCCTGGCCTTATATCTCAGTGCACTACAAGGCAATTCATCCCAGGGATGTCGGGGAAGTCAGCCAGGCACCTTCTTGTTGATCGCGTCCACCACGGTCGCGTCCCGGTCACCCAACACACACATGGCGCCGATGAACGAGGTCCAGATGTACGGATTCTTCTTCATCCCCGCATAGCCGTTCTTCGCCAGCAACTCGACCATGCCGAGCTGGGTCGCCTCGTCCATCGTGGAGTACTCCCGGCAGGTGGTCGACATCCCGTTGGGTGGCGGGGTGCTGGCCTTTCCGCTGGTCCCGGGAGGTGGGAAAGCCGGGGTCGACGGCGCCGCGGTACTGCTGGGGCGGCGCTTGGTGGTCGTCGGGGTGGAGATCCCGGTCTGATCGGGATCGGCCATCGGTGTGCCGGCGGTGACGGTGCTGCAGCCCGAGAGGGCGAAGCCCGCCACGATAATCCCCACCACGATCCGCTGCCGCATAGCGCTCATCCTTACAGTTGGAGTTCACCGACCAGGGCATCGACGACTTCGCGCAGGTCGCCGTCGTTCTCCTCGGCCACGCGGCGCTGTCGTTGATACGAGCCGCCGCCGTGGTAGATGTCGGTGACCGAGGCCAGCTCGTCGGCGCACCCCAGTGACTTGGCGACCGGCTCAAGGTGATTCAGCAGTTCGTCGAGGTCTTCGGTGACAAGCCGCTCGTTGCTGTCGGCATCCAGGATGATCACCGCGTCCAGCCCGTAGCGGGCGGCGCGCCACTTGTTCTCCTGGACATGCCACGGCGGCATGGTCGGCAACTGCTCTCCCGCGTCGAGCCTGCGGTCGAGATCGACGATCAGGCAGTGGGTCAGCGCGACCAGCGCACCGAGTTCCCGAACATTCGACACCCCGTCGAAGATCCGCACCTCGATCGTGCCGAGATGAGGTGACGGTCTGATGTCCCAACGGATCTCGTTGAGGTGGTCGATGATGCCGGTCTTCTTCTGATCGTGGACGAATCCCTCGAACTCGGGCCAGGTCTGGAACTGGAACGGCAGGCCGGCGGTGGGCAGCTGCTGAAACATCATGGCCCGGTTGCTCGCGTATCCGGTGTCCTCACCGTCCCAGAACGGTGAGGACGCCGAGAGCGCCAGCAGGTGCGGATACTGGTTGAGCAGTGAGGAGATGATCGGCATCACCTTGTGCGCCGAGGAGATCCCGACGTGCACGTGCACGCCCCAGATCAGCATCTGCCGGCCCCACCACTGGGTGCGCTTGATCAACTCGGCGTATCGCGGCGCGTCGGTCAGCTGTTGCGCCGACCATTTCGCGAACGGATGGGTGCCTGCGCAGAACAGCTCCATGCCGCGGTCGTGCACGATCTTGCGCACCGGGCCAAGGGTGCCGCGCAGGTCATCCATCGCCTCACCGGTGTTGTCACAGATTCCGGTGACGATCTCGATGGTGTTGCGCAGCAGCTCCTTGTGCACGTGCGGGGTCTCGCCGACCTCGGCGATCACCTCGGCGGCGCCGTTGCTCAGATCACGGGTGTCGGCGTCGACGAGAGCGAACTCCCACTCGACGCCGACGGTTGGCCGGGGCGACCCGGCGAAATCGATGCGGCTGTCAGCCTGCGCCGATAACACCGCACGCCACCCGAGAGCCGGCGTCGCCGGTGGCCAAGGTCGCCTGATCGGGGCCGGGTGCGCCGCCGACGACCTGCTGGTACTTCTCCGGCGGGATGTTGGCGAAGTTGTCCGCCTTCTCGTGGATGATGATGGCCGTCTTGGCGCCGGCCTGCAGATCCTGTGCGGTGAAGGCGTCGGTGGTGGTCACCAGCTTGCCCGAGCCGTCGGCGCGGATCTGCAGCGAGCTCAGGTCACCGCTGGAAGGGTGACCGCTGTGCCCGGACACCTGAAAGTGGCCGCCGGCCGAGTTGAAGTCGCCGGGTGCGCCGCCGGTGGGGGCCACCGAGTTGGCCTCGCACTTGCCGACGGAGTGGATGTGCAGGCCGTGGAATCCGGGAGCCAGCTTGCCCGGGGCGGTCGTCTCGACGGTCACAGTGGCGAAGCCGTCGGCGAACTGGAAGTCGGCGGTTGCCACGGACGTGCCGTCGGCGGTCTTGAGCTCCGCAGTCAGGGTCTCGCCGCCGCTGGTAGCCGGTGCACCGTGTCCGCTGCCGTGCTCGCCGGGAGCGGCAGTGGGCGAGGGTGATCCGGTCCAGATCGCCGGGGTGGTCCCGGGCGTGTCGGACGGGACCTGGCCGGGAGGGCTGCAGGCGCTCAGTGCAACGACAGGGGCAGCGAACAGGACGGCAACACCGACGGACTTAAGCATGGTCCAAAGCCTAGCCGGTGACTACCACGATCACGCCCGGTGGTTGATCGAGAAGTTCGGGGCGTCGGGGTTCGACGGGCGCATGCAACACCTTGCCCGCATTTTCGGCGGCTTCCTTCTCATCGGGAGTCTCACCGAAGAACACCGTGGTGCCGGCAACACCTTCCAGTGTCAGGTTGCCGGTCTCGGTGACATTCCAGTGTGCCTCACGCAACTGATTGGCCGCGGTTTCGGCCGCACCCGGAACGTCGGAGATGTTGTACACGCGCACGTCGGCCTTGACGTCGGGGGCGGGCGCGGCCTTTGCCGATGTCTTTGTGGTGGTCGTCGCAGTCGTGGTGGCCACGGAAGACGATTGATCCGCTGAGTCGTCGTCGGAGCCGAGCGCCTGGAAACCGACCAGCAGGAACACGACCCCGAGGAACAACAGCACCATCACCATGGCGCGCAGTGGCAGCCCGGAGGAGTCTCGCTGATTCATCGCCACCACTGTATCGAGCGAACCGCCCGATGCCTCACACAGGCCATTTGTCCTCCTCGCGCGCGGGGGTGGCCCTTAGGTGGTGATATCGAAGCCGAGTCGCCGCGCGGCGCGCGCCTTCTGACGGCTTGCCCGCAGCCGCCGCAGCCGCTTGACCAGCATCGGGTCGGCGGCCAGCGCCTCGGGGCGGTCCACCAGTGCGTTGAGCACCTGGTAGTACCGGGTAGCCGACATCGAGAAGAGCTCTTTGATCGCGTCTTCCTTGCTGCCGGCGTACTTCCACCATTGGCGTTCGAAGGCCAAAATATCGTGCTCGCGCCGGGTGAGCCCGTCGCTCAGGTCAGAGTCGTCCCCGGATTGCTCAGCCCGCGCCATGGCGCCGTCCATATTGCTCCCTGGACCCTTCCGACACGTGAGAAATAACATCGCTGTGGTTCGCCGATTATTCAACCACGGCTTGCTGGCTTGAGCTGACACATAAACCCGCGAGTCGGGTGAGAAGGATTGCCACCTTAAGCTTTCCCCATGGCCGTCGCACCGATTTGCATCGTCGGGGATCCCGTTCTGCACACGCCGACCGAGCCGGTGCCTGTCGGCCCGGACGGCTCGCTGCCCGCAGATCTCCCCGAACTCATCCAGACCATGTTCGACACCATGGACGCCGCGAACGGGGTTGGCTTGGCCGCCAACCAGATCGGTGTGGCCAAGCGGTTGTTCGTCTACGACTGCGCCCCCACCCGCGGCCAGGTCACACGGCGCCGCGGGGTCGTCATCAACCCGGTGCTGGAAACCTCCGACGTTCCCGAGACGATGCCCGACCCCGACGACGACGAGGAAGGCTGCCTGTCCGTGCCGGGCGAAAATTTCCCGACCGGCCGGGCCGACTGGGCACGGGTCACGGGCCTGGACGCCGACGGTTCACCGATCACCCTCGAGGGCACCGACTTGTTTGCCCGGATGCTGCAGCACGAGACCGGGCATCTCGACGGATTCCTCTACATCGACCGCCTCGTGGGCCGCTACGCGCGGGCCGCCAAGAAGACCGTCAAGCGCAACGGATGGGGTGTTCCCGGCCTGTCCTGGATGCCCGGCGAGGTCCCAGACCCGTTCGGGCACTGATGCCGGCATCACCCGCACTCGGTTCGCGGGTCAGCCTTCGGTACCGGCTGCCCACCGGGTCGGCCAAGCCGCTCACCGACGTCATCGGGCACCTGGAACGCCTCGAGCCGACGGTGCTGATCCGCACCAAGGACGGCGAGCTCGTCGACGTCGCACCGGCCGACATCGTCAGCGTGCGCGAGCTGTCACACGCCCCGGTCCGGGCCTCGGAGATCCGCGCACTCGAACATGCGGCGGCGCTGGCCTGGCCGGGCGTCGAGCAGCAATGGTCGGGCGGTTGGCTGCTGCGCGCCGGGCACGGAGTCACCAGCCGCGCCAATTCGGCGATCCCGCTGGACATGTCGGCCCAGATCGCCGATCTCGCCGCGGTGCGCGACTGGTACCGCGAACGTGGCCTGCCGGCCTGGCTGGCCCTCCCCGAGCGACTCCTGCCGATTCGCACCCCGGGCATCAAGCCCGCCCGGGTCATGGTGCGCGAGCTGTCCACAGCCTCGAATGTCACACCAGCGCAACCCTCGCCGTCGAGCGTCACGCTGGCGCAGCAACCGGACGCGGAGTGGTTGCGGCTCTACGAACGCGACGTCCCCGTGGACGTGCTGACCGCGGTGGTCGACGGACAGCTGACCTTCGCGACGGTCCCCGATTGCGCAGTGGGCCGCGGTGCGGTGACGACGGCTCCGGACGGGACACCCTGGCTGGGCATCTCGTCGGTCCGGGTCTCCCCTGCCCATCGCAGGCAGGGCCACGCCCGGGCGCTGTGCGAGGCGCTGGCGGCCCGGGGCGCCCAGGCAGGTGCCCGGCAGGCCTATGTCCAGGTGGAGGTCGACAACCACGCGGCGATCGCGCTGTACACCTCGCTTGGTTTCCGGCTGCACCACCTGACCCGGTACGTCGCGGCTGACGACGTCCTCGGTTGACGCCGACCCGCACCCTCTACCCTCTTACTTCATGCGCCTGGCCACCTGGAACGTCAATTCGATCCGAACCCGAGTGGACCGCGTGGTCGACTGGCTGGAGCGCGCTGATGTGGACGTACTGGCCATGCAAGAAACCAAGTGCACCGACGCGCAGTTCCCGATGATGCCGTTCGCGGCGTTGGGCTACGAGGTGGCCCACGTCGGGCTCAACCAGTGGAACGGCGTTGCCATCGCCTCACGGGTCGGCCTGGACGACGTGGAGGTCGGGTTCACCGGTCAGCCGGTATGGGGCGGTAGCCCCGGAAAAGATCCAGTGGAGGCCACCGCCGAGGCCCGCGCACTCGGAGCTACCTGCGGCGGGGTGCGGGTCTGGAGCCTGTATGTGCCCAACGGCCGCACGCTGGCCGATCCGCACTACTCGTACAAGCTGGATTGGCTTGCCGCGCTGCGGGATACCGCAGCCGGTTGGTTGAAGGACGATCCGGAGCAGCCCATCGCGCTGGTCGGCGACTGGAACATCGCCCCCAAGGACGAGGACGTCTGGGACATGGCCGCGTTCGACGGCAGCACGCACGTGTCCGAACCCGAGCGTGCCGCTTTCCAGGCCATGCAGGACGCCCAATTCACCGATGTGGTGCGGCCTTTCACGGAGGGCCCGGGAATCTACACCTACTGGGACTACACCCAGCTGGCGTTCCAGAAGCGCCGCGGCATGCGCATCGATTTCATCCTCGGCTCCCCCGGCCTGGCCTCGCGGGTCACCGGCGCCGAGATCGTGAAGGACGAACGCCGCCCCAAGAAGGGCACCACCGCGCCCAGCGACCATGCCCCGGTCGTGGTCGAGCTCGGCTGACCCCCCGTCGACTCTGCGGCCACGGCGAGAAAGTGCGAGTAGGCCACGTCCTGGACGCAGAATCACCGCCGCGGCGGTGGGGGCGGGACGGTTAGCATTGGCGCGACGGGAGGGGGCCGGATGACGACCAGGTGGAGCGCGGTATCCAAATCGCCGACCCTGCCCGTGGGCCACACGCCGGCCGCCGGCCTCACCGCCGCCGACCTGTTCACGCCACCCACGGAGCCCACGGTCACTCTCGACGAGAAGCTGCGCCGCGCCTACTTCTGGCTGATCAACAAGGCTGTCATCTCCCCGTTCTACGACGTCGAATTCGGCTCCGACACGACCGTCAACTATCCGCTCGGTGATGCCGGCGCCTCGCTGAGCCTGCCGAAGCAACCCGCCTACTCCTCCAATGTCCTTGTCCCGCTGCTGACTTTCGCCGTCGGCGGACGCTGTCTGCTGATCGGCGGACCGGGCCGCGGCAAGACCACCCTGGCCGTGCTGATGGGGGTGCTGGCCGGGTCTGCCCCCGCCGACGTGCGCCGCCACGTCCAGCAGGGCCAGCCACAGCTGACCGTGGGTGATCTGGTCGGGATCCCGCTGCCCCGCGATCTGGTGCAGGCCGGCAGCCTTGCCGAGATCACCATCGCCTGGAAGAGCTGGCTGACCGCGCCGGTCAAGATCCTCGACGAATACAACCGGATTCCGACCAAGACCCAGTCGGCGCTGCTGACCATGGTCGCCGAGGGTTATGTGGAAAGCCATGACCAGATGCACGTCACCGCACCGGAACACGGGGTGGAGAGCTGGTTCTTCACCGCCAACGACGACGGCGGTGGCGGCACCTTCCCGGTGATCCAGGCACTGCGCGACCGTATCGACGTGACCGTGCAGGCGTTCGGTTTCAACAGCCGCTTCCTCGACGAACTGGTGAGTCGCGTGGAGGCCGGGGACCGGCCCGAGGACAACGTGCCCGCCGAGCTGGTGTTCGGCGCGGCCGAGCAGGCCGAGATGGTCCGGGCGATCCGGGCGATTCCGGTGCCCACCGACGTACGCCGCCGGTTGGAGTTCTTCGTCAGCCACTTCGAGTTCGTCCAGCACGGTGGCCGCCGCTTCGAGTACCGGACCAAGGACGTGGTGGCCACCGCCGGTCTGGAGGTCGAGCAGATCATCGACGCCAACTCGGGCGCCGATCTGCAGATCGATCTCGGCGCGCAGACCGTCAACGGAGTGTCGGTGCGCTCACTGCAGAACCTGGTGCTCTACGCCAAGGCGCTGTCCTGGTTCCGGGGCAACAACACCGTCACCCTCGAGGACGTGCGGGCGATGGTACCGTTCGCCTTGCGCGGCAAGCTGTTACCGAATACCGCCCATCCCCGGTTCGACACCGGCGCGGACCGGGAACTGGCATCGGACCCGGCGAGCTGGCTGACCGACCTGTTCGACTCGTCGTGCCGGGAGTTCGTCGCATTGGAGCGCGAGGGCGAGGATCCGGTGGCCGAACTGCTCGCCGAGTTCGGCCGCGGCCTCGACGGTTTGGATGCACTTGAGGTGTCCCGACGCCTCACCACGATCGAGGCTCGCATCTCGGCGGTCTCCGGCGTCGGCAAGATCTACGGGCGCGACTTCGACGATCTGGTCGCGTTGAAGTATCTCCACCAACGGTATTCGAACTATCTGCACTGGCTGGAGAGCGGCCGGTGATTGCCCGGGCGTATCACCAGGTCAACCTCGACCTGCCCACGCCCGCCGAGTTGCCTGCGGTGCCCGGCCTCGATCTGGCCATCTCGGCCGACAACGTGGCCCGCTTCGGCGGTGATCCGCAACGGTATCGACACGCCCTGCGCGGTATTTCGGCGCCGCGGGAGGTGATGTTCAACGCGGCGGCGGTGGCCGCCTGGCGGGCCGGTGTGCTGGGGATCCGCGACGATGCGTTGTCCCATCTGCAGCTGCTTCCGATCGACCTCGCGGCGTCGGTGCTGGGCCTGCCGATCGATGCGGTCGTCCCGTTCACCGATGGGCAGGCGCTCGACCGGTTCTACTGGCCTTTGCGCCCACCGGGCCAATTGATCGCGCGGGTCGGCGGTTTCACCGGCCTCGGCGGCAGGTGGGACCAGCCGCCCACCGATCCCGCACCTCGTGGACCGGGTAGGTGGACGGTGAATGTCGGCACACAGCGCCGCCAGATCGATGCCGATGTGTTCGGCCACGTCATCTCCGACGCAGCCGCGCCCGACCTTCAGGCCGACGGACCCACCACGGCGCAACTGGTGGTGCGCCCGACCTCGTACCTGGCGGAGATCTGGCCGACATGACCGGACGGGCACCGACCGATCCCGAACTGGTGGCCTGGCGGGCCGCACTCGACCTGTGGGGCGTGCAACTCCACCCGCCGAACATGGTGCGCGACAGCGCAACCGGGACCTTCGCCTGGTTCTCGTTTCCGCCGTCGATCTCGATCGACGTCGACGAGCTGGCCCGTCAGGGCGCCGAACGCCACCTGACCAGCGTTTTCGCCCACGAGATCGGCCATCACGTGCTGTCTCCGAGCACCCGCATCGTCTCGTTCAAGCTCATGCAGCAGATGGCCCGGGCGATCGTGGCCAGCGACCCGCGCCGCGCCATTCCCGTCACGAGCACGGCCCGGCACCTGTCCAACCTGTGGTCGGATCTGCTCATCAACGACCGGGTGGTCCGCATGCAACGCAGGCAGCGCCCCGGCACCGAGCCGGACATGATCACGTTGTGGCGCACGCTGACCGCCCGTGAGCCGGTGTCGAACGCGGCCTGGTGGGTGCTGATGCGCGCCTACGAGTTGCTGTGGTCACTGCCGTCGAACACGCTGTGCCCCAACGACCCTCCGTCGGTACCCGAGGCAGTTCGAGAAGACGTACGGGCGCGCCAGCACGTCGACCCGGCCACGCTCGACGTGTCGATGGTCCGCGAGGACCTGCAGGAGAAGGAACGTGCCCACCGCGTGGCCGCCATGCGGGTGCGCGCCATCCAGGACGAACTACTGCTGAGCCAACCGGTACAACCGCTCGCTGACGCCGAGTATGTGGCACAGGCGATCCGGACCTTCGGGGCGGACCCGGTGGGCGGTGCCCTCACCTTCGGCATGGTCCTGGTGCCCTATCTGGTGCTGGAGTCGATGATCGCCGACGGTGCCGCACTGCCTGGCGGCGGGTGCGCCGAACAGGGCGGAGCACCTGCGACGGCAGCCGAACTCGCGCAGGTGCTCGCCGATCCGCGGCTCGATGAGCCGCCGGTTCACCCCGCGGCGGCCGCGGCCGGCGTCCCTCCGACGGCCCAGGCTCCGGGCCAAAGTTATGGTGTCGCACAGACATTGGCCCTGTTCGACGGATCCGATCCCAACGCTGTCATGCTGGCCTGGTACGAGGCGCAGGCCCGGCCCTGGATCCGTCCGCTGCTGCAGTCCGGGCGCGGTGTCGCCGAACACGGAATCCCCGGGCCGCTGGAGACGTGGGAGCTCTGCGACGACGCCACCGAGCTGGACTGGCCGGCCACCCTTGCGGTGAACCCGATAGTGGTGCCCGGGGTGACGACGCGTCGCCGCACCCAACTGCCCGACGATCCAGCCCCCACCACCGAGGCAGTCACGCTGGATCTCTACATCGACTCGTCCGGCTCGATGCCGAGCCCCCAGCGTGGTTCCCCGGCCGTGCTGGCGGGCATGATCCTCGTCCTGTCGGTGCTCAAAGGCGGTGGGCGGGTTCGGGTCACGTCATGGTCGGGCCGGGGCCAGGTCGCCGGGGACAGCGTGTACACCCGCGACCGGTCGGAGATCATCCGCCAATTGACGACATTCTTCAGCGGCGGCACCGTGTTTCCCCTCGATCTGCTCGCACACCGGTACCCACCCGGCGGCCACGAGTTTTCAGGCGGCGGTGACGAGCTGCGCCACCTCGTGGTGCTGTCCGACGACGGCCTGATGTCACTGTTCGGCGCCGGCCAGGAGGAGTACGCCGGGGTGGCAGCGGCGGTGCGGCGGCAACTCGACACCGCCACGCTGTTGGTACAGGACCGGTCCCGCTCGGTGGCCGCTCCGGCCGCCGAGGCCGGTTTCGACGTCGACTATCTGGACAACATGTCCGACGCGCCGGCGGTCTGCGCGAGGGTGGCCGCGCACATCGCCGGATATCGACGGGAGACGCTGCGTGGCTGAACAACTGACGGACTGGTTCGCCGAGGAATTGGACGAGCAGGCGGTGTGGTCGACGCTGAAGCCCGGCCCAGGAGTCGACGAGGTCGCGGCGCGGATGGCGAGCACACCGCAGCCGTTTCTCGCCGACACTGTCGACGTGGTGGCGCTGGCGTGCGATGTGTTCAACCACACCGGTTGCGCCGCGGCCGCCCAGCGCATCGCCGAGCGGGGCTCTCCGGCGTCCAGACGCGGTGCCGCCATCGGATTGTGGTTGTTCGCCAGTGCAGACCTGATCGGCCCGTTCACCGCACCGCTCGACGACCGCAAGGCTGCGACGGCGTTGTTGGCGTTGGCATTTCGGGTGGCTCCGCTGGTCGATCCGGGCCGCTGGCTCAGCGATGCGGACCGCCGTGACGAGGCGGTGCGCACCTTCCTGCTGTGGAACGGCCTGCTGCCGCACGGAGAGGACATCGGACAGGCCCGATCACTGTTCGAGATGCGCGATTCGGTGCGACGCGAAGGCGCATTGGCGCAGGCATTGGCCGATCACGAACACCGCATGGCCGTACAACGCCGCCTGGCCGACGCCAAGGCGAAAGAAGCTGCGGCACGGTACAACAGTGAGTGACGATCCGCTGGGGCTCGAGGACTATGTTCCGTTCGGCCAGGTAGCGCTGACCGATGAGCAGCGCTGGCCCGGTCTGTCGGTGGCCGGACGGGAGCGACTGTCCGCCCTCGAACAGCACCCGCACGCACCGGCCTGGCGCCACCGGGTCGGGCACCGGCTCACCCCCGCCGAACAGCAAGCCGCCACCCGGCAACTGCCCCTTGATGATTGGCTGCCGCAACATCTCGCGCTGGCCCGCACCCTGCCCGCCTATCGCCGCCACACCGGCCCGCTGGACAGTCTCACCGACTTTCCGCTGATCGGGCGCGAAGACCTGGTCGATGACATCGCGGCGTTCGTCCCGCCCGGCGCCGACCTCAGTCGGATGCTGCACGGCACGAGCTCGGGCAGTACCGGCGCCGCCCTGGTGATGCCCGACGATCCGGACGAGTTGGCTCGCGGATTTCACTGGCTGCGCGGGCTGGTGGGCGCCGACTGGGAACCGGTGGACCATCGGGTGGCCTTGGTGCAGACGGTGTTTCAGCGGCAGGCCTTCACCTATACCTCGGTGATCCCGGGCTTCGACGAGGCGTTGATGGCCCGGCTGAACCTACATCCGGCCGCCTGGGCAGGTGGGGCTACGCAGCGCGACGCGTATCTACGGGATACCGATCCACAGGTGATCAGTGGGACACCCACCTCGTTGGAGGTGCTGCTCGATCCCGGCCTTGCCGCCGCATTGCAGCCGCTGGCGCTGATCTCCGGGGCGATGACACTGACGGCGCCCTTACGCCGGGCCCTCGAGGCGGCCTACGACTGCCCGGTCCTCGACGTCTACGGCCTGCACGAGACCCGGCCCATCGCGGTGAGCGATGACGGCGGACCGTTCGTGGTGGCCGAACGCCGCGTGCACGTCGAGGTGCTCGGCGGTGAGGTCGTGGTGACGTGCGGCGAGAACCAGTTCCTGCCGCTGGTGCGCTACCGCACCAGTGACCATGCGCGGCTGGTCACCCATCGCGGCCGGCCCGCTCTTGCCGACCTGGAGGGCAGGGAGGCAACGGTTTTCGTGTCGGCGTCGGGAATCGCGGTGCCGTGCGTCGATCTCACCCAGCAGTTACAGGCGGCAGGCGCCCGCGGGTGGCGCGTCGATCAAGATGCGCAGGGTCGCGTCTCGGCGGTGATCGCGTCCGGCGACCGGCACCGGGTGGCCGAGGCGCTGGTTCTGCTCCTGGGGCAGCCCGTCGAGGTGACCCGCGTGGCGACGCTTGCCGAGCTGGGGCCCGGCAAGCCGCGCCGGTATTCCTCTGCTAGCGCGCCGACGCAGTGATGAGTTCGACGGCTTCGGCCACGCTGTCGGTGCAGTGAAGCAGGGCCAGATCGTTTTCGGAGATCTTTCCACCGGCCAGAACGGTGTTCCGAATCCAGTCGATCAGCCCCGACCAGTAGTCGACACCCAGCAGGATGATCGGAAACTCGGTGACCTTGTGGGTCTGCACCAGGGTCAACGCCTCGAACAGTTCGTCGAGCGTGCCGAATCCGCCCGGCAGGCACACGAAGGCCTGGGCATATTTGACGAACATGGTCTTGCGCACGAAGAAGTAGCGGAAGTTGATGCCGAGATCCACCCAGTGGTTGAGGCGCTGTTCGAAGAGCAATTCGATACCGAGCCCCACGGAGTAGCCGCCGGACTCGCTGGCGCCCCGGTTGGCCGCCTCCATCGAACCCGGACCGCCCCCGGTGATCACCGCGTAGCCCGCCCGCACCAGCGCGATACCCAGTTCTTCACCCAACCGGTACTCGGGTGAATGCGGTTCCGTGCGGGCCGACCCGAAAACGGTGACAGCCCTCGGCATTTCGGCGAGAGCGTCGAAACCGTCGATGAACTCGCCCTGGATGCGCATCACCCGCCACGGATCGGTGTGCACCCAATCTGTGGGGCCGCGCCGGTCCAGCAGCCGCTGATCCGCAGTCGTGGTGGCACAGCGGTCACGGCGCAGTTGCACCGAACCGCTGATCTGAGGCCGGCTGTCGTCGTTCTCGCTCATGCGGGCTTCACGCCCACGGTGATGGCGTCGGAGATCGGCGTCCATACCGGCCGGTGTACCCGATGTTGTTCGGCGACGGTGAATCCGGCCGCCTCGAACAGCGCGCGCATCTCCTGCTCGGTGGGACTGTGCGCGGGTGCACCCAGGTCGGCCGACAACGCATGCAGCGGCAGGAAGGTGCGGCGCGGGCTCATCGTCGTCACCGCCACCATCCCCCCGGGCGCCAGCACCCGGAAGAACTCCGCGAGTGCGGCCGGCTGATCGAAGAAATGAAAAGCCGAGGTGGTCACCACCGCATCCAGGAAGCCGTCCTGGAAAGGCAGCTCCTCGGCGGGGGCCGACTTCCACCGCACGCGATCTGACCGCTTGCGCGCCTGGGCGAGCATGCCGTCAGACATGTCCAGGCCGTACACCTCATCGGGGAGTAGTTCACGCTGGATGCGGTCGGCCAGGATGCCGGTACCGCAGGCGATGTCGGCAATCGCACGGGCACCGCGCTCCTGCAGTTGGGCTATCACCTCGTCCTGGGCGGGCCGGTACACCCACCGCTGGAGGCAGCCCTGGTCGTAGGCCGGTGCGGCAAAACTCCAGAAGCGCGTGATGGCGTCGTTGAATCCGCGGCGCTGTGTGGTGGTCACCGGCCCGAGTGTAGGTCGGCTACGACGGTGCCTCCACGCAGTAGACCCGAGCCGGCTCGGGGAAGGCCGCCGCATTCGCGCCGGAATCACACACCGAGGTGTCCGTCGATCCGTCGACCCGCTTGACGATCTTCGTGACAGCGTTCGGGTCGGAGCATTCCACCGGGGTGACGCGATTGCTCGCTTCGTCGACGTCGAAGCACTCGCCCTCCGCGACATCCAGGATGAAGCAATAGGTCAGGGACTCGGTGGTGAGCACCGCATAGTTCGAGTCGTCCCGTTCGCCGTCCGGGCAGGTCGCGGATCCGCCCCCTTTGGAAGCCAACTCGTAGACGGCCTCCGCGTCGCTGCAGCTGACCGGCGTGAGGTTCATGTCCGCCTTGTCGTACTGATCGCCGGTGATGCAATCTCCCACCGTCAGACCATCCGACCCCGAGGACCGGGAACCTGAGATCGAGCTCGATTCCGACGTGCGTGACGCCATCCGCCCTGCCAATCCCAACAGACCGAGCACCAGCAGAATCACACCGATAACGATCATGGCCGTGCCGGACTTCTTGGGTGGGGCGCCGTAGGCCGGTGGGTAGCCGGGCTGTTGCGGGTAGCCCTGTTGTGGGTAGCCGGGCTGTTGCGGGTAACCCGGCTGCGGGTAGCCCTGTTGCGGGTAACCCGGCTGCGGGTAGCCCTGTTGCGGGTAACCCGGTTGTGGGTAGCCGGGCTGTTGCGGGTAACCCGGCTGCGGATAGCCCTGCGGGTAACCAGGTTGCGGATAAGCGCCCGGCGGATATCCGGGCTGGCCGGCCGGCTTCGAGGATGAGGAGCGCCGAACCAGACCGAGGATGAGCAGCAGCAGCCCCAAACCGGGGATCAGCAGCGTGCCAAGGACAGCGCCCGCGGAATACGCGGCGCTTCCGGCGGCGGCCAATGTGTGCACGTCCATGGCGGCGAGTATTTCACGACGGGCGAGCAAAAAACGTTTGCCGACCGGACCGCTCAGGCCTCGTTGTCGGCTCCAGCCTCTCAGGCCTCGTTGTCGGCTCCGGCCTCCGTGCCATAGCGGCCCGCGCTGAACATCGACGCCACCGCGCCGATCACCATCATCACCGCCGCGGCGGTGAACACCACCGTCAGGCCGGAATGGAACGGCTCGGTGATCAGCTGCGGGAAGAACGTCTGTCCGGTGATCACGTCCGCGTTCACGCCCGGCTGGTGCAGCGCGTCGTAAGGCGCGAGGAGCTCGGCCATCGGGTTGTAGCCGAGGAAGGCCGCGAACAGGCTGCCGACCGGGGGAAGGTTGGCCACATCGTGGGCCACCGAGGCCGAAACACCTTGCTGTGTCAGGCCGGTGGTCAATGCCGCGGGCAGCGTGTTGGCCAGCCCGACGATCATCAGCGAGAAGAAGATGCCGATTGACAGCGAGTTGCCTGCGTTGAAGAACGTGGACCGCACGCCGGAGGCCGCACCGCGCTGACCGGCCGGCACGCTCGACATGATGGCCGCGGTGTTGGGGGCGGTGAAGATGCCGCCGCCGAGTCCGTTGAGGAACACCAGGATGGCGAACACCCAGTAGTCGAAGTTGACCGGGATGAGCAGGAGCGCCACGAAGGTGGCCGCCATCAGCAGCATGCCGCCGACGGTCAGCGGTCGCGCGCCGATGCGGTCGGACAGCGATCCGGCGATCGGCGCGGCGACCAGAAACCCGACGGTGACCGGCAGTAGGTAGATGCCGGCCCACAGCGGGGTGGACTCGAAGCTGTAGCCGTGCAGCGGCAACCAGATGCCCTGCAGCCAGATGATGAGCATGAACTGCAGCCCGCCGCGTCCGACCGAGGACATCAGCCCGGCGAGGTTGCCCATCCCGAACGCCGCCGATTTGAACAACCGGATGTCGACCATCGGCGACGCCACCTTCAACTCGACGACGCAGAACGCCACCAGCAGCAGCAGGCCCACGACGATGGAGCCCAGCACCCACGGACTGGTCCAACCGGTGGTCGAATCACCGTAGGGCTGGATGCCATAGGTGATACCGATCAGCAGCACGGTCAGGCCCAGCCCGAACGTCAGTGTGCCGGCCCAGTCCAGCCGTCCGGCGGTGCGGACGCCGAGTTCCTTGAGTGAGCGGTAGCTCCAGATCGTGCCGAGGATCCCGATCGGCACACCCACCCAGAACACGGCCTTCCAGTGCCACTCAGAAAGGAAGCCGCCGATCAGCAGCCCCAGGAACGACCCGGCAACGGCGGCCACCATGTTGGTGCCCAATGCCATGCCGCGCTGGTTGGCCGGGAAGGCGTCGGTGAGGATGGCCGACGACGATGCCATCAGCATGGCCCCGCCCACACCCTGGACCACGCGCCAACCGATCAGCCACACCGCGCCGCCACCGAGTTGGAACGGGTCGAAGGACAGCGCGATCGCGGCCACGGTGAAGACCACGAAACCGAGGTTGTAGATGCGCACCCGGCCGTACATGTCGCCGAGACGCCCGAACGGCACGACGAGCACCGCGGTCACCACCAGGTAGCCCATCAGCATCCACAGCAGGTAGCTGACGTTGCCGGGGGCGAGTGGGTTCAACCCGATGCCGCGGAAGATCGCCGGCAGCGAGATCAGCACGATCGAGGCGTTGATGGAGGCAAGCAGGATGCCCAACGTCGTGTTGGACAGCACCACCCACTTGTAGAAGGGGTGGTCGTGATCCATCCGTTTGCGCCGGTCGGCGGTCTCGGCCTCGGCGGCGTCGCCCTCGCCGGGCGGGCTGCTGAGTTCAGCGTCAGTCGTCATCTCGTGTTCGCATCTCGTATCGCATCAAGGGTTATATCCGGGGCCGGCGGTCGACCCGAAACATGCAAAACACATATATTAGCTATGCAAATCAAGCCTGGGCAACCCGAAACGTCGATCCGCCTCCCGACTGCGTCGGCTTCGACGTCAGGGGCGCGCCGGCGCGCTCAGACCAGCCCTGGCGTCAGCCGCACTTACCCACCCTCCATCCGAGCTGTGACAAACGTGCAGCGTCCCACGCGCGACGTCGCCGAGAGACACCACGCATTCACTGCTCGATTTGGAGGAACACTTCCGCCCGGTGCCCGCCCTCGCCCGAGCAGAGAGGACGCTGATGACCCACATCGGCCTGCGCGTGGCGTTTCCTGTCAATTGACTGCGCCGGTTCCCCCGGCCCCCGGTCTGCGCTAGGTTGGGCCCTGCAAACCACACACGCGGGAGTGCGCACGAGCGCACTGAGAGGACGGGTACGCCCGTCGACCGTAGGAACCTGACCGGGTAATGCCGGCGTAGGGAGATGAAAATGAGTAGTAGCGTTTTTGTTGACGGCACTGTCGACGCATCTGTGACCACCGGTCCGATCACCGGAAGCACCAAGGTCTATCGCGAGATCCACCATGACGGCACGACGATGCGCGTGCCGTTTCGCCGGGTGAACCTGACCAACTCCGAACATCTCGACCTGTACGACACCTCAGGCCCGTACACCGACGACGACGCGGTGATCGACCTGAACTCCGGCCTGCCGTCACGGCCCGGGATACACAAAGACCGCGGCACCCAGTTGCAGCGGGCTCGCGCCGGGGAGATCACCGCCGAGATGGCGTATATCGCTGAACGCGAAGGCGTTTCACCTGAGCTCGTGCGCGACGAGGTTGCCCGCGGCCGCGCGGTGATCCCGGCCAACCACAACCACCCCGAGGCCGAGCCGATGATCATCGGCAAGGCGTTCGGCGTGAAAGTCAATGCCAATATCGGCAATTCGGCCGTCACGTCCTCGATCGGCGAGGAGGTCGACAAGATGGTGTGGGCCACCCGGTGGGGTGCCGACACGATCATGGACCTGTCGACCGGCAAGGACATCCATCAGACGCGGGAGTGGATTCTGCGTAACTCCCCGGTTCCGGTGGGGACCGTACCGATCTACCAGGCGCTGGAGAAGGTCAATGGCGACCCGACCAAGTTGACGTGGGAGATGTACCGCGACAACGTGATCGAGCAGTGCGAGCAGGGTGTCGATTATATGACCGTCCATGCGGGCGTGCTGTTGCGCTACATCCCGCTGACAGTCAAGCGCGTCACCGGCATCGTTTCCCGTGGCGGGTCGATCATGGCGGCCTGGTGCCTGGCGCACCACACCGAGTCGTTCCTGTACACCCGCTTCGAGGAACTGTGCGAGATCCTGGCCCGCTACGACGTGACCTTCTCACTGGGCGACGGGCTGCGCCCCGGGTCGATCGCCGACGCCAACGACGAGGCCCAGTTCGCCGAGCTGCGCACCCTGGGCGAGCTCACCAAGATCGCCAAATCCCATGGCGTGCAGGTGATGATCGAAGGGCCCGGCCACGTTCCGATGCACAAGATCGTCGAGAACGTGCGACTGGAAGAGGAGTGGTGCGAGGAAGCACCGTTCTACACGCTCGGCCCGCTGGCCACCGATATCGCTCCGGCGTATGACCACATCACCTCGGCGATCGGGGCGGCCATCATCGCCCAGGCCGGTACCGCGATGCTGTGTTACGTCACCCCCAAGGAGCACCTCGGCCTCCCGGACCGCAAGGACGTCAAGGACGGCGTCATCGCCTACAAGATCGCCGCCCACGCCGGCGACCTCGCCAAGGGGCACCCCCGCGCTCAGCAGCGCGACGACGCACTCTCCAAGGCGCGCTTCGAGTTCCGCTGGCACGACCAGTTCGCGCTGTCGCTGGATCCCGACACCGCGCGTGAGTTCCACGATGAGACGCTGCCCGCCGAACCGGCCAAGACCGCGCACTTCTGCTCGATGTGTGGTCCCAAGTTCTGCTCGATGCGCATCACCCAGGACATCCGCGATGCCTACCCGGACGGGGTGGCCCCGGAGGATATCGAGCGCGGCATGGCCGAGAAATCCCAGGAGTTCGCCGACAACGGCAACCGCGTCTATCTACCCTTGACCACGTGAGGCCGAAGTGAACTTCTTGCCGTTGACCCCTGCGGGCGAGACCCCGCTGCGGGTGATGACCATCGCCGGGTCGGATTCCGGCGGTGGTGCCGGGATCCAGGCCGACATGCGGACCTTCGCCATGCTCGGCCTGCACGGCTGTGTCGCGCTGACGGCTGTGACTGTGCAGAACTCGGTGGGCGTCAAAGGTTTTCACGAGATTCCGCTCGACGTGGTGGCCGGTCAGATCTCAGCCGTCACCTCGGATATCGGCATCCAGGCAGCCAAGACCGGCATGTTGGCGTCCTCGGAGATCATCACCACCATCGCCGAGACGTGGCGGGCTGAGGCGTTGGGAGCGGTGCCCCTGGTCGTCGACCCGGTGTGCGCCTCGATGCACGGTGATCCGCTTTTGCACCACAGCGCCCTGGACGCGCTGCGCACCGAGCTGTTCCCGCTGGCCACGCTGGTCACCCCGAACCTCGACGAGGTCCGGCTGCTCGTCGACATCGAGGTCGTCGACGACGCCTCGCAGCGGGACGCGGCGCGCGCACTGCACGCGCTCGGTCCGCAGTGGGCACTGGTCAAGGGCGGGCACCTGCGCTCGTCGTCGGCCAGTCCGGATCTGCTGTTCGACGGCACGGAGTTCCACGAATTCGCAGCGCCGCGGATCGATACCGGCAATGACCACGGGGCCGGCGACACCTTGGCCGCGGCGACAGCTTGCGCACTGGCACACGGCTATTTGGTTCCGCAGGCGGTGGAGTTCGGCAAGGCCTGGGTGACCGAATGTATTCGGGCCAACTATCCGCTGGGCCACGGCCACGGCCCGGTGAACGCCTTGTTCCGGTTGCAGCCGTGAACCTCGACGCGATCGCCGGCGTCGCCCACGAACCCGAGGCCACCCCGACGGGTGTTGTGGTGCTCACGCATGGCGCAGGCGGCAACCGGGATTCGGCGATGCTGGTCAAGGTCTGCGACGAATGGGCGTCGCGGGGCTGGCTGGCCGTGCGCTACGACCTGCCCTATCGCCGGCGCAGACCCAAGGGACCACCGTCGGGATCGGCGGCAGGGGACCAGGAGGGCATCGCTGAGGCGATCGCACTGGCCCGCAGCCTCACCGATGGCCCGGTGATCGCGGGTGGGCATTCCTACGGAGGGCGGATGACGTCGATGGTCGCGGCCAACGGGAATGGGCCGGACGTGCTGACTCTGTTTTCCTACCCACTACATCCGCCCGGTAAGCCGGAACGGGCGCGCACCGAGCATCTGCCCGACATCACGATGCCGACGGTATTCACCCATGGCACCTCCGACCCGTTCGGCACCATCGACGAACTCACCGCTGCGGCGGCGTTGGTGGCCGGTCCCACCGAAGTCGTCGTCATCGAGGGTGCCCGCCACGACCTCGGATCCAAGCGCCTGGATGTACCCGCCCTCGCGGTGGATGCCGCGCTGCGGGCAGTCGATATCGTCGAGCCATGACCTACCCGCCCGGCCAGACCGGCCCCACCGGTCGCCCCGGCCCGCAGGGCCACAGCTACCCGCCACCGCCGCCGCAGCCGTATTCCACCGGCCCCGAACAGTTCTCGGCGCCACCGAGGAAATCCCCTGCACTCAAGTGGGTGCTGCTGGGTGTCGTGGTGCTGGTCGCGCTCGTGGTCGCCGCGGGCACGGTGTTCTACCTGGCTCGGGACCGGGGCGCCACCGAGGCCAGCCAGGTTCGGTCGGGCGATTGCCTGGCCGACATCCCCGACAGCAGCCGGGTGTTGTACGTCAAGTCGGTGGGCTGCGATCAGCCGCACAAG
Source organism: Mycolicibacterium peregrinum (assembly GCF_001665785.1). Taxonomy (GTDB): domain Bacteria; phylum Actinomycetota; class Actinomycetes; order Mycobacteriales; family Mycobacteriaceae; genus Mycobacterium; species Mycobacterium peregrinum_A. The sequence goes on from NZ_LZSO01000050.1 coordinate 184,038, forward strand.
GGCGAGGTGTTCGCGGTGCTGCCGCTGCCCGACGGGAATTTCCCAGGCGACGCCGCAGTCCTGAAGTACGCCGACAAGTGCGCTCCGGCACTGGCCGATTACGCCCCCGACGCCAACTCGGAATCCGGGATCCAGCTGTTCGTTCTGTACCCGACGGCCGACTCCTGGCAACGCGGGGACCGTAGCGTGACATGCATCGCTACCAGCAAAAACCCCCGCACCGGCAAAATAGGGTAACGCACTACTCTAGGCCGCCCAGACCGCGTGGTTCGACACTCGATCCATGGTCGAGATCGATACGCGGGCCGCAGCCACCCTGCCGCTCGCACCGCGAAATCCGCTGTCCTACCGACAGACGATCAAGGCGATGCGGTCCTTCATCGACGGGCATCAACGGCTCCGCGATGCCGGAGGGCCCGTCAGCAGGATGGTGCTCGGTCCACGATGGCTGATCCCCCCGGTCCTGTTGGTCACGTCGCCGCAGGGAGCCCGCGATGTCCTGGGCCGCCGCGATTCGATCGCCGACCGCGGCACAGCCCTCAACATGGTCGAGCTACGCCGACTGATGGGTGGCAACCTGCTGAACCTGCCGCACGAGCGCTGGCTGCCGCGGCGGCGAACGCTGCAGCCGATGTTCACCAAGCAGAACGTGCCGCGGTATGCGGGGCACATGGCCGCCGCGGCAGATTCGATCGCCGGCGACTGGCGCGACGGTACGACAGTCGATCTGGATGTCGCGTGCCGGGCGCTCACGCTGCGGGCACTGGGCCGCTCGGTATTCGGCGTGGATCTCGACGAGAGCGCCGGCGACGTGGGGCCCGCACTGCGTACCGCGTTGTCCTGGATTTCCGACCGGGCGGTCCGCCCGGTCAACTTCCCACAGTGGGTGCCGACGGGGGGCCAACGCCGGGCCAGGGCGGCCAATGACCGGCTGCATCGGCTGGCCGCCGAGATCCTCGCCGCGGTGCGGGCTGATCCCGACCGCGACGCACCGCTGGTGCGCGCGCTCATCGAGGCCCGTGACCCCGACACCGGACGAGAGCTGGCCGACGACGAGATCTGCGATGAATTGGTGCTTTTCATGCTGGCGGGGCATGACACCACCTCGACGACGCTGTGTTACTCACTGTGGGCGCTGGGCCGCGATCCCGAGCTGCAGTCCCGCCTGTACGACGAGGTCGCGGCGCTGGGCGATCGCACGCTGACGCCTGAGGATGTGCCGCACCTCGAACACACCGTGCGGGTGCTGCACGAGGCACTGCGGCTCTGCCCGCCCGGTGCCGGCACACCACGGATGCTCAACGAGGAGATGACCGTCGACGGCTACCGCGCCGAGGCCGGCACGATGGCGATGGTCAACTTCTATGTCATGCACCGCGACCCGGCGCTGTGGGACGACCCGCTGACCTTCGACCCCGACCGCTTCAGCCCCGAACGTTCGGCAGGTAGAAACCGTTGGCAGTACCTGCCTTTCGGTGGTGGCCCGCGGTCCTGCGTCGGCGATCACTTCGCCATGCTGGAGGCCACCCTGGCGCTGGCGACCATCGTGCGGGAGGTCGCGGTGACTTCCCTGAACGACAACTTCCCGGTGGATACCCCGTTCACCGTCATCGCCGCCGAGCCGATCCCGGCCCGGATCACCAGAAGGAGTGCGCCATGAAATTCCGGGATGCGGTCGGGTAGTTCAAGCAGACCGCCGGCGCGGTGCCGTCGTTCCGCCTCTAACCTCGGTGACACAAAGCTAGGCTGACGTCACCACGAGTCGTCAACGGCGGAAGGTGGCATCTGTCTCATGAACGCTGGTCCAGGCAACGATTGGCCCGCGTTGCGGGTATCCGATTGGGAGCCCACCCGCGACACCCTGCACATGTGGACTCAGATCGTCGGGAAGATCCGGCTGACACACTCACCACTGATCAACCATTGGTGGCAGGTGACCTTCTACATGAGCCCGCGCGGTCTGACCACGTCATCGATCCCGTACCGAAACCGGTTGTTCGACATGGAGTTCAACTTCATCGACCACCTGCCGGAGATCCGTACCAGCGACGGCGGATCCCGCACCGTCACGTTGAAGCCGAAATCGGTCGCCGAGTTCTACGACGAAACCATCACGGCTCTGCAACAACTGGACATTGAAACGCGAATCTCGGCAAGCCCCAACGAGGTCGACCCGGCCATACCCTTTGCCGACGATCACCAGCACGCCTCGTACGACCCCGAAGCCGCCAACTTGTTCTGGCGTCAACTGGTCCAGTCGCACCGGGTGATCAACGATTTCCGTTCGCATTTCATCGGCAAGGTCAGCCCCGTGCACTTCTTCTGGGGTTCCTTCGACCTGGCGTGCACCAGATTCTCCGGCCGGCCCGCTCCCGAGCACCCGGGCGGGGCACCCAACTGCGCGGATTGGGTGATGGTGGAAGGGTATTCGCACGAGTTGAGCAGTTGCGGTTTCTGGCCGGGCGGTGGCGAGGAGGGCGCTTTCTACGCCTACGCCTATCCCGAGCCGGAAGGCTTCGCCGACTATCGCGTCGGTCCGGACGCAGCGTTCTACAGCGCTGACTTTCGGCAGTTCCTTCTCCCCTACGAAGCAGTGCGGACCGCCTCCGAGCCCGACCGTGCCCTGCTAGATTTCCTGCAATCGACCTACGCCGCCGCGGCCGACCTGGCCGGCTGGGACCGGGCAGGTCTGGAATGCGATCCACAGCGCTGGTGACACCCACACGGAGACGGAGAACCCCATGAAGCTCTGCATCGTCGGCAGCGTGGCTGTCGCGCTGATCGCCGGCGGGCTGATCACCTCGGCGCCACCGGCCGCCGCCGGCTGCCAGTACGGCGGGCCGGTGATCAGTAAGTGCGACGGGCCCGTCCAACCCGACGGCACCTGGCAGCGCTGCATGGGGACCTGGGGTTATGTGCCCAGTGGCTTCAGCTCCCACCTGGTGCCGGTCAAGCGCTGCGACGTGATGGGGCCCGGCCACGAGATCGCTCCGTGGGATACCCCGTTCGCCGATCCGCCGACGCGCATCGACGACTGAGTGCGGCCCCTCGGGCCCTCGCCACCTTGAGATGACGGGGCCCCGTTGGCGAGGTGGTCAGACCTTCTTGATGAAGTCGAGTGCCGTCTCAGCCACTTCGTGCCAGCCGCTGTCGATCACTAGCGAATGCCCACGGCCGGGCATCTCGACGATCTCGGTGGCATTTGGGTTCTTCCTCTGCCGCTTGAACGCGCCGTTGGCTACGGCCGACGGGACGGTGTTGTCCTTCTCACCCGAAATGATCAGCAGCGGACCGCGATCCAGACCTAGAACAGCGGTATCGCGGAGCCGGGGACCGAATACTCGTCGTAGAGCCGATTCGACTCTTCCTCGGAGATGGCATTGCCGAACGAGAAGCGGAACTGGCTGCGGGTCAACGGAACCGCGCGGCCATAGTTGAACGGATTGCCGATGACCGGGAACGCCGCCCGCAGCGCCGACACCGGAAGTGCCAGCACGCCACGCCCCGGGGCCGGGTCGATGGCGACCGCCGCCCGAGGCCGCGGCCCACGCCGGGCCCGACAGCCGGATCCGGCGGCTCATCACCACTCACCGCGACTGGTTCCGCGGCGCGCTGGAACAGGCGGCCGCCGGCCGGAACAAACCCGATGAGATCGCAGCATCGCTTGTACTGCTGCGCGATGCCGCCCTCGTCGGCGGGTACCTCGACGGGATCGACATGGTCAAGCCGGCTTTCATGCGGGCTGCGCGCCAGGCCGCGCTCATCGACAGGCAGGCCGGCGCCCGAAGCCGATGCCCGACGCACCCTCGACAAAGTACCCGGTACCTGCGGTACTGTTTGCAGCATGAGCCCGGGGGAATTCGATGCGGTGATCGTCGGCGCGGGATTTGCCGGCATCGGTGCCGCGATCCAGCTCAAACGGCTGGGCATCGAGAACTTCGTGATCCTGGATCGCGAGGACGATCTCGGCGGCACCTGGTACGTCAACCACTACCCCGGCCTTGCCGTCGACGTTCCGACCACGACCTACTCGTACTTCTTCGAGCCGAACCCGAACTGGTCGAGGTTGTTCTCCACCGGCACCGAGATCAAGCGGTACGCCGACGAAGTCGCCGACAAGTACGACGTGCGCCGCCACATCCGGTTCAACACGAGCGTCGACGGCGCCCGCTGGGACGAAGAGGCTTCTCTCTGGCGTGTAACCGCCGCCGGCGGCGAGACCTTGAGTGCACGCTTCCTGCTCACCGCCACCGGCTTCCTGTCGCAGCCCCACACGCCTGACATCCCCGGCATCGCCGACTTCACCGGCAAGGTCATCCACACCACCGACTGGGACGACGACTACCGGCCCGACGGCCGCCGAATCGCGATCATCGGCACCGGTGCCACTGCCGTTCAGCTCATCCCCGAGCTGGCCCGCAAAGCGGCGGACCTGACCGTCTACCAGCGCACGCCGATCTGGGTCGTGCCCAAGATCGACCTGAAATTCCCGGAGCCGGTGCGCCGCCTGTTCGCCCGCGTGCCGGTCACCCAGCGGGCGATCCGCGCCGTCACCGACGCCATCTACGCGTTCATGGTCGACACGGCCGTACTCAAGCACCGGTACTTCCGGCGGTTCAACATCGCCGCGGCCGACCTGGCCAAGCTGCACCGGTTCGCCTCGATCCGCGACCCCGAACTGCGCCGCAAGCTGACCCCGGACTACGACTTCGGTTGCAAGCGGCCGACGTTCTCGAACAGCTATTACCGCGCCTTCACCAAGCCGAATGTGCACCTGCAAGCCGACGGCATCGAACGCATCGATGCCCAGGGCATCGTCAACGCCGACGGCACCCGGACCGATATCGACACCCTGGTGCTGGCGACCGGGTTCGATCTATGGGAGGCCAACTTCCCGGCCATCGAGGTGATCGGGCGTGACGGCCGCAACCTCGGCAAGTGGTGGCGGGAAACTCGGTTCCAGGCCTACCAGGGTGTCTCGATGCCGTACTTCCCGAACTATCTCAGCCTGGCCAGCCCGTACGCCTTCCTGGGTCTGAACTTCTTCAACACCATGGAGTATCAGATGCATCTGATGGACCGGTTGTTCGGCGAGCTCCGGCGCCGTAAGGCGACGACATTCGAGGTCACCGAACAGGCCAACGCCCGCTATCTGGACCGGATGACGGAGTTGCTGGGTGACTCGCTGTTCACCCTCGGCAACTGCGCATCGGCACGGTCGTACTATTTCAATCCGAGTGGCGAGGCAACGCTGCTCCGACCGATGACGACCCGCCGGGCCGTCACGGAAGCTTCACGATTCCCGTTGAGCGACTACACATTTGCCTGATCAGAGAGGATCACACATGGCAGAGGGCAAGAACTCCAAGCTGGTCAAGCTCGTCGGCCTCAGCGTGGCCGGCGCCGGCGTCTCACATTTTGTGAAGCCGCAGCTGTTCGAATCGGTCACCAAGTCGGCGTTCCCGAAGGACACGCAGAAGCACATCTACACCAACGGTGGAATCGAGACCGCGATCGGCCTGGGCCTCCTGCTCCCCAAGACGCGCAAGCTGGCCACCATCGGCACGCTCGGCTACGTGGCCTACCTCGCCGGCAACGCCGTGCGTAACCGGTAACGGCCGAGCAGCGTCATATCGACCATGACCGCGACGACGGCTCGGGCCTGCTCCGAATTCTGATAGTTCATGAGCCGGCCCAAGTCGATCACCAACGCCATCGCCGCATGAACGGCGAAGCGTGCCTGACCCGCACTCCACCGCGGGCGTACCGGCATGACCACTTCGACCCACGATTCCACCGCCGCCCGCTGAAGGTCGCGCAGGATCTTCTGGTCGGCGGGCGTCATGTTGAGGCGCTCGGTGTAGTAGACGTAGTCGAGTTCGGGGTGGTCGAACGAGCGGGCCACGTAGTCGTCGATGAGCGCGCCCAGAGCCTGCTCGGGATCCGTTGCCGCGCCGAGCACCTCGGCCATGTCGGAAGACAACCGATCGGCGGCGCGGCGGAACCCGGCCGCCAGGATGTCGGACTTGCCGGAGAAGTACCGGTAGATCCCCGAGGCGGGCATGCCGACCGCGGCAGCGATGTCCTCCATGGTGGTATCGCGATAGCCGTTCTGATTGAACAGCCGCATCGATTCGGTCAGCAGCGCTTCGTATTTCGTCGTGCTCACGACGGGTGGCGGCGTCACCGCGGGGCCTGTCGCGTTGGGGAACTCCGGCAATTCGGCGGCCAGCACGGTGTCACAGATGTCGGCGAGCAGCGTGCGGATCTGACCGGCGGGCAGCTTGGACCGGTGGTCGACGACGCTACCGATCACGCCGAGCACCGCAGTCGACAGGGTCCAGCGGGCGTGCGAGCTCAGTTCGGGCCGCAATTCCATCAGCGGCCGGTGAATCCGTCGGTGCACGGTGCGCACCTGCGCGTCCAGGGTGCTCTGGTCGTCGCCACGCAGATAACGCGCCTCCCAGCGGTACAACCCGCCGGATTCGCGGTTAGCCAAGGCGGTGTCGCTGAGCGCGGCGACGATGAGACGCAACTGCTCCCGCGGGTCCCCGTCGGCCTCGTCCGCGAACGCCGTACCGTCGACCAGTTGCTGGCTGAGGTTGAGCACGGCGTCGCGGAACAATTCGTACTTGCTCGAATAGTGCCGGTACAACGCGGCCGCGGAGATCCCGACCCGCGAAGCGATGGCCTCCATGCTGACACCGTGATAGCCCAGCGCACTGAAAGACTCCGCCGAGGCCCGCGCTATCTGCGCCTTTCGGTCTTTGGGACGACGCCGCACAACACTGGCACCACTGTCGGTCGACCGGGGCGAGATGCGCGCCATTCCGTCACCATAACGGACCGAACTGCCGGGTCAAAATGGTAATCCGGCCGAGAATCGGCGTTAACATAGACGGCGTTGAGGCCGGATGGGGGTCGCGTGTTTGCCAAGTTGCGGAGGTTGCTGGCCTACCGCGTCGCACTCGGCGAACTCATCGTCGTCGCTGTCGTGCTGGGAGTGCCGTATCTGTTGATCGGCACGGTCTGGTCCGGGACGCACACCGATCACCTGCCCTCGATGGGCGGCCTCGACGCCGTGGTGTCTTTTCTCGGGTCGATCGTGTCGTGGCCGGTGTTGTTGTTCACCGACGTCTGCATGACCTGAAGGGGGAAGAGAAGTGAGTTTTCGCGCCGTCTATATCGGAATCGCCGGGGCCGTGATGTTGGGCATCGGGCTGTATCTACTGAGCCTGCCGGTCTACCTCGACGACTTCGATCAGTTCGGAATGCAGATCCCCTGCGGCTCCGGTTATTCGACCCACCTGGTGCAGGCCAACGCCGCCGGCCAGGAGTACGTGGACAAATGCGGGTCGGCCGTACTGACCCGCAGGCTGTGGACCATCCCGATCGTCGCAGTCGGGGCACTGGCGCTGATCGCGGTGCTGTTCCGGGCCGCGACATCCTCGGCGCACGAGACGCTGCTGCCCAAGCACGACTCGCACTAGACGCAGTGCGGCCGTCATGTCTCTAGACATCGGTGACAGCTCTGCATCAGGACATCGGTGACACTTCCGGTGGCCTTGGTGGTCGCACCCGTCCTGCGAGGCTGACCGATGCGGCCGTACTTGTCGGTGGTCGAATGTATGTTCGATTCATGGAGGCGGGTGCGGTCCAGGCGGTGGCGGGGTTACGCGCAGCTTTCGACGCGTTCACCGCGTGTGATCTGGCGTCGTTGA
>NZ_LZSO01000051.1 GCF_001665785.1 Mycolicibacterium peregrinum
TGTGTATAAGAGACAGACCCCCGCCGGACCCCGCCGCGCCGGCCGTCGACGCCGGACCTCCGCCCGACACCGGGATCGTGGCATCCGCAGAGCCGGGTGTCGTCACCACCCCGGACGGATGGAAGCTCACGGTTTCCGCCAAGGACGAGACCCAGCTGCCGGTGGCACCATTGACCACCGCCGCATCCTCCCGTGAATACCTGGTGGGCGCGACCTTCACCGGCACGGTCACGGGTGGCGGGTCCACGTCGCTGAACGGCGGCACTCTCGACACCGGCTACCAGATCGGCTGCGGCATCGAACTCGGACAGGTTCGCCTGATCGGATCGATCGGTCTGAGCACCTCGGGCTCGACGCTGGCCGGCATCATCCCGACGGGTGTGAGCATGCCGATCTCGGGCACCATCGAGATCCACGCCAAGCCCGGCACCGTCACGAATGTCTCGGTGAACAAGAAGTCGTTCAAGGCCGCGCCCGTGCGCGTCACCGTGAAGGACGTCCACATCAAGATCGACGGCTGCGTCGGCCAGTCCTTCCTGCGGTCGTACGCAACGTTGACGAGTTCCACCACCGATACTGACGATGTGGTGGCCTACTACGGCGTCACCAAGGCAGTCTGACGGGCTGGACGTGACAGCGAAACACGAAGGCATGAGCGAGAAACCAGAAGGCACGCACGCAATCAAGAGCGCGGTTGCCACCCTCGCCGCAGCCGGGCTGTTCGCGGTCGGCGCGGCGGTTGCCACCTCGGCAACCGCCGCCGCGGACCCGGCGCCGCCGGAGGTTCCAGGCACGCCCGCGGTCGCCGCCCCGGCGCCGGCGCCCGAACCGCCTCCGCCACCTGGACCGACGGTGCCCATGGTGGGCGCGCCGCTCGGACCGAGCGGTTTGTCGGTGCTGGGGCAGACCGGTACCGAAACCGCACCCGGGAGGTTGGGGGTGCCCAACGAGCTGGACATGAGCCCCGGCGCGCTACTCGGCCAGTACGCAGCTCCTTCGGCACCGGGCGGGCCGCCGCCGACCCAGGCACCCAACCTCAGGGCGTTCAACAACGGAAACTTCTTCCCGCAGAACGAAAAACCGTCGGCGCCCGGTCAAGGCACCGTCGTGGGGGTCGAACCAGGCCAGGAGAACGCCGATATCTCCGGGCTCGACTGGATGCGGAACATGCGCGACATGTACCGCAACGGAAACCTGCGCGGTGCGATGCTCGGGCAGCTACCCAAAGAGCAACTCGGTGAACCGCTTCCGGGCACCGCTCCCCCGCCGGGCACGAGCATTCCGTCGGGTCTGGCCGAGAATCTGCCGGATCCAGCAGTGCCGCCGCCGGCCCCAGGAGCTCCGCCGGCACCGGGAGCGCCTCCCGCGCCACCTGCTCCCTGACACATTCGGGCAGCGTCCGGTAGTCCCGGACGCTGCCCGTTTTCGGCCCCTACCGCGGCATCAGCCGGGCCGCCTGGACTTGTCGGTCGCGGCAAATATTTCGTCACTTCCTGTTAACTTTCTGTACACCAGGAATACACTGACGGATGACGGCCGGGGCTACCGGTGAGAGCGACAGCATGAGACCCGACCGCCGGGAGGGTCGGGATGCTTTTTCATGCTCGATATACGAAAATCACCGGACTGGCCGTGTTCATACCGGCCATCGCCATCGGGAGTGCTCCTTTCGCCACGGCAGAACCGGCTGCAGGCAGCGGTCAACGGGCCGACGAGACCATCGCCGCCCTCGGTGCCGAGGGCTACACCGTGGCCATCAACTGGGTGGGCGGCCCCAGCTCACTGCCACTCGACAGATGCCGGGTCAACTCGATCCACAACCCAAACCGGGGAATACCACCGCTGCCCAAATCGGCGGTGACGGTCTATGTCGATGTGCAGTGCCCGGACGAGAGTTCGACTTCGTAAACGTCGCGAATCGGGCCGCCACAGAACATCTCCCACCGGCATTTCCGGCTGAATAGACTGCTAGAAGCCGATCCGACCGCCGGAAGGATCATCATGGTGCGACGGACGAGTTGCGCGAAGGTGTTCGCCTCCTTCGCAGCACTGTGTGCCGCCATTGTCCTGGCTCCATCCGCAGTGGCAGACCCGACAGCAGGCACCCGATCCGCAGCCGACACGATCAACGATCTCACCGCCAAGGGCTACAACGTCCAGATCAACTGGGTCAGCGGAGTCAGCAGCGAGCCACTCACCCGCTGCCGGGCAACTGCGGTTCACAATCCCGATCGGTCTCCCGGCGTCGACCCCTCGAACACGACTGTCTACGTAGATGTCTCGTGCCCCAACGAGCCCGACGACGACATCTGGGGTGGTATCGGGATCGGGTTCGGCTGACCCCGTCCACACGCGTGTCGGTCAGCTCGTATCAGAACGCCGCCCCGTTGGGCGCCGAAGTCGTGGCGTAGGGATTCGACATCGTGGTGGTCGGCGGCGCGGTTGTGTCGGACGGGACTTCCTGCGGTGGCGCAGTCGATGTTCCGATTTCCTCGCTGGTGCTCACCGGCGTCCGCGGCGTCGTGCTCGTGCTCGTGCTGGTTGTCACCGCGCGCGACGACGGCTTCACCGGCGTCACCGGGGTCAACCGATCAGGTTGAGGAGGCAGCACCGACTGGTGTGACGTCATCAGAATCGCGAACACCAACGCACCGATCGCCACCACGGCCCCGATCCCGGCCAGGACCATCGCAGTGCGGGTCTCGTGCCATGCGGTACTCGGCCGGTCGTCCGCTGAACTGACCCGGTGGTCGGGATTAGTTTCCAGCATGCGACTCTGAGTTCCGACCGGCGCCGTTGAATGGAAAACCCGACAGCGACAACGCAATCAACCAGACCACACCGGACAGCACGGCGAGATCGGCGACGTTGAACACCGGCATCGGACCGATGGCAAGAAAGTCGACCACGTGCCCTCGCAGCGGGCCAGGAGCGCGGAAGAACCGGTCGACGAGGTTGCCTGCAGCCCCACCCAGGATGGTCCCCAGGCCCAGGGCCCACCACGGTGAGCGGACATGCGCACCGATCCAGGCGATGGCCGCAGCCACGGACAGCACGACGATGGTCAGCAGCACGGTCCGGTCCGCGGCCATCGACATTGCCGCACCGGAATTGCGGGTGAGCTCGCAGGCCAGCCAGCTACCCAGCAACGGGACGGGATGGCCGGGTTCGAGCGTGCCCACCGCCAGCGCCTTGGTCCCCAGGTCGAGCAGGAAGATCGCCCCGGCAGCCATGAACAGGAGACGGCGCCGCGTCGGCCTTGCCGACTGCGCGCCAGAAACACCGGCAATGTCAGCCGTCACCGAATCATTGTCCGCTCACACCAACCGGACCGCTGGGCAACGGGGCCGACGTTTCGATGAACATCTGTGGTCACCCGCGCCGGCTGTCACGCGCCTACTGTCACGCCAGAGTGGCGCGCGAGCGCGGGCGCCACTCTGGCGTGACGCTCACGGGCAATACGCACGGAGGCTAGGGTGACTTCGTGCCCGATTCAGTGTTGGTCAGCGTCGACGATCACATCGCAGTCATCACCGTCAACGATCCCGATCGCCGCAATGCGGTGACCTTCGAGATGTCGGCAGCCCTGCGGGCGGCGGTCGAGAGCGCCGAAGCCAACCCCGACGTGCACGCCGTGATCGTCACGGGTGCGGGCAAGGCGTTCTGTGCCGGGGCCGACCTCACCGCGCTCGGCGAGGCCACCGAAGAGGGGCTGCGCAAGATCTACGACGGGTTCCTGGCAGTCGCCAACTGCACGCTACCGACGATCGCCGCGGTCAACGGCGCCGCAGTCGGCGCCGGCCTGAACCTGGCGCTGGCCGCCGACGTCCGCATCGCCGGCCCGGGCGCTCTGTTCGATCCACGGTTCCAGAAGCTGGGCATCCACCCCGGCGGCGGCGCCACCTGGATGCTGCAGCGAGGCGTCGGCCCACAGGTGGCCCGGGCGGCACTGTTGTTCGGCATGCACTTCGACGCCGAATCCGCGGTACACCACGGGTTGGCGCTGTCGATCGCCGAGGATCCGGTGGGCGCCGCGCGCATGCTCGCCGCAGGCCCCGCCGGTGCTCCGCGGGACGTGGTGATCGCCACGAAGGCCTCGATGCGGGCCACCGCCAATCCGGGAACTGTCGACACCGACCAGCACGGTACCGCCGTTGACATCGAACTCGGTCCGCAGGCTCGCTCCATCGAATCCCCCGAATTCGCAGCGCGTTTGGCTGCCGCCAAACGGAAGTAGGCGGCTGCAACTCGCCTACAGGTCGAGCACGGCGAGCTCGGGCGCCTCGACCAGGGTGCGTAGGTCGCCCAGTAATGCCGCGGCCTGCGCGCCGTCGACGACGCGGTGATCGAATACACACGTCAACGACATGGTCGGGCGGGCCGCCACCGCACCGTCCACGACGACCGGGCGCGGTTTGATCGAACCCATGCCCAGAATCGCCGCCTCCGGATAATTGATCACCGGTACGCCGTCGTCCAGACCGAGCGCACCGAAGTTCGACACCGTGAATGTCGACCCGGTGAGCTCCGCCGGGCTGAGTGTGCCGGCTCTGGCTCGCTCGACCAGCCTGGCTACCGCAGCGGCCAGCTGCCGGGTCGTCATCGTCTGCGCGTCACGGACCACGGGAACCAGCAGGCCGCGCGGTGCGGCCACCCCGAAGCCCAGATGCACGGCCGGATGCCGGTGGATCTGAGCACCTTCCGGGGTTTCCAGCCACGTGGAGTTCAGCAGCTGATGCCGCCCCAGCGCCACCACCAGCAGCCGCAACGTCAGCACGAACGGCGTGACGCGCAGCTCCGCATCGGAAGCCCGGATTCGGTCGCGCAGCTGCAACAACGCACTGCAATCGACCTCGACACGGGCGTGGGCGTCAGGAATTTCCTTGTGCGACAAAGACATCCTTCGCGCCATGGCGGCCTGTACGCCAGTGACATCGAGATTCTCCGTACTACCCGCGGCGGCCAGCACATCATCACGGGTGACGATGCCCTCGGGCCCGGATCCCGGGGCAAGTGCGTCGAGGTCCACATGCAGATCGGCTGCCAGTTTCCGCACCGGTGGTTTCGCGCGGGCTCGGCCACCCGTCGCCGGCGTCCGCCTACTGGCATCCATGCTGTCGTCGGCGCCATATCCGACCAGTACCGATTTACGTGGCGTCGCACCATTTTTCGCGGGCAGGGTGGGGGTATCATCCGGCTCATCGGCCTCAATCCGGACCAGCAACGACCCGACGGTCAAGGTGTCTCCGGCCGCGCCGCCGAGTTCGAGCACCTGCCCGGCGAACGGGCTTGGGATCTCCACCTCGGCCTTGTTGGTCTCGACGGTGCACAGCGTCTGGTTGAGCTCGACCGCGTCGCCCACCGCGACACTCCAACTGGTGATGGTGGCGTCCTGCAGTCCCTCGCCGAGATCGGGGACCAGGAACTCCCGGTTCACGGCTGTTCCAGCGCACGCTCGACACAGTCGAGCAACCGGTCGACGCCGGGCAGCCACGCCTTCTCCAGCCGGGCAGGCGGATACGGTGTGTCAAAACCCGTGGCGCGCAACACCGGTGCCTCAAGATCGTAGAAACATTCCTCGGAGATCCTGGCGGCAAGTTCAGCACCGAAGCCCAGGGTCCGAGGGCCTTCGTGCATCACCACCGCACGGCCGGTGCGCTGCACCGAGCCCGCGACGGTGTCGAAGTCGAGCGGGTTGAGTGAGCGCAGATCCACCACCTCAAGGCTCCAGCCGCGGTCGGCGGCCAGGTCGGCGGCGTTGAGCGCGGTGCCCACCAGCCCGCCGTAGGTGATGACCGTGACGTCGGTTCCGTTGCGCCGCACCGTGGCCCGACCGATCGGCGGCGCCGGCGCGCTCGTGTCGACGAGTTCGCGCGCCCAGTAGCGCCGCTTGGGTTCCAGGAAGATCACCGGGTCGGGGCTGCTGATCGCGTACCGCAGCAGCCAGTACGCATCCGACGGGGTCGACGGTACGACCACCTTGAGGCCGGCGGTGTGCAGCCAGTACGACTCGGTGGACTCCGAGTGGTGTTCGACGGCGCCGATGCCGCCGAACGACGGAATCCGCACCGTCACCGGCATCTTCACGTCACCGTGGGTGCGCATGTGATATTTCGCCAGGTGGCTGGCGATCTGGTCGAAGGCCGGATAGCTGAATCCGTCGAACTGCATCTCCGGGACCGGGATGAAACCGCGGATCGCCAGGCCGATGGAGATACCGATGATCGCCGACTCGGCCAGTGGGGTGTCGAAGCACCGGTCGGCACCGAAGGTTTCGGCCAGCCCCTCGGTGACCCGGAAGACGCCGCCGAGGGTGGCGACATCCTCGCCGAACACCAGGACATGTTCATCGGCGGCCATGGCGTCGCGTAGCGCCCGGTTGATGGCCGCCACCATCGTCAGCTCGGTCGCCACCGGCATCACGTCCGGCGTCGCAGGCATCTTGAGCGGAGCCAGCTCCGGCTCCCACGGATCCGGCGAATCCCCCTGAGCAGCAGGGCGATCGATGATCTGGGTCATGGATCTCACGCCTCCTTAGCCAGTTCGGCCAGCAACTGAGCACGTTGGCGGGCCAGATCCGGGGTGATCTCGGCATACACGTTGTCGAACAGCTCGGCCGGATCGGCATCGACGGCGCCGACGATCGTGTCGCGCAACTCTGTACACAGCCGGAGTGACCGCGCCGCGACTCGTTGCTCCAGACGGTCATCGAGCACACCGATGGTCTGGAGGTAGGTGCGGTAACGCGCGATCGGATCGCGGGCCAGCCAGTCATCGAGCTCAGTGGCCGACCGGTACCGGGTGGGATCGTCGGAGGTGGTGTGTGGACCCATCCGGTAGGTGACGGCCTCGATGAGCGTGGGACCGCCGCCCTGCCGGGCCCGTTCGGCCGCCTCTGCCATCACCGCATAACAGGCCAGCACGTCGTTACCGTCGACGCGGACACCCGGCATGCCATAGCCGGTGGCCCGATGAGCGATCGACGGCCCGGCCTGCTGCCTGCTGACCGGCACCGAGATCGCCCACTGGTTGTTCTGTACGAAGAACACACACGGCGCCTTGAACACCGAAGCCAAGTTGAGCGCTTCGTGCGCGTCACCCTCACTGGTCGCGCCGTCACCGAGAAATGCGACGGTCACCGAATCCTCGCCGAGGCGTTGGGCAGCCATCGCCGCGCCGACGGCGTGAAGTCCGTGAGTGCCGATCGGAATGGCAATCGGGGCGACACAGCGGCTGGTGAACTCCACGCCCCCGTGCCACTTGCCCCGCCACACCGCGCCCATCTGGCCCGGCGTGATGCCGCGCAGCAGAAACGCGCCGATCTCCCGGTACTGCGGGAACAACCAGTCGGTCTTGCGCAGACAGGCCGTGGCCCCGATCTGTGCGGCCTCCTGACCCCGACACGATGCATACAGCGCCAGCTCACCCTGCCGTTGCAGGTTGATGAATTCCGTGTCCAGATCGCGGGTGACCACCATCGACTCGTAGAGCCAAGCCAGGGTCTCGTGGGGCAGATCGCGGCTGAAGCGGGTCTCGGCGGTGGGTGACCCGTCTGCGTCCACCAGGCCTACCGGATCCAGATCGACACTCGGTGCCGCACACATCCCAGCCATACCGCCTCCTTCTCAGGTGACGGCATGTCGCGCCGTCAGTCCGTGAGGTGCTCAGAGCAGCGGCGGTACGCGCAAAACCCCTGGTGAGAGGCCTCCGGCTAATGCCTGGGTGTGGCGCTAGTCAGACGATCCGCTCGGCCCGTCGCAGCACTGGGGCATATCGCCATTATGCGCCCGAACCGAGTTCGGCCGTGTCCATCGCCGGTAACGATTGGAGGCGTGTCGGTTTCCCTGCGCGAGCAGAAGCTGCGGTACCCGAGATCAGTAGTTTTGGGGTACCGCAGCGTCTGCTCGCGGTAGCGACTAGGGGGCCAGGGCGACGATCCGCTCGGCCCGGCGCAGCACCGGGGCGTCGACCATCAGACCGTCGTGCTGGAAGACGCCGCGTTCGGTTGCCACCCGGTCGAGCACTGCCCGTGCCCAGCTGATCTGCTCATCGGTCGGCGCATAGGCCGAGCGGATGACGGCGACCTGTGTGGGGTGGATCGCCACCTTGGCGTCGAAACCGACCGCGACCGCATCATCGGACTCGGCCCGCAAGCCATCGAGATCCTTGATGTCGAGGTACACCGAATCCAGCGCCAGCTTCCCGTAGGCCTTGGCCGCCAGCAGGGTCTGCGACCGCACGTGCTGGGCGACGTCGCGGTAGGTGCCGTCGGGCCACCGGTTGGCGGTGCCACCGGTGACCGCGAAGAGGTCCTCGGCGCCCCACATCACCGCGAAGGCGTTGTCGGGCTGCACCAACTCGACGACGTTCAGCGCGGCCAGCGGGGTCTCGATCAACACCACGACATCCAGCGGGGCCAGGGCACGCACCTGATCGGCGTGCTCGGTCTTGGCCAGCATCACGGTGGTGTAATCGGTTGCGGCGACTGCCTTCAGGTCCAGCTCGTGATCGGCGGTGCTGGTCGGGTTGACCCGCACCACGGTGCGGGCCGGATCCAGCGGCGTGTCGATCAGGGCCTGGCGGGCGGCGGGACGGTCCTTGGCCGCGCAGCCGTCCTCGAGATCGAGGATCACCACATCGGCTGCCGCCGCGGCCTTTTCGAACCGTTCCGGACGGTCGGCCGGGCAGAACAGCCAGCCTGGACCGGGTGCCTGGAGTGCCATCAGGAATCCCCCTCTGGGCGCATCCGCATCAGGGCCTTGCGGGTAGCCGTGGCCACGATGTCACCGTGCTGGTTGCGGCCGGTGTGCACGAACGTGACGATGCCCTCGCCGGGACGGCTCTTGGATGCGCGCTTCTCCGTGACGACGGTTTCGGCGTACAGCGTATCGCCATGAAACATCGGCTTGGGGAAAGCGATCTCGGAGAACCCGAGGTTGCCGACGGTGGTGCCCTGGGTGAGCTGGGAGACAGAGAGCCCGACCAGGGTGGCCAGCGTGAACATCGAGTTCACCAGCCGCTGGTTGAACGGCGGCTGCTGCTCGGACCAGGCCGCATCGAGGTGTAGCGCCTGGGTGTTCATGGTCACCGCGGTGAACAGTGTGTTGTCGGCCTCGGTGATGGTGCGCCCGGGACGGTGCAGGTAGCGCACCCCGGTCTCGAACTCCTCGAACCAGAGCCCACGCTGTTCGATCACTCGCTCCTCGGTCACAGACCCGCCTCCCGCGCGATCAGCATCAGCTGCACTTCAGTTGTCCCCTCACCGATTTCGAGGATCTTGCTGTCCCGGTAGTGACGCGCCACCGGGTATTCGTTCATGAAGCCGTAGCCGCCGAAGATCTGGGTGGCGTCGCGGGCGTTGTCCATCGCCGCCTCGCTGGAGACCAGCTTGGCCACCGACGCCGCCTTCTTGAACGGCTTGCCGGACAGCATCAATGCCGCGGCGTCGTAGTAGGCGGCGCGGGCGGTGTGAGCCCGGGCCTCCATCCGGGCGATCTTGAAGGCGATGGCCTGGTACGTGCCGATGGCCGCGCCGAAAGCCTGACGTTCCTTGGCGTACTTCACACATTCGTCCACACAGCCCTGCGCCACACCGACCGACAGCGCCGCGATGGCGATGCGGCCCTCATCGAGGATGCGCAGGAAGTTGGCGTAGCCGCGGCCGCGTTCGCCGAGCAGGTTCTCGGCGGGCACGCGGACGTCGTCGAAGCTCAACGGGTGGGTGTCCGAGGCATTCCAGCCGACCTTGTTGTAGGCCGGTTCGGCGGTGAACCCTTCGATCGGCACGGGCACCAGGATCGAGGAGATCTCCTTCTTGCCGCCCTCACGTTCGCCGGTAACCGCCGTGACGGTGACCAGCTTGGTGATGTCGGTGCCGGAGTTGGTGATGAACTGCTTGGAACCGTTGATTACCCAGTGGCCGTCGTCCATTTTCGCGGTGGTCTTGGTGGCACCCGCGTCGCTGCCGCCGCCGGCCTCGGTCAGACCGAACGCGCCGAGCGCCTTGCCACTGGCCAGTAGCGGCAGCCACTCTTCCTTCTGCGCGTCGTTACCGAAGCGGTACACCGGCATGGC
Source organism: Mycolicibacterium peregrinum (assembly GCF_001665785.1). GTDB lineage: Bacteria > Actinomycetota > Actinomycetes > Mycobacteriales > Mycobacteriaceae > Mycobacterium > Mycobacterium peregrinum_A. The sequence continues at coordinate 10,075 of NZ_LZSO01000051.1, forward strand.
GCCCAGTGAGACTCCGGCCTCGAGCGTGATCGCCACGCTCTGGTCCACCTTGCCGAGTTCCTCCAGGGCCAGGCAGAGCGCGAAGTAGTCGCCGCCCATGCCGCCGTACTCCTCGGGGAACGGCAGCCCGAACAGCCCCATGTCTGCCATGCCGGCCACGACCTCGTATGGGAACGAGTGTTCCTCATCGTGTTTGGCGGCCACCGGGGCGACGACGCTCTGGGCGAAGTCACGGACGGTCTTGGCCAGTTCCGCGTAATGGTCCGGCAGGGTGCCGGTGGACAGAAAGTCCGTCATTGCTCGTTCTCCTGTGTTGCAGCGGTAATCCGGGCCAGCGGCTGGCCCACCTTGACCTGGTCGCCGACGGCGACAAGTAGCTCGGCCACACCATCGGTGGGTGCCGTCAGGGCATGTTCCATCTTCATCGCCTCCACGGTGACGACCATGGTTCCGGCAGTCACCTCGGTGCCGCTCGCAACGCCCACGGCGACAACCGATCCCGGCATGGGACTGACGAGTTCGGCGTCACCGCTGTGCTCGTCATCGGGGCGCACCGGCGCCTCGCGGACCTCCTCGACGAGGTAACTGTGTCCGGCGCCGGAGAGCCACAGCTGACCTATGCCCCCGCTCAGTTGTGTAGCGACGACATACTCGGCACGCATGCCGTCGAGGGTGAGGGTGAACTGATCTCCGACGAATGCTGCGCTGACGGTGTGGGTTTCACCGTGCTCGACGGTGGCGGTGGCCTGTCCAGGCGTGCCGGTGAGGTGCACGTGGTCGGTGCGCTCGCCGGCCCGCAGCCGGAACGCCGCCGGGGCACGCTCACCCACCCGCCAGCCGGTCGGCCGTGCCCACAGATCGTCGCCGGCCTCGGTCCAGTTGCTGATCCACTGGTAGGCCGCCGCGGCGATCAACTCGGCGTCGCCGAGCGCCCGGGGCGCGAAATCCGGTGCCCGACGGTCCAACAGGCCGGTGTCCAGTCGGCCGGCGGCCACATCGGGATCGGCCAGCAGGAAGCGCAGGAACTCGGTGTTGGTGGTCAGGCCCAGTACCGCGGTATCGGCCAGCGCCCGGTCCAGCTTGTGCAGCGCCGCGGCCCGGTCGGCGCCGTAGGCGATGACCTTCGAGAGCATCGGGTCGTAATCGCTGCCGACGACGGTGCCCGCGGCCAGGCCGGAATCCACCCGCACACCGGGTCCGGTCGGCTCCCGCAATCCCAGTACCGGCCCACCGGTGGGAAGGAAGCCGTTGGCGGGGTCCTCGGCGTACACCCGGGCCTCGATGGCATGACCGGTCATGACGATGTCGTCCTGGCCGAGCACGAGCTTCTCCCCCGCGGCAATGCGCACCTGCTGCTCCACGAGGTCCACACCGGTCACCATTTCGGTGACCGGGTGTTCCACCTGAAGCCGGGTGTTCATCTCCATGAAGAAGAACTCGTCGGGTGCATCCGCGGACACGATGAATTCCACCGTGCCGGCGCCCGTGTAGTCGACGCTACGCGCGGTGTCGCAGGCGGCGGCCCCGATGCGAGCCCGGGTGGCCGGATCCAACAGGGGTGACGGCGCTTCCTCGATGACCTTCTGGTGGCGGCGCTGGAGGCTGCATTCGCGCTCACCCAGGTGGATCACGTTGCCGTGGCCGTCGGCGAGCACCTGCACCTCGATATGGCGGGGCCGCAACACGAATCGTTCCAGAAACAGGGTGTCGTCACCGAAGGCGGCCGCGGCCTCACGCCGGGCGCTGATCAGCGCGGCAGGCAGGTCGGCAGCCTGTTCGACCACACGCATGCCCTTGCCACCACCACCTGCCGACGGCTTCACCAGAACGGGGAACCCGACCTCCGGTGCGCCCGCGATCAGCTCGTCATCGGTCAGGCCCGGACGCGAGATGCCGGGTACGACGGGGACGCCGAACGCAGACACCGCGGCCTTGGCCGCGATCTTGTCGCCCATGGTGGCGATCGCCGAAGCGGGCGGGCCGATGAACACGATGCCCGTGGCCTGCAGTGCGGCGGCGAACTCGGCGTTCTCGGAAAGGAATCCATAGCCGGGGTGCACTGCCTGTGCACCGGTGCGCTGCGCAGCCGAAACCACCGCGTCGATGTCGAGGTAGCTCTGCCGGGACGCGGCCGGCCCGATACGGACCGCCGCATCTGCTTCCAAGACGTGACGCGCTTCCGCATCGGCGTCGCTGAACACCGCCACGGACCGGATGCCCATGGCCCGCAGGGTGCGGATGACCCGCACTGCGATCTCGCCACGGTTGGCGACGAGGACTGTGTCGAATAGAGAGAGGCTCATCATCACATCCGGAATACGCCGTAGGAGACCGGCTCCAGCGGAGCCTGGCCGACAACCGAAAGAGCAAGCCCGAGCACGGTTCTGGTGTCGGCCGGGTCGATCACCCCGTCATCCCAGAGCCGGGCCGTCGAGTAATACGGGTTGCCCTGGTGCTCGTACTGGGCGCGGATCGGCGCCTTGAACTGTTCTTCTTCCTCGGCACTCATGTCGCCGCGCACCGTGGCCAGCACCGAGGCCGCCTGTTCCCCGCCCATCACCGAGATGCGGGCGTTGGGCCACATCCACAGGAAGCGCGGCGAATACGCACGTCCGCACATCGAGTAGTTACCCGCGCCGTAGGAGCCGCCGATCACCACGGTCAGCTTCGGCACCCGGGCGCAGGCCACTGCGGTGACCATCTTGGCGCCGTGCTTGGCGATACCCGAGGCCTCGTAGTCGCGGCCGACCATGAACCCGGCGATGTTCTGCAGAAACAACAACGGGGTCTTGCGCTTGTCGCACAGCTCGATGAAATGCGCTCCCTTGAGCGCGGATTCGCCGAACAGCACGCCGTTGTTGGCGACGATGCCGACCGGGTGCCCATGGATGCGGGCGAATCCGGTGACCAGGGTGGTGCCGTACTCGGCCTTGAACTCACTGAACTCACCGCCGTCGACGATCCGGGTGATCACCTCGTGCACGTCATACGGCACGCGTGAGTCGACCGGGACCACGTCGTAGAGCTCGGTCTGGTCGGCGACGGCGTCCACGGTGGGTGTCACGGCCCACGGCGGGGCCTCGGCCGGCCCGAGGGTGGCGACGATGTTACGCACGATCCGCAGCGCGTCGCGGTCGTCGTGGGCCAGATGATCGGTGACGCCGGAGGTCTTGGAATGCAGGTCCCCGCCGCCGAGGTCCTCGGCGGTGACAACCTCACCGGTAGCGGCCTTCACCAGTGGTGGGCCGCCCAGAAAGATCGTGCCCTGGTTGCGCACGATGACGGCCTCATCGCTCATCGCGGGCACATAGGCGCCACCCGCAGTGCACGAGCCGAGCACCGCGGCGATCTGGGCGATGCCCTGCGCGCTCATCGTGGCCTGGTTGTAGAAGATCCGGCCGAAGTGCTCGCGGTCGGGGAACACCTCGTCCTGACGCGGCAGGAAGGCTCCGCCGGAGTCGACGAGATAGATGCACGGCAGCTTGTTCTGTAGCGCGATCTCCTGCGCACGCAGGTGCTTCTTGACCGTGACCGGGTAGTACGTGCCGCCCTTGACGGTCGCGTCGTTGGCGATGATCAGGCATTCCCGGCCCGACACCCGACCGATGCCCGCGATCATCCCGGCACCGGGACATTCGTCGTCGTACATCCCGTCGGCAGCCAGTGCGGCGATCTCCAGGAACGGGCTGCCCGGGTCCAGCAGCCCGTCGACCCGATCGCGGGGCAGCAACTTGCCCCGGTCGACGTGGCGTTGACGGGCCCGCTCTGGGCCGCCGAGGGCGGCGGTGGCGAGCTTGGCGCGCAACTGCCCAACCAGCGCCAGATGCTCGTCGCGATGCGATGACAAGGAAGCTCCCATTTCGGTTAATGACAACTAACTCGTGTTAGGTTAGTTTTCATTAACTGAGTTGTCTACCCCCGAAAGCCCGCCATGTCCGACAACGCCACCACCCGTCGCAGCAAGGCCAAGTCCGACCGCCGCAGCCAACTGATCGCTGCCGCCGAACGGCTTGTGGCCGAACGCGGTTACCTCGCGGTACGGCTGGAGGACATCTGCTCTGCGGTCGGCATCTCCGGGCCGGCCATCTATCGGCACTTCCCCAACAAGGAAGCCCTGCTGGTCGAACTGCTGGTCGGGATCAGTACCCGTCTGCTCGCCGGAGCGCAGGAGGTCACCGCCCGCAGCGCCCCGCCCGCCGACACCCTCAACGGACTCGTGGACTTCCATCTCGACTTCGTCTTCGGCGAGCCCGACCTGATCCGTATCCAGGACCGCGATCTGGCCCATCTACCCGAGGCCGCCAAGCGTCAGGTGCGGCGGTCCCAGCGACAGTACGTCGAGATCTGGGTGGCGGTCCTGACACAGGTCAACCCGGATCTGGCCGAGGAAGACGCCCGCGTGATGGCACACGCCGCGTTCGGCCTGCTGAACTCCACTCCCTACAGCGTGAGACCCGCTGTGTCCAAAACACATTCACGCGCGGTGTTGCGCCGGATGACGCTGGCCGCGCTCACCTCGGACTAGACACCGAACGCCTTGGACAGCCAACGGGTCACCGCATCGACCAGCACGGCGCGGTTCTCCCGTTTGACGATCTCGTGGCCGTCGTCGTCGAAGATCAGCAGTTCGACAGTGCGCCCGAGTGCCACCAGCGCCTCGTACATCTGGCGCGACTCGTCGGGCGGCACGTTGGTGTCGTTGCCTCCGTGCACCAGCAGCAGCGGGGCGATCATGGCATCCGCCCTCGGCAGCGGCGAAAGCCGTTCCAGCAGATCACGATCCGCCACCGGATGGCCGTATTCGGGATAGGACGCCGCGGCGATCCACTGCTCGGTGGTGTGGTAGAAGCTGTTCAGGTCGCTCATCCCGCAGATGCTGATGCCGGCGACGAACAGTTCCGGGTGGAAAGCCAGCGCCGCCTGGGTCAGATAGCCGCCGTAGGACCACCCGGTGCAGGCCAGCCGGTCAACCGGCGCAATGCCCTGGTCCACCAGATACTGCGCGCAATCGGCGACATCGTCGATCGCGGCGAACCGCAACTCCTTGTCATCGGCGTGTACGAATGCCCGGCCGAACCCGCCCGAGCCGCGAACGTTCGGCGTCAGCACCGCAAAACCCGCCTCCAGCAGCGCCGGGAAGATCTCGTTGTATTCGGGCCGCGCCTGGCCCTCGGGGCCGCCGTGCAGGAACATCACCGCCCCCACCGTCTCCCCCTGCGGCCGGTACAACCACCCGGTGAGCTCCAACCCGTCGCGTGCGGTGATCCGCTCCAGCGTCGGCGCCGCAGTCAGGGGCCCGCTGCTGGGCTCCCGGTCGATCCGCTCCCATTCCAGCGAGCGCGGATCGACGAGTTCGACGGTGCGCGGCAACGACGGCCCCTGCACGGTCACCGCCACCATGGACCCGCCCGCACTGATGCTGAGCTCACCGGCGACCGGGCCGGGCAAGGGAATCGGTGCCGACAGCGATTCGTCGGCATACTCCAGGATCTGCAGCTCGCTGCGGCCGTCGATGTTCCACAACAACGCGACGGTGGACAGATCGTCACTGACCACGAACTCGTCGAGTTCGTAGCCGGCCCGCTCGGCGACGACGTGGTACGTCACCCCCTCGGCGGTGACCGTCACCTCCAGCAGACGGGCATGCGCGGCGCCGTTGTCACTGCGGATCAGGGCCCGCACAAAGCCTTCCGTGCTGCCTGGCTCATAGGTGCTGGCCGGGTAGTACAGGGTGGTCTCACCCTCGAAGCCGCTGCGGAGCCGTCGCGGGGTGTGATCGTCGAGGATCACACCGAAATCAGTGACCGACCCGGGATCCGATGGCAGCAGCGCGATCTCGGTCAGCCCCCACAGCATGATGAGCTCCTGGTACCCGCGCGGTCCGACCCGCACCAGCGAGGCTCCCGCCCACGCGTCGACCAGCCGGCCGCCCGACCGTCGGTCGAGTATGAGCGTGCCCCCGGTGGCCGGATCGATCAGGCACGAGCTGCCGACACCGTCCTCTCCGGTGAGGATCGCCGCGACCTGGGTGCCGTCCCAACTGATCAGTTCGGCGGTGCCCTCGGCGTCGGGCGGCCAGTAGTCGATCCGGCGCGCGTCACGGTCGTCGGGATCGGTCGTCACCACCCAGATCTGGCTGCGGGTCCCGCCTTCGGGTGCCACCTGGCACGCCAGCCAGTGGCCGTCGGCGGAATGGATGACCTTCGTCACGGGCCCGACCACGGGCAGTTCGACGTCACGTGAGGAACTGGCCCGCCATCCGCGCAGGAAGCGCTGCACCGCCCGCGGATAGCCGCCATCGTCGACCAAGTGGGCAAATGCCGTCGCATCCGGTGACAACGACGCGCCGTAGTTCACCCGCACATGCCGATCTGCGGCCACCTCACGTCCTCCTGTCACTTGCGCAGTCACTCCAGCATCTCTCATCCCCAACTCGATACCTCGGACCTCGGCCCCAGCGGACTGAGCATCCGCACAGGTACCCTCGCAGCCATGAGGTGGGCATGACCGAATCACCACGCCGCGACGGGTCCGAGCCGACCCAATCGTTCGGTAGCGGCTACCCCGTGGACTATCCCGATCCGGCGTACTCGAACCAGCCGCCGTATCAGGGCGTGTACCCGGCTGTGCCCGGTTCGGCGCCGCAGGCGGCCCCGAATCCCACCCAACAGCTACCGCCCTACTCTCCCTACGGGCACGACGCCGGCGCAACCGGGCAACCGCCGGGTGCACCCGCTCCGCCGCCGGAGGCCGACGGCCACGGACCCCGGCTCTGGCTGTGGATCCTGGCCGCCGTGGCAGTCCTGGTCGCGCTGGGCCTGGTCGTCGCGCTGGTGATCGCCAACGGCTCCAGCCAGGAGACCGTGGTCGCACCGCAACCGATCACCCCGCAGCCCAGCTTCAGCACGTCACCGAAGACACCCACCACACCCTCGCGGGCGCCACGCCCGGTCCCGGCGCCCACCACGGTCCCGCCCACGGAGACCACGCCCGGGCCCACCGAGACCGTCACCTATGAGGTCGCCGGTGAAGGCCGGGCCATCAACATCACCTACCTGGACACCGGCAACGTGCTGCAAACCGAGTTCAACGTCATGCTGCCCTGGAGCAAGCAGGTCGAACTGGCTCAACCGGCGACCGAGACCGCCAGCGTGAGCGTCGTGAATTTCGGCCCCGAGGTGGCGTGCACCGTGACCGTCAACGGCGTACAGACCCAGCATCGGACCGGGTCGGGAATCACCATCTGCGTCGGTACGGCCTGAGCCCGGCTCAGTGCGCCGGCACGGCGGGGCTGGACTGCCGTGCAGGCACCCGCACGGCCAACATGCCCGCCAGTCCCAGCGCCAGCACCAGCACCAGTCCGCCCATCCCGGCCCGGTCGGCGCCGAACACATTGATGAAAATGGAGAACAGCAACGGTGCCAGGGGGGACGCTGCGCGTCCGACGGTGGTGTAGAGCCCGAACGCGACGCCCTCCTTTCCGTCCGCGGTGATCCGCAGCATCAAGGTGCGGGCCGAGGCCAGCGTCGGCCCGATGAACAGACACAGCAACAGGCCGCACACCCAGAAGGCCACCGGTCCTGACAGCACCAGTAAGGCCAGCCCCACCGCGATCAGGGAGACCAGCGATCCGACGATGACGGACTTGGAACCGATCCGGTCATCGAGCTGCCCACCGATGACGGCCCCGAGCGCGGCGATCACGCAGGCACTGATCCCGAACAACAGCACGTCTGCCTCGGAGATGCCGTAGACGCTGACCCCCAGCACCGCGCCGAAGGTGAACACCCCGGCCAGCCCATCGCGGAACACGGCGCTGGCCAGCAGGTAGTAGACCACGTTGTGGTCGCGTTGCCACTCGCCGCGGATCTCGGACCACAACTTGCGGTAGGCGCCGAAGAAGCCGACCCGCTCAACAGGGGGCGCATCGGTCACCGGCGGCACCATCACGAACATCGGCAGCGCGAACAACGCGAACCAGACCGCGGTGAGCAGCATCACCGCTCGCACGTTCTGCCCGTCGTCGGTCTGGATGCCCAGCACTCCCCCGTCACCGGCCATGAATCCGACGTAGGCCAGCAGCAACAGCACGACGCTGCCCCCGTAGCCCATCGCCAGGCCGAGCCCGGAGATCCGCCCTGACGTCTCAGGGGTGGACAGCTGTCGCAGCATGGCGTTGTAGGGCACGGTGGCCAGCTCGTTGCAGGCCGCGGTGCAGGCCAACAGGATCAACCCCGGCAGCAGGTAACGATGGTCATCGCGGATCAGGCTCATCGCCGCGGTGAACGCCACGGCGGCACCCGTCATCACCGCCAGAACCCGACGCCGCCGCTGCGGCGCGTCAACCCAGATCCCGACGGCGGGCGCCAGCAGAGCCACCGCGAGACCGACGGCGAACATGGCCCAGCCCAGCCAACTGGCCGGCGAGGTGTCGCCGGGCAGGTCCGATCCGACGCCTTTCGTCAGATACACCGAGAACACAAACGTGATGACGATGGCGTTCAGCCCAGTCGCGCCGCAGTCCCACAGTGCCCACGCGAGCACTCTCGCCCGCCGGGGGTTAGTCATGACCGACACCCTATGGGTTCGGGCGCCTTCTAGGATTGGCCGCATGCCAGTACCCGCACCCAGTCCGGATGCCCGTGCCGTCGTCACCGGCGCCTCGCAGAACATCGGCGAAGCGTTGGCCACCGAACTCGCTGCCCGCGGCCACCACCTGATCATCACCGCCCGACGGGAGGACGTACTGACGTCACTCGCGCAGCGCCTCACCGAGCGTTACGGGGTGACCGTCGAGGTGCGCGCCGTCGATCTCGCCGACCCCGCCGCCAGAGGCGTCCTGTGCGACGAACTCGCCCAGCGCGAGATCTCGATCCTGTGCGCCAACGCGGGCACCGCGACCTTCGGCCCCGTCAACGACCTCGACCCGGCCGGCGAGAAGGCACAGGTGCAGCTGAACGTGCTCGGCGTCCACGATCTGGTGTTGGCGGTGCTGCCGGGAATGGTCAAGCGCGGTTCCGGCGGCATCCTGACCTCGGGCTCGGCGGCCGGTAATTCACCGATCCCCAACAACGCCACCTATGCGGCGACCAAGGCATTCGCCAACACGTTCAGCGAGTCGCTGCGCGGCGAGCTCAAGGGCGCGGGTGTGCACGTCACGGTGCTGGCGCCGGGTCCGGTGCGGACCGACCTGCCCGACGAGTCCGAGCAGTCGCTGGTCGAGCGGCTGATCCCCGACTTCCTGTGGATCTCAACCGAATACACCGCCAAGCTGTCGCTCGACGGTCTGGAGAAGAACAAGATGCGGGTGGTCCCCGGGGTGACCTCCAAGGCCATGTCGATGGCCAGCGGATACGCACCGCGGGCCATCGTCACCCCGATCGTGGGCGCTGTCTACAAGAAGCTCGGCGGCGGCTAGTTTCTCCCGCTTTTCGCCGAAATGGCATTCCAGCAGCGAAACATCGAGTAACGCCCTGCCGGAATGCCATTTCGGCGGATGTGCGGACTAGCGGCTCCAGCCTGATTCGCCGCTCAGCGGCTCCAACCTGATTCGCCGCTCAGCGGCGGCGGCCCGTCCCGAAGATGCTGCGGGTGATCTCGCGGCCGAGGACGGTGCCCGCCGAGCGCATGGCGCTCTTGAACGCCGAGCTCTTGAGCACCTGCTCGAGCACCCCCGGCTCTTGCGGTTGCGCCGGAGCCGGCATCGCCTCGATTTCGCCCGAGGCCTCGACACCGCCGAAGCCGCCCGGATCGTCGGCAGACGGTGGCGGGGCCAGCTTGGCGGCCAGCCGCTCATAGGCGGAATCCCGGTCCACGGTCTGACCGTAGGTGGCCTGCAGCGGGCTGGCCTGCGCGGCGGCCTTGATGGCGTCATCGCCGATCGCCGCCATCAGTGACCGCGGCGCCCGCATCCGGGTCCAGGCCACCGGAGTCGGCGCGCCCTGCTCGGAGAGCACCGTCACGATCGCCTCACCGATACCCAACGAGGTCAGCGCCTTCTCCAGGTCGTAGACGTCGGTCTTCGGGTAGGTGCGCACGGTCTTCGACAGCGCCTTTTGATCGTCCGGCGTGAACGCGCGCAATGCGTGCTGCACCCGGGCACCCAGCTGCGAGAGCACGTTGTTGGGGACATCGGTCGGCAGCTGCGTGCAGAAGAACACGCCGACGCCCTTGGAGCGGATCAGCTTCACCGTCTGCTCGACCTGCTCCAGGAACGCCTTCGACGCGTCGGCGAACAGCAGGTGGGCCTCGTCGAAGAAGAAGACCAACTTCGGCTTGTCGATGTCGCCGACCTCGGGCAGCGTCGTGAACAGATCGGCCAGCACCCACATCAGGAACGTCGAGAACATCACCGGCCGCGCAGCCTGGGCGCCCAGTTCCAGCAGGCTGATGATGCCGCGGCCCTGCGCGTCGGTACGCAGCAGATCCTTCGGCTCGAGTTCGGGTTCGCCGAAGAAGGTGTCGGCACCCTCGGCCTCCAGGTTCACCAGCGCGCGCAGGATCACGCCCGCGGTGGTGGCCGAGACCGCGCCCAGTGCCTTGAGCTCGGGCTTGCCCTCATCGCTGGTGAGAAACTGGATCACCGAACGGAGATCCTTGATGTCCAGCAGCGGCAGGCCCTTCTGATCGGCCCAGTGGAAGATCAGGCCGAGCGTGGACTCCTGAGTTGCGTTGAGGCCCAACACCTTCGACAGCAAGATCGGTCCAAAGCTGGTGATGGTGGCGCGGACCGGAACGCCGATACCTTCGGTGCCCAGCGACAGGAACTCCACCGGAAATCCCGTCGGTGCCCAGCTGTCGCCGGTGTCCTTGGCCCGCTGTTCGGTCTTCTCGTTGGCCTCCCCCGGCTTCGACAACCCCGAGAGGTCACCCTTCACGTCGGCCATCACCACCGGAACTCCGGCCGCCGAGAGCTGCTCGGCGAGCACCTGCAGCGACTTCGTCTTACCGGTACCGGTGGCACCGGCGATCAACCCGTGCCGGTTCACCGTGGCCAGCGGGATGCGGACCTGTGCGCTCGGGTCGACGGCGCCGTCGACCACGACGGTGCCGAGCTCCAACGCCTGGCCTTCGACGGCGTATCCGGCAGCGATCTGCTGCGCAGGGGTGCCTGTCGATTCGGTCGTCATACCGCGGTCCTCCCAGTTTTCGCGTACGAGCCAATCGGGGTCTGACACTACTTGTCAGGCGGCACACGCGGTGGGTGTGGCGGCTTGTTGCCAGGTATCGGAATATTGTGGATCTTCGTGCGAGACGAACTGGTATGGATCGACTGCGAGATGACCGGCTTGGACCTCAAGTCCGATCGGCTGATCGAGATCGCGGTTCTGGTCACCGACGCTGATCTGAACATCCTCGGTGACGGCCTGGACGTGGTCATTCACACCGACGACGAGGCGCTGTCGTCCATGGTCGACGTGGTCAAACAGATGCACACCCGGTCCGGGTTGATCGAGGAAGTCCGGGTGTCGACGGTCGATGTGGCCACCGCCGAACAGATGGTGCTCGACTACATCCGGGAACATGTCAAGACCGCCAAGTCCGCTCCACTGTGCGGCAACTCGATCGGCACCGACCGCGGCTTCATCGCTCGCGACATGCCCAAACTCGACGATTACCTGCACTACCGCATGATCGACGTCAGCTCGATCAAGGAACTGTGCCGCCGCTGGTACCCCCGGATCTACTTCGGCCAGCCGGAGAAGGGCCTCGCACACCGCGCCCTGGCCGACATCCACGAGTCGATCCGCGAACTCAAGTACTACCGCTCAACCGCGTTCGTAGCCCCGCCTGGTCCGTCTACCAGCGACATTGCCGCTGTCGCGGCCGAGCTCGGCCCGCCGAAGGACGACGCGACCGAAACCGATTCGGCAGTAGGACACCCGAGCAGTTAGTATCTACGAGCCGCATATGCCGAAAGGCAGCGCGGCGATGGTGGCTGTAGTTCAGTTGGTAGAGCACCAGGTTGTGATCCTGGCTGTCGCGGGTTCGAGTCCCGTCAGCCACCCCGATATCGGGAACGCCGTCTGCGCAAGCAGGCGGCGTTTCTGGTTTCAGCCCGTGCCGCTCAGCTCGGCTGTGGGAGCCATTCCATCGGATGCAAGCACAGCCAGGCGCTGAAGCCCAGCGTCGTCGCGGCGAACACCAGCACCGGGAGCCGGCTGAGCAGATCCCGCCGCACCGCGATCACGACGATGGCGAACATCGCTGTCGCCTGAGCGCAGACCGCGACGGTCAGTGGCCACCCATCGGGGAAGACCTTGACCACCGGGAGGTAGAGCAGCAGGGCGAAAAACCCCACATACAGTGCCGTCACGGCGGCAACGACCGACAGCCCGCCGATCATCAGAACCCTGGCCGCCACCTGGAGGCCAGGCATATCAGGGCCGTAGCGGCGCAACAGCCAACCCGCCAGAGCGCACACCAACGCACCCAGCAGCAACCACTCCCAACGCATGCACAGAGTCTGGCATCCGCGTCAGCGGTTCGGCCGACACCGTGCCCGTTCAATCCTTGACGTCTGGATCCCAGGTGGACGGCAACAGCGGCACCGTCGAACCGTCGCCGAACTCGGCACCGCCCAACGTCGTCAAGCCCGTCGTCGTCGCATCCTTCTTGTCCCGCACACCGGAAAAGCCCAGCGGCCCCGCGCCGCGGTCCGAGGCCGTCGGCGATGTCTCCAGAGCAGCCTCGCCGGGCGGATCAGCTTGCAGGTCCATGTATTCGTAGCCGTGGCCCTTCTCGCGCATCCCTGCCCGTCGCCGGCGGCGGGCGCGCGCCTCGCGGGCTGATTCCCCGGCAGTGGCTGCGGCCGCATCGGGTGCGGAGGCTTTCTTCTTTGCACCGGCCGCGGCGTTGGCCCGTGCCGCAGCCGGGACGGCGGCGCCCGGCGCGCCGATCAGGTAGGGCGGGAAGAATCCCGGTCCACCACCAGGAGCAGCCGACGGCGCCGGTGCGGAGGAGACGGGTGCCGACGCCGACGCGCCGGTCGAGGGGGCCGCGGGAGCCGACGGCGCTGTCGGAGCCGGCGTCCCGCTCGCCACCGTCGATGCGCTCCCGGCCGCCGGCCATGATTCAGGGTCGGTGCCGGCCGGAATTTCCGCGCCAACCAAGGCAGGCGGCTGGATTGCGGCCAGGCCGGTGATCGCCCACCCCAGGTTGGCGATCACGACGCTCAGGGCGGGCTGAATCAGGGCCGGGGACAACTGGACAACAACCTGCAGCAGCTGAGCTGCATGGAAAGCCATGTCGGCCAACACCATCGGCAGGTTGGTCAACAATGCGGCGGGGTCGTTGAGCAGGTTGTCGATCAGCAGGCCGATGTTCTCGATCTGCTCCTGGCCGACTTCCAGCCACCACCGCGGGTCGAGCGGGCTCAGGTCACCGTGGCCGTGGTCGTCATGGTCGCCGTCATGGTCGTGATCGCCGTCATGGTCGTGATCGCCGTCGTGGTCATCGTGATCGTGGTCATCGTGATCGTGGTCATCGTCGTGGTCGTGCTCGTGGTCGTCGTGCAGGATTCGCGGCGCCGCCGGGGTGGATGGCGCGGATGCGACCGCCGTCTCGGAAACCCCTTGATAGACGGTCATCGTGGTGGCGGCCTGAATCCACATCCGTACGTAGTCGGCCTCGTTCACCGCGATCGGGATGGTGTTGATCCCAAAGAAGTTCGTGGACACCAGGATCGCCTGCCGTGCATGGTTGGCGGCCAGCTCGGCCAGGGTGGGCATCGCCGCCAATGCACTGGCGTAAGCCGCGGCGGCGGTTTCATGCTGGACCGCAATCGCCGAGCTGTCGGCGCTGACCTGCTGCAACCACGCCAGGTACGGAAGGTGAGCAGCCACGTACTGCTCCGCACTCGGACCCTGCCATGCTCCTGCCTGCACCGCACCCAGCACTGCGGCGAGTTCTATTGCCACCGAGGCATATTCGACACTCAATGACGACCATGCGCCGGCCGCAGCCAACATCGCACCGGGGCCCGGGCCGCTGGTCAGCAACGCTGAATGCACCTCTGGCGGTGAGGCCATCCATACCGCGACCATGCGACCCTCCTTGTAGACCGGCTACCCGAAGCGTCCAAGCTATTGAATATGATTGTCATTATCAATGAACCATCAGGAACTCATAGAATGCCGAACGGAAGCAGCCTCCTCCGCAAGGTCGCCACAACGGTCAATTCGCCGACGAACGCCACGACGACGTGGCATCGCGGACATCATGCGTCGTGGGGCGCACAGCGCAGGCACACCAAAGAACCCCAAAGGCCTTGCGACCGAACGGCCCTCACGACCTCCGAGGTATCGCAGTGACCGGAGTCACCGGCCGCAGGATTGAGTTGCGGACTACAGCGGACTACTTCGTCGCGTCGACCGAGTCCGTCTTCTTCCTGATCCGCGGCGCCAGTTGCACGATCTCGGGCACCACGGTCGGGTTTTCGTAGGCGGTGGTCACCAGCGACACCAGGGTGTTCGCGACGTCGCGCAGGGCCGACATCCGGGCCGGCAGGGCGCCCTGGGCCACCCACGTCTTGACCAATTGGTCCAGCAGGTCGCGGTCCGCACCGCGCAGGATCTCGGTGTCGTCGGTGGGGCCGACACCCACCCGGATCAGCGACAGCTCGGGATGCTCGATGCGCCAGGAGTTCAGGATCTCGTCGAGCGCGGCCTTGCTCGCGCTGTATGCCGCCACACCAGCCCGCGGACGGCCCACGTCATAGCTCGACGCGACCAGCACCACCCCGTTGTCCGACAGTCGCGGGGTCGCCGCACGCAATACGTTGTTGGCACCCACGGTGTTGACGCTGAACGCGTGCAGCCAGGTGGCGACGTCGGTGTCCTCGATGTAAGCGAAGGGGATCACGGTGCTGGTGAACACCACGGCGTCCAGACCGCCAAGCGCGTCCGCCGCCTCGTTGACCACGCGACTGATGGCCGAGGAGTCCTCGACGTCGAGCTCAAAAGCGAAGCCACCGATGGCGTCTGCCAGGGAATTCAGCAGGTCGACGCGTCGCGCGGCGACGGCGACCTTGGCGCCGCGTTCGGTGGCACTGACCGCAACAGCGTGGCCGATGCCCGAGGAAGCACCGACGACGAGGAGACGCAGCCCGGCTGCATCGGCTCGCTGACCGCTCATTCTGGATCAACCTCCATGGCTCATCTCAAGGTGTTAGGTCACCCTTCGCTCGTCGGACATTACCGGGTGCGATGAATTCCGGACGCCTGGTGGGTCCACTTAAGAGAACGAGATTCTCCGACCAGCAGTCAGGAGCCCTTCATGACGACAGGAAAACCGCCGATAGTCGACCAGCAGGAGTGGCGCGCCGCGCTCGGCGACCTGCGGCGCCGGGAGAAGGCGGCCACCCGGGAACTGGACGCGATCGCCGCCGCACGCCGCCGGCTGCCGATGGTGGAGCTGCCGGACTACACGCTGATCGGCGCTGACGGCCCGGTGCGCCTGGCCGACGTGTTCGACGGACGCGCTCAGTTGATCACCTACCACCACATGTGGACCGATGGTGCCGAATGGCAGTGCGGCGGCTGCACCGGCTTCACCTCCCAGTTCACGCGCCTCGACTTTTTGGACAACTACGACGCCCGCTTCGTCATCGTCACCAACGGGCCCATAGAGGAGGCGCTGGCGTACCGCGACAAGGTCGGCAACCGCATGGACTGGTTCTCCTCATCGGAGAGCTCCTTCGGGTCCGACGTCGACGCCGCCCCTGGCGAAGGGTTCGCGGTCAACGTGTTCTTTTGTGCGACGGCGCCATCGGGCGAGAAAACCGTCTACCGCACCTGGCACACCAATGGCCGCGGCACCGAACAGCTCAGCCACTCGTTCGCGCTGATCGACCTGCTGCCGTGGGGCCGACAGGAACAGTGGCAGGACTCCCCCGACGGCTGGCCCCAACAGCCGACGTACTCGGGCTGGCTCGACAGCCCCGACATCGCCCACCTGTACGGAAAGGACTCCTTGTGACTTCATCTACCGACACGACGGCAATCGAAGGCCAGCGCTACGTCGTCACCCGCACCATCTCCGCCTCCCCTGCCCAGGTGTTCGCCGTCCTGGCCAACCCGGCCCGACATTGCGACACCGAGCCCGGCGACTGGGTGCGCGACGCGATCGACCCCGAACCGATCACCAGGACCGGTCAGATCTTCGCGGTCAACATGTTCCTACCGGCGGCCGGTGGCCATTACGTCATGCACAACCTGGTGACCGAGTTCGACCAGGACCGGACGATCGCCTGGTTGCCCGGCCAGCTCGACGAGCAGGGCCACCATGCGCCCGGTGGCTGGTGGTGGCGGTACGACCTGGCCCCCAACGGGGACCAGACCGACGTCACCCTCACCTACGACTGGACCGACACGCCGCAGAGCTTCCGCGACCAGATCGGCGGGATGCCCCCATTCGGGTCCGACTTCCTCGACGAATCGCTTGCGGCACTGGATCGTTCATCGAAGTAGTCAGGCCGGCACCTGGTCCAGGAATCCGAGCACGGTCTGGATCCGGCCCTCACCGTCAGTGGTGAGCACGTCGAAACCGACCACTACCGGGTCGGCGTCGCGCGGACCGAGCCCCCACTGGAAACGCGCCTGCCGGTGGTGGTTGTCGGGCCCGCTGACGAGGGTGAACACGAATCCCGGAAACTGGGTGTGGACCGCCTCGATGGCGCTGGACACCCCGTCGTGTCCGCTGACCTCAGCGAGCGGATCGGTATAGGTGACGCCGGCCGACCAATGCCGTTCCAGCAGGGCCCGTCGGCCGGCGGCATCGGTGGCATTCCAGGTGCTGAGGTACGCAGTGACGGTGTCGTTGAGCTCGGCCATTTCGCCTCTTTCACGGTAATCGACTGGGACTCAGCCAGATTCGCCGATTCGAAGCGGGATGTCGATTACCGCAGGGGTAATCGGGTCAGGTGCTGGCGTTGCCGGTGCGCCACTGGTCCCACGGGATGTTCCAGTCCCCCAGGCCCTCGGTGCCCGGCAACACCGGGCCCACGGTGTTGACGACCTCGACGATGTCGCCGCGTTTGGTGTTCTCGTAGAACCACCTGGCGTTCGCAGTGCTGACGTTGAGGCAGCCATGGCTGACGTTGCTGTAACCCTGGCTGCCTACCGACCACGGGGCACCGTGCACGTAGATGCCGCTGTAGGACATCTGGGTCGCGAAGTCGACCTCGGTGCGATAACCGTTCGGCGAGTTGACCGGCACGCCGTAGGTGGAGGAATCCATCACCATGTGGTCGAAACGATCGCCGACGATGTAGACGCCGTTGTTGGTCGGAGAACTGTTCTTACCCATGGAGATCGGCATGGCCTTGACGACCTCGCCGTTGCGCCGGACGGTCAGTGTCTTGGTGGTGTCGTCGGCCTGCGCGATCACCTCGTCGCCGATCGTGAAGTGGGTCGTGACATTGCCCTGGCCGAACAGCCCGTCGCCCAACTCGACACCGTAGGTGTTGACCGTGACGTCCACCGAGGTGCCGGGCTTCCAGTATTTCGCGGGGCGCCAACGCACTTCGCGGTTGTTGAGCCAGTAGAACGCACCTTCGACAGGCGGATCGGTCTTGACGGTGACGGCACGTTGGGCGGCCAGACGATCGGAGATGTTCTCGTCGAATCGGATTGCCACCGGCTGTCCCACCCCGACCACTTCCCCGTTGTTCGGCAGGACGTACGGCATCGTCAAGTTGGCCGGCGAGTGCGTTTCGAACCGCAGTCTGCGGTTGGCGACGCCACCGAGGCCTAGCGACTGCGCGTTGAGGGTGTACTGCTCGTTGTAGTCGAGTGGGTCGGTGGTGGACCACGTCAGCCCGTCGGCACTGAACTTGCCTGCGACGCTGGCGCCTTCTTCGTTGGTCATGGTGACGCCGCCGAGCACACCGTTCTCCGCGCTCACCGTGACCGGCGCGTCGACGGTTACCCCGACCGCGCCGTCGGTCACCGACGCGTTGACCCTGGGCACCAACAAATCGCCGTAGGGAGTGCCCTTGTCGGTGATCACCGGCGCCGGGCCCTGTGGGTCTTCGCCTCCGCACGCGGTAAGCCCCAACATCATTGCCGGCACCACGGCAGCCATGGCCCGCCGGAACACACCCCGATACGGACGGGTCACCGTCTGGGCCTGCCCCATGGTCGTCCTACCCCTCGCACGGTCGATAGCAAATTCTTGGCAATAGTCTAAGGGTTCCGGCCGGATCGGGCCGACCAGAAGCCCGCCCCAGGCCCACCACCAGCGGATTTCACTGTTGAGAGAAACTCCTGTTATTGTCTCTCTCGCGCGCCGTTAGCTCAGTTGGTAGAGCAGCTGACTCTTAATCAGCGGGTCCGGGGTTCGAAACCCTGACGGCGCACCAACCAAAAACCCTGCCTCGGCAGGGTTTTTGCGTTTCAGGCTTTCAGTGTTACTGGATTGCTCTTCATCTGTCAGGCTCGGTACCTCTCGGCCAGTCGGTCGCCGATGCTGGGTTCAGCCTCTTCCAACAACATCTCGACGGCCCCGGCCAGATGTGCGGCCGCATAGCCGTGATCCCGGTACTGCTCACTCTTGAAGCGGTCGAGCTCCCTGCGCAGATCGCCCAGGGTTTCGTCGCTCACATGTGCCATATGGCTACCTCCCGTCGGTGTGACCACGGCCCACATCGCCTTACGGAAGTTCGACATGAGCCATTGGGTGTCGTCAGCGAATCCCGACGATGAGCCAGTCGGGATCGGCTTTACCGGCGATAGCCCGTGCAGCGATCCTGGCAAACGGAAAATAAGTTAGCTGCAACGTAATACCCCCTTGTCACACGATTGTTCCGTGTTGCGGTCGGGATCAAGACCCAAGGCCGCCTCCCCAATCCTGACCCGACGTCGACCTTAGCTGGACACCCATGCACTAGCAACCGGTTCGCCCAGAAAGAGCCGTTCCCGCCCTGCTATGCAGCAGATTTCAGCTATCGCGCCCCATCGGCACCGAGTTGCACAGAGCCCCGGCGATTATCAGAACGACACATGTTTGCCAATCGTTTTCCCCACCAAATCGACGTGGATCAGGGCGGAACGGCCAGCCGCGCGTCACGGGACGCCAAGGAGCCAGCAAACTTTTCTGTGGATCCATCCGATTCCATCCGGCGCCACGCAGACAGTGTCCGCCCGCCACGAAAGGCGCCGGCCGAATTTGCGGTGAACGGTACTCGCCATAGCCAGAAGCCCCTCGGCGACATACCTCGATAATGTGCTGATAACCGTGAAGCAACCCGACAAGTCGCAACAACACTCTATTGTTGACGTAGACGTAAGTTACTGCTTAGAATCCAACTTCGACGCTTCCGCTGGTCAGACGCTAGAAACCGTGTTAATCTCAAGTTAGCTGATCAATTGCGATCCGGTACCGCGTGGCGATTACGCCAAGATGAGGGGTGTTAGCTGATGCCTGCCGTAGGTGGCGCCGATCCCACAGCTTCATCGACCGCCGCATTTGTTGCTGCGAACCAGCCCGTCATGGTGTATACCTGCAGCCGCCTGGGTCGCATCGCCAATCCCCCGAGTTTCTCGTTGGCGGACTGGCTCCTGTTCCGCCGCCGCTGAGCGGCGTATCAAGCCTGAGCCGCTGAGCGGCGTATCAAGCCCGAGCCGCTGAGCGGCGTGTTGCGCGGGAGCCGCTGAACGGGGCATCTCCGCAGGGCGCACAGCGCACGCCCTGCGGATCGACACTCAGCGCCGCTTGATCCGTCGCACGACGACGAACACCACCAGCACTCCTGCACCGGCCAATGACGCCGTCACGGCGGGCTTCTTGATGAAGCCGATCACCGCCGACTTGAAATCGTCGGCCAGGCGCTGCGGGTTGGCCCGCTCTGCCAGGGAGTCGACAGTCACCGCCAGCTGATCGCGAGCCTGATCGATATCCCGCTTGATGCTCTCCGGGTCCCGGTTCGCCACTGTTTGCTCCTCTAAGCCGCTCCATATCGTGCTGCCCTGCCGCACTACCCTAGATCAGCCGGCGCCGTGACGACGGAACCGGTCGACAAGAAGGGATACCCACGAATGCCGCAAACCCCGCGCCTCGAGGTGGGAGACACCGCCCCGGCTTTCAGCCTGCCCGACGCCGACGGCAACGTCGTCAAGCTCTCCGACTACAAGGGCCGCAAGGTCATCGTGTACTTCTACCCCGCGGCATCAACGCCCGGCTGCACCAAGCAGGCGTGCGATTTCCGGGACAGCCTCGCCGAGCTCAACGGCGCCGGCCTCGATGTCATCGGTATCTCCCCCGACAAGCCGGAGAAGCTCGCCAAGTTCCGCGACAAGGAGGAGCTCACCTTCCCGTTGCTGTCCGATCCGGACCGTGAGGTGTTGACGGCCTGGGGCGCTTTCGGCGAAAAGACCATGTACGGCAAGACCGTTCAGGGTGTGATCCGGTCGACGTTCCTCGTCGACGAGAAGGGCAAGATCGCCGTCGCGCAGTACAACGTGCGGGCCACCGGCCACGTCGCCAAGTTGCGCCGCGACCTGTCGGTCTGACACTGGTCACAACTGGGTCGTCAGCAGGAACATCAGGTAGCCGAGGTAGGCCGCGATCATCGCGGCCCCCTCCGCTCGGTGCACCCGCCGGCCCGAGACGAAGATCGGGATGCAGGCCAGGCTCGCCGCGACCATCAGTGGGATGTCGATCCACACGAGGTTGTGCGTCAGCTCCAGCCCGTGCGCGGGTACCAGGCACGTGATGCCGAGGATCAGCAGGATGTTGTAGACACTGCTGCCAAGTAGGTTGCCTACTGCGATGTCGCGTTCGCCGCGCACCGTCGAGACGATCGTCGTGACCAACTCCGGGGCCGAGGTTCCGATCGCCACAACGGTCAGGCCGATGAGCGCGTCCGACACCCCGAATCCGCGGGCGATCCCCACCGCCCCGCCTACCAGCCATTCGGCCCCGAGAATCACCACGGCGATACCGCTTACCGTCATGACCGTATCCTGAAGTGCGCCGCCGCCAAGCGGTTTCGCCGCGGCACCGCTTGCCTGTCCCGACGGGAAGGCTTCGGCGTACCCGGCCACAGTTGCCCG
The DNA here is from genome assembly GCF_001665785.1 of Mycolicibacterium peregrinum. Lineage (GTDB taxonomy): Bacteria > Actinomycetota > Actinomycetes > Mycobacteriales > Mycobacteriaceae > Mycobacterium > Mycobacterium peregrinum_A. The sequence goes on from NZ_LZSO01000051.1 coordinate 31,128, forward strand.
GCTCTCCCGCCGCGACATCCGGATCAGCACAGCGGTGTACACGATGGCTCCAGACACCAGGATCAGCCCGTCCACGCGCGACAGCACTCCGTTGACGGCCAAGACCCAGAGCAGGACCGCGGCTCCCGCCATCACTGGCAGATCGAAGCGCAAGGTGCGCTGTTGGATCGCCAGCGGACGGATCAACGCACTGAGCCCGAGGATGAACAAGATGTTGACGACGTTGGTGCCGGCGATATTGCCGACGGCCAGTTCGCCGCTGCCGGTGGTCGCGGCGGTGATGCCGACAGCCAGCTCGGGAAGACTGGTGCCGATCGACACCACGGTCAGTCCGATCAGGATCGGGCTGATTCCCAGGCGCGCAGCAAGTTTCGCACCGCCGCGGACCATCACCTCCGCGCCGATCGCCAAGGCGATCAGGCCGACGACGAACCAGCCGACGCTGCTGGCCATCTCGGGCTAACTGCCCAGTGCCTCGAGCAGTAACGCTTCGGCCGTCGCCGCTTTCTCAAGCACCCCGAGATGCAGGCTTTCGTTCACGCTGTGCGCCTGGGTCCCCGGGTCCTCCACGCCGGTCACCAGAATCGTCGCGGCCGGGAAGGCTTCGGCGAACTCGGCGATGAAGGGAATTGATCCGCCCATACCCATGTCCACCGGGTCGGTGCCCCAGGCGGTCCGGAACGCCGTGCGGGCCGCGTCGTACACCGCACCGGAGGAATCGATCGCGTAGGGCTGGCCGACATCGCCGCGAGTCACGGTGACCTGGGCTCCCCAGGGCACATGGGTCTCGAGGTGACGGGTCAACGCCTCCAGATGCGCGTGGGCGTCACCGCCGGGCGCGACCCGCATGCTGATCTTGGCGCGGGCCCGCGGGATCAGCGTGTTCGACGACTTGTCGATGGATGTGGTGTCGATGCCGATGACGGTGATCGCGGGTTTGGCCCACATGCGTTGCACCACTGAGCCGGAACCGATTTCGGCCACCCCGTCCAGCAGTCCGGATTCCTCGCGGACCCAGTGGGCGCCACGGTCGACGTCGGCAGCGGTGGCCTCGTGCAGGCCGGCGACCGCGACGTTTCCGTCGTCGTCATGCAGGCTGGCCAGCAACCGCACCAGCACGCTCAACGCATCCGGCACCACCCCACCCCACAGGCCCGAATGCAGGCCATGGTCCAGGGTGGCCACCTCGACCACACAGTCGGCCAGGCCACGCAGGGTCACGGTCAGCGCCGGGATCTCGGTGCTCCAGTTGTCGGAGTCGGCGATGACGATGACGTCGGCGGCCAGTGCTTCCTTGTGGGCAGCCAGGAGTGCACCCAGTGACGGAGAACCGGATTCCTCCTCGCCTTCGACGAATACCGTGACGCCGACCGGAGGCTTGCCGTCGAACGCCCGGATGGCCGCCAGATGGGTTGCGATACCAGCCTTGTCGTCGGCGGTGCCACGGCCGTAGAGCCGGCCGTCACGTTCGGTGGGCTCGAACGGTGCGGAATCCCACTGGGCCGGATCCCCTTCAGGCTGCACGTCATGGTGGGCGTACAGCAGCACCGTCGGTGCTCCCGCAGGTGGCGGGTAATGCGCGATGACGGCGGGCGCACCGCCTTCGCTGACGATGCGGACCTCAGGAAAGCCTGTCTCGGCCAACAGCTTTGCGACGGCCTCGGCGCTGCGGTGCACCTCGTCACGGCGGGCCGGGTCGGCCCACACCGACTGGATTCGTACCAGATCCTCCAGATCCGACCGCACCGACGGCAACACCTGCTGTACCCGCTGCACGACATCAGTCATGGTGACGACCCTAGCGGCACTGTCGAGAGAGCTAGAGCTCCTCGATGATCGCCACCGCGGCGGCGGTGTCGGCCTCGTGGGTGAGCGAGACGTGAATGGTCACGGTTTCGAGGTGCTTGGCGATCTCGCCGGACAGCCGCACCTTGGGCCGACCCCACATGTCGGTGACCACCTCGATGTCACGGTGGATCCCCTCCGGCAGGGCCGGCCGCTTCGAGAACCGTGAGCTGGACCAGGCCTTGATCACAGCTTCCTTGGCCGCCCACCGGGCCGCCAGGTGCCGGGCCGCCGACGAACTCTTGTCCGCGGCGTCCCGGCGCTCACCCGGCGTGAACGTCTCGGCGAATACGGTTCCCGGCCGGTCCACCTGCTCGGCGAAATCAGGTATGGAAACCACATCGATGCCTATGCCCATAATCGCCATGGAAGCGAACCTAGCTCACCTCTCCGTGCCCGCACTCACCGCACATAGAGATCGTCGTCACCGAGCCGGGCATCCGCGTTCAGCAACATCGCGGCTTCCTGACGTTTCTCCGGCACATCGTGGTCGAAGCGGCGGTCGGCGGGCTTCTCGTACATGGGACGCCCGCCGGCGATCGCTCCGGCCAGGCGGCGCTGACCGGCCAGCGTGCGCTGCTCGGCGCGCTTGCGGTAGTCGTCGCGCTCGGCCGGATCCAACGACGCGATGAACGCCTCCGGGTGCACCAGGGCAACCAGACCCGACACGTGACCGAAGCCGAGGCTGGTGACCAGACCGGCCTTGAGCGGGAACTTCCCACGCAGGTCGAGGGCTTCGCGCACCCAGACGAAGTGGCCGGAGGTGGCCAGCTCGTCGTCGACGCAGTCCAGGCTGCGGTTCGGCGGGATGACGCCGTCACGCAGGATCTGGCAGAGACCCATCATCTGGAACACCGCGGCGCCACCCTTGGCGTGCCCGGTCAGCGTCTTCTGGCTGACGATGAACAGCGGGGCACCCGCCGAGCGACCCATCGAGTCGGCCAGCCGCTCGTGCAGCTCGGTCTCGTTGGGATCGTTGGCCAGCGTCGAGGTGTCGTGCTTGGAGATCACCGCGATGTCGTCGGCGCCGACACCCAGCTTGGCCAGCGAGCGGGCCAGCTGCGAGTCCTTGCCGCCACGCCCGGCACCCAGGGCACCCAGACCCGGAGCCGGGATCGAGGTGTGCACACCGTCGGCGAAGCTCTGCGCGTAACCGACCACTGCCAGCACCGGCAGACCCATCTTCGCGGCGAGGTCGCCGCGGGCCAGCAGGATGGTGCCACCGCCCTGGGCTTCCAGGAAGCCGAGACGACGACGGTCGTTGGCGCGGGAGAACTTCGAGTCGCTGATGCCCTTGGCGCGCATCATCTCGGTGTCGGCGGTGGCCGCCATGTCACCGAAGCCGATGATCGCTTCCAGGGTCAGGTCGTCGAAGCCGCCGGCGATCACCAGGTCGGCCTTGCCGAGGCGGATCTTGTCCACACCCTCCTCGACCGAGACGGCCGCGGTGGCGCAGGCGCCGACCGGGTGGACCATCGCGCCGTAACCGCCGACGTAGCTCTGCATGACGTGTGCCGCAACGACGTTGGGCAGCACCTCCTGCAGGATGTCGTTCGGCTTGGCCCGGCCCAGCAGGTTGCCGTGGTACATGGTCTGCATCGAGGTCATGCCGCCCATGCCGGTGCCCTGCGTGGAGGCCACCAGGCTCGGGTGAACCCAACGCATCAGCTCGGTCGGGGTGAAGCCCGAGGACAGGAACGCGTCGACGGTGGCGACGATGTTCCACAACGCAACCCGGTCGATCGAGTTGGCCATGTCCGGCGTGATGCCCCACACCGTCGGGTCGAAGCCCGTCGGGATCTGGGCACCGACCGTGCGCGACAGCTTGGTCTTGCGCGGAACTCGAATCTCGGTGCCCGCCTTGCGGATCACCTGCCAGTCACTGGATTCCGGAACCGGCCGGGCCACCGTGTGTTCGGGGTCGAAGGACACGAACGCCCGAGCATCGGCCTCACTGGAGACGACGAAGCTGAAGTCCTTGTCCAGGAACACGCTGACCAGCAGCGGCGAGGCGTGATCGGGATCGATCGCACCGTCGTCCACGAATTCGCGGATGCCGCAACGTTCCACAACGGCGTCGTGGTAACGCTCCACGATCTCCGATTCGGGCACCAGGTCACCGGTCGTGGTGTCGTACCAGCCGGCCTTGGGATCGTCTTCCCACTTGACCAGACCGGTCGTCCAGGCCAATTCCAGCACACCGGCCGCCGACAACTCGCCGGAGACCTCCATCTCGAAGCGGGTACGCGACGAGCCGTACGGCCCGAGCTCGGCACCACCGACGATGACCACCAGGTCGGCCGGGTCGACGTCGAGGTCGGCCCACTCCGGCGCGGGCGCCGGGTTGTTTCCGCGCGGCGGGGACGGAAGCGCCGCAACGGTGTTGCTTCCGCCTTCCTCCTCCTCGGATTCGGCTGCAGCGCTGGACATGTCCTCACGAGCCTTGGCAGCCAGCTCGGCCATGTCGATCTTGATGTCACCCAGCCCGCCGGTCAGGTCGGCCTTGATCGGCGCGTTGGCCGCGGCCACCTTGGACTCCACCGTGCACAGGTTCAGCAGCATGGCTGCCATCTCCGCGGTGCTGTAGGTGGTGACGCCGGCCTGCTCCACCGCGCTGACGATGGCGTCGTTGTGACCCATCAGCCCGGTGCCCTTGGTCCAGCCGATCAGCGCGTGCGCCAGGCTGACCCGCTCGGCCCACGAGCTTTCGGCGCTCCAGCGGTTCACCAGCGCGTCGAGCGCCGACTTGGATTCGCCGTACGCACCGTCGCCGCCGAACATACCGCGGTTGGGCGAGCCCGGCAGCACCACATGCAGGCGCGAGGCGATGTCACGCTCGGCACCGATCGTCGACAGCCCGCCGATGAGCCGCTGCACGGCCCACAGCAGGACCTTCATCTCCATCTCGGAGCGTGAACCCGCTTCGGAGAGGTCCCCGGCCACGCGCGGCGCGGCGAACGGGAACAGCAGCGTCGGGGTCTGCGCATCCTTGAGATGGATCGATTGCGGCCCAAGGCTTTCGATCTGCTCGCTACCGACCCACTCGACCAGCTTGTCGATGTCGGAGTAGGACGCCATGTTGGCCGGGACCACCCAGAGGGTGGCGCCGAAGCGGGCGTTCTCGCGGTAGAGCTTCTTGTAGAACGCAAGGCGGTCGTCGTCCAGGCGCGAGGTGGTGGCGATGACGGTGGCACCGCCGTCGAGCAGCTGCCCGACGACCGAAGAGGCGATGGAGCCCTTCGACGCACCGGTCACCACGGCGACCTCGTTGGTGTAGCGGCCCTTGCCCGGGTTCTCCGCACCGGCCGCGATGCGACCGAACAGCGACGCGTGGATGGTGCGTCCGGCGGCGAGCGCCTTGCCCTGCCACCAATTCGCCTGCGTGGCAACGGCATGCCCGGCACCCTCGAACCGCTCCGACAGATGCGGCCAGTCGGCGTCGATCTCGCCCTCGTCGGCCAGCCACAGCTTGACCAGGTCCTCACGTGCGCTGGCCCAGCGGTCGTCGAACACGACGGCCTTCTTGGCATCGAACGCGGGAGCCACCAATCGCGGCCAGTCCGAACCGAGTTCGGTGGTGACCAGATCGATCAGCTCAGCATCGGTCGCGGCCTCGGGGGCGCCCACCGGGGCGTCCAGACCGAGCTGACCCAGAATCGTGCGAGCAGCCGAAGCCAGCACACCGTCAGGGCCCGTGACCTTCTCGGCGAACTCGTTGAGTGCGGCCGAATCCACCACACCACCGCCACCGGCACCACCGGCCGAAGGCAGGCTCACCGGGACGCCAATTCGCGCGCCCACCGCGGCGACCGCGGCATCGATGACCTTGTCGACGTCAGCGGCAGTCGCCAGCGCGCCCGGGTGCAGACCACCCAGATCGCCGCCGCGGACGCTGCTGCCTTCACGGGTGCCCAGCGCCACCTCGACGGTGACGTGCTTGGCCCAGCCCGGACCGAGCTCCCAGGTCTTGGTGACCCGTTCGGCGATGTAGCCCGGGCGCTTGCCCGACGGGCCGAAGACCGTGCGCAGCTGATCGTTGATGGCGTCCGAGAGCACCGGGCCGAACGGCTTGTAGGTCCGGGCCAGCTTGCTGACCTGTCCCTTGAGCGCGCCCAGATCCGCCTCGGCGGCACCGTCGATGGCACCCAGGTTCAGCTCGGAGCCCAGGTCGACCAGCAGCTGGTTACGACGCGACGACGCACCGTCGGTGATGGACTCGATGGAGTCCAGCGCCTCGATCTGGTCGATGCGCATCTTGGCGCTCAGTGCGATGAGGCCCACCGTGGCGTCGGCCGCGTCAAACGTGATGTCGTCGGGCCGTGGGCCACCGGACGGAGCCGCCGGGGCGGCCGCGGGTGCCGGGGCGGCCGCAGGTGCGGCCTCAGCGGACGGGCTTGCCGAGATCTCTTCAGCCTCCGGCTCCGGCTCCGGATCGGTGTCGCTGGCGAACAGCACCGCGGCATCGCGCTCCGCGTTGAGCACCTCGACGGTGCTGTGGGCGTATTCGGGCAGCTTCAGCGTGTTGGTGGCCAGGCCGGCGACGGTCGGCGCGTTCTTCACACCGATCTCGACGAACCGCTCCACCCCGAGTCCGCCTGCGGCCTCCTCGATGAACAGCAGGTCCTGGGTCTCGATCCAGCGCACCGGGCTGGCGAACTGCCAGGCCAGGAGCTCGATGACGATCTTGCGGCACAACTCGATCGGACGCTCGTTACGCCAGGTGTCGTAGTCGGCGAGGATCTCGTCGAGCGGCTCGGCCGGCACCAGATCCCGGATTTCCTGGATGAAGTCGCGGTCCAGTGTGAACGGCCGGGGCACCAGGTTCGGAATGTAGCGGCCGACGACCAACTCCGGGTCGCGGTCGCGCGGCAGGACGCGTTCCAGGCTGCGCCGGAAATCGTCCACGCCGACCCGCAGCACGCTGGAGTGGAACGGCACGTCGATGCCGGGCACCAGGATGAACGACCGCTTGCCGCCGCTGATCTCGCGACGACGCTCGACCTCTTCCTCCAGCGCCTCCAGACCGCGCACCGTTCCCGCGATCGCGTACTGAGAACCACGCAGGTTGAAGTTCACGATCTGCAAGAACTCGCCGGTATTCGCCGCGATTTCTGCGACGAAGCTCTCGACGTCCTCATCGGCGAGGTCGATCTGCGACGGCCGGATCGCGGCCAGCCGGTAGTTGGACCGGCCCCGCTCGTCACGCGGCACGATGTCGTGCATCTTGGAGCCGCGGTGGAACACCGCCTCCAGCAGACCTTCGAGCTCGATCACCCCGGAAACGCAAGCCAGCGCGGTGTATTCACCGACGGAGTGACCGCAGGCGATCGCCCCTTCGACGAACGCACCCTGCTCGCGCATCTCGGCAACCTGGGCCGCGGCCGTCGTGGCCATCGCGACCTGGGTGAACTGCGTCAGGTACAGCACGCCCTCGGGGTGCTCGTAATGCACACCGGAGGCGATCAGCGATGTCGGGTTGTCGCGGACGACGTGCAGCACCGAGAAGCCCAGCGTCTCGCGGGTGAACTTGTCGGCCTTGTCCCACACCTTGCGGGCGGCCTTGGACCGGGCCCGGACCTCCATGCCCATGCCCTTGGACTGGATGCCCTGGCCGGGGAAGGCGTAGACGGTCTTGGGTGCGGCGAGCCGTGCGGTCGCGGCCATCACCAGCTCGGAGCCGATGCGGGCCTGAACCTCGACAACCTCTGCGCCGACGTCGATTCCGACCCGGTCGACGCGGAAGTCGACCTCGTCGCCCGGCTTGACCATGCCGAGGAAGCGGGCGGTCCAGCCGACCAGTTTGGCCGGCGGAATGGGCTTGCCGTCGGTGGCGGTGACGACGTGCTGCGCGGCGGCGGACAGCCACATGCCGTGCACGATGGGCGATTCGAGACCGGCCAGCAGCGCCGCGGCCCGGTCGGTATGGATCGGGTTGTGGTCACCGGACACCACGGCGAACGGCCGCATGTCGACGGGGGCCCCGACGGTGACGTCGCGACGGCGACGACGGGGGGTGTCGGTGGCGTTGTCCGAGATCGCGCCGCCGGCTCGAACCGGATCGGTCAGCTCGGCCTCGCCGGTGCGGCCGCGGATCGCGAACCGCTCTTCGAGCTTGGCCAGCTCGATGCCGTCAGCATTCCGGACGACCACCGAGACCGGCACAACGCGGCCGACCTCGGTGTCGTGGGCAGCCGAAGCCGTTGCGGTGACGGTCAATTCGGCAGGCTCGGTCGGCAGCGCCGACAACAGGTGCGCGGCGTGGTCCAGGTGCACCAGGCTCAGCAGACCCTCGACGACCGGGAACCCGGAGTCGGTGGCGGCGGAACCGATCGCGGCGAAGACCGCGGGCCAGCAGCGGCCGACCAGCGCGTCGGGAACGACGGTGAGCGTCGGTGCCAGCGGGGCACCGAACGTGGCGGTGACGCCGGTGTGGTCGGCGACCTGCTCGGGGTTCCAGGCGACGGTGACCGTTGCGGTCCCGTCGACGACGGGAGGCAGGGCATCCGGGCCGTCGACACCCGCGGCGATGGCGAGCACCGACCGCATCGCGGTCGCCGCATCGGCTACCTCGACGACCGGTGCACCACCGCTGCGGATGGCATCGGTCAGGGTGAACCGGATGTCGATCCAGGTTCCCGACAGCGGCACCGACAGCACCACGTGCCGATCGTCGGCGACCTCCAGTCGCGCACCCGTGGAAGGGTGCGTGGCCGAACGGTTCTCAGATCCTTCACGCACCTGCCAGTCGGCCGGCGCCGCGATCCGATGCACCGGGTTCACCGAGGTGCGCCCGGCCCACAACACGTCGGGCGCGTCGAGCAGCACGGCCAACGGGCCGGTCACGTCGTCGCGGCCCTGACGGCGCGACAGCACGGCCTGCGGCTGCGCACCGGCGGCCAGCGCCTCGTCGACGGCGGTCTGCTCGAAGCGGTCCAGCAGTTCACCGACGGGCTCGTCGACCCGGGTGATGCCGGCCACCGCTTCGGTACCGGGGATGACGCAGACCTGGTCGGCCGCGTAGCGCGCATCGTGGGCCTGCCACAGTGAGTCACTGCGCCACCAGCGGCGCACGTCCTTGTCGATCACCGGGACGAAGTTGACCGGCTTGCCCAGCGTCTTGCACAGCTCGACGAAGAACGGCACGTCGGCCGGGTGCAGCTGCACCGAAGCGGCGTCCGGGTAGGCCGAAACCAGCGCGGCCAGCGCGGCCTTCGGGTCCTCCAGCAGTGCCTCGCCGTCGCCGGCAGCATCGAACAGCGTCTCGATGGGGCCGAAATCCTGTGCACTCAAACGCGCTTCGGCGCGCTTCAGCATCTGCTCGAAGCGGTCGCGCCAGCTGATGTCCAGCCACGGCGAGTGGTCGCGCTTGGTGTCGGCGGTGCTGTTGCCCTCGCCGATCGCCAGCTCGATGTAGCGGCGCAACCACTGCAGGTAGGTCATGTCGGCGACGTCACCGAAGTACGGCTTGGCGGTGTCGGCCATCGCGGTGATGATCTCGTCGCGGCGGGCCGCCACCGCATCGGCGTCACCGGCCACCTCGTCGAGCAGCCGGCCGCAACGCGACGCGGTGTTGTCGATCTCGTGGATGTCGGCGCCGAGCTGGCTGCGCCCGGAGGCCATGCCGCCCGAGGCCTTGCCGGCCCCCACCCAGGCGTCGGTGCCCTTGGTGTCCACCAACAGCTGCTTGACCTGCGGGCTCGTGGTCGCCTCAAGGGTCGCCATGGCGGCGGTGCCGACCAGGATGCCGTCGATCGGCATCAGCGGGTAACCGTGGGCGGCCGACCAGCGGCCGGACAGGTACTCGGCGGAGCGCTCGGGGGTGCCGATGCCACCGCCGACGCAGATGGTGATGTTGGACCGGCTGCGCAGCTCGGAGTAGGTGGCCAGCAGCAGGTCGTCGAGGTCCTCCCACGAGTGGTGACCACCCGCGCGGCCGCCCTCGATGTGGACGATCACCGGCTTGGTGGGCACCTCGGCCGCGATCCGGATGACCGACCGGATCTGCTCGACGGTGCCCGGCTTGAACACCACGTGGCTGATGCCGAGGTCGTTGAGTTCACCGATCAGCTCGACAGCCTCTTCGAGGTCCGGGATGCCGGCACTGACGATGACGCCGTCGATCGGCGCGCCGGACTGGCGGGCGCGCTGCACCAGACGCTTGCCTCCGACCTGCAGCTTCCACAGGTACGGATCCAGGAACAAGGTGTTGAACTGGATGGCCCGGCCGGGCTCCAACAGCTCACCCAGCTCGGCGATGCGATCGTTGAAGATCGGCTCGGTGACCTGCCCGCCACCGGCGAGTTCGGCCCAGTGGCCGGCGTTTGCTGCGGCCGCGACGATCTTGGCGTCCACTGTGGTGGGCGTCATACCCGCCAGCAGGATCGGCGAACGCCCGGTGAGACGGGTGAACTTGGTCGAGAGCTTGACCGAACCGTCGGGCAGGCTGACCACGGTCGGGGCGTAGCTGGACCACGGGCGGGCCACCTCGGGCACCGCGCCGATGGTGAACAGGTTGCGCTGGCCGCCGCGGGTCGCGGCGGGCACGATCCCGATGCCCAGCCCGCGCACCACCGGAGCGGTCAGGCGGGTCAGGATGTCGCCGGGGCCGAGGTCGAGAATCCATCGAGCGCCGGCGTCGCTGATCTCGGTGATCTCGTCGACCCAGTCCACCTGACTGACCAGGATGGACTCGGTCATCGCGCGGGCGAGTTCGACGTCGATGCCGACGGCCTCGGCCCAGCGGGCGACGATCTCGACGCCGTCGGCCAGACGCGGAGTGTGGAAACCGACCTCGACCTGCACCGGGTCGAAGACCGGGGCGAAGACGGCGCCGCCGCGGACTTTGCTCTTGCGCTCGGCCTCTTCCTTCTCAGCGATCTGGTTGCAGTACAGCTCGAACCGCGACAGCTGCTCGGGTGTGCCGGTGATCACAACGGAACGCCGGCCGTTGCGGATGGACAGCACCGGGGGCAGCACGGTGCGCACGTCCTGGCTGAACTCTTCGAGCAGCTCGTAGATGCGCTCGGGCTCGGCGTTGGTCACCGACACCATCGGCGGGCGGTCACCCAGCACGGTGATCCCACGACGACGGGCGACCAGCGTGCCTGCGGCACCGATCAGCTGCGCCAGCGCCAGCAGTTGCACGTCCTTGGCGCCCTTGGCGGCCAGGGCCTCGACGGCCAGCACACCCTGGGAATGACCGGCGACGGCCACCGGCGGGGTGGCGGCCAGGTCCATGCCCTGACGGGCCAGCGCCCGCACTGCGGCGATCTGGGTGAGTAGGACGCCGGGCACCGACACCGCAGCAGACGTCAGCTGCTTGTCAGAGGGCACCGGCTCCTCGGCAGCCAGCGCGCGGACCCACTGCAGGGGCTCGAACCCGATGGGCCGGACCACGACGAGCTCGGCGGCCACCGGCTCGAGCAGCAGCTCGGCCTCGCCGGCCAGGGTCGCCAGTTCGGCCTCGATACCGGCCGAGGACACCAACTCCTCAAGAGTCTCCAGCCAGGCGCTGCCCTGGCCGCCAAAGGCGACAGCGTAGGGCTCACCGGCGCTGAGCCGATCCACGAGAGCGTGGGTGGAGTCAGCCTGCCGACCGTCGGATCCTGCGTCGTCGTTGCGACCGGCGGACACCCGGTCGTGTTCATAGATCGTCACTGGCGCTATCTCCTCGGTGCTGCTGCGGTTCTGCGGTGAATGGTGTCGCGTGTGGCTGTCGCGTGCGGTCTTGGTTATCTGTCTGCATGTCTGGGGCGGTGTGGCTGCCCGGCGACAGGCCAACGGCGATTCAGCGTCGAATCAGGCGAGGAACGCGGTGCCGCCGGAGCCCTCCGGACGGTGTCACGCACATTCCCGCCGTACTAAGAGTGTCATAAGAGGTGGCGGGCTTTTTCCGCCCAGATTGGTTACTGGCGAGTTCTACGCATGGGTAACCGCCGGTAACGTCACGCCGCGTCGAGTGGCGCCCAAAGACATTCGGGACAAACGTCCTGTTGGCAGGTGGTTACGGTCGAGTAGGGATAACTGCGCAGATCAAGGCAGTATTGTTATCGAATCGTTATCTAAATTTTCCGCCCCATCGGAGCCCGCGAACCGGCCGGGAACCAGCAGACAATCTCGCCGATTCCGTCTAGCGAATCACACGCACCCGGGCCAAAAGTTTGCTGGAATATCTTACTCGCCGGTAACTATTTGGTCCCACTGACCGAATCTCGGCTTCAGGACGTGGTCGACGTCCACTCCGATACCTCCGATATTGCGCTTGTCGATCTCGACCTGGTGCAGATGCGCAGCAGGACGGGCGACCCGCCGGCACGGTCGGCTCGGGGTGGTCGTTCAATCAGCGGTGGCCGCGCCCGCACGCAAGGCCCGGCCTACCCCGGCCGAGACCACCACCCGAGCCAGCTCTGGCAGGCCGCCATCCGAAGGACCCAACTGACATTCAGCGACAGCGGCGGCAGCGGACTCGGCCAGATGATCGATCGCCGGTCCCGTCACCCGGGCGAGGTGGGCCATACTGCGGACGAGGCGCCGATGGTCCTCGGCGCCGTCGACGAGCGCGACCAAGGCGGGATCGGTCACCTCGACGGAACCGTCCACGATGTGCACCAACCCGAACTCCACAAGCGTGTGGACGTCGTCTCCCGCCGGGTCCACGTTCAAAACCAGCGTCGTCGGCCGGCACCAGTCCGAGGCCCGAATTCCCAAGGCATCGGCCAGATCCCTGCCGCCGCGCAACGCGACGAAGAACTCGGCGATGTGCGCCGAGTTGAAGCCCTTGGCCAGTAGCTGGCTGATCGCTGTCAACTGATCCAGGTGCCGCTCACCGTAATACGCCGAGCGCCCGACGCGCCGCGGCGAATCGAGTAACCCGCGTTCACGATAAGCGCGGATATTGCGGGCGCTGACGCCGGAAATGCGCGCCAGGTCTTCAAGACGGTACTCAGCCAAGCCGGCGTCCTCCGCGTCGGTTTGAACAGCGATTCATGCCGACACCCTACTCCCCGGTTATTGGTGCGAGCGAATTCGCAGCCCCAGCATTCCATCATCCGATGGCAGGATTGTCAGCGCGATCATCTGCGGATATGCCAGACACCCTCCCTCAAGTCGTACATGAGAGTGCATTTTCAGCCAACTTGATGAATCGACGGAAAACCGGGCTGGAGGCGAAATTCACAACGGCGACAAACAGGCGCTGTCGCTCCGAGGCCTACGGTGAGAGACCATGTACCTCTGCCCCGCGAAACACATTTGACGAAAGGTGCCCGCGTGCGTCCCTGGATCGTTTGGGCTACCGGGCTGCTCGCGTACATCATCGCCGTTCTCGACCGCACCACCCTCGGCGTCTCGGGCCTGCAGGCAGCCGACAGATTTGCCGCAAGTCCGGGTGTCCTGTCCACGTTCGTGGTGTTGCAGGTCATCGTCTACGCCGCCGCACAGGTTCCCGCCGGACTTTTGTTGGACCGCTTCGGTTCCCGGGTTCTCATCGTCTGCGGGGCCGCGCTGATGACCGCCGGGCAGCTCGTGCTCGCGCTCAGCGAGTCACTACCCGCAGCCATCGGCGCGCGGGCCATCGTCGGACTCGGCGACGCACTGACCTTCATCTCGGTTCTCCGCCTGGTGCCCCATTGGTTCGAGCCGGCTCGTGTCCCGTTGGTGGCCCAGTTGACCGGCATCTGCGGCCAGCTCGGCCAGGTGCTCTCCGCGGTCCCGTTCCTGGCGATCCTCACCGGTAGGGGTTGGACACCCGCCTATCTGTCGGTCGCCGCATTCGGTCTGGTGGTGATCGTGTTGGCGCTGGCGCTGATCCGCAACACACCGCACGGTTCGGCGATGACGCCCGAGCCGATCTCGGTGCACACCACCCTGTCTCGCATCAAGACCGTCTGGCTCCGACCCGGCACCCGGCTGGGGTTCTTCACCCACATGGGCACCCAGTTCTCGGTGACGGTCTTCGCGTTGATGTGGGGGGTGCCCTATCTCACCGTGGCGCAAGGGCTTTCGGAGACAGCAGCGGGGTCGCTGCTGACCGTCTCGGTGGTGGCCGCCATCTCCGCCGGGATCATGATCGGTATCTTCACCGGGCGCCATCCGCACCGCAGGTCGCGCCTGGTGCTCTGGATCATCGCCAGTAACGCCTTGGTGTGGACCGTGGTGCTGGCACTGCCCGGCCCGGCGCCGGTGTGGTTGTTGGTGGTGCTCATCGTCGTCATCTCAGTGGGCGGCCCCGGGTCGATGGTCGGCTTCGACTTCGCCCGTACGTTCAATCCGAGTCACAACCTCGGCACCGCGCAGGGCATGGTGAACATGGGCGGTTTCCTGGCGGCACTGCTGGTGATGCAGGCCATGGGGCTGATCCTGTCCGGAACCGACAGCTACTCGTTCGCCTCGTTCCGCGTCGCATGGTCCGTCCAGTACGCGGTGTGGGTCCTGGCCACCATCGGAATCCTGATCACCCGCCACAAGACACGCCGCTTACTGGCAGCCGAGCAGGAACGAATGCTGTTGGAAAGCTTCGAAACTCATCCCGGTCGATGAATGTCCAGCCGCCGGTCGATGATCGCCGCGGCATGCCGGTGCCCGACGGCCTCGAACCCGACGACGACAACCACGGGAGCCGCCGTGACGACCAACAGACACACCGCCATCGACGTCCCGGATGCGGCCAGCGCCACCGCACCCACAAGCGCGGCCCCGGCCAGCACCAGCAGCAGCGCATGGATCAGATCGGCCTCGCCCACCAGACATGAGTAGATGACGAACATCGAGAACAGGTAGATGCCCACCGGAATCGCCACCGCCAGCACAGTGCCGACGGAGTCCAGCTTCGACTGGCCGTCGACGTAGTAGGCGGCCACGTGGAGTCCGGCGCCGGTCGCGACGATGGCACCGAACACCGCCACGTGCAGATAGCCGTACCAGAACGAGAGTTGGCGCCTGGCGTGCAGCAACTCGCCGGCCGGGATCAGGAAATACACCCACCACATACCGAAGGTCAGGCCGGTGCCGGCAGCCACCAGCAGGATGGCATCGGTGGACCAGCCGTGCTCCCCCACCGCTGCCGTCAACGACGCCACGGTGCCGACCACACCTTCACCCAGCGCGATGATCGCGAGCAGTCCGTATCGTTCCGCGACGTGGTGGGCGTGCCATGGCGTGCCTCCCATGCGCCGCTCGGCCAGCAGCGGACCGCTGATCTCCACCACCACCAGCCCCAGCGCGGTGACGAAGAAGACCGGAACCGAGGTCTCCACGAAGATCTGGACGATCCAGCCGATCTGGGCGACGACGACCGCGCAGGCGTACGTCAGGCAGGCGGACCGATGTTGTCGATCCTGCGCAGCGGCCCGTAACCACTGACCCACCAGGGCAATTCGCATCACCACATAGCCGGCTACCAGTACCGAGTTGTCGACGTGTCCACCATGTTCGACGGACGCGAACATCGCCGGTATGCCGAGCGAGAGGATGATGACACCGACCATCTGCAGCATCGTCATCACGCGGTACACCCAGTCGTCGGTGTCATAGGCGGACGCGAACCAGGTGAAGTTCATCCATGCCCACCAGACGGCGAATGCGGCGAAGGCAAAGCCCACCAGACCGGCCGACACATGCCCCTCGGCCATCAGATGCGCGAACTGTGCGGCGGCCACCCCGAAGGCGATGACGAACGTCAAGTCGAACAGCAACTCCAACGGACTCGCCACCCGGTGCTGCTCGTGCGGGTCGCGTCCGGACATCCGGCTCAGACGGTGGGATTGAACCGGGTTAGGCGTTTCTTCGTTCAACCTGATGTGTCCCTTTCTCACCACGTTTTCCCGCAATTCCATCGCATCCGGGCGCAGGACAGTGGATTGCCGACGGCGTGGTGGGCAGAAACTCACCGAAATACAAGTAGTCGACTACTGATGCCAGGGCTCCGGCCTCACTCGAGGATGTGTATATGTCCAAGCAATTCAGGCTGAACCTCCTCGGCGAGTTCGCCGTGTATCGAGACACGGAACCGCTGGTGTTGCCGCCCTCGTGTCGCCGGTTGGTGGCGCTCGCCGCGGTGAAGCGCCGTGAGCTGCATCGCAGCTGGGTCTGTGACTTGCTGTGGCCGGGAAGCCCTCCGCACAAGGCGGTGTCCTCGCTGCGTTCTGCGCTGTGGCGGTTGCGGCCGCTGGGCGCCGACGCGTTGCTCGTCGTGCGACATCAGTACGTCAGCCTGGCGCCCGAGGTGACGGTCGACTGGCACGAAGCGGTCGCCCTGCACGAGGCGCTGACCATGATCGAAGGACGACCGGTGCCTGTGGGTGCTCATCCGACACTGCACCGGCTGGTGCGTAGCGGCGACCTGCTCGAAGGCTGGACCGATTCCTGGTGCAAGACCGAGCGTGACCGCTACCGCGCCATCCAGCAGTCTGTTCGAGACACCCCCGACAACGCCGTGCCGAGGCAGGTAACGCACTACGCGGTCGGAGGCTCCGCGCACCGTCCCGCCGCCCGCGGCGGCCTTCGCCACAACGACAACGCATGGTGCCTGCCGTGAGTGCGTTGCTGCTCGGCCTCGTCGTGGTCAGCGCATTCGCGACCGCGTTGGCGGTGCACGAGCTGCAGACGTGGCTCGAGCGGTGGGAGTACGAGCGTCACGCCCAGGATTGACCCGGTCGGTCGAAGGGTCCGGCTACACCGGGTCGAACGACGAGATCAACCAGTTGCCGTCGATCTTGCTCATTCCCACCTTGACCGCGCTGGCGGTGAAGCTCCCGTTGGGGTTCTCGGCGCTGGTGGTGGCCTGGTTGACGAACACCAGCGCCACGGCTGAGTCGGGATGGATCTCCGAGATGGCCGAGCGCACCACCGCTGCGGTGGTCTTGACCGATTTCTGTTTGGCCGCCGGGGCGACGATCTCCTGGGTGAACTGGGCGTAGTACGACAGGAAATCGCCGGTCAGGTGCGTCTTGGCGGCCGTGAAGTCCCGGTCGAGACTGTCCGGCGCGTAGCTCAGCAGGGCCACGGTGCCATCGCTCGCGGCCTTGAGCACCGTCGCCGACGCTGCCTCACCGGTCTGCTGGTCGGTGCGGAACTGCGCGAAGTACAGCCATCCGGCCAGAGCTGCCGACGCGATCAGCGCCACAACCAATGCCAGCGGGACCCACAGTTTCGCCAGCTTCTGCGACCACCCTGACGCGGGCTCGTCGGCTGCGGTGTCGGTGACGTCCTCGGCCACGTCGGCCTCGGTCGCGCCCTGCTCCTCACCGACCTCGTCGGTGTTGTCGATCTCGACTGCCGTCTCGGTATCTTTCTCGGTCTTCTTGATGTCCACGGTCACGGCACGAACTCGACTTTCGACAGCTTGATCTGGTCGCCCTCGCGGACCATGTCAACGGCCACCCGCCATGGCCGCGGTTGCTTGTTGGCACCTGTGGTGTTGGTGACCTGGGTGTTGACCGCGACCAGGACCACTGCTTTGTCATCGCTCATGGTGTCCACGGCGGCGGCGGTGACTTTCGCCTCGGTCACCACCTTGGCATCCTGGGCCAACTTTACGAAGTCCTTCGACTGCGACTCGAAATCGTCGCGGAACTCGCCCGTCGAGTTGTCGAGAATGTTCTTGACGGCGTCCTGCGCGTGGTTGAAGTCCAGCGACATGAGCGTCACGACGGTTTGGCGGGCCGCGGCGGTGTATTCAGCCGCGAGTTGTTGGCGATGCTCGGCTTGGCGGTGGTGCCAGATCATCCAGCCGCTGGCGACGAGCAGGCCCACGATGACGATGATCGTCAGGCAGCTTGCCAGCATCTTCCAGAACAGGCGCGAAACCTTTAGCCGCGGCAGGCGACGCGACGACGTGCCGTCGGCGACCGCTACCGCTGTCTCCGGTTCGGCGTCGTCGACCGACTCCGCCTCGGCGGCTCCCGCCTCTGCATCTACGCCGGCGGTCTCGGTGGCCTCAGGGGTATCGGAGCCTTCGGCGTCCGCGAGATCGTCGGCATGTTCGGTCCCCGTCGTGACCACCGCGTCCGCGGCAGCCTGGTTGCGCAACCGAATGGCGCGGGCCCTGGCGCGTGCGGCAGCCGCTACGGCCTCGGCCTCTGCGGCCTCAGCCTCGGCCAACTCGGCCAGTTCGAGTGCGTCGCCGGGCGACGCGTCATCTTCGCTAGTATCGAGTACCGGCGACGAAGGCTTGCGGGACGGCATGCCGACCTCCTGTCCGTTCAGCAGCCTGCTTAACGAGAATAACGTTATCAGTTTGCGGTAGTGACCCGAGAGTACATCATCGACAGCAGGCACTTAAATGGCCATTTACCTGCGGAAATGATGTTTACGTGCTGTGCGTTCACTTAGCCCGAGCTGGTGGTTATCCGGGACTCAAGCTGGTTCTTCATCACCTTGCCGGTGGCATTGAGCGGTAGTTCGTCGAGGAACTCGACATACCGCGGCACTTTGTAGCCGGCCATGCGCTCGCGGCTCCACGCGATGAGGTCCTCGGCAACCACAGGCGAGACCGCGGGCTCGTCCCGTAGCACGACAAACGCCTTGCCGACCTGGCCCATCCGCTCGTCGGCGACACCGATGACGGCAACCTGGGCAATCGCCGGATGCTCCAGTAGGAATCCTTCGATCTCGGCGGGGTAGGCGTTGAAGCCGCCGACGATGAACATGTCCTTCTTGCGTCCGACGATCCGCAGCCGACCGGATTCGGTGAACTCGCCGAGATCTCCGGTGTGCAACCAGCCGTCGGGGTCGATCGCCTCGGCGGTGGCCGCCGGATCGTCCAGGTAGCCCTGCATCACGTTGTATCCGCGCACCAGCACCTCGGCGTCATCGGCGATGCGCACCTCGACGTCCCCGCACGGAAGTCCGGCGGTGGTGGCCACTTCCTCGGCCGAGTCACCGGGTCGCGACAACGTGACGTTGCCCGCCTCGGTGAGCCCGTAGCCGGTCATCAGCGTCTGGAACGGCAGCTCCTCGCGGATGCGTCGCACCAGTTCCACCGGAATGTCGGCGGCGCCGGTCACCCCGGCGCGCAACGTCGCCAGCCGGTCGCGGTCGGCGACGGCCAGCAGCGAGTGGTACAGCGTGGGCGGCCCCGGCAGCATCGTGACGCGCTCGCGCTCAATGAGTTCCACGACATTGTCGACGTCGAACACCGCGACCGGCAGCATGGTCGCACCGCGGAGGAAGGACGCCACGAGCCCGGCCTTCAACCCGAAGGTGTGGAAGTACGGGTTGATCATCAGGTAGCGGTCACCCTCGCGCAGATCCGCCAGGGTGGCCCACTCCTCGTAGGCCCGCAGCGTCTGACGATGATTCATCATCGCGCCCTTGGGCCTGCCGGTGGTACCCGACGTGAAGATGACGTCGGAGACGTCGGTGGGACTCACGTCCCGGGTGAACGCGGTTCCACTGCTCAAGAAGTCCGACTTCAGATCGATCGTCGGAACATCCAGATCAGTCCCGGCGAACGCGAAATCCTGTCCCAGGAAACCCTTTTGGATCATCACCGCCTTGGCGCCGCTGCGTGCGACCACATCGGCGGCCTCGTCGGTCTTGAACCTCGTGTTGACCGGAACCAGGACGCCGCCGGCGGCCATGATCCCGAACGCGGCGATGATCCACTCGGCCGAGTTGGGCGCCCAGACCGCGACCCGGTCCCCCTTGTCGACGCCGAACTCGGCGAACGCACCCGCGGCTGTGCGGATACGCTCACCGACCTCGGTGAAGGACAGGCGCAGCGGACCGTCCACTCCGGCTGGATTGTCTCCATAGTCGACGACCGCCTCCACGTCGCCGAAACGGTCCGCTGCACCCAAGACCATCGCGGGGATGGTTTGCCAGTTCGACACCCGTTATGTGGTCACGAGGCGACCGAGGTTGCCACCCATGATCTTGGCCTGATCCTCGACTGCGAGGTGCTCAAGCGCAGTCACGTAGTGGGTGGGCTCGGCCAGACCCTCTGGGTGCGGCCAGTCGGAGCCGTACAGCACCTGGTCGACACCGATCAGGTTGATCAGGTCGTCGATGCCTTCCTCATAGAACGGGCTGACATAGATGCGGTTCTTGATCTCTTCGATCGGGTTGCCGAGGAACGCCTCGGGAGCCTTCTTGTAGACCTCGGCCATCGAATCCAGCAGCGGGAACATCCATTTCGAGCCGGCTTCGACGATCCCGACCTTCAGCTTCGGATGGCGGAACAGCGCACCGTGGATCACCCAGGACGCCACGGCATCCTGGATCGGGCGCCACTCGTTGAGGATCGACATGGCGTTGGTCTGGAACGGCAGCATCTCCTGCACCGTGCCGTCCCATTCCGAGGTGTAGCGCGAGTAGCCGCTGTCGGAGGAGTGCATGCCGACGAACACATCGTACTCGACGCAGCGCTCCCAGAAGGGGTCGAACTCGGGCAGCGCGAACGAGCGCGGGCCCCGGAAGCCGGGCACCGGCGCCGGGCGGACCAGGATGGCGCGGGCTCCACGCTTGACGGCCCACTCCAGCTCCTCGATCGCCTTCTCGACGATCGGCAGGGTGATGACCGGGGTGACGAAGATGCGGTTCTGGTAGTTGAAGCCCCACACCTCGTCGAGCCACTGGTTGAGCGAGTGGATGATGACGTGGATGGCGACCGGGTTGTCGCGCAGCCGCTCCTCGATGAGGCTGGCCAGCGTCGGGAACATGAGACTGCGATCGACACCGAGTTCGTTCATCAGCTCCAGGCGCGGAGCCGGCTCGAAGAACGCCGGGATGGACCGCATCGGCTCACCGAACAGCTCACGCTTGCTCTTGCCGTCCGGGTTGCCGAACTTGAAGTACTCCTCCCAGGCGCCGGGCTTGGCGACATGCGAGAACGTCGGGTTCGGGATGTAGTTGCTGATGTGGCCGTCGATCGCGATCTTGGTGCGGCCGTTGACCTCGACGTACTGGACGATGTCCTTGTACTCCTTGGGGAGGTACTTGGTCATCGCCTCCGGCGGCTCGTACAGGTGGTTGTCCGCATCGAACAGCGGAAACGGAATGTCGACCCTATGCGACAGTTGTCCCATGGAAAACTCCTTTGCAATTCACGAGAATCATATTCTCACTTGCTAGCTGCCGCAATGCCCAGCTGGCCCCAGAGGCTGCTCAACGGGCGATTGCAGCAATCTGCTGACGGATGACGAACTTCTGCACCTTGCCGCTGGCCGTGCGGGGCAAGTCTTCGGCCAGATGTAGCTCTTCCGGCCACTTCTGCCGGGCCACCCCGTTGGATTCGAAATGCGACCGGACCTGATCGAGGGTGGGCATCGTGCCGCCGTCGCGCACCCGAAGCACGGCGGCCACCCGCTCCCCCAACCGCGCATCGGGAGCTGCCACCACGATCGCCTCGACCACATCCGGGAGGCCGAGCAGGACCTCCTCCACCTCCAGCGCGCTGATGTTCTCGCCACCCCGGATGATCAGATCGGTGGTGCGGTCGGTGATCGTCAGATACCCGTCGTCGTCGAGCACCCCGATGTCCCCGGTGCGGTACCAGCCGTCGGAGTCGAAATGCTTTGCGGTCAGGGCGTCGTCGGTGTAGCCCAGGCACAGATCCGGCCCGCGGCTGAAGATCTCGCCGTCCGGGCCGAGCCGGATCTCTACGCCGGGACGCACATTGCCGTCGGTGTAGAGACGCTTGGCTTCGGGGGCCCCTGCGCCGGACCCGGTGATCGACGGATGCTCGGTGCTGCCGTAGGAACGAAAGACGAACAGGCCGAGGTCGGCCAGTCGCCGCGTGACGGCCGCGGGCACCGTCGAACCGCCCAGCCCGACTGTGGTGAACCGGGCCAGATGACGTTCGTTGAACTGCGGATGGTCCATCAGGCTGGTGACGAAATACGGTGGACCGCCGCCGATCGACAATTCGTCCCGCTCGATCAGCTCCAGCACCTTGCCCGGATCCCAGACGTCGCACAGATCGATCGGCGCACCCTCGAGCACCGGGATCAGGAACGCGCCGAGCATCCCGATGAAATGGCCGACGGGCGTGGCGGTGAGCTGACGGCCGCGGTCCGGCGGGTAGTTCTCCAGCAACTGGCGGGTTTCGAAGCCCAGCGTCTGGTGGCTGTGGATGACGCCCTTGGGCTCGCGGGTGGTTCCGGAGGTGAACGCGATCAGGGCCGGTGCGGCCGGATCCGCGGTCAGCGTGCCGCTCATCGGCTCCTTGGCGAGTAGGTCGTCGAAACTGGCTTGTCCGACCAGTCCGACGATCGGCACCTCGGCACACAGATCGGGCTGAAACGTCATCCGGCCGAACTGCTCGGTGGTGAGGAACACCTTCGGCTTCGCCGTGGCCATGATGTGGCCGAGTTCCTTGCGTCCGTAGAAGTGCACGATCGGCACCGTCACGGCACCGAGGAACGCCGAGGCCCAGAACGCGACCGCAGCCTCCATCCAGTTCGGCAGTTGCATCGCCACCACGTCACCGGGCCCGACTCCGCGATCGCGAAGCCCGGCAGCCAGGCGCCGGGCGGCCCGCTCGACCTCGCCGAAGGTGCCGCGGTACGGACGTGTCGCGGAATGCACGTAGAAGCCGGCATCGGGGCTGGCGGCCAGACCGTCGGCCAGCATCTGGCCCAGGGTTTCGGGCCGCCACCAGCCTTCTTCGACGTACCGTTTGGTCAGCTCAACGGGGATGTCGCGCACAACGGTGATGTTATTCTCATCAGACGAGAATGCCAATCCCGGAACTGGAGAACGTTTGATGGTCGACCTCGAAATCGACGGCGAACTGGCGATCATCACGATCGACCGCCCGCAGGCACGCAACGCCATCTCGCTGGACACGATGGATGCGCTGAACAAGGCGTTGGACGGCGCTGCCGGCGCGTCCGCCCTGGTGATCACCGGGGGCGGCGACCGCGCCTTTGTCTCCGGAGGAGACCTCAAGGAACTGGCAGCATTGCGCACGGAACTCGAAGCGTCCGAGATGGCCTGGCGGATGCGCACGATCTGCGACCGCATCGCCGGTTTCGACGGACCGGTCGTTGCCGCACTCAACGGCCATGCGCTGGGCGGCGGGGCCGAGGTGGCCGTGGCCGCAGACATCCGAATCGCCGCCGATGACATCAAGATCGGCTTCAACCAGGTCGCCCTGGCGATCATGCCCGCCTGGGGCGGCGCCGAACGGCTGGCCACCCTGGTCGGTCGCAGCCGAGCCCTGCTGCTCGCCGGAACCGGCCGGATCCTCGGTGCGCGCGAGGCGGAGCAGTTCGGCCTGATCGACCAGGTGGTACCCCGCGCCGAGTTCGCCGAGACGTGGCGGTCGACGGCGCAGTTGCTGGCGCGGCGTCAGGCCGGTGAGGTCAAGCGGGTGATCAACGGTGTGTCCACCACCGAGGCCGTTTCGGCCTTCGCCCGGCTCTGGTGCTCCGACGAGCACTGGGCCGCTGCGGACAAGGTGATGAACAAGGGCAAGTAGCCTCTCCCCGCCGACCCTTCCCGCCGAAATGGCATTCCGGCAGAAAAAGTTCGAGTACCGGCCTGCTGGAATGCCGTTTCGGCGGGGGTCAGGCACCCAACTCGCGGACCGGGTCACTGCCATCCCAGGTGACAGCCTGTTCCCGCACATAGGCGCCCATGCCGCCGGAGGATTCGGTCAGCTCCATGATTTCGACGATCGCCGCGCCGGTCGGCGGTTCGAAGTAAGCGAAGCGCACGCCCTCGCCACCCGACCACACCAGGGGCCAACCGGCCTCGACGAGCTTCGCCATCGCCGTATCGAAATCGGCTGTCCAATAGGCGAGTTGGTGAAAGCCACCACCGGCCGGAGCATCCGCGAGGAACTCGGTGAAGATGCTGGGCGTGTCATCGAGTTGTTGGATCAACTCGACCTGCAGGTCACCGCTGTTGGACAACGCGAGAGACAGCTTCACCTCACAGGGCTCACCGCGGTAGCTCACTCGCTGCGACAGGTTGCGGATCACGAACCACGGGCCGACGCCCATCTTCAGCCAACCCGATATCGCGTCGTCCAGGTCGGTGACCACGTACCCGATCTGGCGGACCTCCCCCGGTAGAACCTCGCTCACGCCGACTCCCTCCGCTGTCCCGCCTGAACTGCCCACGAGAGCCTACCGAGAGGCGGTTCTCACTAGACGAGAATTGCATTTCCAGTTATCGTCAGCGACGTGTCAACTCAGATTGCTCTGGCGCCCGAGATCTCGACGTGGCCCGACGCCGAACCCCAACTGATCGGCAGCCGTTGCACCGACTGCGCGGCCACCACCTTCCCCGCCCAGGCCCGCTGCCCCAAGTGCTCCGGCGGCAACACCGAACAAGCTCTACTGCCCCGACGCGGCACCGTCATCGCCTGGACCACCCAGGGCTTCCCACCCGGCGCCCCCTACAAAGGCCCCACCGGAAAAGCCTTCGTGCCCTTCGGCGTCGGCCTCGTCGAACTCACCGACGACACCGGACCCGTCATCCGCGTCGAAGGCCGCCTCACCGAAAACGACCCGGCGAAACTGCAATTCGGCATGGACGTCGAACTCACGATGATCCCGTTCACCACCGATGAAGACGGCAACGAAGTTGTCACCTTCGCCTTCCAGCCGGTGTAGAGAGGCAACAACATGACCAACGATGTAGCCATCATCGGAGTCGGCCTGCACCCGTTCGGCCGCTTCGACAAGACCGCGATGCAGATGGGTGCCGAGGCAATCCAATTGGCGCTCGAGGACGCCGGCCTGGAGTGGAAGGACATCCAGTTCGGGTTCGGCGGCAGCTATGAGGTGTCCAATCCTGATGCGGTCACCCGCTTGGTCGGGCTCACCGGCATCACCTTCACCAACGTGTTCAACGCGTGTGCCACCGCGGCCAGCGCCATTCAGCAGACCGCCGACACCATCCGGTTGGGTAAGTACGACATCGGCATCGCGATCGGCCTGGACAAGCACCCGCGCGGCGCCTTCACCGACGATCCGGCGAAACTCGCACTGCCGCAGTGGTATGCCGAGAACGGCCAGTTCGTCACCACCAAGTTCTTCGGTATCAAGGCCAACCACTACATCCACAAGCACAACATCTCCGAGGAGACGCTGGCTCGGGTGGCCAACAAGAACTTCCGCAATGGTGAGCTGAACCCGAATGCGTTCCGGCGCAAGGAGATCTCGGTCGAGGAGATCATGGCCTCGCCGGTGCTGAACTACCCGCTGCGGCAGTACATGTTCTGCGCCCCTGACGAGGGTGCGGCCGCGGTGATCATGTGCCGCGCCGACATCGCGCACAAGTACACCGACAAGCCGGTATATGTGCGGGCCAGCGAGATCCGCACGCGTACCTACGGCGCCTACGAGGTGCACGGCACCTCGGCTCCGCTGGATGAGGATCCCTCGCCGACGGTGTACGCGGCCAAGGCCGCCTATGAGGCCGCGGGCATCGGACCCGAGGACGTCGACATCGCCCAACTCCAGGACACCGACGCCGGCGCCGAGGTGATCCACATGGCCGAAACCGGCCTGTGCGCCGATGGCGACCAGGAGAAGCTACTGCTCGAAGGCGCCACGGAGATCAACGGCACGATGCCGGTCAACACCGACGGCGGCCTGATCGCCAACGGCGAGCCGATCGGCGCCTCGGGCCTACGCCAGATGCACGAGCTCGTGCGTCAGCTACGCGGTGAGGCGGGCGAGCGTCAGGTACCGGGCAACCCGCGCGTCGGCCTGGCCCAGGTGTACGGTGCGCCGGGAACTGCCTCGGCCACCATCCTCTCGCTCTAGTTTCCCGAGCCCCAAGTGAACGTCCCCCGCAACCATGGTTCCGGGGGACGTTCGCGCACGCTCGGGCAACCGCGAGCCTCAGGCCGGCAGTTCCAGCGGCTGCGGCTCACCCTCCAGACGTCGCAACCAGTCCTCGCAGAACTGAAGCACCTCGGCGTGGCCTGCCGTCATGCCGAGCGCCTGCTCCATCACCATCACCCGCGAGACACTGGCCGCGATGAATGTCCACACGATCGGCGGCACCTCGGACGAATCGACGCCGTAACGCCGCAGCGCTGCCTCGATCGCCTTGGTCTCCGCCTCGCGGAACATCTCGGCGTAGCGGCCGATCTCAGCACGCAGCACCGGTCGGTGGTTGGCAAGCCCGGTCATCTCCATCGTCAAACGCGTGGCGCTCGGGTCTGTGCCGAACCGCCACAGCGCCCACAGCGGCTGCGGCGAGTTCAGGGCTTCGGCCTGCGCAACCAACCCCTCATCGGCGCGTCGCACGAACACCGCAAGGAACAGGTCATCCATCGTGCGGAAGTAGTAATGCACCAGCTGGGGCTTGAGCCCGGCCCGTTCTGCCACCCGCCGGGACGTGACCGCGACGTACCCTTCCTCGATCATCAGCGCCTCGGCGGCGTCGAGCAGCACGATCCGGTTCTTCGCGTCCGGCGCCCCGATCCTTCGCGCCGATGCCATCGGTCCTCCTTGCGCCTCGTCCTCGACAACGTCTGGCTGATCGTAACTTTCGCCCAGCCAGCTGATCTTGACCACGACTCTAACGGCATGCTAAGCAGGTGCTCAGCAATTTTCGAAAATTCTTCGCGCGGTGCAGCCCGCCGCGAAACCACCGCAGCGCAACGGAACATGGAGGCCGCGCACCGTGACTGATTCCAAGAGCGAGACCAATTACGACACCATCGACTACTTCACCGACCAGTCGCTGGTCCCCGACCCGCACCCCTACTTCGACCACCTCCGCAGCAAGTGTCCGGTCGTGACGGAACCGAACTACGGCGTCATGGCGATCACCGGGTTCGAGGAGGCCACCACGGTCCTCAAGGACACCGACACCTTCTCGTCCTGCATCGCGGTGGCCGGACCGTTCCCTCCGCTGCCGTTCACGCCCGAAGGCGACGACATCACCGAGCAGATCTCCGCGCACCGCTCGCAGATGCCGATGTTCGAGCACATGGTGACCATGGACCCGCCCGACCACACCAACGCCCGTTCCCTGCTCAATCGGCTGCTCACGCCGCGCCGGTTGAAGGAGAACGAGGACTTCATGTGGAGGCTCGCCGACCAGTGCCTCGACGATTTCATCGCCGACGGCAAGTGCGAGTTCCTCAGCGCCTACGCAAAACCGTTCTCGCTCCTGGTGATCGCCGACATGCTCGGCGTGCCGGAAGAAGACCATGAGGAGTTCCGGACGGTGCTGGGCGCCCCCCGGCCCGGCGCCCAGGTCGGCTCCCTCGACGGCGACCTCGTGGCCAGCAATCCATTGGAATGGCTCGACGAGAAGTTCATCAGTTACCTCGAGGACCGACGCAAGGAACCCCGTGACGACGTGCTGACGGCACTCGCCACGGCGAACTACCCGGACGGGTCCGTGCCGCCCGTCATCGAGGTGGTCCGGTCGGCGACCTTCCTCTTCGCCGCCGGCCAGGAGACCACCACCAAGCTGCTCTCGGCCTCGCTGCGCGTGCTCGGCGACCGCCCTGACATCCAGCAGGCACTGCGCGACGACCGCAGCCGCATCCCGACCTTCGTCGAGGAGGCCCTGCGAATGGACGCTCCGGTCAAGAGCCAGTTCCGGTTGGCCAAGAAGAACACCAAGCTCGGCGACATCGACGTTCCCGCGGGCACCACCATGATGGTGTGCCCGGGCGCGGTGAACCGCGACCCGGTCCGCTTCGAAGACCCGCACACCTTCAGCCTCGACCGCAAGAACGTGCGTGAGCACATCGCGTTCGGCCGTGGCGTGCACAGCTGCCCGGGTGGTCCGCTGGCCCGCGTCGAGGGCCGGGTGTCACTGGAGCGGATCCTGGACCGCATGGCCGACATCGCCATCGACGAGAAGTTCCACGGCCCCGCCGACGATCGTCGCTACACCTACGAGCCGACCTTCATTCTGCGCGGCTTGACCGAGCTGAACATCACGTTCAAGCCGGTGCGCTGAACCGGCACCGGCCGTCACACGATCCGCGGATCTCGTCCTCGCCGTGTTTGTTATTCTCCAAAAGTGAGAATCACAATCTCACTGGCGAGGACGAGATTCCGGTTTCGGCACGGAGAAGCCTGAACCGTTCTATAGTCAGCCAACCAGTGCCGATCCGTGGAGGTGTGTGTGAAGTCCTGCTTGATCCGCATGGCGATGAGCGCCGTGCTCGGGTTGGGTACCGCAATCGCCTTGGCGCCGCCGTCGCAGGCCATGTACTTCGGCAACTACAACCTGAACATGCCGGACCGCAGGGATTTCCACACCTGGATCTGGTCGGCGATCACTCCCTGCCGCGACCCGGGATCTGACGTCAGGCAACACGACTGCATCACCATCATCACCATCCCGCAGCCGGTGGCCAAGGCGGTCTCCAACCGCGCGGACGCGAGGCTGGTCGACGGTCGCTACACCTTGACGATCGATGAGTTCTTCGGTCTGCGGTGCGGGGATATCTACTACGGGCCGACGATTCCGACCCACGACGTCTACTCGTGGGATGCCAACACGCTCACGGGCGAGATGGTCTCCTCCTTCGACACCGGCTGCGACGGCGCCCCCGGTGGCTCCTTCACCTACCCGTTCAGCCTGACGAGGATGTGATCGATGCGCCACCTGACGAGCCGAGCCCTGACCACCGCGATGTCGGCCACGCTGACTGCCGCCGCAATAGCCACGGCGACACCGGCATTCGCCGATGATCCGGAACCGGTCGCCCCACCGCTGCACCACGTGCAGTACACCGTGACCGCCGACGCCCCGTACTGGGCGCACATCTACTACCGGGACAGCGAACCAGTTCAGTTCTCCGATTACAGCCACAATCCGTACGAGTTCAGCCCGCGAGCCGACGTGGACATCGCTCCCGACAAGCCATGGGTGCTCGACGCCATGCTGGCCGATCCGGACCTGTGGGCGATGGTCCTGGTGCAGAGTGGTGAGTCACCCAATTTGCCGACGCCCGGGTTCAACTGCAAACTGGCGGTCGACGGTGTCGTGGTCAAGACCAACAGCGGCCCCAAGGGCGCGCTGTGTTCAATCCGGAACTGGTAGGGCCGGGGCTCACGACCAAAATGCCTGGGGGCGACGCGATTGCGTCGCCCCCAGGCATTTCTCAACCCTTGAGCTCACGCATCGCCACGTAGCCAGCGCGTCTCACCGTTCATCGGAACGCAGCTGAGGAACAGTCCGTCCGGCGCTTGCGCCACCGAGTTCTGCTCGTTGATGCACAGGCTGTTCTCGTCCCGGATGCCCACCATGGGGGGCGACCGGAACCACCGCGGCTCGTAGCGCCGGGGGGAACCGCAGAACAGCAGCCGACCCCACCCGTTGCGCGCATCGACCCCGAACACAAAGTAGGAGGTGTTGTCGCACGGAGCGCCGAGCACCGCATTGGGGTTGATGCCCGGCGTGCAGAACGCGTCATTACATGTCTGCGGCCCCGCATTCGCCTGCGGAGCAGCCAGCATCCCGGCGACAATCACTGAAGCGGTCGCCATCACCGTCACACGCACGTTGCTACTTTCGCATAGCTGGAAATTAAACTCTCAGTTTTGGAGAATATTACTACGGAAGACCCGCCGCTGGTCCCCCTGCCGGAGGCCTGACGGGTTGGCACGAGTGAATCCACCGTGGACCAGGAGTTGATAGTGATATTCTCCGAAACTGAGAACACGGCTACCGCCACGTAGGTCGGCCAGAAGGAGCAGTTCATGTCAGTCTCCCGGGTAAGTGCTGTTGCGGTGGCGATCGCCGCCGCGACAACTGTCAGCCTCAGTGGAGCCGCCCCGGCCGGCGCGGGCGAACAGTGGGGTATCAACGGCACATTCGCCACATCGTCCAATGGCGACTGGGCGAAGGTCAACGACCGCTATGAGAACCAGCCCGCCGTCCGCAGCACCTGGACGATCTCGACGCAGTGCATCTCGCCCACCGAATGCAGCGGCACGGTGAACAGCGACGCGGGCTGGACGGCACCGATCTACACGACGAACGGACTTTGGTACGTCAAGCGAGTCGTGCCCAACTGGCGGTTCTGCGCCGACGGCACACCCGTCGAGGGGATGCAGATCTACCGGATCTACCCGGTGGGCTTCGACGGCCACACGGACTTGGCCTCATCCGAATACGCCGGCGAAGACGTGACCATCGGGCCCAGTGGGTCCTGTGGACGCAATCAGTCGCCGGAGATCCGGATTCCGTTCTACATGAGGCCCGCCTAGACCGCGGCCACGACAAAGGCCCGACCGAGAGCGAAAACCTAACACAGACAAAGAAGCTGGCCCCGGGCAATTGCCCGGGGCCAGCTTCTTCGCATCACCCGCTAGGTCGGCATCAGGTCCTGCCATCTCTTGGGCGTGGACACGAGATCCGTCTGCTTGTACAGATTGCCGTCACTGCCCATGTACTCCCCCGTGCGCGGGTTGTACTTGGCGATCGCCACCGACGGCCCGGTTCCGGCACCGCCCTTGAACGCGCTCGGCGCCACGCCCGGTTCCGCCGGCATGGGGACCTCCGGGGCATCGGGGAACACCCCTTGTCCGTGCGGGACGGACGGAAGCTGGGTTGCCTGCGGCTGGTCCACCGCGGGCACCGGCACCGCGTTGGGATCGCCCGCCGGTGGCGGCGGCACGCCGGGCACCGGCGGCTCAAGGTACAGCGGCTGGCCTGGCAGCAGCGGACCCGGACCCGTTCCGGCAAAACTCGGCGCCGGCTGCGGTTCAGGTTGCGCACCGGGTGGGGGTGCAGTCACCCCCGGCGGCAACGGGGTGCCTCCGAGCGGTCCGAAGATGTGCTCATCGGGTAGCACCCGGCTGTCCGGGGGCACGCCTTGAGCGATCAGGCTCGGGTCGAGCGGATACGGTCCGAGCGCGTGCTGACGCTGGGCGATCGGCTGGAAACCATTGGGGTCGTTGCACAGTTCGACCGTGGGAGCCCGCTTCCCCGGATGCCCCATGCACGGGTAGTTCCGCGCACCGCGCACACCGATCGGGGAATCCTGCGGCAACTTGCAGTAGATGTTGTCCGGGGTGTCGATCACTGTCGTGTCGGCCGGCGAGCGCCACGC
Source organism: Mycolicibacterium peregrinum (assembly GCF_001665785.1). Taxonomy (GTDB): domain Bacteria; phylum Actinomycetota; class Actinomycetes; order Mycobacteriales; family Mycobacteriaceae; genus Mycobacterium; species Mycobacterium peregrinum_A. The sequence goes on from NZ_LZSO01000051.1 coordinate 61,963, forward strand.
CGACGGCGGCAAGAATCCCACCGTACAAGTCGGCGGGTCGCCCAGACCCAACGAGAAGTCAGCCATCGGCAGACCGCTCGTATTGTTCGTCGGCGCGTAAGTCTGCAGCTGCGCGACGTACGGCGGCAACAACACCAGCAGCTGCTCGATCGACGGATTGTAGGTGAGCGCGATCTGGCCGAAGGTGCTCAGGTTCGCCAGCAACAACGGCAGGGTCGGCTTGATCTGCTCGAGCAGCTTGGTGGTCTCCTGGGCGAAGCCAGGGCCGTTGCTCAACAACGACCGGACCTGAGGATCGTTCTGGGCGACCTGCCCGGTGATACCGGCCAGGCTGGCCGCCCAGGTCCGGATCGAGTCGGTGGTCTGGGCTTGTGCATCGAGGAAGGGCTTCGAGTCGTCGATCAACGCCCGCGTCTGATCTGAGACCGCGTTGGAGTCCCTGGTGATCGTCGAAGCCGAGTCCAGCAACGAGCCGAAATCGTAACCGGTGCCGTTGAACGCGTCATAGGACTCGTCCAGCAGTTGGCTCAACTTGTCCTTCGGGATCGTGTCCACCAAGGCACTGAGTTGATCCAACATCGGACCGACCTGTTGCGGAATCTTGGTCTGCGATACCGGGATCACTGAACCGTTGCCCAGGTAGGGCCCAGAGTTGGTTCGCGGCAACAGCTCAACGTACTGCTCGCCGACCGCTGACATGCTTCGGACCTCGGCGGCCAGATCGGCGGGCACCTTCGGCGAACGGTCCAGGGACAGCGTCGCCTCAGCCCCTTTGTCGGTCAGCTCGACCGACGTGACCTTGCCGATCTGGGACCCGCGATAGGTGACATTGCTGAACTGGTACAGGCCACCGGTGGCCGGCAGCTCCAGCTTCACGGTGATACGGCCGACTCCGAGCAGCGTCGGCACCTGCATGTAGGCGAACAGCATCACGGCCACACCGACCACCGAGGCGACGGTGAAGAGGATCAGCTGAGTCCGGATGAAGCGGGTGAGCATCTATCCGCCACCCCCTGTCGGTGGAGTAGGTGCAGAAGGTGGTGCCGGCTGTTCGGCTGGAGCCGGACCGCCTTGCTGCGCATAGGGTCCGGCGAACACGGATGTCGATGGACTCGGCGGTGCAGCCGGCTGCGCCATGCCACCGGGCATGGTCATCGGGGCCGGAGGCACCACCGGGAGCACCGGACCGGAGTAGGTCGGCGCTGGGAGATCCGGTGGCGGCGGTCCGTCCGGAGCCGGCGGCAACCCATCCGGCGGCGGTGGGGCGACACCGGTCTTGAGTGGGTCGTAGGTGTAGTTCAGGTAGTTCGGATCTCCAGGGACCGGGACATTCTGCACATCTCCGTCTTCCCATCGGGTCCCGCGCATCAGGCTGCGCTTGAGGTGCGGGATGGTCATGTCGAAGTAGGCGAACAGGTTGTAGTAATCACCGCGGATGGCACGGTCCATAAAAGGCTGGGTGAACGGGAAATGCGGGGCGTATTCGAGCACGGCATCGAGTTGCGGACCGACATTGGCCAGGGCCTTCAGCGCAGGTTCCAGGTTCTTCAGGTTCCTGACCAGATCGGCCTGAGAATCGTTGACGAACTGATGGGCGGTGGCGCTGAAGGTTCCCAGCTTCTGCAGCGCGGTGGTGAACCTCGGCCGTTCCTTGATCAACACATCGAGCGCCGGCGGAATCTTCTCCAGCGCTCGGGTAATGGTGTCGCGTTGCCCGGCGAAGGTCGACGACAATTGGTTCAGCCCCTGGATCGATGCAACGATGTTGTCGCGCTGGGCATCCAGCGCCCCGACGAAGGTATCCAGCCGGGTGAGCAGGTCCCGGAAATCAGTTTCCCGACCGTTGATCGCGGCACTGAAGTTGTGGATGATGTCGCCCATCTGCCCGAGACCGCCGCCGTTGACGACGGCGGCCAGCGAAGACAATGTCTGTTCGGTCGTCGGGTAGGTCGACGAATTGTTCAGCGCAATCGTCGATCCCGGCGACAGCTTCCCATCGGGTGCCTGACCCGCGGGCGGGTTGATGGCCAAGTGCATCGAACCCAGGAGACTGGTCTGCCCGATGCTGGCCACCACGTTGGCGGGGACCACTACCCCGGGCTTCACCGAGAACTCGACGTCGGCGTGCCAATCCTTCACGGACAAGCTCCGCACGCTACCGACGACGACGTCGTTCATCATCACCGGCGAATTCGGCTCCAGCGAAGCCACATTCGCGATCTCGACGTGATAAACGCTGGAGTCTGCGCCCCGGCCGACCGCCCCGGGCAGGGGCAGCGAGTTGACACCCTGGAAGGCACACCCACTGGTCGTCAACGCGACGCAGGAACCGGCGGCGATCGCCAGCCGCAGCGGCTTTCCTTTGATCATGCTGGTGGCGTCCCTTCAGCTGGTAACGGTGGTGCGGGCGCCGGCGCCTCGGCGGGCAGTGGGCCCGGCGCGGGCCCGGGCTGCGGACCTGCCTGTCCTGCAGTCGGATTGAGCATGTCCGACACCGTGTTATGCATGTTGGGCGGGTAGTAGTCCCCACCCGGCAGAAGCTGCTGGGCCCCTGGCGGGGGCTCATCCGGTCCTCGGCCGGTGAAGGGTGGAGGCGGAGCCGGACCGGGGTTGTAAGCCGAGATCGCCGGCGGGACGTCGGGCGCGGCCGGCGAACCACCCTCGCCTCCCGGTGCCAGACTCGGTTCGGAGTACACGATGTTCTCGGGCTTTGCCGAGGGCATCAGGTACGGGGAGATCGGGAAGGGCAGATAGTTGAAGTTGATCAGCCGCAGCGCGGGTCCCAGATACTGCGAGCACAGTTTCGCGGTCTCCGGTGCGGTGGTGTTCTCGACCGCGCCGATGGCACCACAGATGAACTCCACCGGGTTGGAGAAGTTGTTCATCACGAACTGACCCACGGCGCTACCGGTGTCCGGGTTGTAGATGTTGTAACCGTTCATGAACGCGTTCGGCGCAACGTGCAGGAGATTCTCGATGTGCATCTTGTTGTCGACGAGGTTCTGGGTGACATTGGCCAAGCGCTGCACCTGCTCGGCGGTCTGATCACGAGAGCCCGCGACGAACCGCTGCACATCCACGACCGCGATCGACAAGTTCGTCAGCGCTGCATCGAGATCTGACCGGCTACCGTCGACCACGCTCGTCAAGGTGGCCAACCGATTCTGGAACGACACCACCTGCTGGTTGCTGTCCCGCAACGCGGTGACGAACGTCTGCAGGTTCTTGATGATCTCGACGATGTTGCCGCTGCCCTCCGCCAAAACCCTGGCGACTCCGGACAACTGCGAAATGGTCTGTCGCAGCTTGTCACCGTTGCCGGCCATGGCATCGGCCGTGCTGTTGATGAACCGGGAAACCGAGGTTCCGTCGACACCGCTCTGCGGTCCGAGGTCGGTGGAAAGCCGCATCAGCTGTTCCTTGACCTGGTCCCACTCCACCGGAACCGCGGTGCGGTCCAGGCCGATCTCGGCACCGTCGGGCAACGTGGGACCACTCGAGCGATAGGCCGGCGCCAGCTGCACATAGCGGGCGGCCACCAGGTTCTGGGCCACGATCACCGCTTTGGCGTCTGCCGGGATGGGCACGTCGTGGCCGACCTTGAGGGTGACCCGGGTCTGCGTGCCCTCCGGATGGATGGACTCGATGGTGCCGACCTTCACCCCGGACACCCGAACGTCGTCACCTGGGTAGACACCGGTGGCCGAGGTGAACATGGCAGAGATGGTCTTCTGGCCGAAGAAGCTCTGGCGCACCAGCACAGCCACGCCGACCACCAGCAGCGCGACCAGCGCCACCGCCAGCCATTTGCCGAGACGACTGCGGTTCATCAGCGTGAACCTCCGGGAATTCCGTTGTAGGGCCATGGGAATTCGGCGCGCGGCCCGGCATTGTCGGGCGGTTGGCCGGCGTTGGTTCCACGCCGGAACCCGAACGCGTAGTCCATGAACGGCTGGAGCAACTGGGCAGGCTGCAGGTTCGGGACGTAGGCGTTGTAATACGCCCCGTTTGCCAGTGTTTCAGCCTGGGACAACTGGAATTTGTTCATGTTCGGCAGGGCCTTGGTGATGTTGTCGCGATTGCGTTCCAACATTGCGGTGACCGAGTTGAGCCGCTTGAGAGTCGGAGCCAGCTCCGCCTCGTTGTCGTGGACGAGTCCGCTGAGCTGTTGTGAGACCGCCGCGGTGTTGGCCAGCAGATCGACAATGGCCTGACGTCGGTCGTTGAGCACCCCGAGCAGATCATTGGCATTGAGGATCAACGTGTTCAGCTGATCGCTGCGCTGCGACAGCACCACGGTCACATCGCTGGCGCTCTTGAGCAGGTCGGCCAGACTTTCGTTGCGGCCGTTGATCGATTTCGACAACCGGCTCAGACCGTCGAAGGTCGGCCCGAGCTTCGGTGCCACCTGGTCAAGCGTCGCCGACAGCGTGTCCAGGGACTGGTTGAGCGAAGCCGTGTCGGTACCCGCCGAATTGGTGGTCAGGTCACTGACCGCCTCGGTGAGCGAGTACGGCGACGACGTGCGTGACGTGGGGATCACGTCGGTGGTGCGCAGCGTTCCGCTGCCGTCCGACTCCAACGTGAGTACGCGCTCACCGAGGAGTGAGCCGGTGCGAATGTGCGCCGTGGTCAGCGATCCCAGCGGGTATTTGCCCTCGGTGGTGAAGGTGACCAATGCGTCGCCGTTCTCCAACGACACGTCCGTGACAGCACCGATCTTGATGCCCGAAAGGGTCACGTCGTTGCCGGCGGCGATACCGCCGGCCTCGGTGAACAGTGCCTGGTGACGCACCGAGGAGGCCCACTGCTGCAGCCGCTCGGGTTGTAACCCCACGGCGATGATGAGCATCATCAGCACGACGCCGATGAACCCGGCCTTGATCAGATTTGATTCGCGGTATTTGAGCATCAGGGCTCCGCGCACCTCCCGCCTTCTTGTTTGATCATCGGGAAGTGCGCAGTGCGCCCCTGCAGATCGGTGACACGGATGGAAAGTCCGCAGATGTAGTACATGATCCAGCTGCCGTAGGAGCCCAGCCGAGCCAGCTTGCGGAAGTTGTCGGGGGCTTTCTGCAGACCCCGGTCGAGGACGATCTGATGGTCGTCGAGCAACGGCGCCAGACGGTTCATCTGATCGACGGTGCCCTTGAGCGCTGGGCGCGCCTCGGTGAGAAGGCTTGCGAGCGAAGCTGTCCCGTTGTCGAGCTGGGTCACCGCCGTACCCAGCGGGTCACGATCCTGCGACAGCCCGCTGATCAGTTGTTCGAGACGGTCGACTGTTCCGTCGAACTTTTTGCCGTCCTTGGCCAGAGTTCCGACCACCGTGTTCAGGTTGTCGATCAACTGCTGGATCACCTGGTCGTTGTTGGCCAACGTATTCGAGAACGACGAGGTCTTGCTCAGCAGCGAGTCCAGCGTATCCCCCTGGCCCTGGAAAATCTGGATCAGCGAGGAGGTCAGGGCATTGACGTCCTGGGGGTTGAGGCCCTGAATCACCGGGCGCAGACCGCCGAGCAGCAGATCGAGGTCGAGTGCACTTGCCGTGCGGTCCTTGGGGATCTGCGATCCAGCCGGGAGAAGCTTCGTCGAGCCGGGGCTGTCGACCAGTTCCAGATAGCGGTCCCCGACCAGGTTCAGATAGCGGATCGCGGCCTTGGTACCCGTCGTCAATGCGATGTTCCGGTCGGTGTCGAAGTCGACCCGAACAGACTTGTCCGGTTGTAGCGAAACCTTTTTCACGGTGCCGACACGAACCCCGGCAACGCGCACCGAGTCTCCGGACTCAAGTCGTGAGGCGTCGCCGAAGACCGCCGAGTAACCCGAGTACGAACCGCCGCGGTACTCCGAGAACGTCATGAACAGGAAGGCCGTGAGGACGGCCATCACCACCGCGAACGACGCGAACTTGAGGAATGTGGTTCTGCCGCGCGTCATCCCGGTTGTCCCGTCTGCATCGTGTTACGTGGCGGACCGTCCAGCGGGCCGAACAGGATCTGCTTCAGTCCGTCGGAGTTGAGCAGGATGCCCTGGTTGCCGTACTTCCACGGGTTGGCGTTGGTGTCGGTGACGAGGTACTTGGCCTTGTTGCCGAATCCGATGTACGGCAGGCCCATGCACTGCGGGCCACCCTTGGCCGCCACCTTCGGGAGGTTGGACGGGTAGCGGTAACGCTCGATGCCCAGCGTGAACGCCACGTTGACCACGACGCCGGGTTCCATCTGCGGTGGCTGGTTGAGGAGGTACAGCATGCCCTTGAGTCCGCACTCGATACCGGGGGCATACTCGTTCAGCAGATCGGTGGTGGGTGCCAAGAGGTTCAGTGTCGTGCTGAGCGCCTGCCGATTGCCGCCGATGACGTCGTTACCGGCATCGGCCAGGCCGATCGAGCTGACCAGGAAATTGTCAAGGTTCTGCTGCTCGGCCACGATGCTGTCGCTCAGCTTGTTGGTGTTTTCGAAGGTCTTGAGCAGATCGGGCGCCGCGTCACCGTAGGCCCGTGACACCGCAGCCATGCTCTCGATGTCGCCGGTCAGATTGGGCAGGCTGGGCTCGATCTTCTTCAACACCGCATCGAAGTCGGACAGGGACTGCCCCATCGCCTCGCCACGCCCGCCGAACGCGGACGACAGCGCGCCAAGGGTTTCGTTGAGCTTCGCCGGGTCGATCTTGTTCAAGACATTGGTCAATTGCTGGAAGACCGTGTTCATCTCGACGGTGACATGGTCGCCCTGCAGGATCTGACCGGGGCGGAGCTTGTCCGACGACGGCTTGTCCGGCGCGACCAACTGGACGTACTTGGCGCCGAACACAGTCGTGGAGGCGATGTCGGCCTGAACGTTGTCTGGGATCAGGCGTAGCTGTGACGGGTTCATCGCCAGGTGCAACACGGCCTTACCGTCGGCTCGGTGCTCGATCGAGCTGACGGTGCCGACCTGCACGCCACGCATCTTCACCTTGGCATCGGGGTTCATCACCAGGCCGGCCCGGTCGGATATCAGAGTGACGGGCTCGGTCTTGGTGAAGCTGCCGCGGAACAGCGCGACAGCCAGGCCGAAGATCAGACCTATCGCGACCACGGTCGCCAGGCCTGCCAACGGCCGCGCGGAGCTCCGCGCACCGAAGCTGCGTCCGGGGCGTGCTGCCACCGGCGCTGCGCTACTTGTGGTTTCGGACCGGTGGGCTGGGCCCGGTCCCACGTTTCGTGTCAACTCTTCTCCCTAACCCGACAGGTTGAAGTTTCCGTTGGAGCCGTAGACGGACAGTGACACCAGCAGGGTCACCGAGACCACGACGATCAGTGAGGTTCGTACGGCGTTGCCGACCGCGACCCCGACCCCGGATGGCCCGCCGGAGGCGAAATAGCCGAAGTAGGTGTGGATCAGCAGGATGGTGATGGCCATCAGGACGGCCTGCAGGAACGACCACAACAGGTCGATCGGATTGAGGAACGTCGTGAAGTAGTGGTCGTAGAGGCCGCCCGACTGCCCGAGCAGCACCACGGTGGTGAACTGGGAGGCCAGGAAGGACAGGATCACCGCGATGGCGTACAGCGGGGTGATCGCGATCATCCCGGCCACGATGCGGGTGGACACCAGGTACTCGACGGGCCGGATCGCCATGGCCTCCAGTGCGTCGATTTCCTCGTTGATCCGCATCGCACCGAGCTGGGCGGTGACGCCGGCGCCGAAGGTGGCGGCCAGGCCGATGCCGGCCACCACCGGTGCGGCGATCCGGACGTTGATGAAGGCCGCCAGGAAGCCGGTCAGGGCCTCGATACCGATGTTGCCCAGCGACGAATAGCCCTGGATGGCCAGCACACCGCCGGTGGCCAGGGTCAGGAACCCGACGATGACGACGGTGCCGCCGATCATGGCCAATGTGCCTGCACCCATCGAGATCTCGGCAATCAGCCGGATCAGTTCCTTGCGGTAGTGCAACGCCGCGTGCGGGGTGCCCGCCAGTGCTTTGAGATAGAACAGCGTGTGATCGCCGATCCGGCTCAGTGTCGACACCGGCTTGTTGAACTGTCTGCTGACCCGCGGGTAGGTCGACCGCAGGATCGTCATGGTTCCCATTGCGTCCCCTGCCTCAGTGCGCCGTCATGCGGATACCGATGGCCGTGACGACCACGTTGATCACGAACAGGGCCATGAATGCGTACACCACGGTTTCGTTGACGGCGTTGCCCACTGCCTTGGCACCGCCGCCCGTGATCGTCAGTCCGCGATAGCAGGCCACCAGTCCGGCGATCAGGCCGAACAGCGCGGCCTTGACGCACGAGATGATCACTTCCGGCACACCGGTCAGCAGGGTGATCCCGGCCGCAAAAGCACCCGGGTTCACGTCCTGGATGAACACCGAGAACACGTAGCCACCCAGGATGCCGATGATCACCACCAGGCTGTTGAGCAGCAGCGCCACCAGTCCCGAGGCCAGCATCCGCGGCGTCACCAGACGCTGGATCGGGTTGATGCCGAGCACCTCCATGGCGTCGATCTCTTCGCGGATGGTGCGAGAACCCAGATCCGCACACATCGCCGTCGCGCCGGCGCCGGCGACGATCAGCACCGTCACCATCGGGCCCAACTGGGTCACCGCACCGAAGGCAGCGCCCGCGCCCGACAGGTCGGCCGCACCGAGTTCGCGCAACAGGATGTTGAGGGTGAAGCTCACCAGCACGGTGAACGGGATCGCCACCAGAAGCGTCGGTGCCATCGACACCCGGGCGACAAACCAGCACTGCTCGAGGAACTCCCGGCCCTGGAACGGACGCTTGAAGATGAACCGGATGGCGTCCAGCGACATCGCGAACAGCGCCCCGACGGCCTGCATCGGGCCCGACAGGTTGCGCAGCGACACTCCGGTCGACCATTTATCTGCCATCAGAACTCCTGTTCCGGCAAGTGGCTGCCGACACCGCGGTCGGTGCGCCGATGTTAAGTGCTTCACCGCGCGGGTGCTCGAACAGATCTACTTGGTGTGGCGCGGCACGGAGCCCGAGCCGGGTCATGCCGCAACCTCCGAGCCGGCACATGCCAACCGGCCGGTCGGGAGCGCGGACACATACGAATACGACTGGAGCACATTGCCTTTCACGCGGAAGAACAAGTGCGGGGTGCGTTCGAACATCTGACGCACCTCCTGTTTCCCGCGGACCTCGTGCGCTTCACCGGACTCACCGGTGAAACCGGACAGACTTGCCCCCGTGACCGCCCCCCGAGTGCCTGATGCTAGCGGACCCGGTATCTGTCGCGGAGGCAAATAACGTAGAACTTGCTCGGGTAGTTGACAATTGGGACGCCCCCGGTCACATGAAGGACCGCTCACGTCGTGGGCTGCGGTGACAGCAGCCCATGACGGACAGTGTGCGACGGAAGAGACGAGGGGCATGACGGAGGCGGCCTAGGTGACCGCGCCGGCGGTTTTGAGTTCGATGATGCGATCCCAGTCCAGACCGAGTTCGGCCAGGATGTCGTCGGTTTGTTCGGCGAAGCCGGGGGCCGGCCCGGTGCTCGGCGCCGTGACGTCGAATTGCACTGGGTTGGCGACCAACTCGAGCTCACCCGCCTGCAGCAGGTACTCGTTGGCCCGGATCTGGGCATCCTGTCCCGCCTGCAGGGTGTCCTGCACCGGAGCCCACGGTCCGGCCAGCGTGGTGAATCGCTCGCTCCACTCTGGCAAAGTTCGCTTCTTCATCGCCTCGGTGAGGATCTCGACCGCGTCGGGCGTGTTCTCTGCGAACGATTCGGCAGTCGCGAACCGCGGATCGTCGATGTAGCTCTCCAGATCCATGTGGCGGCACACGTCGGCCCAGAACTTGGTGGGCTGCATCATCACGAACGAGATGTAGCGGTCGTCGGCGGTGCCGTACAACCCGACGAGCGGATTGATCGGCGACCCGTGCACGCCGGGTGGTGGTGTCACCATCAACTGGTTCAGGTGTTGGGTCAACGCCACGGTGTGGCCCATCGACCACAGGCCACTGCCCAGCAGGGACACGTCGACCACCGACGGCTCGCCGGTGCGCTCCCGCTTGAACAGCGCCGCCGCGATGCCGCCGGCCAGGTTCGTGCCCGAGATGGTGTCGCCGTAGGCCGGCCCTGGCGGTGCGATCATTCCCGCCATCCCGGCGGGGGTGATGGTCGCGGCAGTGCCGGCGCGGCACCAGAAGGCGGTCATGTCGTAACCGCCCTTGACCGACTCTTCACCGCGGGGACCCAGCGCGCTGCCCCGGGCGTAGATGATGTTCGGGTTCACCGCGCGGATGTCGTCGACGTCGATACCGAACTTCTGCCGGTGCCCGGGCAGGAAGCTGGTGAGGAACACATCGGCCCGCTTCGCCAGTTCCAGCAGGACTTCTTTACCTTCGGGCACCGACATGTCCAGCCCGATGCTGCGCTTGCCGCGGTTGGCGTGCTCGATGTTCGGGTTGGGATCGCCCTCGACGCGCAGCGGCCCGGTCTGACGCAGGCCGCGTTGCGGGTCACCGGTGACGGCGTGCTCGACCTTGATGACGTCGGCACCCCACTCCCCCAGCACGGCTCCGGCCGAGGGGACGAAGCCGTACATCGCGACCTCGAGGACGCGGACGCCTGCCAATGGACCGCCACTCATGACAGCACCCGGGCGAACGTCTTGGACTCCATGAACTCCTCGAGCCCTGCGGTGCCCATTTCCCGGCCGATGCCCGACTGCTTGTATCCACCGAACGGACTGTCGGGGCTGAAGTAGTTGCCGCCGTTGATCGAGAATGTGCCCGTCCGGATCCGTCGGGCCACGGCCAGAGCGCGGTCCTCGCTGCCGAACACCGCACCGGAAAGCCCGTAGATCGAGTTGTTGGCGATGCGTACCGCGTCGTCGTCGTCCTCGTAGGCGATCACCGCGAGCACCGGTCCGAAGACCTCTTCCTGGGCGATCTCGCTGTCCGGGTCCACATCGGCCAGCAGCGTGGGGGTGTAGAAGTAACCGGGGTCGACCTTCTCACCGCCAGTCACCAGGGTGGCCCCGGCCTCGACGGCGCGCTTGACCATGCCGTCGACCTTGTCGCGCTGCTTCTCGCTGATCAGCGGACCCATGTAGGTCTTGGGGTCGGTCGGGTCGCCGAACCGCACGTGCCCGAAATTCGCCTTGATGAGCTCGACGATCTCGTCCTTGTGTTTGGCCGGCACCAGCAGCCGTGAGGTCAGCGCGCAGCCCTGACCGGCGTGGGTGACCATGCTGAAGGCCGAGAAGACCGCGGCGGTGTTGAAGTCGGCATCGTCGAGGACGATCGCGGCAGACTTGCCACCGAGCTCCAGGAACACCTTCTTCAAGGTCTCACTCGCCGCGGCCATGATGCGCCGGCCGGTGGGCGTCGAACCGGTGAAGGTCACCATGTCGACGTCGGGGCTGGTGGTGAGCACTGCACCCACCTCCGGGTCGGCACCGGACAGGACATTGACGACGCCGGCCGGGATGTCGGTGTGGTTGGCGATCAGCTCACCGAGTGCGAGCGTGATCAACGGGGTGTCCGGTGCGGACTTGAGCACCACCGTGCAGCCGGCGGCCAACGCGGGCGCCAGCTTGGCCAGGGCCAACTGGTTCGGATAGTTGTAGGCGATGATCGCGGCCACCACACCGCCGGCTTCCTTCTCTACCCATCGGTGATGCTGCATGCCGCGGCTCTCGATGTTTCCGAGGTCCTCGGTCAGCGGGTAGGTCTTGAGCAGCTCGGCGTAGTACCGCACGATGTCGATCGGTCCGTCCAGCTGAGCGCCGGCGCACAACGCCGCGGTGGCCCCCACCTCGGTGGTGGTCAGTGCGGCCAGTTCGTCGCGGTTCTCGACCAGCGCCCGGTGCAGTTGCTCCAGGCAATGGACCCGGAACTCGGCGTTGGTGGACCAGTCCGTGTGGTCGAATGCCTGCCTGGCCGCGGCGACCGCGGCCTGGGCATCGGCGACCGTCGCGTCCGGCGCGTAACCGAACACTTCACCGGTAGCTGGATTGACGGAAGGAAACGTCCGCGGCGTCTCGCGCAGCTCTCCGCCGATCAACAACTTCCGGTCAGCCCGCTGTTCTGCCGCGATGGTCGGCGCTTCCTGCTGCATCATCCTCCTCAGGCGATTCCCTACTGTGATGGAAACTGCATTCTCATCACCGGCGAATCATACATTCGCTCGATGAGAACTCAAGTGAAAGCTAGATCAGCTAGTCATGCCCTATTCGCTGCAGATCCACCATCTACGCAGGAGGCGCGCACATCGAGCCCGGATCTTGCGGGAAACACCAGTCCGAGAGTACGGTTCTCATAATCGGAAGGATGATTCTTGACCCCTGAGAAAGTCCGGCCCCGCCCGGCGACCGGAGAACTGTCATGAAGAATGCCGTTGTCACTGGAGGAGGTTCCGGTATCGGAGCGGCCATCGCCGCCCGGTTGCGCGCCGACGGCCTCAATGTCGCGGTTCTCGACCTACAGCCCTCGGATGACGAATTCGCCCATGTCGCCGATGTGACCGACCGCGCCGCCGTCGATACCGCACTCAATGCCGTTCGCGCCCAACTCGGCCCGATCTCGGTGTTGGTCAATGCGGCGGGCCTGGACTGTTTCAAGCGATTCAGCGACGTCTCGTTCGACAAGTGGCAGCAGATCATCGACGTCAACCTCAACGGCGTATTCCACTGCATCCAGGCGGCATTGCCCGACATGCTCGAGGCCGGGTGGGGTCGCATCGTCAACATCTCGTCGTCGAGTACGCATTCTGGCCAGCCCTTCATGTCGCCCTACGTCGCGGCGAAGTCCGCGGTCAACGGCCTGACCAAGAGCCTGGCGCTGGAACTCGGCCCCAGTGGCATCACCGTGAATGCCGTGCCGCCGGGCTTCATCGACACCCCGATGCTGCGCAAAGCCGAAGGTAAGGGCTTCCTCGGCGACACCGACAAGCAGATCGCGCAGACGCCGGTGCGCCGGATGGGCAAGCCCGAGGACATCGCCGCCGCCTGCGCCTTCTTCGTCTCCGAAGAGGCGGGCTACATCACCGGCCAGATCCTCGGCGTCAACGGCGGCCGTAACACCTGACGCGCAGGCGCACCCGAAACATCATCAGCGAAAGGACAATTGTGGGAAACAGCGGAGAAGGCAGGGTTGCCGGGAAAGTCGCGTTCATCACCGGCGCGGCACGCGGTCAGGGCCGCAGCCACGCGATCCGGCTGGCCGAAGAGGGCGCCGACATCATCGCGGTCGACATCTGTAAGAACTACGACACCGTCGGCTATGCCATGGCCACAGCTGAAGACCTCGAAGAGACCAAGAACTACGTCGAGAAGACCGGACGCCGCATCGTCACGGCCCAGGCCGATGTCCGCAACGAGGCCGAGTTGCGCGCCGCGCTGGATGCCGGCCTCGCGGAGTTCGGCAAGCTCGACATCGTCGTGGCCCAGGCCGGCATCGCCGCGATGAAGGGCCAGCCCGCGATGCAGGCCTGGACCGACGGAATCAACACCAACTTCGTCGGCACCATCAACGCCATCCAGGTCGCGCTGCCGCACCTCAAGGAAGGTGCTTCGATCATCGCGACCGCATCTGCCGCCGCGCTGATGGACGCCCACAACAAGCCCAACCCGGGCGCCGATCCAGGCGGCATGGGCTACATGATCTCCAAGCGGTTGATCTCCGAATACGTGCACGCGCTGGCCACCGAACTGGCGGTGCGCGGCATCCGCGCCAACGTCATCCACCCGACCAACTGCAACACCAACATGCTGCAGAGCGAGCCGATGTACCGCTCGTTCCGGCCGGACCTGGAGAACCCCACCCGCGCCGATGCCGAGCCGGTGTTCGGTGTACAGCAGGCGATGAAGGTCAACTTCATCGAGCCGGAGGACATCAGCAACGCGGTGCTCTGGCTGGCCTCCGACGAGGCCAGGTACGTCACCGGCATGCAACTGCGGGTCGACGCAGGCGGTTACCTCAAGTGGTACGACTACCACGTCTGATTCCGCAACCAGCGGTTCGAAAGGAGTTGTCGTAGTGAAGGTTTCGGTTGATGCCAGTCGCTGCCAAGGGCACACCCTTTGCTCGATGATCGCACCGGATTCGTTCGTCCTCGATGACGTCGACGGGCACGCGTCACCGGTTTCTGACCTGGTGCCCGCGGATCAGGAGGACGCGGTCCGCGAGGCCGCGCACTCCTGCCCTGAGCAAGCCATCGTCATCGAAGATTGACGCAGACCGAAAGGCCAAGGGAGACAACGCCGTGAGTATCGACGATGTCACGACCGACGACGACCGCAAGAAGAACAACTACCACTTCGACCGGCACACGCCGGAATACCGGTTGCAGTTCGAGAAGATCACCGAGGAGATGCAGTCCCGCTGCCCCATGGCGTGGACCGACGCCTACAACGGGCACTGGGTGGCCGCCGACAGCAAGCATGTCTTCGAGCTCGCCCGCTGCCCCGTCGTATCGAATCACCACGACATCAGTGGCGAGACGCCGTATCAGGGCATCACGATCCCGAAGGCCAGCCGGGCCACCGTGGTGCGGGGCGGCATCCTGGAGATGGACGAACCGGAGCACAGCGCCTACCGCGGTGCACTCAACCCGTACCTGTCCCCTGCCGCCATCAAGCGGTGGGTGCCGTTCGTCGACGAGATCACCCGCGCCGCACTCGACGAGCACATCGAGTCCGGCGAGATCGACTTCGTCGAGCATCTGGCCAACGTGGTGCCCGCGGTATTCACCCTGGCCATGATGGGCATCGAGCTCAAGAAGTGGAACGTCTACAGCGAGCCCACCCATGCGTCGGTGTACACACCCGAACACTCCCCCGATCGCGAGAAGATCAACGAGCAGCACCGCGAGATGGGCATCGACATCATCAACAACATGATGGAGATCCGGGAGACGCCGCGGCCCGGGCTGGTCAACGCAATGCTGCAGCTACGCATCGATGGTGAACCCGCACCGGACATGGAGATCCTCGGCAACCTCGGGCTGGTCATCGGCGGCGGATTCGACACCACCACCGCACTCACCGCGCATGCGTTGGAATGGCTGGGCGAGCACCCCGATGAACGCACCCGGCTGAGCGACGAGCGTGCCACCCTTCTCGACCCGGCCACCGAAGAGTTCCTGCGTTTCTTCACACCGGCGCCCGGTGACGGCCGCACGTTCTCCGAGGACGTCGAGGTCGAGGGGCAGCAGTTCAAGCAGTACGAGCGGCTGTGGCTGTCCTGGGCGATGGCCAACCGTGACCCGTCGGTGTTCGACAAGCCCAACGAGATCGTCCTGGACCGGAAGGGCAACCGGCACTTCAGCTTCGGCATCGGAGTGCACCGCTGTGTGGGTTCGAACGTGGCGCGCACGGTGTTCAAGTCGATGCTCACCGCGGTCCTGGACCGGATGCCGGACTATGTGTGCGACGCCGAGGGCACCGTGCACTACGACACGATCGGCGTCATTCAGGGCATGCGGAATCTGCCGGCGCGCTTCACCCCGGGAAAGAAGCTGGGTCCCGGCCTGGACGAGACCCTGGAGAAGTTGCAGCGCATCTGCAATGAGCAGGAGCTGGCCCGGCCGATCACCGAGCGCAAGGAAGCCGCCGTCATCGACTGATGCGGACCCGAAGCGGTTTCGCTAGGACGCCTTGTACGTCTGCCGCCTGTTAGCCTCGAATGAGGTCGGGTCCGGCAAACGTACAAGGCGTCGCCTTCTCGGGCGAACAACATGGGGGTTTCCAGCAGGTGAGCAAGTCTTTCAAGTACATCGCGGCCGCTCTCGGCGGTCTGGCGCTGTCCGTTCCGCTGGTGACGGGAGTGGCATCCGCCCAACCCGATTTCAGCGGCGTGGTCAACACGACATGCAGCTACGAGCAGGTCATGGCGGCGCTCAACGCGCAGCGTCCTGATCTGGCGCAGCAGTTCAACGCGTCGCCGTTCGCGCAGGGTGCATTGCGCAACTTCCTGGCGTCGGGCCCGGCCCAGCGCCAGCAGACGGTGGCCCAGCTGCAGGCCAGCCCGGCCGCTCAGGAGTACTTCGGGCCGATCAACTCGATCGCAGGCAGCTGCAACAACTACTGAGCTTGCGGCTCGGCGGTAACGGCCTTCGCTACTTCCGCAGTGTGAACTGATTGACGTCGAGGTATCCGCCGCGGAAGAGGTCCGGACAACCGGTGAGGTACTTCATGTACCGGTCGTATACCTGTTGGGACTGCAGGGCGATGGCCTGGTCACGATGTGCTTCCAGGTTGGCCGCCCACTCCTCCAAGGTCCTCGGGTAGTACTGGCCGATCGGCTGCACCATGGCCACCTCGAACCCGGCTTCATGGGCATGTTCCTCGACCATCGAAGCCGTGGGCAACCGACCGCCGGGGAAGATCTCGGCCATGATGAATTTGACGAACCGGGCCACGTTCAGCGTCAACGGGATTCCCAGCCGGACCGCATCGGCCTGCGTGATGCCGCAGATCGTGTGCAACAGCATCGTCCCGCCGGCCGGGAGCGCGTTGTAGGCCATCTCGAAGAAGGCCGGATAACGTTCGTGACCGAAGTGCTCGAATGCCCCGATCGACACGATCCGGTCGACCTTCTCGTCGAATTCCTCCCAGCCCTGCAGTCGCACCTCGACGCGGTGGCCGTTCGGGACCTTGGCCAGCTTGGCCTCGGCGTAGTCGCGCTGTGACCGGCTGAGAGTGAGACCGATGACGTCGACCTCATACGTCTCGACGGCCCGCTGCAATCCCCCACCCCACCCGCAGCCGATGTCGAGCAACGTCATGCCGGACTGAAGGTCCAACTTGGACAGCGCCAGATCGAACTTCGCGTTCTGCCCCTCGTCGAGAGACATGCCGGTGCGATCGAAGTACGAGCACGTGTAGCCCATCGTCGGACCCAGGAACAGCTCGAAAAACTCGTCTGAGATGTCGTAGATCGACTGCAACGTCTCATAATGTGGGCGTAGCGACGCCATGTGTTGCGATGTTAGCCCCCTCGCCCGTGCTACCGCGGTTGATTGGGGACCCCGGGGAACAACTGCTCGGCCGGTCCCGCGGTCACCCACCCACCAAGTTTGGTGACCAGGTGCGGCGCGAAGACCGAGGCGTAAACCGCGTGCCCGACCACGATGACGGCGATCACCGAAACCACTGCTGACTGCACCCGGGTCTTGGAGATCTTGTCGGCCCACATCTCGATGACGTTCCGGCCCTGCTCATCGGTTCGGCCCAGCAGGTAGGTGAACACCATCATCTGCACACCCATGGCGATGGCGTCGTAGATCGGGTACTGATGTTTGGTCCCCTCCCACAGGCCGAGACCTTCGATCACGTAGCCGTAGTAGAACAGGCCGAGTCGCGCGCCGATGATCGCGTTGAAGAACAGCGCCCAGCAGAACCCGACGGCGAAGCCCACCAGCAGCAGCGTCTGCGGACGTCGCCAATTCCATTTCCGGATCACCCATCGCCCCAGCGCCGCACCGATGATCGCCGGCAGCACGAAATACCCCATGTACCCCACCGGTACAGCGGAGGGCAGTCCGCCCCAGGTCATGTTCAGCGGCCACCACGACGGCATCCGCGGGAGCGCCGGCGGGAACTGGGCGTACATCGCCCAGTCGTAGGGCGCCTCGATCCAGGAAAACGAGAGTGCTGAGATACACAGCAGCAGCAAGGGGTGCAGTCGGCCACGGCGCACGCTCAGGTAGATGCCCACGGCGAGAAAACCCAGACCGGTGATGTAGGCGAAGGCCACACCGGCTTTGATCAACAAATCGACATTCACCGGTCGGCCTCCTCAGCCGGCCGGCGCCGCGCCTCTGGGTCGAAACGGAGCACCAGGCCGACGATCAGGACGATCAAGCAGAACAGCGTGCCCAACATGATGATCGCGCCCACTGCCACCTCCTTCTTCTGATGAGATACCCGGTGCTACTGAGGTCCGTTGGGCCACTTGAGCAATGAGCCCGCATCGACGCGGATGTGTTGGCCGGTGATGTACCGGCTGTCGTCGCTGGCGAGGAACACTCCGAGATTGGCCATGTCCTCCGGTTCGATGTACGGAATCGGCATGGCCTGGAACAGGTTGAACAACGGCTCGGCATCTTCGCGGGTGGCTGTTTTGCCTGCAGCTTTGAGATCCGGACGGAACACCCCGTACATGCCCTCGTTCTGCAGCAGGTGGGTGTTGCAGTTGGTCGGATGGATCGCGTTGACCCGAATCATCCTCGACGCCAGGTGAAGACACATCTCGTTGACGTACTCGATCACCATCCGCTTGCTCCAACCGTAACCAGCGCCACCCGGGCCCATGTCGGGACTGGTGGTGGTACCGCGGATCATGCCTGCGGTGGAACCGGTGACGATGATCGACGCACCGTCGGGCAGATGCGGTATCGCCACCGCGACGGTGTTCATCACGCCCAGCAGATCAACGTCGGAGGCATCGACGAAACCCATCGGATCGGGATTGCCCATCGCCATCGGCAGGATCCCCGCATTGGCGACCACGATGTCGACCTTGCCGAGATCGGCGATACCCGCCTCGACCGCGTCGCGCAGCTCATGGCGCTCGCGGACATCGGCGACCCGCGCGACGACACGTCGGCCGAGTTCCTTGATCGACCGCTCGGTCTCGGCGAGATCCTCGGGTGTGGCCAGCGGATAGGGATTGGACGGGATGTCGCGGCAGATGTCGACGGCGATGATGTCGGCGCCCTCTCTGGCCATCGCGATTGCATGCGCCCGGCCCTGTCCGCGGGCTGCACCGGTGATGAAAGCGACCTTGCCGTCGAGCTTTCCGGTCATGTGGTGCTCCTTTTCTCTGGCGAGTTTGCGTCGGCTCGCGGTGTCAGTGCAGCGGAGTGAAGGTGATGTGCAGCGTGCTGAGCCCACGCATGATGAAGGTCGGTTCGTAGGTGTAGTTGCGGTTGTCCGCCGGGCCGTGGTGCTCGGTGGAGATCGTGATGTCACCCATCCGGTCGAGGATCCGGTTGAGCGAGATCCGGCCCTCCGCGCGGGCCAACGGGGCACCCGGGCAGGAGTGGACACCGCGGATGAACGCGATCTGTTCGCGGACGTTGGCACGGTCCGTCCGGAAGGTGTTGGGTTCGGGGAACTTCCGTTCGTCGCGATTGCACGCTCCGGGAAGCACCATGACGGTGGTCCCGGCGGGGACCTCGACATCACCGATGCTGGTGTTCTTGCCCGCCATCCGGAAGTGCGATTTGACCGGACTTTCCAAGCGCAGCGTCTCCTCGAGGAACGCCGGTATCTTGCTGCGGTCCCCGCGAAGCAGCTTCTCGAATCCCGGGTTGTCGCCGATGAACCGCACCGCCGAGCTCACCAGCTTTGTGGTGGTCTCCGTTCCCGCGGCGAACAGGAACGTCGACAGGTTCATCACGTCCTCGATCTCGGGCATCGAACCGTCTTCATATTTGGCCTGTGCCAGCCCGGTCAGAACGTCGTCGCGTGGCGTGCGCCTGCGGTCCTCTATGTAGGCGTAGAACTTCTCGTTCAGCCACTGCAGGGGGTTGTGCGTCGTCGGTGCCTCCTTGCCGAGTTCACCGACCGTCTCCAGCGCGAACGCGGCCTTGAATTCCTCGTGATCCTCGGCCGGGACGCCCAGCAGATCGGCGATCACCAGCAGCGAGAACGGTTTCGCGTAGTCGGCCAGGAATTCGCAGCCGCCCTTGTCGATGAAGGTGTCGAGCTGCTCATCGGCCAGCCGCCACATGAAGTCCTCGTTCTCCTTGAGGCGCTTCGGCGTGATCAGCTTGTTCATCAGCCCGCGGGTGCGGGTGTGCACCGGCGGGTCCTGTGAGGTGATGTGCTCGGCCATCGGAACCGCGGCACGGTGCTGCTCGATCAGGTCGGTGACATCGTCACTGTCCCCCGGCCCGAACGGCATCCCCGAGAACGGGCCCGCGACCGACACACAGGACGAGAACACCGGGTCCCGGTAGACGGCCAACGCCTCGTCGTAGCCTGTCACCGCCAGGACGTTGAACGGGGTCGCCTGGGTGACAGGACACTTCGACCGCAGGTGGTCGAAGTAGGGGTACGGGTCGGGCACCAGTGATTCGTCGGTGAAGAAGTCCACCGTCTCGAAGTCGGTCATCTGAAGCTCTCCTGGTCACTCTTCCTTGCGCGAGCAGACGCATACGTACCCCGAAACGTGTTGTGTCGGGTACATATGCGTCTGCTCGCCGGGGTGGTCATCGGGCGGCCGCATCGAACAGGACCGGCAACGAGGTCGGCGAGCGGAAGATCTGCCCGCGGATGTGCGGGTCGCCGCCGTCCGGGTCCAGCCGTAGGTTGGACAACCGGTCCAGCAGAAGAGTGATGGCGGTGCGCATTTCGAGTCGTGCCAGGTGCATGCCCAGACACACGTGCACACCGTGGCCCCACCCGAGGTTCCCTTTGGCGGTGCGGAAGATGTCGAACTTGTCGGGATCTTCCCACCGGTCTTCCTGTCGATTCGCCGATCCGAGCATCGGCATCACCGAACAGCCTTCGGGGATGTGCACCCCGCCGAGCTCGGTGTCGCAGGTGGCGGTCCGGGTGATGGTCAACAGCGGCGGATTCCAGCGCACCGCCTCCTCGATGGCCTGTGGCAGCAGTGATCTGTCAGCCCGGATCGCGGCCAGCTGCGTTGGGTCCGAGAGCAACCCGAACAGCAGGTTGCCCAGTGACCGGTACGTCGTCTCCACTCCGGCAGGCAACAGCAGCCGGAGAAAGGAGAAGATCTCTTCATCGGTGAGCTTCTCGCCGTCGATCTCGGCCTCGGCGAGAAGGCTGATCATGTCGTCCTTCGGCTCGGCCCGACGGGCTTGCAGGATCGGGGCGAAGTACTCGCACAGCGCGGCCGAAGCCGCCAGACCGCGCTCGGGATTCAGGATCCAACTCAGCAGCGAGATGGACCAACGCTGAAACTGGGGATAGTCCGCTTCCGGCAATCCCAACAATCCCGCGATGATCCGGCTCGGATAGTCGAAGGTGAATTCCTTGACCAGGTCGGCCCTGCCCTTGTCCGCGAACTTGTCGATGAGTTCGTTGCCGACCCGGCCGACCAACTCGTCTTCCCAACGCGTCAAGGCCTTCTGCGAGAACGCCTTCGATACCAGCGAACGCAGCCGGCCGTGCACCGGTTCATCCATGCCCAGCATCACGCGCTCGCCGAGCACCGGACCGAACGCTGCGATGACACCCGACGACGAGAACGTCAGGTTGTCGCGCAGCATCTGCTGGGCGTCCTCGTAGCGATACACGATGAACACGGGCTTACCCGCTTCTCCCGGCATCGCGGACATGTCGATCCGCTGGATCGGTTCCTCGCGGCGAAGCCTGGCGAGCTCCGGGAATGGATCCCGGACATCTCCCGAGACGGCGTCGTCGAACGAGCCGAAGTCCTCCAGGTCGTCAAATAGCTGCGACAAAGCTGTCTCCTCCTAGCCGGCCGGGTAGGCGACGGACTTGATCTCGGTGTACTGCTCGAATCCGGCGATGCCGTTCTGGCGTCCGACTCCGCTGTTCTTGTAACCGCCGAACGGGGTGTCCGCGCCGTAACCTGCGGTGCCGTTGAGCCCGATGAACCCGGCGCGCAGCCGGCGCGCGACGGCAAGCGACCGCTCCAGCGAGCCCGACATGACGTTGCCTGCGAGCCCGTACGGGCTGTCGTTGGCGATCCGGACGGCGTCATCCTCGTCCTCGTACGGGATGACGACGAGAACCGGTCCGAAGATCTCCTCCTGCGCGATGGTCATCGAGTTGTCGACATCGGTGAAAAGGGTTGGGCTGACCCAGAAACCCTTTGCATAAAGACCGAGAGCCGCCGGCGCCTGCGTACTGCCGACGAGCATCGTGGCACCTTCATCGACGCCCTTCGCGATGTAGCCGAGGATGCGGGCTTGCTGTTTGGCTGAAATGACCGGGCCGCAGAGGGTTCCGGGATCCTGCGGATCGCCTGGGGTGATGTTCTCGTAGATCGCCTTCAGGATCGCCACGCCTTCGTCGTAACGGGAGCGCGGCAACAGCATTCGGGTGGGAGCTGCGCAGCCCTGCCCGGCGTGTAGCAACGGGCCGATACCGATCAAACATGCGGAGTTGAACGCTGTGTCATCCAAATCTTCCAGCACGATCGTCGCCGACTTGCCACCCAGTTCGAGGAACAGCCGCTTCATCGTCGCGGCACCTTTTTCCATGATTCGCCTACCCACGGCCGTGGAGCCGGTGAACGAGATCATGTCGACCTTGGGTGACAGGGTGAGTTCTTCGCCGACGAGGTGGTCCGATGCCGTCACGACATTCACCACACCCGCTGGGATGTCGGTGTTCTCGGCGATGAGGCGGCCGAGCCGCGTGGCATTGAACGGCGTATCGGGCGCAGGCTTGAGCACCACGGTGTTACCGGTCGCGAGCGCCTGCCCCAGCTTGTTGACGGCGACCTCGAACGGGAAGTTCCACGGCACGATGGCACCGACCACGCCGACCGGCTCATGCCACACCTTGCGGGTGGTGTTCACCCCGGTGACGGAGACGACGGTATCGCCCAGATCGGTTTCCCACGGAAAGGTGTCGATCAGCCGGGCCGGGTATCTGAGCCCGTCGGCGAACGGAGCGTCGAGTTGGGGACCGTGTGTCACGGCGCGCGGCGCACCGACTTCGGCGATGAGTTCCTCGCGCAGCTCCTCCAGTTCGCCTTCGATCGCCTCGTGCAGTTCTTCAAGGCACCGCTTGCGGAGTTGATGGTCGGTCGACCAGTCGGTCTCGTCGAACGACCGGCGGGCCGCATCGATGGCCCGGTTCATGTCGGCCTTCGACGCGTCCGAGACCTCGCCGAGCGCATCTTCATTCGCCGGATTGATGTTGGCGAAGGCTCCTGCCTCACCCTCGACGAGCTTGCCGTCGATCAACATCCTCGCTTCGAAGTCAGTCATGGCCTGCGCCCTCCCCTCGCAATGCGCCGAACCGTGGGATGCCCATCATCAGCCTGGTCATCTGGTGCGAGGCCGCCGTGGGCAGTAAGCGGTTGGCGATCAACAACATTCGTGCGTCCGGGCCGACAGCGGTCTTGACGAAGGGTTTCGGGCTGCCGAGGGCCTTGGCCAGACCCGCGGCGAATTTCTCGGGCGGCCGGGCCGCGCGCGTCATCATGGCCCGCCCCCGCTTGTCCATCGTGCGGTGGTGGCGGGCATAGGGCCCGTCGAGGTCGCGGACGTCCGTCGTACCCGCGTCGGTGATGATCTCCGTGTCGTAGGTACCGGTGACCAGAATCGTGACGCCGATCCCGAACGGCCCGACTTCCCCGGCCATCGACTCCCCCCACCGTTCCAGCGCTCCCTTGACCGCCGAATATGGTGCGGTGGCCGGCATTCCACGAACCCCGGCAGCGCTGGAGATCAGCACGATGCGGCCCCGTCCGGCGTCTCGCATCGACGGGAGCAGCGCCTTGGTGAGCGCCACCGGGCCGAAGACGTTGGTCGCGAACATGCGCTCCCACACATCCGGGGGTGTCTCCTCGACCATTCCCGCCGCCGAGATCCCGGCGTTGTGAACCACCGCATGCGGAGCGCCGACGGTTTCGGTGATGTCCTTGGCCGCCGCGGCGATCGAAGCGGCGTCGGTGAGGTCGAGCTGGATGCCGATCAGCCGGCTGTCGTCGTCGCCCGCTCCCGTCGCCTCCCGCAGCAGTGTCATTCCGCGATCCGGTGAGCGCATCGCAGCCACTACGCGCCACCCCTCGCGATAAAGGTGCGTGGCCGAAGCGAAGCCGAGCCCACGGGACGCACCCGTGATGAGGACGGTCCGATTCTCAGCCATGCTGGTTCCCCGTTGCGCACCGATCGCTCTTTGAACCCAGCTCGACGTCGGGATTGCGGGACGGTCCCTGCTGCCAGGTGGACCACTTGCCCACCGAGTACGGCCCCTCGGCACCGTTCGCCCGGTAGTACCCCTGGGGGTCATAGATCTTGGCCTCGGGATATGGCCACGGGCAGGCGACCGAGGTGGCGAGCCCGCTGGCCTTGATCGCCCAGAACCAGCCGCCGTAGGCGAAGTACGACACGTTGATGATCGCGAACATCACCAGGAACGTGCCGAGTACGGGCTTCGTCGGGAAGAGCCTCGCCTTCGCGGCGAGCTTCTCGGCCACCGACTTTCCCGTGTCGTCGCGATAAACGAGGATGGCCGCCGGGATCATCACGAACGTCACCGAGAGCGATTCCCAGATGAGTGGGAACTGGAAGGTGCTGCCGGGGAACAACGTTCCGAACGGAATCGCCTGCGAGTAGATGTAGAGTCCGGTCCGCACCAGGCTGACTTCCAGTATGGCGTCGAAGATGAACCCGATCACCAGCACCAGGGCGCCCAGGCTGACCAGCGGGTGTCGGGTGACGAACCCTTCAGGACCGCGCTTGGCCTGCAGCTTGCGAAGAATCGAGATCGCCGGGAAGTACGGCCCGAAGTAGAACAATACGTAGCCGAACACGATGAACGGTTCCACCGTCGGCGACATCATGATCAGGTACCAGTTCTCTGGCCAGTGCAGCAGCATCGGGTTGTACACCGCGTACGGCGACCAGTTCATGATCGGGTCCTGCCAGACGATCAGCGTCGTGCACAGGACCATCAGCAGCACCGGACTGCCGGGGTTTTTCCGCCAGCCGACAATGAACATGACGGTGAACGCCACGACGATGATCACGGCACCCACCTGCGGGATGATCTGCCAGTGGTCGAACGCGGTCAGGAACGCGACGGGACGTGGCCGCCCCTCGACGTTCGGGTTGGCCACCCGCGGGTCGACGTCCGTCCGCCCGACCGCGACGAACAGGCCGAGAAAGCCGAGCCAGGCGAGCAGCGCCACCATCCGGCCCCAGTTCGGCCCTTTGCGCGGCGGCGGCTTGACCTGTGTGTCAGGCGGTAGGGATTCCCTGGTAGTCATGTCATTCCGCCCCGAACCGGTCGACGAGGTGCGAGTTGACGCCGTCGGCATCGAGGGTCCGCGCGACCAGATATCCCGGCCCCATCCATGCGCGTCGCGTCCACTTTCCCAAGGACACCCGGGTTCCCGGCGCGCCGGACGCGGCGGGCATCATCTTCACGCGTTCGAGCGCTTCTTTGACCCCGCGCGGGCTCAACGGATGCGCGTCGGTGAAGGCGCGCACCAGCGTGGCAGCTACATCGTGGTTGACCACCGACACGCAGTACTCGGGGCGACTCCCGTTGTACCGCTTCGCATACCGGTCCAGCCAGGCCTGCCCGACGGCATTTCCCTCGTCGTACTGATCGACCCCGACCCAACCCAGAAACGCGTTCCACATGACCGGGTTGACCCATGCGTTCTGGAACGCGGTGGTGGTGAAGCGCGGGGGGTCCCAGTTGACGGCTTCAAGTGCGGGGTTGATGAAGACAACACCGAAGCCGAAACCGAGGTGCACGATCGCCTCGGCCTTCGCCTCGTGCAGCGTGCTCACCGCGGCGTTGATGTCCTGGGCGGTCTGTGCGATCGCGGCTTCGGCGACAATCCGAATACCCTTGCGGGCACATGCAGTTCGTAGATTCTTCAGATAGCTGTCACCGATGAGGTTCTGCTCGACCAGGACGCCGATCTCGGTCAGGCCCCGCTTCGAGACCAGATCCGCCAGGAAGATCGGCTCGTCGGTCATCGATCCCTGAGGGAAGGCGAATGTCCACTCACCGAGCCAGTCGTCGGTTCCCGTAACGCTGATCGTCGGCACCTTGAAGCGCTCCTCGATCGCTTCCCGCAGCGGCACGCAGTTGTCGGTGATGTTCGGCCCGAACACCACCAGGCAACCCTCGTCGACCAGCTCGCCGTAGGCGTCGATGACTGCCTTGACCGACCCTTTCGGCAGCCCCTCCACCTCGCGGTAGATCATCTGCACCGGGCGATCCATCAGCCCCTGCTCAACTGCCTCCTCGAACACCAGCTCAAACGTCTGGGTGAACGAGGCCATCAGTTCTTCCGGGAAACCCGGCGGCAACGTGAAATCCATCAAATAGCCGACTTTGATGGGCTGCGCAGTGCTCTCGTACGACATCTGACCTCCATGTTTCGGCGCTCATCGCGACGGCGCCGTGGGCAGACCTAATATTTGTTCAGACACTAACGGCGGCCGGACACACCGTCAATCACCAGATGTGGATCCGCCCAGGTAGACGTCGATCAACTCGTGCAGACCGCGGCCTACCGCAATGTCATCGGTGAGCGGTCCCGCGATCGCCACCCTGGCCGCCACCGCGACCGGCAGGCCTTCGGCAATGAGCCGTCCCGCCGCGATCAACACGCGGGTTGATGCGACCTCACGCAGGCCGCCGGTCTCCAGGCGCCGGATGGCCTGGCCGAACCGCACCAGCTCGACAGCCGTGGCATGATCCACGCCCGCTTCGTGGGCGATGATCCCCTCTTCGACATCGGGATCCGGAAAACCGAACTCGATGGCCACCATCCGCTGACGCGTCGAGTCCTTGAGGTCTTTGAGCACACTCTGGTAGCCCGGGTTGTAGGACATGACCAGACCGAATCCCGGTGCCGCATCGAGCGTGATGCCGAGACGTTCGATGGGCAGCTGGCGCCGGTAGTCGGACAGGGGGTGCAACACCACCGTGGTGTCCTGCCGGGCTTCGACCACCTCGTCCAGGTAGCAGATCGCACCTTCCCGCACGGCGCGGGTCAGCGGCCCGTCCACCCACACCGTCTCGTCGCCGCGTAGTAGATACCGACCCACGAGGTCGGCGGTGGTGAGGTCGTCGTGGCAGGAGACGGTGATCAGTGGGCGCCCGAGATCGTGAGCCATCGCCTCGACGAAGCGCGTCTTACCGCACCCCGTCGGCCCCTTCAAGACCAGCGAAAGGCCCTGGCGGTAGGCCGCCTTGAACACGATCTCCTCGTTGCCGACCTGGCGGTAATAGGGACGTGCAGTCAGAGCCTGCGAGCTGGCGCCGTTCTGGTGAGCGAGTCCGGACTCGTTGGCCATCAACACACCTTTCGCCGTAGCCGCAACGCTGCGGTACGGAAGTGAGCCTAACGCGGAACAGATGTTTGTTTCAACCATTCTGCACAACGGAGCCCCACATATCCGGCCCCAATGACATTCTGGGACTTGCCATCACGACACCCGGCGACGAACCTCGCCGGAACGAATCGCGGAGCGGAACACCGGGCCGATCACGCCGGCCAGCTGATCGGGACTGGCGATGGTGGCGTGAGCGGCACTCCCGAACACCCGACGCAACGACCCCGCGTCGGTGCTGGCACCGATGGTCAGACACACGCAACCGGTCCCCCGACGCCGAGCCTCGGTCAAGGCGCGTCTGGCGTCGGCAGCACCGTAGGCGCGCTCGTAGCCGTGGTCGTAGGCCAGTCCGTCGGACAGCACGACCAGTAGCCGCCGCGACGTGCCACCGCGCTCCTCCAAGACCGCCGAACCGTGCCGAATCGCCGCTCCGAGACGCGAATATGCGCCCGGCTCAAGGCTGTTCAGCCGCCGGAACACCTGTGCATCCAGGTGGTCGTCGAACCGCTTCACCGGAACCATCGTCACCGCCGACCGGCCCTGGGAGTAGTAGGCGTACAGCGACACCCGGTCACCCAGGTCGTGAAGCGCCACCATCAGATGGGCCACTGCCGTGCGCTGTTGCTGATGCACCGTGCGCCCGACGGTGCCCGGCTCAGCGGCTGAACCAGAGATATCCAACAGCAACAGCACCGACAGGTCCCGCCGGCGGCGCAGACTGTCCAGGTAGACGGCCTCGTCGGGCACCGATCCGGCCCGAACTTCGACCCGGGCCTCCAGCGCGGCGTCGATGTCGATGTCGTCGCCCTGCGGTTGCCGATGACGCCGATGCAGTCCCATGCCAAGACGCGCCAGGGGGCGCCGCACGCTGATCGCGTCCTCGATCTGCTGGGTCGCGTGCGGCTTGATCTGCGGGTCAGCCTCGCGGACGGTGCACCAGTCGAGTCGATAGACGCGGCGTTCGGCGTTCCATTCCGGATACTTCACCCCGTCGGTCTTGACGTCGACGATTTCCTCCGACGACACCGTGGCGAGAGAGGAGACCGCGTGCACCCCACGTTTCGTCGAGTTGGTTCGGTGTGTCGGCGAATCGGCACCCGGCGGCCCCCCACTGCTGCCACCCGTCTTGCGGGACGA
Source organism: Mycolicibacterium peregrinum (assembly GCF_001665785.1). Taxonomy (GTDB): domain Bacteria; phylum Actinomycetota; class Actinomycetes; order Mycobacteriales; family Mycobacteriaceae; genus Mycobacterium; species Mycobacterium peregrinum_A. The sequence continues at coordinate 90,108 of NZ_LZSO01000051.1, forward strand.
CGACAAGAGCTTCTTGAGCCATTTTCCAATGGCTCCACCCCCGCCGACCGGGCTGGAGAACAGATCGGGGTCATCAGAGTCGTCGACGTCGTCTTCATCGAGATCCTCGAGCTCCTGCTTCTCATCACGCCGCGGCACATGTGCCACCGACCGCTCATCTACAGGCTTGGCCGCTGCGCATGCCGCCAGGACCTTCCTGGCCTGGATCGCACCGAATCCCGTCGGCGGATCGGGTAACGCACCCTTTCCGCGCGCCATCGCCAGGGACGCTGCGGGTGAATCGCTGCCCTCGCAGACCCTCGGGTCCGCGAGGGCACCAAGGGAATTCGGCAGGAGTGCGCGGTTGACCAACAGCGCGCGGTGTCCCTCGACGACCAGATAGCGGCCGGCCAACCGCCGATGACGGACCAGGGCTCCGAGCACATCAGGGTCCAGGCTGCCTGCCGCGATCAGTGATGCCTGCACGGCCACCGATTCGAGCTGCGTACGCGTGGGCGCCGACGGATCGACGAACACGGTCTTGCCATCGGTCCACGGCGCGGCCCCCGGGGCGGCCGCCGTCACCGCAACCGGACGAGCCGCGAGGGCGGACGCCAGCATGCCCAGCCCGGCGAACCGGCCGTCGTCGTCACCGCCACCGCCACCGGGCACTTTCCACCTCCGCACCCCGTTGACCAAATATCTGTTCCACCGTAGAGTTCGGGCCGACCGGAGTCAATCAACCGACCCGGAACATCAACTGGCAAGGGCTACAAAGTGATCGACTTCGACGACCAGGTCGCCGTGGTGACCGGTGCCGGCCGCGGACTCGGCCGGATATACGCTCTCGAGCTGGCACGGCGAGGCGCCGCAGTGGTGGTCAACGATCTGGGCGGGTCCATGTCCGGCGACGGTTCGGACGTCGCGGTGGCCGATCAGGTCGTGGACGAGATCGTCGCCTCCGGCGGTACTGCGGTGGCGTCCTACGATTCGGTCGACAGTCCCGAAGGTGGCGAGGCGATCGTGCGCACCGCCGTCGAACGGTTCGGTCGGCTCGACGCGGTGATCAGCAACGCAGGAATCTTCAACAGCATCCCGTTCGACGAGCTCTCCCCCGAAGACTGGCGTCGCATGCTGCGAGTACACCTCGACGGCGGCTTCTACCTGTCCCAGCCCGCGTTTCGGGTCATGAAGAACCAGGGCTATGGCCGGTTCGTGTTCATCGCCTCGTCGGCAGGGATGTTCGGTCAGCACCTCGAAGCCCATTACGCTGCAGCCAAGGCCGGCCTGGTCGGCCTCGCCAATGTGATCGCGCTCGAGGGCGCGCCGCACGGAATCCTGGCCAACGCCGTACTGCCGTTCGGCATCTCGAGGATGGTCACCGAGACCCTCGGTGATCCGAAAGCACTCGAGGACAACGGCTTCTTCAAGGCGATCCAGCCGGAGCTGGTGGCACCCCTGGTGGTGTACCTGGCCAGCCGTGACTGCTCGCTCAGTCATCAAAACTTCTCTGCCTGCGCCGGACGGTTCGCCCGGGTGTTCGTCGGGCTGGGTGAGGGCTGGCTGGCACCCACCGACAGCAACCCGACCGCCGACGATGTCGCCGCTCATCTGTCGGAAGTGGCTGCGACAGAGCCGTTCACAGTTCCGGAGTCGATCTACGACGAGGTATTCGCGGTCACCGAGCGGCTCGGCGTCACCGGGTGAAGTGCCGGAACAGCGTTACGGTCGGCACGTTCGGCGCACGGCCCGCAACCCGGACGTGCAGGGCCTACCGGCGTCTTTGGCTTCACGGGATCCCCGGCGCATCAGCGCTGTTCTGGTAGCCTCTAACCAAATATTGGGTCGGAGACCCAAATCGCATGACGGGAGCCGGCAATCATCGTGGAGCCGCTGTGGGCCGTCCCCAGGTAACCCCTGGGGAGCGCAAGACGCTCAAGCGCACCCCAGGTCGCGCAACCGAACCCGGCACCGTAGCGGAGGATCGTACGCGCCGGACCGAGATCCTCGTGACCGCTGCCACGTTGATCGCCACGTCGGGCCTGCGCACATCGCTGCAGGAGATCGCGGACGCGGCAGGCATTCTGCCGGGCAGCCTGTACCACCATTTCGAATCCAAGGAAGCCATCCTGGTGGAACTGCTCGAGCGGTATCACGAGGACCTCGACCGCATCGCCGAGCACGCCCAGCGCCGGTTGGACGGCCCCGATCCGGCGTCGCCGTTCGACCGGATCGCCGAGCTCGGCTCGGATATCGCGCGATGCGCCGTCGCACATCGTGCCGCTCTTCAGATGTCGTTCTACGAGAGCCCGAGTTCCAACCCTGACCTCGTCGCCCTGGCACAGCGCCGCCCGACGGCCACACTGGATGCCATGCAGCAGACGCTGCGAGCCGCCCGATGGGCCGGCTACCTGCGCTCGGATATCGATATGGCCGTTCTGGCCGACCGGATCTGCCAGACCATGCTGCAGGTCGGCCTCGACGTCATGCGCCACAATGCCGCACCGGAGAAGGTCGCCACCCTGCTGTGCCGGATTCTGTTGGAAGGCTTGTCCACCGGCCGGCCCACCGACACCGACCTCGACAGGTCCGTCCCGTTCATCGCGGCCGACGCCGTGGTGCGGACCTGGATCGAGGAGGCCGCCTCCGAGGCCGATGACAAGGCCGCCCATATCCGTGCGGTAGCGCGGGCGGAGTTCGGCCGGCGCGGCTATGAGGGTACGACGGTGCGGGATATCGCCTCGGCCGCAGGTATGGGCACCGGCACCGTCTATCGGCTCATCGGGTCGAAGGACGAACTGCTGGCGGCGATCATGCAGTCCTTCGGAGAGAAGATCGCCGTGGGCTGGACCGAAGTCCTCGGATCCGAGGGCACCACGATCGAAAAGCTCGACGCGCTGAGCTGGATTCACACCAACGCGCTGGACCAGTTCGGAGACGAGTTCAGGATCCAGCTCGCATGGATGCGCCAGTCCCCGCCGGACACCCCCAACCCCGGCTGGTTGTTCACGCAGCGCGTCAAACAGGTCAAGTCACTTCTCGCCGCAGGGATCAGGGCCGGCGAGATCAGCATCGACAGTCCGTCGAACGAGATGCTGGCCCGGTCCGTGATCTGTGTGGGCTGGATCCCCGAGAACATCCTGCGGCAGTTGGGTACCCGGGCGGCGCAGATCCACGTCCGCGACACCAGCCTGCGCGGTGTGGTCGCGCGCTAGTCACCCTGCGCGACCAGACGCGAAAACCCCCAAATTGTGGTGATTTCGGGGTTTTTCGCGTCTGCTTGGCGGAGTACGGTCAGCGCCGGGGCAACCCCAGCACCTGGGTGGCGATGATGTTGCGCTGAATCTCCGAGGTTCCACCGGCGATCGTGCCGCCGAAGCTTCGGGCGTAGCGCTCGAACCAGCTCGCGAAGTAGTGGTCGAGATTCATGTGCTCGTACGGACCCGACGTGGTGGGGTGGATCAACCCGTCGGGGCCGGCCGCGGTCAGCGCGTTCTCGAACGCGTTGCGCTCGGCCTCCGAACCGAAGAGCTTGAGTACCGACACCGATGCGGTGTCCGCTTCGCCGCGTGAGGCCTTGGCCAGCGCCGCAGATCCCATGGCGCGCAAGGCCTGGTAGTCCATGATCGTGGTGGCGTACTGGTCGCGCTCCAGCTCGGTCTTGGGCTGGAAGTCGGCCAGCATGTTGTCGATCCGGTCGGCGAAACCGAGCCACATCATGGTGCGCTCGTGACCGAGAGATCCGTTGGCCACTCCCCAGCCGCCGTTGAGCGGACCGACCAGGTTCTCGGCCGGCACCCGGGCGTCGGTGAAGAAGACCTCGTTGAAGTCGAGGTTCTCCTCCCCCGTCATGTCGGCGAACGGCCGGCACACCACCCCGGGGGTGTCCGTCGGGATGATCAGCACGCTGATCCCCTTGTGCTTCGGCGCATCCGGGTCGGTACGCACGAACGTCAGCAGGAAGTCGGCGTCGTGCGCGCCCGAGGTCCAGACTTTCTGGCCGTTGACGACGAAATAGGGCCCGTCGGCGTCCGAAACAAACTCAGCCCGGGTGCGCAACGACGCAAGGTCGGAACCCGCGCTCGGCTCGCTCATCCCCAGTGAGGCAGTCTTCTCACCGCGCAACACCGGTACCGCCCAGCGGTGCTTCTGCTCGTCGGAGCCAAATGTAAGCAGCGACGCCGCAATGATGTTGACGCCCTGCGGGTTGAAGCTGTGGTAGATCCGGCGACGGCACAGCTCGTCGAGGTGGACGAAAGTCTGCACCACTGACGCGTTGCGCCCGCCGAACTCAGGCGGCTGGGCCGGAAGCAACCAGCCGTTGTCGAAGAGCAGCCGCTGCCAATCGCGGGCCCATTGCGGCATGTGCGAGACCGAACGGGGCCGCTCCAAGGTGTCGGCCTCCGACGGCAGGTTCGCATCGAGGAACGCGGAGAACTCGGCGCGGAACCGCTCGACGTCGGAATCGTATGTCAGCTGCATTTACAGTCCCCTGTAGGTCGTGCGGTACTCAGCGGCGATCACGCCTCGATGCTCGGCAGCGCCGCCCAGCAGCAACTCGCCGGCCTTGGCCCGCTTGAGCGCGAACTGCACGTCGTTCTCCCATGTGAAACCCATCCCACCGAACAACTGCACACCGTGGCGGAACACGACGGTCTGACATTCCCCGGCGGCCGCCTTGGCCATCCTCGCCGCCAGCCGGCGGCGCGGGTCATCGGCGGCGATGGTCAGTGCGGCGAAATACGCCAGCGCACGGGCCCGCTCGATCGCCACGTGCATGTCGACAGCCTTGTGCTGGACAGCCTGGAACGACCCGATCGCCACCCCGAACTGTTGACGCTGCTTCACATGGTCGAGCACGAGGTCGAGCGCCCGCTGACAGGCGCCGACCATCGTGATGGCCATCCCGGTCAGAGCCAGATGGTGTGCCTTCTCGGTGTCGACGTGCACGCGGTCCGTGTCATCGACATGAACGTTGTCGAATGACACCTCGGCCACGTGCAACACCGGATCGAACACCGCGGTGCGCTTGGCGGACACCTGAGCCGCGTCAACCAGGAACACGCCACCGTCGGTCACTACGGCGAGGTTCTGTGCCCGGTCGCCTTCGAGGACGTGATGGGCGGTTCCCGTCAACACCCAGCCCGTGGCATCCCGGTTGGCCGTCACACCGCTGTAGACCGCAGCGCCGGCCCTGGCCGCGTCGAAGCGATCCCCCGCCAGAGGTGCGTATTGCGTCATGGTCGCCAGGTAGGGCGTCAGATCTGTGGCCCGACCGAGTTCTTCGAGCACGATCGCCAACTCGACGGCGTTCTCGGAGTCGGTGAGCTCCGTCCAGCCCTGGTCGATGTAGCTCTGCCACAGCGGTGTCGGATCGACACCCTGCTCGGCCACCTCACGGACCAGCGTGGCCGGGCACTGTTTGGTCACCGCATCCCGCACGGTTTCCTGCCATAGCCGCTGATCGGCATCGAATTCGAGTAGCACCCGCCGCCTCCTGCTGCACTGTCACGTCCCGACGAGAATATCATTCTCTTTCTATGTTGCGACATTCTCCTCTGGCAAGTGGGCGCTCTCGGAACCCGGCCATTGGGCGACCGACCAGCACCGCAGCTACCTGCAGGTAAGCCCTACCGCCTCCCGAGAACTATGTTCTTGCAATAGAAGAATATGGATCTAGACTGGCGATACGGTCCGGCGTGAAAAGCACGTCGCCCATCGCGGTGTGCACAGCTCGTTTCCGGACGAACATCGGAGGACAGTCTTGGCCATCAACAACCCTGCACAACCTGGCAGTGCGCGAACGCCGCTCATCGACGCGAGCGTGCACGTCTTCTTTGGTTCGAACAAAGACCTGCGGCAGAACTTCCTGAAAGAGCCGTTCGCCAGCCGCGGCTTCCCCGATTACGAGATGAACTGGTACGGCGCACCGGGTGGCGAGTACGCCACCGATGAGCAGCTTGCGCGAAGAGCATCAGCTAGAGACACCAAGGGGCCCGATCGCCAGTACCCGGGCTCCGATCCCGACATCGCCGCGCAGCATCTGTTCACCGACCGCGGCGTCGACATCGCGGTTCTGCACCCGATGACCCGCGGCATCATGCCCGACCGTCACCTCGGAACCGCGCTCGCGGCCGCGCACAACGCGATGATGGTGACGCGCTGGCTTGAGCACCCCGAGCACGGTGAGCGGTTCCGCGGCACCATCCGGGTCAACCCGGACGACATCGTCGGCGCCTTGCGCGAGATCGACAAGTACAAGGACCACCCGCGCGTGGTGCAGATCGGCATCCCGATGCAGTCGCGCGAACTGTATGGCAAGCCGCAGTTCTGGCCGTTGTGGGACGCGGCCGCCGACGCCGGTCTGCCGGTGGCGGTGCACATCGAGGGCGGGGCGGGTATCCAGTTCGCCCCCACCCCGTCGGGCAAGACCAGGACCTATGAGCAGTACCTGGGGTTCATGGCGCTCAACTACATCTATCACCTGATGAACATGATCGCCGAGGGCGTGTTCGAACGGACGCCCACACTGAAGTTCGTCTGGGCCGACGGCGCCGCCGATTTGTTGACCCCGTTCATGTGGCGGATGGACTGCTTCGGCCGACCCCATCTCGAGCAGACCCCGTGGGCACCCAAGATGCCCAGCGACTATCTGCCCGGGCACGTCTACTTCGTTCAGGGCGCCCTCGACGGCCCCGGCGACACTGACTTCGCCGGCGAGTGGTTGAGCTTCACCGGCAAGGAAGACATGGTGATGTACGGCTCCAGCTACCCACACTGGCAGCTCAACGAACCGGAGATCCCGAGTGCGTTCAGCCCCGGACAACGCGAGAAATTGTTGTGGCGCAACGCCGCAGGACTTTACGGCCTGGAGCAGGATCTCGCAGACCTGGTCCCATCGTCCGCGGTCGCGGCGCAGTAGGTATTCGAGGGAGGCACAGCACAGATGACCGTCACAACCAACCCCCGGGTACCCGCAGCCGAGCGGATCGCAGTCCGGTGCGTCGACTCCGACGTACACCCGATGCCGCGCCGCGGTGAGCTGATCGACTACATCCCGGAACCCTGGCGCAGCAAGTACTTCCTGAGCCACAAGGTCGGCGAGCAGATCTACTATGACGCGCCGGACTACGCACACGCCTATGCCATGCGGGTGGACGCTTTCCCGCCAGACGGCGAATTCGCCTGCAGCGATCCAGATATGGCCCTGCGTCAGCTCATCATGGAGGCCGGCTCCGATATCGCCATCCTCGAGCCGACGCACTCCGAGCACCGGTTGGGCGAGGCCACCGCGGCCTACTGCACCGCGGTCAACCTGTGGCTGGCCAATCACTGGCTCGATGGTCACAACAACTGGCACGAGCGCTGGCGCGGATCCATCTGTATCGCGATCGAGGAGCCACAGACGGCGGTGGCCGAGATCGAGCAATGGGCCGAACACCCCTATATGGCCCAGGTTCTGATGAAGGCTGAACCCCGGCCGTCGTGGGGTGACCCCAAGTATGACCCGATCTGGGCCGCGGCCACCAAGCACGACATCACCGTGAGCTGCCACCTGTCGCGCGGCGAGTACGAGACCCTCCCGACACCGCCGGTAGGGCTGCCCAGCTACAACCACGACTTCATGGTCAGCTACTCACTGCTGGCGGCCAACCAGGTGATGAGCCTGATCTTCGACGGCGTGTTCGACCGATTCCCGACGCTGCGCATCGTATTCGTCGAGCATGCATTCACCTGGATCCTGCCGCTCATGTGGCGGATGGATGCCATCTATGCGGCCCGCAAGGGTTGGATAGACATCAAGCGCAAGCCATCGGAGTACGTCAAGAACCACATCAAATTCACCACCCAGCCCCTGGACTACCCCGAGGACAAGACCGAGCTGTCCCGAGCGTTCGAGTGGATGGAATGCGAGAAGATCCTGCTGTATTCCAGCGATTACCCGCACTGGACGTTCGACGACCCCCGCTGGCTGGTCAAGCATCTGCCCGAACACGCCCGTGAGGCCATCATGTTCCGCAACGGCATCGAGACGTACAAGCTGCCCGAGACCGTTCCGGTCCTCGAGGGACAGGCCCGGGTGTTCTGATGATTCCGGAGGGCAGAAGCGAAGCGACCGGGGAATCTGTGCCGGAGCCCGAGAAGCGCCCGCGACTCGCGCAGGGACGCGAGCATGTCGTCGCCACTGTCGACGAAATCCCACCCGGCACACACAAACTCGTACCGATCGGCCGCCACGGCGTCGGCGTGTACAACGTCAACGGCACGTTCTACGCCATCGCCAACTACTGTCCGCACGAGGGGGGTCCGCTGTGTTCGGGGCGCGCCCGGGGCCGCACCGTGGTCGACGAGAAAGTGCCCGGCGACGCGGTGATGGTGCGCGACAAGGAGTACATCTACTGCCCCTGGCACCAATGGGGTTTCGAGTTGGCAACCGGCACCACCGCGGTGAAGCCGGAATGGAGTATCCGTACCTACCCGGTCCGTGTGGTTGGAGATGATGTGTTGGTGATGGCCTGATGACTGCCGTACTCGGAACCCCCGAGCTCAAGCCCGGCGAGAAGACCATGGAGGTCAACGGCGGCAACGTCGTCTACGAAATCCTCGGCGACAAGGGAGATTTCATCGCGCTGACTCCCGGTGGCCGGTTCAGCAAGGACATTCCGGGCCTGCGGCCCTTGGCCGAGGCCCTGGTCGAGGGCGGCTACCGGGTGCTGTTGTGGGACCGGCCGAACTGCGGCAAGTCCGATGTGCAGTTCTACGGGCAGAGCGAATCACATATGCGGGCCGAGACTCTGTACCGGCTGATCACCGCGCTCGACATCGGGCCGTGCTTCATCCTCGGCGGCTCCGGTGGGGCGCGAGATTCGATGCTGACGACGATGCTCTATCCCGAGATCGTGCGAAAGCTGGTGGTGTGGAACATCGTCGGCGGTGTGTACGGGTCGTTCGTACTCGGCGGCCACTACGTGACCCCGAGTATCCTGGCGGTCCGCGGGCTGGGCATCGAGGGATTGCTGAACGTGCCCGAGTGGCGGGAACGGATCACGGAGAACCCCGCGAACCGGGAGCGCCTACTAGACCTCGACGCCGATGAGTTCCTGAAAGTCATGCTGCGGTGGCTAAATGCGTTCGTGTCGAAACCCGGACAGACCATTCCCGGTGTTCCCGATGAGATGTTCGACAACATCACCGTTCCCACCCTGATCATCCGTGGTGGTGAAAACGACTGGGATCACCCCAAGCGCACCTCACTTGAAGTCAGCTGCCTGATCAAAGGTTCCGAGTTGATCGACCCGCCCTGGCCCGAGGACGCCTGGGAGCGTGCCGGCGAGAGATTCGCCCAAAGCGGCGGTAAGACGTTCTGCCTGTTCGACACCTGGGTGCAGGCGGCCCCGGCAATCATCGACTTCCTGAGGTCCTCGTGACGGTACCGCCGTACCGTCACACCGTCCGGATGTGCACCTCGCAGTTCAACGAAGCCTCGAGGGCTGTGTGGACGCGGCTTTCGGGGATGCGGGCCAGATCGGCTTTGTCCAGGGTCACCGTCACCACGTCCCAGCCTTCTCCGTCGACGGTCCGCTCGATGTCACCGGTGAGGCCGAACCCGGCCAGCACACCCCGGACATCCTCATCGGTGCCGCGGCTGACGAATGTGACCACCCCTGCCGCGGGGCTGGTGCCAAACGCCTTGGCGCACAGGTCCATCGCAATGGCCTGCAGCTCTGGCGCGTCGTCCCCGGCGATCAGCACCTCGACCTCGCGGCGATGGGCGGGCAGTTCGGCGAGCTGGTTGTCCAGCACCTCGGCCCCCCGGTCGCCCAGCAACTCACGAAGCGTTGCCATGCCGTCGGACAGCTGTTCCGCACCGAGCTCACCAGCCGGGTCGACTCCGACGCGCACCACCGCAGTTCTCATGCCGGTAAGCCTAACCGGGGACGGGATGTGACCATGACAGCCGAACTCAGCGTCGCGGTATGGCCGGGAATCACCCCGCGTCTGCTCCGCGACCGGCCGGAGAGCCTGGCGGAGTACCAGCAGTCCGGAGGCTATGGCGCCCTTGCCGATACCGATCACCTACTGGCCGAGGTTCAGGCCAGCGGGCTGCTGGGCCGGGGTGGCGCGGCCTTTCCGTTGGCGGTGAAACTGCAGACGGTGCGCGACAACGGGCGGGACGCCTCAGGCACGGTCGTGATCGCCAACGGCGAAGAGGGCGAGCCGGCCTCGATCAAAGACCGCTGGTTGCTGCGCAACCGCCCGCATGCCGTGCTGGACGGCCTGCGGCTCGCTGCCGGGATTGTCGGCGCCGACCGCGCCGTCGTGTACGTATCGGATTCGGCAGCCGCCGACAGTGTCGAGCGCGCGCTCGATGAGCTCCCACGCGAGCTGGCCGGGGTGACAATCGAATTACTCACCGTCGCACCGGGATACGTCGCAGGCGAGGAAACCGCTGCGGTACACGTGGTCAACGGCGGACCAGCCAAGCCGACCGACAAGCCCCCACGCCCGTTCGAGGAAGGGGTGGACGGGAAGCCGACACTGATCAGCAATGTCGAGACGCTGGCACACCTGGCCTACCTCCACCAGCACGGCGCGAGGGCGTTCCGGGAGTTGGGCACCGAGGCTTCACCGGGAACCTTCCTGGCCACGATCACCGGTGCCGGACGGGCACCTGCACTGTACGAGCTTCCACACGGCATCGCGTTCGCCGATCTGCTGACCCTGCACGGGGTGTCCCCCGACAATGTCCGCGGGGTGCTGATGGGTGGGTACTTCGCCGGACTGGTCAACCGTGACATCGTCGGAGCCACCCTGGATCACGAGTCCGTGCGGGCGCTGAACAGCGGGTTGGGCTGCGGCGCGATCGGCATCCTCACCGAGGACTGTCCGGTGGCGGTCGCCGCGTCGGTGCTGGCCTACTTCGACCGGGAGAACGCGGGCCAGTGCGGGTCGTGCTTCAACGGGACTGCCGCGATGGCAGCGGTTGCCGTCGGACTTCGCGATGGCAACGCCACCCAGGACGATCTCGATCGGCTCAAGCGGTGGTCGGTGGTGCTGCGGGGCCGCGGCGCCTGCGCGACGCTCGACGGCGCGGCCAATGTGGCAGCCAGCCTGCTGGCCCAGTTCCCCGATCAGGTGCAGAGCCACCTCGAAAATGGCTGTCAGACGTGCCGTTCCGCTGCTTTCACCGCTGCGCGGCCGTACGAAGTGGAGTCCGTGGAGGCGGTGGTGGCGGTATGAAGGTCAAGCTCGATCGCACGCTGTGCGATGGCTTCGGATTGTGCGCCAAGCACGCACCGGAGTACTTCCCGCTGGACGACTGGGGCTACGCCTCACTTCGGGGCGACGGCAACATCCCCGAAGCCGACGAGGACGCGGTGCGACGTGCCCTGCTGGACTGCCCGGTGCACGCGATCATCGAATTGAAAGAAACGCGGGCCGAGCGCGAGGCGGGTTGACCCGGCTCGAATCCGTAGAGGCTGGATCACCGATCCCGGAAACTGGTAACGTGATTCTCCGCACAGAATAACCCGCTTACCACCGGAGTCGAGTTGTCACAGATACCGGGACGTCCGCTCCCGACGGTCACCACGCTCAACGAGTACTTCTGGACCGCGGGCGCCGACGGGGTGCTGCGAATCCAGGAGTGCCAGGACTGCAGCGCCCTCATCCACCCGCCACAGCCGGTATGCCGGTACTGCCGCAGCCGCAACATGGGCGTGCGTGACGTGTCCGGGCGCGGATCGCTCGCCGGGTTCACCGTCAATCACCGTTTCGGGTTCCCCGATCTGCCGCCGCCGTACGTGGTGGCCGAGGTGGCCATCGCCGAGGACCCCCGGGTCCGGCTGACGACCAACATCGTCGATTGCGATTCCGAGGACCTCAAGCTCGGAATGCCCGTCGAGGTCGAATTCCAGCAGATCGAGGATGTCTGGCTGCCCCTTTTCAAGCCGTCGTCCGACACCACCTCAACCCCGCCGGTCGCCGAACCCGTCGCGCCCCAGGACGTCGCCAAGTACGTCCGGCCGATGCTGACCAAGGAGAAGTTCGAGGATCACTCGGCCATCACCGGGATCGGGATGTCCAAGATCGGTCGTCGACAGATGGTGCCGCCCCTGGCACTCACGATCGACGCCGCCGAAAAAGCGGTCGCCGATGCCGGTTTGACGTTCGACGACATCGACGGGCTGTCCACCTACCCGGGCCTGGCAATCGCCGGTATGGGCGAAGGCGGCGTGAGCGCACTGGAGGGCGCGCTCGGGCTCCGGCCGACCTGGATCAACGGCGGCATGGACACCTTCGGGCCGGGCGGCTCGGTGATCGCGGCGATGATGGCAGTGGCCACCGGTATGGCGCGCCACGTGCTGTGCTTCCGCACGCTGTGGGAAGCGACGTTCGGCCAGCTGGTCAAGGAGGGCAAGATGTCCCCTCCGATGGGCGGCCGCAGCGACAACTGGCAGCATCCGTTCGGGTCCACCTCGGCGGCACACACGTTGGCGCAGAACGCCGGCCGTCACTTCGACCGGTACGGCACCACGCGGGAGACCCTCGGCTGGATCGCGCTCAACCAGCGCGCCAATGCCGCGCTGAACCCGACCGCCATCTACCGCGATCCGTTGACCATGGACGACTACCTGTCGGCCCGCATGATCACCACGCCGTTCGGCCTCTACGACTGCGATGTGCCGTGTGACGGTGCGGTCGCCGTCATCGTCTCGGCCATAGACGCCGCGCGCGACCTGCCCAAACCGCCGATCCTGTTCGAGGCCGTCGGCACCCAGATCATCGAACGGCTCGACTGGGACCAGACCACCCTCACCCACGAGCCTCAGGTGCTGGGTCAGAGTGCACATATGTGGTCGCGAACCTCGTTGCGGCCCAGCGATGTCGACGTGGCCGAGCTCTACGACGGGTTCAGCTTCAACTGCCTGTCCTGGCTGGAGGGGCTGGGCTTCTGCGGCATCGGCGAGGCCAAGGACTTCCTCGACGGCGGTCACAACATCGCCCGCGACGGCATCATCCCGCTCAACACCCACGGCGGGCAGCTCTCGCACGGCCGTACCCACGGCATGGGGCTGATCCACGAGGCCGTCACGCAGTTGCGCGGTGAGGCCGGCGAACGTCAGGTCAAGGATGCGCGCGTCGCCGTGGCCAGCAGCGGCGGCCTGACCCCCAGCGGCGTGCTGCTCATGCGCAGGGACGACTGAACGACATGCGCACCCCATGAGTAAGACAGTTCCGCACCCCAGAGTGGTGATGGTCGACGGAGTCCCGATGTCGGCCCTGGTCGCCGAGTCCCCCGACCCACGGGCCGTCGTCGTCGCATTGCACGGCGGCGCCACCACGTCGGCCTACTTCGACTGCCCGGGCCACCCGGAGCTGTCCCTGTTGCGGACCGCAGTCGGCCAGGGGTACACCGTGGTCGCGCTGGACCGCCCCGGCTACGGTGCATCGGCGGCCTACCCGGACGCCATGGCACGACCCGAACAGCGGGTCGCGTTGGCGTTCGGGGCAATCCAGCGGATCACCGGTGCCGCTGACCTGTTCGTACTCGGCCATTCGATGGGCTGCGAATTGGCCCTGCACCTGGCCGTCCAGCGGCCCGAGGTGATCGGGGTGTCCCTGGCCGGCACCGGCCGTCGGTATCACCCGGCCGCTCAGGAGTTGCTCAAGGACGCCTCACCGGTGAACCGGCCGCGTGGCCTGCGCGAGCTGCTGTGGGAGCCGGCCCGTCTCTACCCGCCGGATGTGATCGGCGCCGGCTTGTCCGCAGGCGGCACCGCCTACGAGGGCGATGTCGTCAAAACCTGGTCACGGCAGGAGTTTCCGGCGCTGGCCGGACAGACGACCGTGCCCGTGCAGTTCCTCGCCGGCGAGTTCGAGAACGTCTGGCAGTCAGACCCCGAGGCACTGGCCGCCATCGGCGCGATGTTCACCGTCTCGCCGCGGGTCGAGACCGGCGAACTGTCCGACAGCGGGCACAACCTCAGCGTGGGGCTGACCGCAGCTACCTATCACCGCAGGGTGCTGTCGTTCGCTGATGAGTGCGTGGCCAACCGTGGCGTCGCGCCGGCGAAAGGCACTGTGAATACCGAACTGGAAGTGGAGGCAGGTTGATGCGAGTCGGATTTATCGGGCTGGGCAGCCAAGGGGCACCGATGGCCCGGCGGATCGTCGAAGGCGGATTCGAGACCACCCTGTGGGCCCGGCGTGCGGCCTCCCTGGAACCGTTCGCCGACACCGGGGCCAAGACCGCGGGCTCCCCTGCCGAATTGGCTGCCGCCAGCGACCTGGTGTGCCTGTGCGTAGTGGGCGACGACGACGTCCGTCAGGTGCTCGACGGCGAGACAGGCGTGCTGGCCGGACTGGCCCCGGGCGGCGTCGTCGCCATTCACTCGACCGTGCACCCCGACACCTGCCGCGAGATCGCGGAAAAGGCCGCCGCCCAGGGAATCACCGTCATCGACGCCCCGGTGAGCGGTGGCGAGCCTGCCGCCTCCGCCGGCACCCTGCTGGTGATGGTCGGCGGCGACGAGGAGGTCGTCGAGCGGGTGCGTCCGGTGTTCGCCACCTACGCCGACCCGATCGTGCACCTGGGCGGCGTCGGCGCCGGCCAGGTCGCCAAGATCCTGAACAACCTGCTGTTCAGCGCCAACCTGGGCGCGGCCATGAGCGCGCTGGAACTCGGTGAGGCGCTGGGCGTTCCGCGTCAGGCGTTGTGCGAGGTGATCACGCGCGGTTCGGCCACCAGCAAGGCGCTCAACAGCATCGCGATGTTCGGCGGGACGTTGGACAGCCTGGCGCCGATCGCCGGCGCGCTGCTGCAGAAGGACTGCAGGCATGCCGCCAGCCTGGCCGACGATGCCTCAGCTCCCCAGGGGGCAGTGTTCGATGCCGCCGACAACGCCCTGGCCATCATGAACCATCCCCGCTGATGCGCGTCGGTTTCATCGGGGCAGGCCGGATGGGCGCACCGATGGTGCGCCGCCTGGCGGGTGCCGGGCACCACGTGCGGGCACTGGGCCGCGACGACGAGAAGCGCGCTGCGGTGGCCGAACTCGGCGCCGAGCCGGTGAGCTCACCACTCGCGGCAGCGTCGGGCGCCGACGTGACGATCGTCTGCGTGTTCACCGACGAGCAGGTGCGGGAACTCTGCCCGGATCTGCTCGACGAGATGCCGGAAGGGTCGGCGCTCGTGCTGCACACCACCGGCAGCCCTCGCACCGCCGAGGCCCTCGCCGAGCGCGGGGCCGCGCGGGGCATCGCCGTCATCGACGCTCCGGTCAGCGGCGGACCGCATGACATCGCGGCCGGGACCGTCACGGTGTTCGCCGGTGGTGACGCCGACGCGGTGGCCCGCGCCCGTGAGGTGCTGACGGCCTATGCCGATCCGGTATTGCACGTCGGCCCGGTCGGTGCCGGGCAGCGGGTGAAGCTGGTGAACAACGCGTTGTTCGCCGCGCAGATCGGCGCCGTGGCCGAGGGCGTGCGGCTGGGCGACCGGCTTGGCATCGACGAGGCGACACTGCTGACCGCCCTTACGCACGGCAGTGCGGCAAGCCGCGCCCTTGGCGGTATCGCCGCCACCGGCTCGGCCGACGCCTTCATCGAGCGAGTCGGCGAATTCATCGGCAAAGACGTCGCCGTGGTCCGCAGGACAGCCTCTGAGCTGGACAGCGACCTTGGCCGGCTCGAGGCACTCCTCGACGCTGCCATCAGGTAACCCAAACGGACATCACGACCTGATCAGCACCTATTTTGTGCTTTTCAAACACTCTCAACAGAGTTACTGTTAGCGTTACAGTTCAACAGTTTCCCGTAACGCGTCACGACACTTCCGGCCCAGCCCGCCGCGAAGGAGGAGCCAGCCCAATGACCAAGGCCCAGGTGATCTTCGATCCGTTCTCCGAGGAGTTCTTCAACAACCCGTTCGACATGTACCGCCGGATGCGCGAGGACGCACCGCTGTACTACAACGAGGACTCCGACTTCTATGCCCTGACAAGGCATGAGGACGTGTCAGCGGCGTTGAAGGACCACGAGGCGTTCTCCTCGTCACGTGGTTGCGACCTGGCCATGGTGCAGAGCGACGAACCGCCGCAGAAGTCGATCATCTTCATGGACCCACCCGATCACCGGCACATGCGCAGCCTGCTCAACAAGGCGTTCACCCCGCGCATGATCCAGTCTCAGCGCGAGACTGTCGTCGAGCAGATCGACCATCACCTCAGCCTGATCGACTCCGACGAATTCGACGTGGTCCAGGATTTCTCGGGTCCGTTCCCGGTCGA
Source organism: Mycolicibacterium peregrinum (assembly GCF_001665785.1). Classification (GTDB taxonomy): domain Bacteria; phylum Actinomycetota; class Actinomycetes; order Mycobacteriales; family Mycobacteriaceae; genus Mycobacterium; species Mycobacterium peregrinum_A. The sequence continues at coordinate 106,379 of NZ_LZSO01000051.1, forward strand.
GGTCATCACCCGGATGGCCGGCGTCGACCCGGAATACCGCCAGCAGGTCCGGCACTGGATCGACACCAGCCTGTCGCGTGAGCCAGGGCAGATCGGCTACTCCGAGGCCGGCATGCAGGCCAACATCGACACCGGCATCTACTACTACGGGCTGGTGCAGAAGCGCCGGGAAAACCCGCAGGACGACATGATCAGCCGGCTCATCGCCGCGGAGATCCCGGGCGAAGGCGGCCAGATGCGCCGCCTCGACGATATCGAGATCACCGGCTTCGCCACCCTTCTCGGCGGCGCCGGCGCGGAAACCGTCACCAAGCTCGTCGGGACCGCGATGGTGCTCTTCGCCCGTAACCCCGAGCAGTGGCAGAAGCTGCTCGACGACCGTGAGAAGGTCGGGGCCGCTGTCGAGGAGTTGCTGCGCTACGAGGGCCCGGTGCAGTACAACGTCCGCTACACCCTCAAGGAAGCGCACGTGCCCAGCGGCACCATTCCGGCAGGCAAGGCGGTCTTCCTGATCAGCGCCGCAGCCAACCGCGATCCCGATGCCTTCACCGATGCCGACACCTTCGACATCGAGCGCGACCGCACGGAGGCCCAGAACCTGGGGCTGGGCTACGGCATCCACAGCTGTCTCGGGGCGGCATTGGCCCGCATGGAGAGCGCCGTCGCCCTGGAGAAGCTGCTCGATTTCATGCCCCGCTACGAGGTGAAATGGGATGAGCTGCAACGGGTTCACATGCAGAACGTGGCGGGTTATTCGCATGTGCCGGTCCGGGTGTTGCGGTGATGAGCGCTTGCGCGAAGAACAGAGGGCGCTGATGGCGAAGAAGGTTCACGTCGATTTCGAGATCTGCGAGAGCAACGCGGTCTGCATGGGAATCATCCCTGAGGTGTTCGATCTCGACGATCAGGATTACCTGCACATCCTTCAGGAGGATGTGACGCCGGAGAACGAGGCACAGATCCGCGAAGCGGTTCGGCAGTGCCCCCGCCAGGCCATTTCGATCGTGGACGAATAGGCGTGCGGTTCGTCTTCGTACACGGCGGTTTTCACGCCGCCTGGTGCTGGGAACGCACCATCGCCGAGTTGCAGAGTCTGGGTCATGACGGCGTCGCGGTGGATCTGCCCGGGCACGGCGCCCGGGTGGCCGAAGAGTCCACGCTGGCCAATCGGCGCGCCGCGATCCTCGACGTGATGCAGGCCGGAGATGTGCTGGTCGGGCACTCCGGCGGCGGGTTCGACGCCACTCTCGCCGCCGATGCGGCCCCGGAACTGGTGGGCCACATCGTGTATCTGGCCGCGGCGCTTCCCAGGGAGGGCCGCACGTATCCCGAGGCCATGGCGATGCGTTCGGCCGACGATGAGTTGGGGGGCGAGTTCGACGGCGATGTCGGCGAGATGCTGGGTTATCTGCATTTCGACGACGAAGGTGCGATGCACTTCGCCGACTTCGACGGAGCGTGGCGCTACTTCTACCACGACTGCGACGAGGCAACGGCCCGTTGGGCTTTCGAGCGACTCGGCCCCGAGCGGTTCGGCGATACCACGGTCACGCCCGTGTCGGTGCCACAGTTCTGGGCGGCGGATCTCCCCCGCAGTTTCATCCGCTGCATCCAGGATCGCTCGATGCCGCGATGGCTCGCCGACACCGTGACCGAACGTCTCGGTGTCGAGCAGCTCACCATCGACGCGTCGCACTCACCGTTTCTGAGCCGCCCACGTGAGCTGGCCGAGCTTCTGGTGCACGCCACCACGACCAGTCCGGTCGCGGCCTTGACGCCTGCTTGAGACTGTCGGCTCTGCGCTGAGGGCGCGAAAGTGCGAGTGCGCTGAGCCCTCACCGCAGAGTCAGTGTCACTAGGCGGCGATTACCGACTTGCCGAACTGCTCGGTGGCCTCCAGCGCATGGGCCAGGCTGTCGCCGGGCAGCGTCACGTGGAGCCAGGTGACCCCGAGTGCGGCGAGTTTGTCCACACCGGCCAGGTACGCGTCGGCGTCGAAATCATCGCTGCCGGGGTTGCCGCCCTCGAAGTTGTTGAACACGATGTCGATTCCGGCGGGATCGCGACCGGCCGCGGAGAGCCGGGACCGCAGATCCTCGATGCCGGCGGCCAGGGCATCCAACGAGTCCATCGCGGCTGTTCCCGCCGTCTTGGCCAGGCCCGGTGGTGCGGCGAACGGGCACCAACCGTCACCGTGCTTGGCCACCCGGGCCCGCGCCGCGGAGGTGTTGCCGCCGATCCAGATCGGTGGATGTGGAGTCGCCGCCGGCCGGGGGTGCGCGGTGATCCCGCGTGCGCTGAAGTTCTTGCCCTCGAAGGTGTAGTCATCAGTGGTCCAGACGCCGCGGATCACCTCGAGGGCCTCGTCGAACAGTGCAGCGCGCTCGTCAAAGGAGACGCCGAGCGCGGCGAATTCCCGCTTCAGGTAGCCGACTCCGACGGCCAGCGTGAACCGGCCACCGGACAACAGGTCCAAACTCGCACCGGATTTCGCCACTACGAAGGGATTCCGATACGGCAGCACCACGATGTTGGGCACCAGACGCAGCGTCGTGGTGTGCGCCGCGGCGAAGGCCATGGCCACGAACGGGTCCAAGGCGTCGTGGCCGCCGGCATCGAGCCAGCGCTGAGATGGAGCGGGATGGTCGGTGAATCCGAAGCCGTCGAAACCCGCGGCCTCGGCCGCAGCGGCCAGCGCGGCAACTCCGCTGCCACTCACCAGATCCGGATGGTACGGATGAGTGTGCATCGGGTACGTGATGCTGTAGCGCACTGCGGCCGCCCGATCAGGAGGGGAAGCCGGAGAGAATGACGCCGTTGCACTCGGCGGCACCTTGGCGGACCTTGGCGGCCGCCTGATAGGCGTCGGAGTAGTACCACTCACGCGCGGCGTCGACGGATTCGAACTCGAGCACCACGGTCTGGGTGCCGTGCCAGGCGCCCTCGATCACCTCGGGCTTCTGGTCGACGGCCACGATGGTTGCACCACCCATGGCCTTCGACGCCAGCTTGGCGTACTCGCCCATCCCCGCCGGGTCTTTGATGTCCTCGGTGATGATGACGTAACCCTTGGCAGATGTCATTGCGAATCTCTTTCTCTAGTTGTCGATCTCGCTGATCGCCCGTTCCGGGCAGTTCTGTATCGCCTCGCGCGCCGCGGCTTCCAGGCCGGCGGGCACCTCTTCCGGATCGGCGACCGCCCAACCGTCGTCCGACATCTCGAAGACCTCGGGGCACAGCGTCAGGCACATACCGTGGCCGGCACAACGGTCCTCGTCGACCCTCACCTTCATCAGCTGTCGAACTCCAGATGCAGCTCGGTGAGCCCGCGCAGGATGAAGGTCGGGATGTAGTTGTAGCGCCGGTCGCCGTCCGAGCCGTGCTTGGCCTCGGAGATCCGGATGTCGGTGGTGCGGTCCAGCAATCGCTCGATTCCGACCCGGGTTTCGGCGCGTGCCAGCGGGGCGCCCGGGCAGCTGTGGATGCCGCGGCCGAACGCCAGGTGCTGGCGCGCGTTCTTGCGGGCCGGGTCGAAGGTGTCGGGATCCTCGAAGCGACGCGGATCGCGGTTGGCCGCACCGTTGAGCACCATCAGCGTGGTACCCGCACTCAACTCGGTGTCACCGATGGTCACCGGGCAGCGCGACAGCCGGAAGTCGCCCTTGACCGGGCTCTCGATCCGCAGCGCCTCTTCGATGAAGTTCGGGATCAGGCTGCGATCATCGCGCAGTCGTCGTTGGATTTCCGGTTGCTCACCAAGGACTTTCAGCGCGGTGCTGAGCAGCCGCACCGTGGTCTCCTGGCCGGCCGAGAACACGTTGGTCGCCACCCGGGCGACATCGCCGACGTCGGGGATGCTGCCGTCCGGGAAGGTGGCCTCGGCCAGACCGGTCAGGACGTCGTCGCGCGGGTTTGCCCGACGATCCGACACGTAATCGGAGAACTGGCCGTAGAGGAATTCCAGTGGGCTGTGCGACAGCGACTCCTTGCTGGTGCTGCCGATGCCGCCGCCGGAGTTGTGCTTGATGCCGTCGACGAACGCTTCGCGATCCTCATCCGGGATACCGAGGAGATCGGCGATCACCAACAGCGTGAACGGACCGGCAAAACCCTTGATGAATTCGCCCCCGCCGGGCGCCAGGTAGCTGTCGAGCACTTCATCGGCCAACTGCCACATGGCGTCCTCGTTCTCCTTGAGGCGCTTGGGCGTGATGAGCCGCATCAACAGCGAGCGGTGATCGGTGTGGGTCGGCGGATCCAGCGTCGGCAGCTGATCGCTGAACGGCAGGTCGTTGCGATGCTTGTCGATGAGCGCGGTGACCTCTTCGGCGCTGCGCCCTTCCAGCGGGACCGGGAAACCCGGAAACGGTCCGGTCACCGACAGGCACGACGAGAAGGTCTCCTCGTCGTTGTAGACCTGCACGGCTTCGTCCCAGCCGGTCACCATGGTCACGTTGTAGTGGTCTTCGCGGCTGACCGGGCACTTGTTCCGCAGCGCCTCGAAGAACGGATACGGGTCTTCGACCAATCGTTCATCGCGGAAAAAATCGATACCCGTTGGGTCGATCGCCATCTGTTACTCCCGTTCCAGCCACGCGTATGAGAATGCGCCTCTCATCCTTGAATAGTAGATTTCCACAGCCCTGGTTGCGCGTCAACGTCGGACCCCAACCGGCCAGCGACAAACAGCAAGAATAGGATTCTCGCCTTGTCCACCCGGCATCGTCAGGCCACCGTCGACAGCGATCAACTGACCGGTGACGAAGCCCGCGCCCTCGTGGGCCAGGAACACCAGAACCGGCCCCAGATCGCGGGCCGGGTTCCCGAGTGCACCGCCCAACGGGATCGTCATCTTCCTCTGCGCGTCGACGAGCTTTGCGACCTCGGGTCCGAGGACGTCGCGTAGGCGATCCGCCCCAGGGTCTCGACCGCCGGCGCGGGCGCTTTGACCCGTGACCCACCAGAATCCGGCGGCCGTGCAGCGATTGTTCATGTTGAGATAGTTAGACAAACGTCAACTATTTCCAATAGCCGAATCCGTTGTTAGAGTCCGAATATGCCCAAGGTAGCCACGACCGACGCTGCTGACAGCAGTCAGCGTCGCGCCTCGTTCCAGCGGGCCCGATCGCACCAGACCAAACGTGACCTGGTTCAGGCCGCGATGGCACTCTGGCGCACCAACGGATACGCCAAGACCACGGTGGCTGATATCTGCCGAGCCGCAGGGGTGTCTCGGGCACTGTTCTACTTCTATTTCCCGGCCAAAGAAGACGTGCTGTTCGAGGTCGGCCTGACCTCGACCCGCCTGGCTCAGAAGCGCGTGAAGTCCCTGCTGACCGGTGATTACGACGTCATGGCCGTCATCACAGAGGCACTCCGCAGCCTGGAACGATCGATGGCGCGCAACCCACCCGAACTGATCGTCGAGACGATCCTGGAGGGGTACCGGCACGAGCACCGGATCCTGGCCGGCGATGTCGACCCCGACACACAGGATGCCGACATGTTCGGCGAGTTGTTCACGCGCGCCCAGGCCGACGGCAAGCTCGGCGCGCACGTCGACGTGCCCCACCTGTCCCGGCTGGCCCAGATCCTGGTCAGCGAAGGTGTCCGGCACTGGGCCGGGGGCAGCTACGGCGACCGCTCGTTCACCGAGCTCGTCGCACGCGACATCGGCGCGATGATCACCGGCTTCAACACCAACACCTAGCCACCTACAACCAGAGCGGAGGACCCCCCGATGTCGTGGGATTTCGAAACCGACCCCGAGTACCAGGAATTGCTGGACTGGGCCGACGAGTTCGTGACCGAGCAGGTCGAACCGCTCGACCTGGCGTGGCCGCACAAACAGTTCACTCCGTTGGAGGGCAAGCGAAGGGAAGCGATCGACCCGCTCAAGGCACAGGTGCGCGAAAAAGGTTTATGGGCCACCCATCTCGGGCCGGAACTCGGCGGGCAGGGTTACGGACAACTCAAGCTGGCACTGCTCAACGAGATCCTCGGCCGCTCACAGTGGGCTCCGATCGTGTTCGGCTGCCAAGCCCCCGACACCGGCAACGCGGAGATCATCGCGCACTACGGCACCGAGGAGCAGAAGAAGCAATACCTGCATCCGCTGCTCGAGGGCGAGCTGTTCTCCTGCTATTCGATGACCGAACCGCATGCCGGTGCGGACCCGACGCTGTTCACCACTAGCGCAGTACGCGACGGCGACGACTGGGTGATAAACGGGTGGAAGTTCTTCTCCTCCAACGCCGCAACAGCATCGTTCCTGATCGTCATGGTGGTGACCAATCCCGAGGTCAGCGCCTACCAGGGCATGTCGATGTTCCTGGTGCCCACCGACACCCCTGGCGTCAAGATCGTCCGCAACGTCGGCCTGTACGGAGAGCCGGACAACGAGGGCAGCCACGCGTTGATTCACTACGACAACGTCCGGGTTCCCGCCGAAGCGCTGCTGGGCGGCGAGGGCCAGGCGTTCGTCATCGCCCAGATGCGGTTGGGCGGCGGCCGGATTCACCACGCGATGCGCACGATCGGCTTGGCCCAGAAGGCGCTCGACATGATGTGCGAACGTGCACTGAGCCGCCAGACGCAGGGCAGCCGCCTGTCCGACAAGCAGTTCGTCCAGGGTTACATCGCCGATTCCTACGCCCAGTTGCTGCAGTTCCGGCTGATGGTGCTCTACACCGCGTGGGAGATCGACAAGTACAACGACTACAAGAAGGTCCGCAAGGACATCGCCGCCGTCAAGGTGGCCATGCCTACCGTGCTGCACGACATCGCCTGGCGGGCAATGCAGGTCCACGGCGCGCTGGGTGTCACCAACGAGATGCCTTTCCTCGGCATGGTCACCGGCGCCGCGGTGATGGGCCTGGCCGATGGGCCTACGGAGGTGCACAAGACCACGGTCGCCCGGCAGGTGTTGCGTGACTACCAGCCGACCACCGACACCTGGCCCACCGAGTGGATACCCCGCAAGCGCGACGCCGCGAAGGCGAAGTTCGCCGAATACCTCGAAGCCGAGGTTGGCAACCTGTGAGCGAGATAGACGTTGCGCGGCTTGCCGATTGGATGGACAACGCCGGACTGCCCGGCAAGGGTGAGCCGCTTGAGGCCCGTTTTCTGTCCGGCGGAACCCAGAACGTCATCTATGCGATCCGCCGTGGCGAGCACACCTGTGTGCTGCGGATGCCTCCGGCGGGCGCACCGCCGGATCGGGACAAAGGCATTCTGCGGGAATGGCGCATCATCGAGGCACTCGACGGCACGGACGTCCCGCACACGGCTGCGGTCGGCGTGTGCGCCGACCCGGAGGTGCTGGGCCGGCCGTTCTATCTGATGGGCTTCGTCGACGGCTGGTCCCCGATGGATACCCACGGCCGCTGGCCTGAGCCTTTCGATACCGACCTGAGCGCCCGTCCCGGGTTGAGTTATCAACTGGCCGAAGGTATTGCGCTGCTGTCCAAGGTTGATTGGCAGGCCAAGGGGCTGAGCGACCTCGGTCGGCCGGACGGCTTCCACGAACGCCAGGTGTCCCGCTGGATCGGCTTCCTCGACCGGATCAAGAACCGTGACTTGCCCGGGCTCGAGGTGGCCACGGAGTGGCTTCGGGCCCACAAGCCGCTCGACTTCATCCCCGGTCTGATGCACGGGGACTACCAGTTCGCCAACGTCATGTACCGCCACGGCGTCCCGGCCACGATGGCCGCCATCGTGGACTGGGAGATGGGCACCGTCGGCGACCCGAAGCTGGACCTGGCCTGGATGGTGCAGAGTTGGCCGGCCGATACCGATCACCCGGAACCATCCGAGATGGGTTACGTCGACATGCGTGGGATGCCCTCCCGCGACGACGTCGTGGCGCACTACGCGAAGGTCTCCGGACGCCAGGTGGATGACCTCGACTACTACCTGGTGCTGGCGAAATGGAAGCTGGCGATCGTCCTGGAGCAGGGTTTTCAGCGGGCGGGCGACGACGAGAAACTGCTGGCTTTCGGGCCGGTGGTCACCGAATTGATGCGATCCGCCGCCGAACTCGCCGAATCCACCGACTACCGGTGAAGGCCGCCGTCTGCCCCGAGTACGGGCCTCCGGATGTCGTTCGCCTCGACGACGTCCCCGCTCCCCCGCTGGAGTCCGGCCAGGTACGGGTCCAGGTCGGTGCGGCCGCCGTGAACTTCCCCGATGTACTGCTGGTTGCCGACAAGTACCAGATCCATGTACCGGTGCCGTTCATCCCGGGTAGTGAGTTCGCCGGGGTGGTCACCGAGGTCGCCTCTGACACCGACGGTTTCGCCGTCGGCGACAGGGTGACCGGAACCGGATTGTTCGGCGCCTTCGCCGAGCAGGTGTGCGTTCCTCCGGCCGGGCTCGCCCAGATCCCCGACGGCGTGGACGACCGCACTGCGTCCGCGTTCGGAGTGGCGCACCGCACCGCTTATCACACGTTGCGCTCGGTGGCCCGGATCCAACCGGCCGACGACGTGATCGTGCTGGGCGCCGGCGGCGGCGTGGGTCTGGCGGCCGTGCAGCTCGCAACGACACTCGGCGCGCGGGTGACGGCAGTCGCCTCGTCGGACGAAAAGCTCTCCATTGCAGAGCAATACGGCGCGGTCTCGATCGTCAACCACGCACGCGGAGACCTACGCGCCGCCCTGCGGGAGGCGTTGTCCGACGGCGCACATGCGGTGCTGGACCCGGTCGGCGGAGACCTGTCGGAGCCGGCCTTGCGGACATTGCGGCGCGGCGGCCGGTTCGTGACGATTGGCTACGCCGCCGGTGCCATCCCCCGCATCCCATTGAACCTGGTCCTGGTCAAAGGAATTCACATTCTGGGCTTTCAGTTCCAGGACATCGACCCGGACGAGTTCACCCGGAACGAAGCCGAATTGCGGGACCTGCTGGCCACCGGCGCCGTTCGGCCGCACATCGGTGCGGTCTATCCGCTCAGCGAGGCCGCCGCGGCACTGCGCGAGGTGGCCTCCGGGAAAGCGGTCGGCAAGGTCGTGATCGACCTCAGGACTCCTTCGGCGGATAGAAGTACTCCCGCCACGCCGTGATCTTCTCGTCTCGCACCTCGTAGGCACCCATCACCGGCCAGCTCATCTGCTTTCCGTCCACGATCCAGTGATCGCGCCGTTCCATCAGGACCACGTTCCCGTCGACAGCGAGGTACTGGATCTCGAGGTCCACGCATTTGCCGCCGGCGAAGAACACCTTCATCATTTCGTGAATCGCATCCCGCCCCGAGAGTTTCGGCCAGTCGGGGCCGATGTCGAAGGTGGCGTCGTCGGCGAAATGACTCATGACTTCGTCGACGTCGTTGCTTCCCCATGCGGCGATCTCGGCGCGCACGATCTGCTCAGCGGTCATCACATTCCCTCGGTCCGTAGCTGCACATATTTACACTTTAACTATCAACTGTAATGATGGTGCGATCCTGCTATGCAAGTGCTCAGGAGAACCGGGCCCCGCTGAACCCAGCCCGCTTCAGCACTCCCGCTACCCCGATGGAGGCCTCATGACAGTGCCCACCGCACCAGCCGAACCGGATCTGTATTACGACCCGTACAGCGTCGAGCTCAATATGGATCCTTATTCGGTGTTCGCCCGGATCAGGGAAGAAGCCCCGCTGTACTACAACGAGCAGCACGACTTCTACGCGCTGAGCCGGTACGACGATGTCAACAAGGCGGTCATCGACCATGAGACATTCATCTCCGGGCGCGGAGCACTGCTCGAGATCATCAAGTCCGGCATGGAGATACCGCCGGGGACACTGATCTTCGAGGATCCGCCGATCCACAACATCCACCGCAACCTGCTGTCGCGGGTGTTCACCCCGCGCAAGGTGCTGGCGCTGGAACCGCAGATCCGAGAATTCACCGCGCGTTGCCTGGATCCGCTCGTCGGGTCGGACCGCTTCGACTTCGTACAGGATCTCGGCGAGCAGATGCCGATGCGCGTCATCGGCATGCTGCTGGGCATTCCCGAGGACCGGCAACGCGCCATCAACGACCACGGCGAGGAGACCCTGCAGGGGCAGACGGTCGATGCCCTGGCCACCGGTGAGGTGTTCGCGGAGTTCATCGACTGGCGCACCGAGCACCCGTCCGACGACATCATGACCGATCTGCTCAACGCCGAATTCACCGACGAGACCGGCACCGTGCGCACGCTGCGTCGCGACGAGCTGCTGCTCTACCTGACGGTCATCGCCACAGCCGGCTCCGAGACCACCACGCGGCTGATCGGCTGGGCCGGAAAGACCCTGGCCGACGTCCCTGATCAACGGCGTGAGCTGGTGGAGAATCCCGAGCTCATCCCCCAGGCGATCGAGGAGATCCTGCGCTGGGAGCCGCCGGCCCTGCAGATCGCCCGCTACGTCACCCGCGATGTCGACTACTACGGGCAGACCGTTCCGGCGGGCTCGGCGATGCTCATGCTGGTCGGTGCGGCCAACCGCGACCACCGGCGGTTCGCGCCGGACGGCGACGTCTTCGACATTCACCGGGAACAGAAGTCCCACATGACTTTCGGTGCAGGCACACATTTCTGCATGGGCAACGCGCTGGCCCGCTTGGAGGGGCGCATCGCCCTGGAGGAGATCCTCAAACGCTTCCCGGAGTGGGAGGTCGACTGGGCCAATGCCAAGCCGTCGGAGACCGCTGCGGTACGGGGCTGGTCCGCGATGCCCACATTCGTCTAGCGCCCAGCGTTTTGAGGTCGGTCAGCGTCATTGACCGTAGGTGTGCCTCAGGTTGGCGTTGACGAGGTGGTCGACGCGTGAGCCTATGGCCCTCGCCTCGGTGGCATCGGGCGGTGCACCGTCGGCAGACAGCGTCCAGCGCAAGTCGGTTCCACCCCGCCCGTCGGCTGCAATATCGAACTCGACCCGCACATTTGGCCACGGCCGCCACAACGAGGACCACACCACGCGGCCCGGTCGGTCGCTTTCGATGACCTCCGGCGCCATCTCGTCATCCGAGAGGTTCAACCAAGGCCGCGCCGACTGACGATGAGGGTTACCCAGGTCCTCGAACACCGCCCACGGCGGAGCGGGCTGCCTGGACCGCCGAGATCGGATTACCGCCATATCTGGCAACCTAATTCACTCCCGTGAGCACAGATACGTCCGCCCCGGTCAGCCAGGGGATGCCGACCGGGGCGGAAGTTTGAGTGTGATCGTGGATCAGAACGGCAGATCCACAAATCCGTTCGAGGTGTTGACCTGGTCCTGGTTGTCGACACTGTAGTGCGGCCCCACCGGGGTGACAGGCTCGGCCTGGGCCGGCGCGGCCAGGCCGAACACCACTGCGGTCAGACCACTGGCGATCAGGGTGGCAAATCCGAACTTCTTCATTGTGGTGCCTTCTTCCGATGCGATCTCAGGTGGCGTCGAGCGTTGCGCTCCGGCTCCACAGTTCGGCGATCAGATGTTGCATTTCGCCGATCTGATCCATCAAACATCGAGGTCAGCAGGTTAATTCCGATGGCAGAAATTGATCTGCGATTGGCAGATTCCACTCATGCCCCGGCCGCAGGCGGGTCACGTCAGCTTCAGCACAGCATGGCGCAGATCACACACCCGCAAACGTCCGGGATCGACGGTCCGAAGACGCTTGCGGCGAAGTTCAGCTTGCCGGGATCAGATCGGCAGGCACCGAACGGCGAACCATGGTGCCGCACCGGAATGCCTCGGTGTCACCGACCACCTTGGCTTCGGGATCGTTGACGGCCGCGAGCGCCTGGGCCTTGAAAGCGCGTGCGGCAGCAGACAGTTCGTGACGTACCGGGTCAACGCTGAGATCCGCCGGACACTCGTCACCCCACAGCGTCACCTCGGTGTGGCCCTGCTCCAGCGCGCCCAGCACGCCGCGGCGCACCCGCTCGTCGGTGTTGAACAGATCTGCCGCCACTGCGACGGTCTGCGGATGCGGACGGTCCTCCCAAGACTCCAGGACAGACTCCAGGGCGATGGTCTCGACCCCGAGGATCGCCAGCGGCCGGACATCCTCGTCGGCGCCGATCAGCACCGTGACGTCCCACCCGGCCATCACCCGATCGACGAGCCAGCCGCCGGCGAACCGGACCGCGTCGACCACACAGGGGGCGACCACATCAAGCCGATACCGCATGTCGTCCTCCAATCTCACTGGACGGTCGCCCCGTTGCGGCCGTCCGGCTGCTCGATCTCCCGCCCCAGCATGTCCGCGTAGCTCTTGAACACGTCCGTCAACGGGAGCGAGGGATCGAGTAGCCATGAGGTCTCCATTCCATTGATGAATGCCAGGATCTCCACGGCCTTGGTGGCCGCGTCGAAGTCGGAGCGGTAGCGGCCGCTGAGCTGGCCGCGGGTGATGATGTCGGTGACGATGTCGCGCGCCGCCTGCTGTCGTTTCAGCAAACGATCGTGCAGGGGGGCGTCGGGTTGGATGTTCTCGACCAGCAGCACCGTGAACGTGCCGACCAGCTCGGGCGCCCGGACGAACCGCTCGGCCACCCGCTTGATCTCCTCGGCGAGGTCACCGGAGCGGTCGGCGTGGGTGTCATCGTCGTGATCGCGCGCATCGAGCACCGCGTTGAGCAGTTGCTCCTTGGACTCGAAATGATGCAGCAGGCCGGCCGGCGTGACGCCGACCTCCCTGGCGATCTGGGCCAGGGACGTGTTGCGCCAACCGTTGCGGGCCAGCAGCTTCTCGGCCACGGAAAGTATCCGCTGCCTGCGGTCTTCCCCCTTGGCCAGGAGCGTCTCATAGGGCCGTGCGCCCCCAGAAGACACCTCTGCCCCTGCCACTGAAGCCACCGGACTCCTTCGTCGAACCAACCTAGTGAACACACAGTAGGTTGGTTTGACGGCTGTGACAAGCGTCTCAGGAAAACAATCTACCGGCGGCCGTCACAACCGCCGGATACAACCGGTCAGAGGCCCAGAGACTTGGCGATGATCACCTTCATGACCTCGCTGGTGCCGGCGTAGATACGGGCCACCCGGGCGTCCGTGTACAGCCGGGCGATGGGGTACTCCATCATGTAGCCGTACCCGCCGAAGAGCTGCAGGCAACGATCGATCACCCGCGCCTGCATCTCGGTGCAGAACAGTTTCACCCGGGCCGCATCGGCACCGGACAGCTCGCCGTCGACGTGCAGGGCCACCGCCCGGTCGAGCATGGCCTGGGCCGCTTCGACCTCCGTCGAGCAGGCCGCCAACTCGAACTTGGTGTTCTGGAATGACGCCACCGGCTGGCCGAATGCCTTGCGATCCTTGGTGTAGCCGATCGCCGCGGCGATCGCCGAGCGGGCCTGCGCCACCGACCCCACCGCCACGGTGAGCCGCTCCTGGGCCAGGTTGTGGCCCAGGTAGCTGAACGCCTCGCCCTCCTCCCCCAGCACGTTGGCCACGGGCACCCGGACGTCGGCGAACGACAGCTCCGCGGTGTCCTGCACCTTGCAGCCCATCTTCTCCAGCTCGCGGCCCCGCTCGAAGCCCGCCATGCCGTCTTCGACCACCAGCAGGGTCAACCCCTTACGCCGGTTGTCCGGGTCGGTGGAGGTCCGCGCCACCACGACCACCAGATCGGCCTGGATGCCGCCGGTGATGAACGTTTTGGCGCCGTTGAGCACGTACTCGTCGCCGTCGCGCACGGCGGTGGTGCGCATGCCGGCCAGATCCGATCCGGTGCCCGGCTCGGTCATCGCCACCGCGGTCAGCAGCGTGCCCGCCGCCAGCCCGGGGAACCAGCGCTGCCGCTGCTCGTCGTTCGCGTAGTGCAGGAAGTACGGCAGGATCACCTCGAGCTGGGTCCGCACCGTCGACAGCGTGACCAGCGCGCGGGCCGCCTCCTCCTGCAACACCACGTTGTAGCGATAGTCCGCGATGCCCGCGCCGCCGTACTCCTCGGGAATCGCCATCCCGAGCATGCCGAGCTCACCCATCTGTTTGAAGACGTCGCGCGGCATCCGGCCGCCCTTCTCCCACTCGGGATAGGCCGGGACGACTTCCTTTTCGATGAAGTCGCGCGCAAGCGCGCGAAATGCCTCGTGGTCCTCGGTGAACAGATTGCGTTGCACTACTTCTCCCTAGCGTCAGTCGATGAGCTCGACCAGCGTGGCGTTGGCGGTGCCGCCGCCCTCACACATGGTCTGCAGGCCGTAACGAATTCCGTTGTCGCGCATGTGGTTGATCATCCGGGTCATCAGTACCGCGCCCGACGCGCCGAGCGGGTGCCCCAACGCGATGGCACCGCCGAGCGGGTTGAGCTTCGCCTCGTCGGCGCCGGTCTCGGCCAGCCAGGCCAGGGGCACCGGGGCGAAGGCCTCGTTCACCTCGAATACGCCGACCTCGTCGAGGCGCACGCCGGCCTTGTGCAGCACCTTCTCGGTGGCCGGGATCGGCCCGGTCAGCATCAGCACCGGGTCGGCTCCCGTCACCGCGCCGGCGCGGTAGCGCGCGATCGGTGAAAGACCCATGGCGACAGCGGCTTCGGCCGTCATCACCAGCAGGGCCGCGGCACCGTCGGAGATCTGTGAGGAGTTGCCCGCATGGATCACCCCGTCCTCGGTGAAGGCGGGCTTGAGACCGGCAAGCTTCTCCACCGTGGTGCCACGGCGGACCCCTTCGTCGGCGACCACCGGGTCCAGCTGATCGGCCGGGTCGGGAAACACCGTGATCATCTGGTGCTCGAAGGCACCGCGGTCCTGCGCCGCGGCCGCCCGCTCGTGCGAGGCGACGGAGTATTCGTCGAGCTGGGTCCGGCCGAAACCCCACTTCTGCGAAATCATCTCGGCCGAGATGCCCTGGTTGAACGAAAAATCTTGGTACCGCTCAAACACTTTCGGCCCGTAAGGCTGGCCGGTGGCCCGGGCCGCCCCCAGCGGCACCTTGCTCATCACCTCGACTCCGCCTGCGACGACGACGTCCTGCTGGCCCGACATCACCGCCTGGACCGCGAAATCCAGCGCCTGCTGGCTGGATCCGCAGGCGCGGTTGACCGTGGTGCCCGGAATGCGTTCGGGCCAGCCGGCGGCCAGCACCGAGTACCGACCGATGTTGCTGGATTGGTCGCCGACCTGGGAGACGCAGCCCCAGACCACGTCGTCGATGATCTCGGGGCTGATGCCCGCCCGCTCCACCAGTGCATTGAGCACCAGTGCCGACAGGTCAGCGGCATGGAATCCCGACAGGCCGCCGTTGCGCTTGCCGACCGGGGTACGGACGGCCTCGACGATGACGGTTTCGCGCATTGGATTCTCCGTTCTTGTTGACTAGGACTGCGGGTAAGCGGGGCCGATGGCGCCCTGCTCGCGCAGCACGGCGATCTGCTCGGCGCTCAGGCCGGTCCCGCTCAGGATGGCATCGGTGTGTTCCCCAAGTCCCGGCACTGCGCCCATCCCCAGTTCCATGCCGCTGATGACCGGCGGCGGCAACAGTGCCGCGATCTCCCCGTTGGGGGTTCCGACCTGACGCCAGCGGTCACGGGCTTTCAGATGCGGGTGGTCGATGACCTCGCTGGGCAGGTTGTACCGCGAATTGCCGATCCCGGCGTCATCGGCGATCCGCTGGATGTCGTCGAGATCATGCTGGGCACACCAGGATTCGATCGCCTTGTTGAGCTCGTCGCGATGTACACAGCGGTCGGAGTTGGTGGCGAAGCGTGGATCGTCGGCGAGATCGGGCCGCTCGATGATCTCGCGGGCCAACCGCTGCCACTCCCGGTCGTTGGTGGTCCCCAGCACCACGGTCTGGCCGTCGCGGGTATCGAATGCCCCGTAGGGCGCCACCGCCGGCGAACTCATCCCCAGCGGGACCTGGTCGATCCCGGAGTGCTGGGTGTAGGTCAGCTGGTACCCCATGATGTCGGTCATGGTGTCGAACAGGCTGACCGCCACGGCCGGTGCGGCACCGGTGTCGCCCGAGCGGGCCCGACCGACCAGCAACGCCATGATGGACAGCGCCGAATACAGCCCGGTGGTGATATCGGCAACTGCCGCACCGGGTTTGGCCGGCATGCCGGCATAGCCGGTCGATGCGCACGAACCGGATTCGGCCTGCACCAACAGGTCGTAGGCCCGCTTGTGCGACAGCGGCCCGCCGGGGCCGTAACCGTCGATCTCGACGGGGATCACCTGGGGATGACGCACCTTGAGATCCTCGGGGGCCAGCCCGAGTCGGGCGGTGGCGCCCGGAGCGAGGTTGGACACGAAGGCGTCGGCGTCGTCGAGCAACCGGTGCAGCACCTCCATGCCCTCGGGTGACTTCAGATTGAGGGTGACCGATTCCTTGCCCCGGTTGGCCCACACGAAATGGGCCGCCTGACCGAGCACGACATCGTCGTAGTCGCGGGCGAAGTCACCACCCTTGGGGTTCTCGATCTTGATCACTCGGGCACCGAAGTCCGCGAGAACGCGGGTGCACATCGGCGCGGAGACCGCCTGTTCCATCGCTATGACGGTGATCCCGGCCAGCGGCAATTCGTCTGGCCGCTGCGGAGAGAATTCGCTCACAGGCTCACATAACCATGCCGCCATCGACCGGCAGCACCTGCCCGGTGATGTACGACGCAGCGTCAGAGGCCAGGAAGACGAACGCGCCGGCGACCTCGTCGGCCTCGGCCCACCGCTTGAGCGGGATGCGGTTCATCATGTTGGCCGCGAACTTCTCGTTGGTGCGGATGGTTTCCGTCATCGGTGTCGCCGCAAGCGGCGCCAGGGCGTTGACCATGATGTTCTTGGTGGCCAGCTCACGGGCCAGCGACTTGGTGAACCCGATCAGTCCCGCTTTCGCCGCCGAGTAGTTCACCTGCCCCAGGGTGCCGGTGAGCCCGGCCGCCGAGGTGACGTTGATGACGCGACCGGTCCCGTCGGTGGGGATGTGTGGCAGCGCGGCCTGGGTGACGTGGAAGGTGCCCATGACATGAATGTCAAAGGTGACCCGGAAGGTCTCGTCGGTCAGTTTGGGGAACATCGCCGGCGACGTGACACCCGCGTTGTTGACCACGATGTGCAGGTTGCCCTCGCCGAGGGCGGCGGCCTGTGCGGCGGCGGCAACTGCCGCGTCGCGGTCGCTCACGTCCAGCGCTGCGCTTTCTGCTTTCGAGCCGGCCCCCTTGCCGCCCGCGGTATTGATGCGCTCGGCGACCTTCGCGGCCGCCTCACCGCTGATGTCGGTGACGAGCACGGCGGCACCGGCAGCGGCCAGCGCCTCGGCAACCGCGGCACCGATACCGGCACCGGCACCGGTCACCAGTGCCGAACGTCCGGTCAGGTCGAAATAGGTCCTCATTGAACTTCGATATCTCCTCAGTAGCTCTTGGGCAGGCCGAGAACGTTCGCGGCGAGGAAGTTCAGGATCATCTCCTGGCTCACCGGTGCGATCTTCATCAGTCGGGACTCCCGGAAGAACCGGGAGATGTTGTATTCCTCGGAGTAACCCATCCCGCCATGGGTCTGCAGCGCACGGTCGGCGGCTCCAAATCCCGCGTCTGCGCACAGGTACTTGGCCATGTTGGCCTCCCGACCGCACGGCTTACCGTTGTCGTAGAGCCAGGTGGCCTTGCGCAGGATCAGCTCGGCGGCGTCGAGGCGGGCCAGTGAGTCGGCGAGCGGGAACTGGATGCCCTGGTTCATGCCGATCGGCCGGTCGAACACCACCCGCTCGTTGGCGTACTTCACCGCTCGGTCGAGCGCCACCCGGCCGATTCCGAGGGCCTCGGCGGCGATCAGCATCCGCTCGGGGTTGAGCCCGTGCAGGATGTACTTGAAGCCCTTGCCCTCCTCACCGATCAGGTGCTCGGCGGGCACCTGGAGATCGTCGATGAACAACTCGTTCGAGCTCACCGCATTCCGGCCCATCTTGTTGATGGGCCGGATCTCGACGTGGTCGCGGTCGAGGTCCGTCAAGAACAACGACAACCCGTCGGTCGGCTTCCCGCCACGCTGCTCCACGTCCTCGCGGGATTCGGTGCGGGTGAGCAGCAGGATCTTCTCGGACTCAAGCGCTTTGGAGATCCACACCTTACGGCCGTTCACCACATAGCTGTCGCCATCCTTTCTGGCGAACGTCGTGATTCGCGAGGTGTCCAGGCCCGCACCGGGTTCGGTGACGCCGAAGCACACATGCAGATCGCCGTTGACGATGCGCGGCAACGTCTCCTTCTTCATCTCCTCGGAGCCGAACACCACTACCGGCTGCATCCCGAAGATCGACATGTGAATCGCACTGGCGGCGTTCATGGCTCCGCCGGACCGGGCCACCTCCTCGGCCAGGATGGTGGCCTCGGTGATGCCGAGGCCGTGCCCGCCGTACTCCTCGGGGATGGTCATCCCCAGCCAGCCCCCGCCGGCGATGGCGTCGTAGAACTCCTGCGGGAACTCGTGGGCCTGGTCCTTGGTCATCCAATAGTGATCGTCGAACCTGCCCGCCAGCTCCGCAACGGATTTGCGGATCAGCTGCTGGTCCTCGGTCAGCTCGAAGTTCATACCGCCCGACACTGTGTGTTCTCCTATTTTTCTCGGCCGATCGTCTCGGCGTTCAGTCTCGCGCGCCGGCAACGGCTTTGGCGTTGGCCTGGAAGTCGGCGAAGGTGGTGCCGGTCTTCTCCTTGTGGCTCAACGCGCGGATGGATACGTCATGACCCTCAGCGGTCTTTCGTAACGCCCCGACCGTGGCCTGCTCCTTGGGAATGTGGGCGAACGGGTCGAAGTGGTACAGCCGCATGGCGTTCTCGTGGGTGATCTTGTTGATCTCGTCGTCGGGAACCTCATAGGTGTCGAACACCGCGCTCAGCTCCTCGGGCGCGCCCGGCCACATCGAATCACTGTGCGGGTAGTCCATCTCCCAGCAGATGTTGTCCACACCGATTTCGTGGCGGTTCTTCACGCCGACCGGGTCGGAGATGAAGCAGGTCATGAAGTGCTCCCGGAAAACCTCCGAGGGCAACTTGCCGCCGAAGTCCTGGTGCGTCCATGTCGAGTGCATGTCGTAGGTGCGGTCCACCCGGTCCAGGAAGTAGGGAATCCAACCGGTGCCGCCCTCGGAGAGCGCGATCTTGAGTCCCGGATACGCCTTGATCGGCGCCGACCACAACAGGTCGGCCGCGGCCTGCACGATGTTCATCGGCTGCAGCGTGATCATGACGTCCATCGGGGCGTCAGGGGCCGTGATCGCCAGTTTTCCCGATGACCCGATGTGCACGTTCATCACGGTGTCGGTGTCGACCAAGGCCTCCCACAACGGCTTCCAGTACTCCAGGTCGTGGAAGGAGGGGTAGCCCAGCGTCGACGGGTTCTCGGTGAAGGTCAGCGAGTGCACCCCCTTCTTCGACACCCGACGAACCTCGTCGGCACACAACTGCGGATTCCAGATCGCGGGAATGGCCATCGGGATGAACCGACCGGGATTCGACCCGCACCATTCGTCGATGTGCCAGTCGTTGTAGGCCTGCACCAACGCCAACGAGAACTCGTCGTCGTCGGTGGCGAACAGTCGGGCGGCGAAACCCGGGAACGACGGGAAGTTCATGGTGGCCAGCACACCGCCGGCGTTCATGTCCTTGACCCGTTCGTCGGGGTCATAGCACCCCTTGCGGATCTCATCGAGCCCCTGGGGCTCCAGCCCGTACTCCTCCTTGGGCCGGCCCGCCACGGCGTTGAGCGCCACGTTCGGGATCACCGTGTCACGGAACTGCCAGGTGTCGCTGCCGTCGGGGTTGTGCACCAGGCGTGGCGCCTCGTCGCGGTACTTCTCCGGGAGATGGTTCTTGAACATGTTCGGCGGTTCGATGATGTGGTCGTCGACGCTGATCAAGATCATGTCGTCTTTGTGCACTGCCTCGCTCCGTTCCATGGCCGTCACATTGGTTCTCTATGGGAGAAAACTAGCTTCTCGTCTAGAGAGAATCAATGTCTGATGCCGTTGACGAGCAGATTTAGCCAGGTCACCACGCAATCTCGTGCCTTCTTGTTGACCATCGGCACAAAAGATGGAAACCTCTTAGTCGGAAATGAGAACCCGATTCTCGCCACCGAGAGTCAGTGATGGGTCACCGAGAGGAGAACCGCCCCGTGCGCTTGGCCCCCTTGCCCGCCGAGGAGTGGGACGACGACGTGCGACGAGCACTGTCGGTCATGCTTCCGGAGGAGCGGCTCAATCCGGAGGGAGCGGGCACCGCGCTGTCGACACTGGCCCGCCACCCCTCGCTGACCAAGGCGTTCCTGCGGTTCAGCAATCATCTGCTGTTCCGCTCGACACTGGACCCGCAGATGCGTGAGCTCGCGATCCTGCGGATCGCCCACCGCAAGAAATGCGAATACGAGTGGACGCATCACGCTTTCATCGGCAAATCCGAGGGCCTCACCGATGAGCGGATCGCGAGCAGCACGAGCGGCGAAGGTGCCACTCCCCTCGACCAGTTGGTGATCGACTCCGTCGATGAACTCGATGGGCAGGCGAAGATCTCGGACAGCACCTGGGCCGCCCTGAGCGAGCACCTCGACGAGCGCCAGCGCATGGACCTGGTCTTCACAATCGGCGGCTATGGCCTGATGGCCATGGCTTACAACACCTTTGGAATCGCGCCGGAATCCGGCCACTAACTCAAGAAGAAAGTAGAGGTAGATGATGGCGTTCTTCCCGAAGCCGGCTGCCGGCAGCTGGACCGAGAACTGGCCCGAACTGGGCACCGGCCCGGTCAACTACGAGGATTCGATCGATCCCGAGCAGTGGAAACTGGAGCAGCAGGCCATCTTCCGCAAGACCTGGCTGCAGATGGGCCGGGTGGAGTTGATTCCCAAGAAGGGCAGATACATCACCCGTGAGCTGCCGTCGGTCGGCCCCGGCACCTCGATCATCATCGTCAACGACGGCGAGCAGATCCGCGCGTTCTACAACCTGTGCCGGCACCGCGGCAACAAGCTGGTGTGGAACGACTACCCGGGCGAAGAGGTCTCGGGCAGCTGCCGGCAGTTCGTCTGCAAGTACCACGCCTGGCGTTACGACCTCAAGGGCGATCTGACGTTCATCCAGCAGGAGCAGGAGTTCTTCGACGTCGACAAGGCGGACTACCCGCTCAAGCCGGTGCGCTGCGAGGTGTGGGAGGGCTTCATCTTCGTCAACTTCGACGACGATGCGGTGTCCCTCGAGGAGTACCTGGGCGAGTTCGGCGAGGGCCTCAAGGGTTATCCGTTCCACGAGATGACCGAGCACTACAGCTACCGCTCGGAGGTCAAGGCCAACTGGAAGCTGTTCATCGACGCGTTCGTCGAGTTCTATCACGCGCCGATCCTGCACATGAAGCAGGCAGAGAAGGAGGAGGCCGAGAAGCTGGCCAAGTTCGGCTTCGAGGCGCTGCATTACGACATCAAGGGCGATCACTCGATGATCTCGTCCTGGGGCGGGATGAGCCCGCCGAAGGACCTCAAGATGGTCAAGCCCATCGAGCGCATCCTGCACAGTGGCCTGTTCGGGCCGTGGGATCGTCCCGACATCAAGGGCGTCTTGCCCGACGAGCTGCCCCCCGCGATCAATCCCGGCCGGCACGCGACGTGGGGCCAGGACTCTTTCGAGTTCTTCCCGAACTTCACCCTGCTCTTCTGGGCCCCGGGCTGGTACCTGACCTACAACTACTGGCCTACCGGTGTGGACAGCCATATCTTCGAGGCCGACCTGTACTTCGTGCCGCCGAAGAACCTGCGCGAAAGGCTGTCTCAGGAACTGGCCGCGGTGACATTCAAGGAGTACGCGTTCCAGGACGCCAACACCCTGGAAGCCACCCAGACGCAGATCGGTACCCGCGCGGTACTCGACTTCCCGCTGTGCGACCAGGAAATCCTGCTGCGCCACCTGCATCACACCGCGCACAGCTACGTCGACCGGTACAAAGAAGCCAAGGCCAACGGGAATGGCTCAACGAACGGCAATCACGCCGCTCCGAGCGAGAAGGCCGCAGAAAAGGATGCCGCAAATGTCTAAGTTGCCCGAAGAATTCGCCGACCTGGAGCGGTTCAGCGACTGGTGCCTGCCCACCGAAGAGGAGCGCTACCAGAAGCGCCTCAACTCGACGATGGACGAGATGCAGGAGCTCTACGACGCCGGCATGGCGCGCCTCGAGGACATCATGGTCTATGTCGATGCCCGCTTCCCGCTGGCGAGCATGCCGGACGACGCCAAGGCGCTGGTGCACCTCGGACAGTCGGTCGTCATGGTCAGTTTCCCGATCGAGGTGTGGAAGCAACCGCGCGTGCTCGACAGCGGTGCCGCCTACATCAATCTCATCAAGGAGCCGGTGGTCTAGGCGTGTCGAATGTGCTGACCCTCAAAGCCGCGGGTCTGGTCGACGTCGATGCCGGGACGATCATTCGTCCCGGCATTGTCCGTGTCGACGGAGACCGAATTGTCGGTGTCGGTGGAGAACCTGAAGGCGAGATTATCGATCTCGGTGACTCCATCCTGCTGCCCGGCCTGATGGACATGGAGGTCAACCTGCTCATGGGTGGCCGGGGTGAGAACCCAGGCCTGTCCCAGGTGCAGGACGATCCCCCGACCCGCGTGCTGCGCGCAGTGGGCAACGCCCGGCGCACCCTGCGCGCCGGGTTCACCACTGTGCGCAACCTCGGATTGTTCGTCAAGACCGGTGGATACCTGCTCGACGTCGCCCTGGGCAAGGCCATCGACGCGGGCTGGATCGACGGACCCCGCATCATCCCCGCCGGTCACGCCATCACCCCCACCGGCGGGCACCTCGACCCCACCATGTTCGCGGCGTTCATGCCGGGCGTGCTGGAGTTGACGATCGAAGAGGGCATCGCCAACGGGGTCGACGAGATCCGCAAGGCGGTGCGCTACCAGATCAAGCACGGCGCCCAGCTGATCAAGGTGTGCTGTTCCGGCGGTGTCATGTCGCTTACCGGCGAGGCCGGGGCGCAACACTATTCCGACGAGGAGTTGCGCGTCATCGTCGACGAGGCGCACCGACGTGGGCTGCGGGTCGCGGCCCACACCCACGGCGCCGAGGCCGTCAAGCACGCCGTCGACTGCGGCATCGACTGCATCGAGCACGGCTTCCTGATGGACGACGAGGCCATCCAGAAGCTCGTCGACAACGACCGGTTCCTGGTCACCACTCGCCGCCTGGCCCAGGCGATGGATGTCTCGAAAGCACCGAAGGTGCTGCAGGACAAGGCAGCCGAGATGTTCCCGAAGGCCGAGACCTCCATCAAGGCGGCGTACGAGGCCGGGGTGAAGATCGCCGTCGGCACCGACGCACCGGCGATCCCGCACGGCCGCAACGCCGACGAACTCGTCACGCTGGTGGAGTGGGGCATGCCGCCGGCCGCGGTGCTGCGCGCTGCCACGGTGGTGGCCGCCGACCTGATCAACGTCACCGACCGGGGCCGGCTGGCCGAGGGACTGCTCGCCGACATCATCGCCGTACCGGGCAATCCGCTCGAGGACATCTCCGTTACACAACGTGTGGATTTTGTAATGAAAGGCGGTAAGGTCTTCCGCAATGAGCACATCAACTGATTCCCCGACGCGGACCGAGGATCTCATCGAGATCCAGCAGGTGCTCGCCAAGTACGCGGTGACCATCACCCAGGGCGACATCGACGGTCTCGTCAGCGTTTTCACGCCTGACGGCACCTACAGCGCATTCGGCGAGACCTACACGCTGAATCGCTTCCCGGTCCTGGTGGACGCCGCCCCCAAGGGCCTGTTCATGACCGGAACCGCCCTGATCGACCTGGTTGAAGGGGCGGATACGGCGTCCGGTACCCAGCCGCTGTGCTTCATCGAGCACTCCAAGCACGACATGCGCATCGGCTACTACCGCGACACCTACGTGCGGACCGCCGAGGGTTGGCGGCTGAAGACCCGTGCGATGACGTTCATCCGGCGCAGTGGTGATCACGATCATGGCCGGCCGCATGCGATCGGCAGGCCGGAAGCCGGATGAGCGAGCGTAGCGAGCGAATGACACATCTGAAATGCGGGAGCCGAGCATGCGAGGCAACCGCATGAGCGATCTCTTCGATCCCGCCACCTTCCGTACGGCGCTGCAGGATTGGCTCGCCGATAACGACCTGACGCCGCCGGACGACCATTCGCTCGAAGGTCACATGCGCCAGTTCGCCCGCGTGCAGAAGGCGCTGTACGAGGGCGGCTGGAGTCGCTACGGCTGGCCCGAACACGCGGGCGGGTTGGGCGGGCCGGCGATGCTGCGTGCGATCGTCGGCGAGGAAGTCGTGGGCCGCCGACTGGCCGAACCCGGCCCGTATTCGATGCTCGAAGTGCTGGCGCCGACGATGATCGACTACGCGCCCAAAGAGCTGGCTGCCGAGATGGTGCCGAAACTGCTGTCCGGCGAAGAACAGTGGTGCCAAGGATTTTCCGAACCAGGTTCGGGCAGCGACCTGGCCTCGCTCACCACCCGTGCCGTCCAGCGCGGCGACAAGTGGATCGTGAACGGCCAGAAGGTCTGGACCAGCTTCGCGCAGTACTCGCACCGGTGCATCCTGCTGACCCGTACCGGCGACGCGGACACACCGAACCACCAGGCGATCACGGCGTTCTTCGTCGACACCGATGCCCCCGGCATCACGGTGCGGCCGTTGCACACCATGCACGACGTGGACGAGTTCTGCGAGGTGTACTTCGACGACGTCGAGGTCGATGCGAGCCGGATGCTCGGCAATCCGGGCGACGGGTGGCAACTGGCGATGGACCTGCTGCCGTACGAACGCTCGACCTGCTTCTGGCAGCGCATCGCCTACCTGTACTCACGGTTTGACGCGTTGGTGGAGGCGGTGAAACGGCAAGGGCAGGTGGTGGATCCGGACCTTGGTGAGGTCTATCTGGCCCTGCACACGTTGCGCTGCCGCTCGGCGGCAACCCAGCACCGGCTGGCCGAGGGACACAAGCTCGGGCCGGACACCTCGATCGACAAGGTGCTGCTGGCCGGCGCCGAACAGCTGCTCTACGACACCGCCCGCAACTTGCTGCCCGGGGTGATCGAACTCGAAGACTCCGAATGGCGCACCGAGTACCTGTATTCGCGGGCGTCGACCATCTATGGCGGGACCGCCGAAGTGCAGCGCAACATCATCGCTCGCCGACTGCTGGACCTCGGGAAGGAGTGAGGCGTGACGGATTTGGATTCCGAATCACTGGGCCTGCTCGAAGACACCCTGCGCAAGACCATGCTTTCGGCCTCGGGCGCCGAACTCGATGCCGCGCTGGCCGAACTCGGCTGGGCCGAGATGCTCTCCGACATGCCGGAGACCGCCCTGCCACTGGTGTTCCGGCTGTTGGGCGAAACAGGTTCGCACGCGTCGATTCTCAACGATGTGCTGCTGGAAACCATCGGCGGTCTGCCCGGCGGCACCCCGCCGATGCCCTATGCCGGTGGCACCTGGGTGGTGTGGGAAAGGGCTGACAGCAGCAATCCGGCACTGGGCGGGCTCCCGCTGCGACAGGTGCCCGACGGCCAGCTGCTCCGGGTTTCGGAGGCCCGCCGCGCGCTGGGCTGGTGGCTGGTGGGTTCGGCCCGGGCGATGCTCGCGCTGGCCCGACAGCACGCACTGGACCGGGTCCAGTTCGGCAAGCCGATCTCGTCCTTCCAGGCCGTTCGGCACCGGTTGGCCGAGACGCTGGTGGCCATCGAAGGTGCCGAGGCGACGCTGAGCCTGCCCGGCGCAGACAATGTCGACCTGAACTCGCTGCTGGCCAAAGCCGCCGCGGGTAAGGCCGCGCTGACCGCGGCCAAGCACTGCCAGCAGGTGCTCGGCGGTATCGGGTTCACCGAGGAGCACGAGCTGCACAACCACGTGAAGCGCGTCCTGGTGCTCGACGGGTTGCTGGGCAGCTCAAGGGAACTCACTCGCAAGGCCGGCGCCGGGCTGCGGGCCCGCGGCACGGTGCCCCGCCTGGCCCAGCTCTGACGTTCTACTGCCGAGCAGACGTGTAGGTACCCCGGAATACTGACTTTCGGGTACCCACGCGTCTGCTCGCGCTAAGGGGTGACGGGTTCGGCGAACACCGTGGCCGTCGAACGACCGCGCAGGACCGTCGAACCGCGCACCACCCAGTGCTCACCTTCGTCGGCATCGGCATGGGCCAGTGCGCTTCCCGAACACAACACCGTCGACTCGCGGTCCTTGGCGTGGTCGGCCAGGCGCGCCGCTTCGTTGACGGCGTCACCGATCACGGTGTACTCGTAACGGTTCTCGGCGCCGATGTTTCCTGCGAACACCGAGCCGCACGAAATGCCCACGCCGAACTCCACATCCGGCAGCTGGTGCAGCCGTGGCACCAGCGCCCGAGCGGTGGCCAGCGCCGAGGACGCCGGGTTGTCCAGCCGTAGCGGGGCACCGAAGACGGCAAGCACGGCGTCGCCCTCGAACTTGTTGATCAGACCGTGATGCCGTTCGACGGTATCCACCACGATCTTGAAGAACCCGTTGAGCAGTTGCGCCACTTCCTGGGGCGGGCGTGAGGCAGCGAGGGCTGTCGAGCCGACCAGATCGACGTAGAGGACGGCGGCCTCGCGGACGTCCCCGGTGACGGCCCCACCCTGCTGCAAAGCGTGGCGAGCCACGTCGACGCCGACGTACCGACCGAACAGATCGCGCAACCGGTTCCGCTCGGCCAGGCCGGCCAGCATCCGATTGAATCCGTACTGGAGCCGGCCGATCTCGGACGATTCGTACACCTTCACCGAGACACCGGACCAGCCGCGTTCGACCGCTTTCATGGCGAGCACGACTTCTCCCACCGGGTCCGATACCGAACGCGCCACCAGGACCATCGACCGAAGTCCGAAGACCAGCGAGATGACGGCCAGCACCAACACTGCCGCCTCGACCGGGGCCGACTTCTGCACGAACCAGCCGTTGGAGCGGGCCAACACGATCAATGCGATCCCGGCCAGGGGCAGGCCGCTGAAGAGGGTCCAGATGGTGATCAGCCGGGCCAGCACGCCGGGCATGCGCACCATCGTCGACGAGGATGCGGTCAGCGACGCGGCCACGATCGGTCGCAACATGCGTTGCGTCACCAGAAATCCCATGCAGGCGGCCGCGACACCGCCGAACAGGATCGCCCCGCCCATCACATAGGCGACGCCTCCCCCGGCACCGAGGTTCAGCAGCGTGTACACGAGCGCGCTCACCGCCCAGGTGGTGAACTGGATGATGGTCTGCCGCGGTGCGATACGCATGGCGGCCCGCTGCTGCTGCGGTGTCGGATCCGCCCCCGCGGCAAACCATTTGAACGTCGGATAGACATTGACCCAACCCACGACAGTATCGACGATTGCGGCCGCGACCATCAGCGCGATCAGCGCAACAAGGTTCGCCTGGGTCAGCAGTTCGCGCGCATCACCGACGGTGTTACGGCTGAGCGCCAGGACCACCAGTGTCACCGCAGCCGCCGCCGTGGTCTGGGCGTAGATCTGCCTGGCCGCGTAACTCACGCTGAGCCGGATCGCCCCCATCTTCAGAGGCCCAGGCCTACTTGATGTTCTGCTTCATTCCGTCGATATCCATCAGTACCGGCCATCCGCTGACGCTAAGCGCGTTGCCGTGCCCGGTCTGGTGAATGTCGAACACCGATTGGATCGCGGCGTAGAAGCCCTGCACGTCGAGGGTCTGATTGACCGCGCGTTTGGCCTGACGGAGCGCGAAGGCGGGCATCTGCGCGATCTGCGCGGCCAGCTCGGCCGTCTGGGCGTCGAGTTCGTCACGAGGGACCACCCGGTTGACCATGCCGGTGCGCTCGGCCTCCTCCGCGGTCAATGCCCGGCCCGTGAACAGGATCTCCTTGGCCTTCCGGGCGCCGAGTTCCCAGGTGTGACCGTGGTACTCGACACCACCGATGCCCATCAGTGCGACCGGATCGGAGAACAGCGCATCGTCGGCGGCCAGGATCAGATCGCACGGCCAGCAGAGCAGCAGGCCACCCGAGATGCAGCGTCCCTGCACGGCCGCGATCGACGGTTTGGGCACATTGCGCCACCGCAGCGTGTACTCCAGATAGCGTCGCGACTCGTGCTCGATGAGGAATTCCAGGGTGATCTTGTCCGGCACCGGCCCGCCGCCACGCAGGTCATGACCTGCCGAGAAGTGCTTCCCGTTGGCCCGCAGCACGATCACCTTCACGTCGCGGTCATCGGCGGCCCTGGTCCAGGCGGCATCGAGTTCGTCGAGGAGTTCGGGGTTCTGCGCGTTGGCGGCTTCCGGCCGGTTCAGTGTGATCGTGGCGATCGAATCGGCGACGTCATAGTCGATGTACACGTGGTTCCTTCTGCTCACCGCTGCCACCCGACAGCCGTCCTCGCGATGCGGCAGCTACCGACCAACAGCGCCCCGGCGACGCCGAAATTTGATGCGAAACCCTTCTTCTCAAAGGACTTCTATAATTCCCGTCATGAGAATACTATTCTCACAGTACGAAAGTTACAATCTCCGACACATTGGCCGCGAGGGGGTCTGGCACCACAATGGCAAGGCGTTCTCCGGTACAGTCAGTTCATGTTCTCCCCACTCGACAAGCGTCGGAGCAGCCAGTGACCACCGCTGGCGAAGAACCCGCGTGGAAGCAACGAGCTGTCGAGCGGTCGATCAAAACGGCCAAGTTGCGTGCCGCCCAGCGCGTGCAACGCTTCCTCGATGCGGCCCAGGCGATCATCATCGAAAAGGGCAGCACCGACTTCACGGTCCAGGAGGTCGTGGACCGCTCTCGTCAATCGCTGCGCAGCTTCTACCTGCAGTTCGACGGTAAACACGAGCTCCTGCTCGCGTTGTTCGAAGACGCGCTGAGCCGCTCGGCCGACCAGATCAGGGCCGCGACCTCGACCCAGGGCGAACCGATCGAACGCCTGAAGGTTGCCATTCAGCTGCTTTTCGAATCGTCGCGCCCCGATCCGGCCGCCAAGCGCCCGCTGTTCACCGACTTCGCGCCGCGTTTGCTGGTGTCGCATCCGTCGGAGGTCAAGGTTGCCCACGCTCCGCTGCTGGCCCTGCTCACCGAGCTCATGGAAGAAGCGTCCGAGGCCGGCCAGCTCCGCCCGGGGATCAACCCGCGACGGATGGCGGCGATGACGATGCAGACCGTGATGTTCGTCGCGCAGTCCAGCGGAGGCGCTGACGAGGCATCGATCCATCCGATCAGCGCCGAAGAGGTCTGGGACTTCGTGGCCAATGGATTCGCCGCCAGCTAGTTGAGAATTTCGTTCTCCTAAGGAAAGAACTCTCCTTACACTCAGGCGCGTACCCGATCTCCGAACGCACCGCCACCGCGTCGCGCAATGGGCGACCGACACCATCGGAACCCACGCATTGCGCTCGATCATCGAGCATCCGCACCTGGAGTCGACCGCTGTTCATGTCTTCGGCACCGACAAGGTCGGCACCGACGCGGGCGAACTGTGCGGCGATTCCAGGCGACCTGGTACTGCGGTACGAATCTCACCGAGGACTGGGACCTGCAGCCCACCGGTTGGCGGTGCCCTTCGTCTGCGCCGCCGAGCCGGGCATTCCGCTCCACCCTGGACTTGCCGCAGATCGTCGCCACAATAGCCGACTGAGAATCATATTCTTTTAAGCAGAGAGTACAAATTGCCCGAAACGTATCTGTCGTTGACACAGCGGGCGGCCCGGTGACAGAGTTGCTGAGCAGGTGCACAGTATTTCACCGCTACGTGGCAGACACGCAAACAGAACTGGGGTAACAAATGACTGGACGGGTGGAAGGCAAGGTCGCGTTCGTCACCGGCGCGGCCCGCGGCCAGGGACGTAGTCACGCAGTACGGCTGGCGCAAGAGGGCGCCGACATCATCGCGATCGACATCTGTGGACCGATCCGGCCCGGCGTCGAGACCGCCATCCCGGCCTCTACCTCCGATGACCTGGCCGAGACCGCGAATCTCATCAAGGGGCTCAACCGCCGCGTCGTCACGGCCGAGGTCGACGTTCGCGACGCCGATGCGATCAAGGCCGCCGTGGACAGCGGCGTCGAGCAGCTGGGACGCCTCGACATCATCGTGGCCAATGCCGGCATCGGCAACGGCGGCGACGTCCTGCACGAGACCAGTCAGCTGGACTGGGACGAGATGATCGACATCAACCTGTCGGGTGTCTGGAAGTCGGTCAAAGCTGCTGTGCCGCACCTGATCGAAGGTGGCCGCGGCGGATCGATCATCCTGACCAGCTCGGTCGGCGGGCTCAAGGCCTACCCGCACTGCGGTAACTATGTCGCCGCCAAGCACGGCGTCGTGGGGTTGATGCGCGGCTTTGCCGTGGAGTTGGGTCAGCACAATATCCGTTGCAACACCGTGCATCCCACACATGTGGCGACCCCGATGCTCCACAACGACGGCACGTTCAAGATGTTCCGGCCCGACCTGGAGAACCCCGGCCCCGACGACATGGCGCCGATCTGCCAGCTGTTCCACACCCTGCCCATCCCGTGGGTCGAGGCCGTGGACATCAGCAACGCCGTACTGTTCCTGGCCTCCGACGAGGCCCGTTACATCACCGGTGTGACCTTGCCGGTCGATGCCGGAAGCTGCCTCAAGTAGGTCCGGATCCCTAGCCCGGACCGAGCGTTGCGGCACCGGTCTGCGGGTGGCGGTACCAGCCACCCGCAGCCCGCGTGCCACCGTCGACGTGAAGCGTCTGCCCGGTGACATACCCGGACAGACCCGAGGCCAGATAGACAGCCGCCCCGGCGATCTCGTCGACATGGCCGGCCCGGCCCAATGGGATGGCATCAGCGATTCCCTCCGGTGGCCCGTCCGGCGACAGTGCCATGAGCCCCTCGGTGAGGGTGAGGTCGGGGGCGATCGCGTTGACCCGGATGTTGTGCGGCGCCAACTCGAACGACGCGGTCTGGGTGTAGTTGATGACGCCCGCCTTCGCCGCCGCGTACGCGGCATAACCGGGAGCCGCACGCACTCCCTCGATCGACGTGAGATTGATGATGCTGCCCGGCAATTCATCGGCGACCAATCGGCGCGCCACCCGCTGTGTGCACAAGAGGACGTGGCGCAGATTGCTCCGGTACAGCGCGTCCCAACCATTCTCGCTCGTTTCCAGCAGCGACGAGGCGAACACTCCACCGGCGTTGTTGACCAGGATCCGGACCGGGCCCAGTTCGGCGGTCGTTCGGGCCAAGGCGGCATCCACCTGCTCGCTGTCTCGCACGTCGGTGACGATGCCCAGTGCCCCGATTGATTCAGCGGATTCTGCACAGCTCTGCTCGTTGCGCTCCCAGATGGCCACCGAGGCACCGAACGCCGCCAGACCGGCAGCGATACCCCGGCCGATGCCGGCGCCCCCGCCGGTGACCACAGCCACCTGTCCCGTGAGCAGAATGTCAGAAGGATTGATAGCCATGGTGATTGAGGCTAGCGGTGGGACAGGCGGTGAGGCTAGATGCAACGTTGGGTGACCGGCGACGGAACCGGCCTCGAGTTTCCCGCCGATCCCGACACGCTCCGTGACGCCGGGCCGGTGTTCCTGACCGCCGCCATACATGCCTTCGGCGCTCTCCCACAGGACAACCGGATCAGCGCGATCACCCGGTTCGAAGATTGCACCGGAGGCAGCACCGGGCGTAAAGCCCTGCTGGACGTTCAGTACGCGGATCCGGCCGACGGCCTGCCTACCGAACTGTTCGTGAAGTTCTGACGCGACTTCGACAACCCACGCCGCGATCGGGGCAAGTCGCAGATGGAGCTCGAGGTGGCATTCGGAGCGTTGTCGGCCGAAACCAAGCTGCCCGTCATGGTGCCGGCGTGCCTGTTCGCCGACTATCACCACGCGTCCGGCACCGGCATGCTGCTGACCGAACGGATCGCGTTCGGTAGCGGCGGCCTCGAGCCACACCACGACAAGGGCCTGGACTACCGGATGCCTGATCCGCTCGGTCACTACCGAGCCTTGCTGACCTCGGTCGCACGGTTGGCCGGCGCCCACCAGGCCGGGGCGCTTCCCGATACGGTGGCCGATCA
Organism: Mycolicibacterium peregrinum; assembly: GCF_001665785.1. Lineage (GTDB taxonomy): Bacteria > Actinomycetota > Actinomycetes > Mycobacteriales > Mycobacteriaceae > Mycobacterium > Mycobacterium peregrinum_A. The sequence continues at coordinate 138,388 of NZ_LZSO01000051.1, forward strand.
ATTCCGTTACACCACAGCCAAAGTGACGGTCGGCGCCCGGGTGCACCACTCTCCGACAGAGCTCACCGAGCAGGTGCACCGGCTGGCCGCATTCGCGACGCGGTATCCGGGGCTGCTGCCGGCCGTCGACGGCCGGCCGGAGTTCACCGCCCGCATGCTGGCCGACGTCGCCCGCATCGCCGCGGCCGAGGACGCGATCGTGACCTGGCTGCATGCTACCGAGGACCAGATCGCGCTGTGCCACTGGAACGCCAACGTCGACAACGCCTGGTTCTGGCGCGAGCCGGACGGGACGTTGGGGTGCGGGTTGATGGACTGGGGTTGTGTCAGCGTGATGAATGTCGCGATGGCCCTGTGGGGTTCGCTGTGCAGCGCCGAGACCGCACTCTGGGACCAACATCTCGACGTCCTACTCAACCACTTCGCCTCCGAGTACACCGCCGCCGGTGGGCCGGTGCTCGACCTCGACAGGCTACGGACTCAGCTCATGCTCTACGCCGCGGTGATGGGAGTGGCCTGGTTGCTCGACGCACCGGCCCACCTTCAGACATACCTCGAGGCCACCGCGTCTGACCACCGCATCGACCGCTTCCACCCACGGATCGCCGACAATGAGCCGGTACGGGCCCAGCTGCTGATGCTGTGCAATGTGCTGTACCTCTGGGACACTCAGGATTTCGGCACTCTGCTCGACGAGTTCGAGCGCCGGCCCTGAGACCGGCTCAGCGAGTTGCCTTGCGACGCCCGCCCACCCCGGGTTCCGTGCCGATCACGCCGTCCTCGGCAAGTGCGGTGATCTCCTCGTCGGACAGTCCGAGCTCTGCCAGCAGTTCGTGATTGTGCTCGCCGAGCAGCGGTGCGGCCTGCCGGTGCAGTGCCCGCGGCCCGTTGGCGAGCGAGACGGGCAGGGTGCTGTGGGGTGCGGCGTTGTTCACCGGATGCCCGACATGCTCGAAGAACCGTCGGAAGCGCACCTGCGGAAGCTCCAACTGACGGTGCGGCTGCATCACCTTGGCCACCGGAACCTGGGCAGGCCAGAGTATTTCGACGATCTCGTCGCCGCTGCGAGGTAGGCACCAGGCCGCGAGTTTCTCGTCGATCAGATCGTGGTGAGCTCTCCGCCCCTCGGCGGAATCCAGCGCGACATCAATCGCCCAGTCCGGTTGCCCGAGCGCCGCACGGAGCGCGGCCCACTGGGCATCGGTGCTGACCGCGATCGCCACCCAGCTGTCGGCACGTCCGAACTCGTCGATCTCGGCGGTCTGGTAGATGTTCTGCGGCGCCGCGGCCGGTCCGCGGTTACCGTCGCGCTGCAGCAGCGCACCGTAGGCCGAGTACTCGATGACCTGTTCGGCGCCGATGTTGAGTGCGGCGTCGACCATCGCGGCCTCTACGAGCACTCCCTGCCCGGTGCGACGGCGGTGCTCGAGCGCGAGCATCAATCCCGACAGTGCATGCACGCCGGCGTTGGGGTCGCCGATCGAATACGGTTCGAACGGAGTGCGATCCGGGTAGCCGGTGAGCCAGCTCAATCCCGAGGCGTCCTCGATGATGTAGGCGAACGCCGGGTTGTCCCGCCACGGCCCGTCGAGCCCGAAGCCGGGCATCCGGACCATGATGATGTCCTCGCGCAGCGCTCGTAGCGAGTCGAAATCGAGCCCGATCTGTTCGATCACCCTCGGGGTGAAGTTCTCCACCACCACGTCGCAGGTGGCGATCAACCGGCGCAGCAGATCCCGGCCCTGTTCGGTCTGGAAGTCCAGGGTCAGACTCTTCTTGTTGGTGTTGAGCGCACTGAAGATCGGCGAACGCTCCCACCACTGCTCCACGGTCGCCGGGATACCGGCGATCAACCGGGTACCGTCCGGGCGCGGGGTCGACTCCAGGTGGATCACCTCGGCGCCGAGCATTCCCAGCGGATGCGTACACGACGGACCGGCCCAGAACGTGGTCATGTCGAGCACCCGCAACCCGCTGAACGGCAGCCGATCCCCGCCGGGCACACCGACCGGCACATCCCGCGGGGTCAGTGCCGTCGCCCGGATCTCTTCGGTGTGCTCGCCGAGCAGAGGGGCCGGCGACGCTTCGCGCAACGCCACCCCGGACAGCCGGTACGGCGCGGCGGGCTGGGTGAACCCGTACTGCGGGTTACGGACGAACGCCTGCCGCTGCACGAAATGGTCCATGGCCGTGACGTTCTCACCGTTGCCGACCGGTGAGTTCGGGATCCGGAACGCGGACGCGAGGTCACGGACGTCGTCCACGCTCTGGCCGCGTAGCCAGCGGTACAGCTCCTCGGCATGAAGGTTTGCCTGCTCGGTGATGGTGAGCTCGGAGTTTTCGTCGATCCACTCGTCATGGCCTGACATCGCGCACAGATCCCACCACTGCTGGGCCGTGCCGCATCCGAGCGCCACGAGCCCGTCGGCGGCCTCCGCGACACCGGGAACCGTGGGCCTGCGCTCGGTACGCCACGGGCGGCCCAGCATCTCGAAATAGGTGACCGGGTAATACGTCAGGCCCAGGATCTGTGCCTCCAGCGCCGACAGGTCCACCAGCTCGCCGTGGCCGTCATTGATCGCCCGCACCCGAAACGCAAGCGTCATGGCCGCCGCATAGGCGCCGGCCAACCACTCGCCCACCTGTCCGCCGATGGATACCGGCGCTCGGTCCTGCACGCCGCGTCCGATGCCGATCGCACCGCCGGACCACGCCTGCAAGGTGAATTCGGTGGCGGCCCGGCCGCTCCACGGACCATCCAACCCGAACGGTGTGATCGTTGTGACGATCAGGTGCGGATGCCGGCGAAAGACGTCCTCCGGCGCGACCTTCTGAGCCACATCAGATTCCGGGGACCAGATCACGGCGTCGGCCGCTGCCACCAAGCGGTCCAGCAACTCGCGGTCACCGGAGGCCTCGTGGTCGACGACCACGCTGCGTTTCCCGCCCGCCAGGAAGGCGAACAACGCACCATCCCGGTCCGGGCCGATGTCTGCCCCCGACGCCGACCAACGGCGCAACGGATCACCTTCGGGCGATTCGACTTTGATCACGTCGGCGCCGCCGTCGGCGAGGATCTTCGTGGCGTACGCGCCGGCGATCCCGCTGGACAGATCGATGACGGTGTAGCCGTCTAGTGGTGAGCTCATGCGTCTATTCGGGTTTCGCCCTGTTCTTCTTGGACAGCCGGAAATCGGGCGGGAACTTGCTGTCGTTGTCATTGACCGCGGCCGACAGCCCGGAATCGATCGACTCGAACATGTCCAGGTCGTCATCGCTGTCGTTGGCCACCCCGTTGCCCATCGACTCGAAGAACGCGCTCAGCAGGCTGCCCATGTATTCGCCCTGCTGCTGCTTGAAGATCTCGAAGAACATCTTCTGCTGAAAGACGGTGTCCACCGGCCGGTTCCGGGTACAGGCGAGCGCGTACTTCTGCACTTCGGCTTCCAGCTGATCGCGGGCAACGACCTTGTTCAGGAAGTTGCAGTCGTACATCTCCGCGGCGGTGAACGGCCGGCCGGTGAAGACCATCTCCTGGAACTTGCGCAGGCCCATCATCTGGACCCACGTCCACATCCGTGGTCCCCAGCCGTGATACCGGAAGGACGGATGCCCGAACAGCGCGTCATCAGAGGAGATCACCAGATCGGCATCAGCGCACTGGTAGAAGTGCCAGCCGTAGCAATAGCCCTTCGCCTCGACGATGCTGATCTTCTTGAAGTCCTGCAACGCACGGTTGCCTGCCTGGGAGTTGGCGTACCACGAGCTGATGGTGGCGCCGTTGCGGAAGGTCCCCTTGGGCGGGTACGTCACCTCCCCTACTCCGTCATCCTCCAGCCGCAGCTCCGCCAGCCGTACCTCCGGATTGTCGTTACCCTCCATGAACTCCGGAAGGTCGGCCCCGCTGCCCAGGTTGTCCCCCACGCCACGGATGATCACGACCTTGACGTCGTTGTCGGCGTTGGCCGCCCGCAGCACGTCGGCGTAACGCAGCCGGGCCATCGACGTCGGCGCGTTGAGGAATTCCGGCCGGTTGAAGGTGATGGTGGCGATCTTGGTCCTGGGGTCCTTCTCGTAGAGGATGATCTCCTCCGGCGTGGGCCGCTCAGACATGTGCCACCTCGCTGTCGGTCGGCGTCTGGGTCAGCACCTCAGGGCCGTCGGCCCCCACGACAACGGCATCGCGGGTGAACACCGCACCGACGCCCTGCTCCCAGACATAGCCCGTGACGGCCAGAACCATGCCCTCCTCGAGGATGTCGGCCTCGGCGGTTGCCCGCAAAGTCGGCGACACCACCGGCGGGTCGAATCCCAACCCGAGCCCGTGCGCCACCGGCATCGCCGGCAGCGGTTCGCCGGCCTGTTCGTACGCATCGAGTAACCCGCTCGTCGGCGTTCCGGCGCGGCAGGCGTCAACCAGCCTGTCCCACAGGTCATCCCGGCGCCGGTACAGCGCTCGAACCGCATCTGTCGGTTCGCCCACATAAACCGTCCGCGCCACCTCCGCGACGTAACCGTCGGCGAGCACGCCTGCCGACAGAGCCACCAGGTCACCCTCGCTCACGCGGCCGTCGCCGTCGGCACGACGCCACGGATGGTCCTTGGACGTCACCCATGCGGCGTCCTGGGTAGCCGGGGTGCTCACTCCGCCGGCGGCCTCGGCCTCCAATATCGCACCGGCGAGGCGCTTCTCGGTGGTGCCCGGAACCAACTCGGCAACGCCTTTCGCCAGCCCTTCCTCGGCGACGGCCAGCGCCCGCCGCAGCGCCACGATCTCCTCGGGAGTCTTCACCCGACGCGCGGCGCGCATCGCCTGCTCACCGTCGACCAGCTCCGCGTTCGGGAAGGCCATCGGCAGCAGCTTGGCGAAGGTGGGCGTCAGAGCATCTGTTCCGATGCGCCACGCCGAGTCGGCACCCTTGATGCTCTGCAGCACGCCGACCAGAGTCATCGGGTTCCAGGCGAAGCCGTATAGGTTCTCGTGCGGGATCTCCTCGGGGATGCCCTCGTCCCACGTGCTGTTGAGGTGAATTTCGCCGGTGGCGCGGACGAAGGTGCAGATCGGCCCGAACGGCCGGGTGCCCACCACCCACAGTTGCGGGGCGCCGGAGATGTATCGCACGTTGGCCTGCCTGCCCAGCACCAGCGCGTCGAGGTCATGCGCCTCCATCTGGGCGATGGCGCGCTCCCGGCGGCTGACGCGCAGTGCCAGGCCGTCGGCCTCGATTTCAGTTCCCACGGGACACCTCATAGGGGTCGTACGGATATGCGGTCAGCGGCATCCAGCCGCCCTCGGTCACCACCACGATCTCCTCGCCGCGGTAGCCGCCGGTGCCGTCCTCCCAGACCACCGGCTCGAACACCAACAACATGCCTTCCGGGAAGACGAAGTTGTCGTCCCATTCCTGGCCGAGATCCGTTCCGATCATCGGCATCTCAGCCGCGCTGGTACCGATGCCGTGCCCCAGGTAGAAGTGCGGCAGCCAGGGCTTCTGCCCACCGCCGGCCGCGGTGGCCGCCCGACCGAGGTCACCACAGGTGGCGCCGGCCTTGGTCACCGACAGCACCGCGTCGACGATGCGACTCCACTTGTCGAACTGCTTCTGTTGAGCAGCCGTCGGATCCTGGCCGACGATCCAGGTGCGCCCGTGGTCGGAGCAGTAGCCGTGGTAGGCGATGGACACGTCGGTCCACAGCACATCGCCGCGCTGTAGCTCGCGCTCGGTGGTCAGCAGCGGCAGGGCGAGATCACCGGTGGTGGTCCACGTGCCCTCCGCCTTCGACGCGGGCATTGCCTGCCAGATCGAGTCGAACATGTTGGTCGTGGCGCCCAGTTCGAAAGTGCGGCGCACGAATTCGGCAGAAAGGTCGATCTGGCGCACACCGGGCGCCAGCGACTTGTAGATCTCGCCAACGGCCTCTTCGGTGATCTGACAGGCCCGGCGGATGCACGCGATCTGGTCGATGGTCTTGACGAGCTTCGCCGCACCGATCACCGGGGCGGCATCCACCGGCGCGCTGGGGAACAACGCACCACCGGCCAGCCGCATCGCCCCGGTCAGCTCGTCGGTCGCGATGGTCGCACCGGCCGGTAGCAGGCCGGACAGGATCTTCGCGAATTTCTCGACACCCTCGTCGAATTCGAGGTAAACCGGCCCGTGCAGGTGATCATCGGGCAGCCCGGTCTCCATGGCCGCGCCCTCACGGAACGGCAGGAACAGGTGCGGGTGCTCATCATCGGCCAGCACGACCGCGATCGGCCGTTCCACGTGCGACAGTCCGGCGTCGGCCAGCGGCCAGGCGATGCCGGTGGCGTACATGACGTTGCTGTTGCCGAGAAGCACGAGCGCGTCGACACCTTGGTCGGTCATCGCGGCGTGCAGGCGGGCACTGACCTCTTGGCGCATCCGAGCGAGGTCAGGCTCGTCGGGAATGTCGAACGGGCTGAATCCGGTTCGGGCGATCTGGGTGACGCCCATTCGGGTGGCAATGCTCATACCAGCCTCAGGAACTTCTGGATGTTGGTGGACACGATCTTGGTCGCATTCTCCGGACCGACGGCCTCGACCACGGTGGCCAGTGACTTCTCCGAGTACCCGAAGGTGCTTTCGTTGTGCGGGTAGTCGCTGGACCACATCACGTTGTCGACGCCGATCTGGTCGATCAGCCGTAGCCCGAGCGGATCCACCATGAACGAGGCAGCCATGTGCTCGTTCCAGTAGTGCCGCACATCGTGTTGCAACTCGTGGTTGAACATGTGCCGGTAGGAGGCGAGCATGTGCTCGGCATCCTGCAATGCCGTGGGAACCCAGGCGATTCCACCCTCGAACCAACCGATCTTGAGGGTGGGATGCCGATCGAGGATGCCGGAGAAGACGTACTTGGCGAACTGCTCACGGAAGGAGTCGACGTTGACCATCATCCCGACCACCACGCTGTTGTTCTCGCACGGCGTCTTGGGCGGTGTCTCGCCGATGTGGTGACTGACCGGAATGCCGGACGCCTCGATCTCGTCCCAGACCGCATCCATCGCGGTGCTGCCGTAGTCGTAGATGTTGCCCTCGTCGTCCTTGCCCGGATTCAGCGGCAACAGGAAGGTCTTGAGGCCCAGCGACTTCAGCTCCTCCAGGGTGCTTCGTGTGCCTTTGGGGTCCCACCAGTTGATCAGGCCGACGCCGTAGAAGTGCCCGCCTGACTGCTCCTGCAGTGCCGCGATGTGCTCGTTGTAGATCCGGAACACCCGCTCACGCAACGCCTTGTCCGGGTAGTGAAAAAGGGCCAGTACAGCGTTCGGAAACGCCAGCTCCTTGTCGATGCCGTCCTCTTTGAGCTCTCTGATGCGCGCCGCGATGTTGTTCGACGCGGCCCCGGCGAGATCGTCGTACTGCATCAGCACACGGCCGAAATCGCCTCCGGTCCAAGCCTTGCCCTTCATGCCGACCATGTAGGCGCCGTCCTCGTACCAGATGCGTGGCGCCGCGCCCTTGAGCTCCTCGGGGAAGCGCTCGAAGAAGATATCGTCGGCCACCGAGATGTGGTTGTCGGCCGAGAAGATCTCGGTGCCTGGTGGCAACCCGAGATCGCCGGTCGCATGTCCGCGCCGGTTCTTCGGTGCCCCAAAGCCTTCCGGCGGATAGAGGGTCGTCGAAGCAGTCATCTGTGGTACTCCAATCGGGCTGTGAGGGCTGAGAGATCGGCTTGCCGGCGACTACCAGGTGACGGGAAGTTCGTAGACGCCGTAGGCGAGGCGGTCGTGCTTGAACGGCACTTCGTCGAGCGGAACGGCCAGGCTCAGGGTCGGGATGCGGCGCAGCAGGGTGTGGAACACGATCTGCAGTTCGGCGCGTGCCAGCTGCTGCCCGACGCATTGATGCCTGCCGTAACCGAAGCCGAGTTGCTGGCCGGCGTCGCGGCTGAGGTCGAGCTTGTCGGGCTCCGGGTAGGCCTTCGCATCCCAGTTGGCCGGGGACAGGTCGATGATGACGCCGTCACCGGCGCGGATGGTCTCGCCGCTGATCTCGATGTCCTCCAGTGCCACCCGGCGCTGGCCGGTCTGGATGATGGACAGATAACGCATCAGTTCCTCGACCGCGTTGGCGATCACCTTCGGATCGTCGGCTGCACGCAGGAAGTCGGCCTGCTCGGGGTTCTCCAGCAGCGCCAGGATGCCGATGCCGATCATGTTGGCGGTGGTCTCATGTCCGGCGATGAGCAGGCCGGTGCCCAGCTGCGCGGCCTCCTTGACACTGATCTCTCCGGCCGTCACGCGCTCGGCCAGATCGGAGACCGCGTCCTCGGACGGGTTGGCCTGCTTCTCCTCGACCAGATTGATCAGGTACTGGTGCAGGCTCATCGCGCCCTTCTGCATGGCGTCGGCTGCCGCGTAGCGGGCCAGGCCTGCGTTGGCATGCTCCTGGAAGAACTCGTGGTCTTCGTAAGGGACACCGAGCATCTCGCTGATCACCACGGTGGGCACCGGCAACGCCAGCTTGGCAACGAGGTCGGCGGGCTGCGGGCCGGCCAGGATCTCGTCGATGCACTCGTCGGTGATCTTCTGGATGGCCGCGCGCAGTCCCTCGACGCGACGGAACGTGAACGGCTTGGACAGCATCCGGCGGAACCGGGTGTGCTCCTCGGCATCGGAGGTGAACACCGAGCGCGGACGCTTGTCGACGGTGGAGAGCATGTGCTCGTTCCAGTGTGGGAAACCTGCGATCCGGTCGTCCACACTGATCCGGGAGTCCGCGAACAGCGTCCGGGCCTCTTCATGGCCGGTGATCAGCCACGGGGTGTCGCCGTTCCAGATCTTCACACGGAAAAGGCCTTTGGGGTTCCCCAGCATGGGTGGCGGCGGCGCGAACGGGCACCGCACGTCGCGCTCCATCGGGTAGTCGGGGATGTCGACTTCGGTCAGCGTCTCAGACATGTGGTGCTTCCATTCCTCAAGTCAGTCTTGAATTTCGATGGCCAGGGCTGGGCATGCCGCCGCAGCGCGGCGAACGTTGTCGATCTGTTCCGGGCTGGGGACGGGTTCGAGTAGGACCACGACGCCGTCTTCGTCGCGCTGATCGAACACCGCGCCGGCATTGAGTACGCACTGCCCCGAAGAGACACACTTGTCCTGGTCGACAGTGACTTTCACAGGAGGTCGCTTTCTCGAGTAACCGGCGCCATCCAGAGACCGACGATCGCGTCGATCAGCCCCGATGCCGCGCCCTGCCAGGACGCCCGCGGCACGGTGCCGCCCTGGGCCATCGCGCGTTCGCGATCAGCGGCACTGTGCATCAGGAGATTGCGCGCCATGATGTTGCGTTCGACCCGGATCTCGTCGGGCAGATCGGGCAGGCAGTTCTTCATCCCATCGATGACCTGCACCAGCGACTCGGAGCTCAGGGCGTCACGAACCACGATGTTGTGGTAGGCCGGGTCGGTCATCACCTGGGCGGCGAACCTCGCATACCACGTCGGGTTGCCCAGCGCGGCAAGGTGATCGGTGAGTGGCTGCACCAGGCAGGCAACCCAGTCCCTCAGCTCGTCCGAAGCGCCGGTGTCGGCAACCATCTGCTCGCGCAGGCACTCGATCGGACCACGGTGCTTGTGCTCGATCGCGCGGACCAGATCCGTCTTGGTACCGAAGTGGTAGCCGACCGCAGCGTTGTTGCCCTGCCCGGCCGCCTCACTCACCTGACGGTTGGACACCGCGAACACCCCGTGCTCGGCATAGAGCCGCTCAGCCGCCTTGAGGATTGCCTCCTGGGTACTGCTCGCCCGGTCGGCACGGGCGGTCCGATTGGCTGCTGTCACCGTTACAGTCAACGCCCCTCTTGTAATTAAGTCAAGCACTTGATTTAACCCCTGCCGGCACTACGGTTTTTGACGGAAGAACCTGCTTACCGCGGCAAAACCGTGGTCTCGGCCCGGCTGTTTGGTGGGCTACCTGGGCTACTTGGACTTCCTCACAATGACCTTGCCCGCAACGGTGCCCCCATCGATCGGCAGGATGGTTCCCGTCACGTACCGGGACCGGTCGGTCGCGAAGTACAGCGCCGCCTCGGCCACGTCCTCGACCGTGCCCTCACGCTTGAGCGGGCGGTCGTTGCGCATCTGGGCGCGGATCCCGGCCTCGAACTCCTCAATGCGCTCACGCTCCTCAGGCGAAGCCGATTTGGCCACGATCGCGGTCCGGATGTTGCCCGGGGCGATGGCGTTGACCCGGATCTCGTAGTGGGCCAACTCGATCGCCGCCGACTTGGTGAACTGGATGACGGCAGCCTTCGAGGCGCGATACGTCATCACGCCGCCGCCGGCCTGGATCCCGCCGATCGAGGTCAGGTTGAGGATCGATCCGCCGCCGTGCTCGGACATGTACCTTGCGGCATCGCGGGTGCCGGCCATGACAGCACGGACGTTGACTCGCATCACGGTGTCGAAATCAGCGAGATCGTCGTCGAGGAAGCGACGGTGCATCCGGCCCGAGACCCCGGCGTTGTTGACCATGACGTCGAGGCCGCCGAAGTCCTCCACCGCCGTCGACACCAGACGCCCCACCTGCTCGACGTCACCCACGTCGGTGAACAGGAACGCGGTGTTGTCACCGAGTTCGGCGGCGAGCGCCTTGCCACGATCCTCGTCGACATCGCCGATCAGCACCTTGGCGCCCTCGGCGGCGAACCGGCGCACCAGCCCCTCACCGAGACCCGACGCACCGCCGGTGACAACCGCGACTTTTCCGGCCAACTCGTTATTCATGCGCGATCCCGCTCCGCTTCTCGCTCGTGATCATTCGACCTCTTTCAGAAATTCCAGCAGCACCTCGACGAGTGCGGCAGGCTGTTCGATCTGCGGGCAGTGCCCGGCACCGGGTATCACCGCACTGCGGGCGCCGGCGATCTGGCCGGCGATCTCGGCGGCCCAACCGGGCGGCAGCAGCTTGTCACGATCCCCCTCGATGATCATGGTCGGCACACTGATGCGGTCGTACGCCCGCTGCGACGACGGCATCGCCGGCGGCTGGAGTCCGGGCCGTCGAAAACGGGCCGCCGCCAGGGATTCCCAGGCGCCCGGCGCGATGCTCGACGCGTACCGCCGCTGCACATACGCATCGTCGGCAGGGTAGGCCGGATCGGCGAACAGGGCGGTGACGATGCGTCGCATCCCGTCCAACGTGGCGTCGTAGTCGTACAACGCCGCCGAATGTTCGTTGCGCTGGATCTCCCCTCCGCCACAGATCGCCGTGAGCGATCGCACCGGAAGGCGCGGGGCCTCCGACGTGGTATCGACGAGCAGGTTGATCGCCCCCATCGAGTTGCCGACGAAATGCGCTCCCGCGACACCGAGTTCGGCGCAGAACCGGGCGACGTGCCGAATCCGCATGCCCCGGCCGTCGTTGAAATCGATGACCTTGGCGCTCTCACCAAAGCCCAGCATGTCCGGAGCGAGCACCCGGTAATGCTCGGCGAGCGCTCCGATGACACGCTCCCAACCCAATTCGGCGCTGACACCGAACTCGCCGCCATGAAGTAGAACGACAGGGTCGCCGGACCCGGCTTCCAGGTAACCGGTCGTCAAGCCATCGACGTCAATGGTCTTGCGTACGAAGTCCACGGCCACACGATACTGATGTTTTCTGAATTGGAGAACATCATTCTCTAGACCGTGACCTGACCAGACTGCTTAATCATGCGTCCCGATCATGCGTAGCGTCATGGCTGTGCTGGAGAAATCGGAGATCCGGTTCCTTCCCCTCGGCGACCGTCGCATGGCCTACGAGATGCGTGGGGACGGTCCACCGCTGGTGGCTCCGGCCTGGTGGGTGAGCCACCTCGAACTCGACTGGCAGAGCGAGGGCTTTCGTCGATTCTGGGAAAGAGTCGCGGACGGCTACCAGCTGATCCGATATGACCGAATCGGGGTCGGTATGTCGGACCGGACCCTGCGAGATGCGGATCTGAGCCTTGATGCGGAAGTCGCGACGCTGCGAGCGCTTCTCGACGAGCTCGAACTCGAACGCGTGTCGCTCATCGGGGGCTCGTCGGGGAGCTGCACCGCGATCGCTTTTGCCGCGGCGTTTCCGGAGCGCGTCGAGCACCTGGTGCTGTACGGGTCGTACCCCGACGGAACGGTACTCACCGCTCCCGGCGTGGGCGACGTGATTCTTGCTGCGGTACAGGCACATTGGGGACTCGGCTCGCGTCTGCTCACTGACCTGTTCCTCGGCCCTGCCGACTCTGCGGAACAGGAACGTTTCGCCCGGTTTCAGCGAGAGTCGGCCACCTCCGAGACCGCTGCCGCGTTGCTGAATCTGGTCTATCGCCTCGATGTGCGGGAGTACCTCTGCCTTGTTCGCCACCCGACGCTGGTCGTGCATCGTCGTGACGACCGCGCTGTGCCGTTCCGGCTGGGCCGTGAGGTCGCGGCAGCGATTCCCGGCGCGACGTTCATTCCCCTGCAGGGGAGCGCGCACTTCCCCTGGCACGGTGACACCGATTCCGTAGTCCGCGCGTGCCGCCAGGCGCTGGCACCCGCGCAGCCGTCGCCGGCTGTTTCCGGCGAGCCGGAGTCGGTCGCGCTGTCTGATCGGGAGCGTGAGATCCTCGCCTGCGTCGCCCGCGGTCTCAGCGATCGCGAGATCGCAGAGCAACTGGTGCTGAGCCCGCACACCGTTCATCGCCACGTCGCGAATATCCGCCGCAAGCTGGGCCGCCCCTCACGGACGGCCGCCGTTGCGGAGGCCGCGCGTCTCGGACTCCTGTGAGATGGCCGGAACGGGCCATCAGCAGAAGATGGCCGCACTGAGCGATGCGCAGCCGATGTGGCCATTCCTACGTTTGGGGCATGACAGACATCATCAGCACCGAGCTTCAACCGAGCCCCCCGTCCAAGGCGTGGCTGCGCATCATGGCCCTGGTGTACGACCCCTTCCTGGCTATGGGCGAGACCGCAGGAATGCGTCGCCGTCGGCATACCCTGCTGTCCGACGCCCGCGGTCGCGTCGTCGAGATCGGCGCTGGGACGGGACTGAATCTCGCGCACTTTCCCGACGAGATCGCCGAGCTCGTCCTCACCGAACCCGAGCCGGGCATGCGCCGACGGCTTGCGCGCCGCCTCCAACGACAGGGGCGCGTCGCCCGGATCGTCGACGCGCCCGCGGAGCAACTACCGCTCGCCGATGGATCCGTGGACACCGTCGTTTCGACGCTCGCGCTGTGTACCGTCGGCGACCCCGGACGTGCGCTGCGCGAGATCGCCCGCGTGCTAAGCCCGGACGGGCAGCTGCTGTTCATCGAACACGTGCGAGCGAACTCACGGTTCCTCGCGGCATGCCAGGACAAGCTATTTGAACCGTGGCGACACTTCGCAGGCGGCTGCTGCTGCAACCGCGCAACCGTGGAGCTGATGCGCGCGTGCGGATTCACCGTCACGGCCAGTGATGCCGTGTGGCACGGCATGCCCGCGATCGTCCATCCGCTCGTCGTCGGCCGGGCGACGCGGTGAGCTCAACCAGGTGATTTCGAGGTTCACCTTGTCGCAAGTGATGAGGTCGTCGTAGTCGTATGCCTTCCACCACTCCGATTCGACGCGCTCCTCACGAGGTTTTCCCGAAAAGGTAGGAGTCGACGAACTCATCGAGATGATGACGCAACGGATTCTGCATGAGCGTGAAGTGTTGATTGGTTCGCAGATCGTAGACCCAGAGCTTGGTGGTCCACGCCTGCTCCGCCGCTGGCTTCTTGTCGAAGAACAGCACGTTTGCTTTCACGCCCTGGGCGTAGAAGATTCCAGTAGGTAACCGCAACATGGTGTGAAGATCGAAGTCTGCCAGCAGCTTTCGACGCAGCGTCTGCCCCGCGCCGCCTTCGAACAACACGTTGTCGAGTAGCATGACGGCCGCGCGACCGTTGATGTCGAGGATGGTCATGATGTGCTGCAGAAAGTTCAGCTGCTTGTTACTGGTGGTGACAACGAAGTCTTGCCGCTCGATTTCGACATCGTCGCGCACTTCCCGCCCGTCCGCCCCGACATGGTCAGCGAAGATTTACGCCGAATGGCGGGTTGGACAGCACTACCCCCTTCGTAGGAGTGAGACTTTCGACGCTCACCCCAGTGGCACTGGGGATCACACCATTTCGCGATATTGATGGCGGCACACCAAATTCAGCAATAAATATGCGACTGCCTCGCCGAGTATTTCTGCGCAATCGGTCGTATCTCGCAACCTTCGGCCGTTCATATCTTTGGTAGCCACCCCGACCATGACGGCGACAAGATGAAACCGCGGCCCTGCGGATCTTTGCACGCCGTAGTTCCCGAATCGTCAACCCCGCACATCACTCCATCAACCGTGATCGAATGCATCGCAGGCAGTGTCTTGATCTCCGTCGAGCGGTCATCAGACGGAACGACAGGCTTCAGTCCCGAGGAAGTACCGATCCAATTGACGCGCGGTGCGCCTTTCGAGGTTGGAGACGCCGGCGGAAGGCCAGGTAGATCGTTTCCGATGCACTGCGCTTGCCCCGATGGAAAGTTGCAGGCAACGCCGTCGGGCGTGCGGAAATACACTTGCGTAGAAGGCATTCCGGGTGTCGAAGCATCTACCGCGTACTCTGCGGCATCGACAGGACTGTAGCCCCCTAGGTCGGGGAACCTCGGAGGATCCGCATGCGCGCTACAGGCGCTCGTTACAACAGCAACGAGAACGCCGGCAGTCACAGCAAATGACTTGGCGATCATGTATGTCCTATCGGCGCAAATCGGAAGTGCGTTATCAACGGGTCAATCATTTGGGTTCACCCGGAACTGCACGACGGTGTACGGGGCTCCGACATCGAATATCACCCGTTTAGCAACTAGATCTGGCCGAAGAATACACCCGCTGAGGACTCCGGTTACGCAGTTGTTTTGAGGCCGAGAGTGCAGCATCGGATATGTCATATCCGGTGTCGGAGCGGAACTAACGCACATCTCCTTTGGACCTACCGAAGTTCAGCAACTGGGTGGCCAGCATGTCGAGTTGCCCGCGTACCGTTCCGTCGGCCAACTCACCCGTCTCAGACCAGATCTTGTCCGCAGAGTTGATCGCCACCCCCAGCGGGGTGGGCCAGGCCCGCAGTGCGTGACCGATCGAACGCAACTGGCCCAGCGTGCCCACCGCCGCCTGCCAGCCGTAGGCGCAGCTGATGCAACCCCACGGGGTGTTGTCCAGATACACCCTTGGGTCCTCCCGCAGATCCTCGATGTAGTCCAGTGCGTTCTTGACCAGACCGGAGATCGCGCCGTGGTAGCCCGGCGAGCCCACCACCACGGCGTCTGCATCACGCAGCGCGGAGACGAATTCAAGGGCCGCCGGCGTGCGCTCCAACGAATGTGGCGCATACATCGGTAGTTCCAGGTCCGGCCCGGCGAACATGCTGGTCCGGCCGCCTTGCCGTTCCACCGCCTCCAGGCAGTACCGTACGGCCCGCTCGGTCGACGAGTCGGCGCGCAGCGTGCCGCCCAACCCGACCACGAACGGCACTTTTTCAGCTGACATCATGTTTCCTCATTTGATCGCGATCGGACTGACCGGTGCACCCACGGCCCCGACGACCTTCAGCGGCGGTGCGATGAGCTGGAACTCGTAGACGCCGTCGGCGCGGCAGTCGGCTGCCAAGCCGGTCAGATCCCAGTACTCGCCGAGCATCAGGCCCATATCACGCAGGCACAGCATGTGCATTGGCAGGAACGTTCCTTCGATCCCATTTGCCGGATCAGGGTCCTCGACCATGAGGTTGTCTGCGGCCACCGCGGCCACCTCGTGGTCGTGCAGCCATGAGGCGCAACGCCAGTCCAGGCCCGATCCTGGTTCGTGCCCATCGCCCGTCGAAAGGAAGCGGGTCCACCAACCCGTATGCACCACCACGATGTCACCGCGGCCGATCTGCACACCCTGCGCGGCCGCGATGTCATCGAGTTCAGCCGGCGTGATGGGCCGGCCGGGCTGACAGAAGACTTGCTCTCCTCGGTGAGCGACCACATCGAGCAACACCCCCCGCGACACGATGCCCTTACCGTCCACCTTGTCGATGCCGCAGTGGTAGGCGCCGAAGCTGGTCACCGAATCCGCCGGGAACCCGTTGTAGAGCTTGTCCTCGTAATAGACATGCGAGAGCGCATCCCATTGGGTGGCGGCC
Source organism: Mycolicibacterium peregrinum (assembly GCF_001665785.1). Classification (GTDB taxonomy): domain Bacteria; phylum Actinomycetota; class Actinomycetes; order Mycobacteriales; family Mycobacteriaceae; genus Mycobacterium; species Mycobacterium peregrinum_A. The sequence continues at coordinate 154,557 of NZ_LZSO01000051.1, forward strand.
TGCAGCGACATGGTGATCATGTCATCGTTGAATCGAAACGGATTGTCCGCGAAGAACGAACTCAGCTCCTGTGCAACAGAATTACGCGCCCACTCTGGTGCGTATCTGACCAGGGTCTCAGCGTCGCCACCGTCTACCGTCATGACGTGGACCGGGTTGAACCGGAACTTGAACGCGCCCTGCGGCCCGTTGGACCCGAAGTCTCCGCCGAGTGAGATCACCTTGCCGCGTCTCACCAGCGAGGCCGCCTCGGCGACCTTGTCGGCGGTGATGAGGTTCAGGGTGCCGAGTTCGTCGGCGTCGCCCCAACGACCCCAGTTGCGCACATCGTCGGCGACCTTGCGGAAGTCATGCATCGTGCCGGCCAAGCTCAGCTCCTCTGCTCGGTATCTGCAGTGTCATCTACAGCATCGACCAAAGCTGCCTCCCGCCGGGCGAGAATGCCACCGTCGGCCCAGATCACCTGCCCCGTCACGTAACTGGCTCCCGGGCTGCCGAGGAAGATCAATAGCGAGGCCTGCTCGGCCGGCTCGGAGTTGCGGCCCAGCGGGGTGGTGAACGAATCGAGGTACTGCTGCCCGTAGGCCGAACGCAGCTGGTCGAGAATGGGAGTTTCGGTGACACCGGGGGCCGTGCAGTTGATCCGGATCCCCCGGGCGCCGAGTTCGGCAACGCGGCGCATCCCGTAGAGAATCATGGCCTCCTTGGACAATCGGTAGCCGCCGTCGGCGAGGGCCTCTGGGTGGTCGTCACACCACCGCACCCCCTCGTCGACCGTGCGCGTCCTGACCAACCCCGCTGTGGTGGCACGGTTTTCGCGATATCCCGACGCTGCCAGAGAAGACACGGAGGTAATCGATCCACCGGCTGCGATGCGATGCTCAACCGCCTCGGTGAACTGCCGCGTACCCAGGAAGTTGATCCGAACCACCAGCAGTGGATTGCCGATGCCCGACGACACCCCGGCCACGTTGAACAGAGCGTCCACCGGACCGTCGACCGCGCCGGCGGCACGGTCGACGGATTGCGGGTCCGCGAGATCGAGTTCGATGAAGGTATCGGGCAGGTGCTCGGGCGGCCGGATGTCCAGTCCCGTCACCCGGGCGCCGAGCTCACCCAGCGCGCGGGCGACCTCGGCTCCGATGCCCGACCCGCAGCCGGTCACCACAACGTGCTTGCCGTCGTAGCGCACGAGCTTGTCGACTGGGATCACGGTCACCCGGCGTTTTCTCGGGCGTCCTTCTCCGCCTGGGCTGCCTTGACCCGGCCCTCGTTGATCTCGGCCATCGCCTCGGGAATCTCACCGGCGGTGAACTTGTCGCGGCCGGTGGGCAGGCCGCCGAAAGCGTAGGTCTCGTCGAACAGCGGGGCGTCGGACGGGCGGCGACGCGATTCGACCTTCTCGATCACCGGTTCGAGGCGCTTGGCCTTGTCCGCGACTGCCTTCGCGTCCCGCTCGATGAACTCGGGCAGGATTTCCTTGCCCATGATCTCGATCGATTCCATGGTGCCCTCGTGGCTGCGCGGGTTGAGCAGCAGGATGATCTCGTCCACTCCGCTGGCCTCGTAACCGCGCAGGAACTCGCGCACCGTGTCGGGCGAGCCGATGGCGCCACGTCCGGGACCATAGGCCAGCGTCGGATCCTCTTTGACCGCCTGCTCGTACCGCTCCCACACCTTGGTCCGGCCGGGGGTGTGCATGCCGGTCAGGTAGTAGTGCATGATGCCGAAGGAGAAGAAGCCGCCGCCGATGCCAAGGCGCTTGAGTGCCTCGTCGTCGGAGCGGGCCACCATCATCGACAGGTCACCGCCGATGGCCAGGATGTTGGGGTTGATCGCCGGGGTGATGGGTGCGCCCTGCTCCTCGAACTCCTTGTAGTATCCGTCAACCCGCTCCTTCAAGGCTTCGGGACCGGTGTAAGCGAAGCTCAGCGCACCGATGGCCTTCTGAGCGGCCATCTGCACCGACGACGGTCGGGTGCAGGCCACCCAGACCGGCGGATGCGGGCTCTGCAGCGGCTTGGGAATCACGTTGCGGGCAGGCAACTCGACATGCTCGCCTTTGAAGCCGGTGAACGGCGCCTCGGTCATACAGCGGATCGAGACCTCGAGGGCCTCCTCCCACATGGTGCGCTTGTCGGCCGGGTCGATGTTGAACCCGCCCAACTCGGCGACCGAGGAACCCTCACCGGTGCCGAACTCCACGCGCCCGTTGGACAGGTGATCCAGGGTGGCGACGCGCTCGGCAATCCGGGCCGGATGGTTGATCGGCGGAGGCAGGTGCATGACACCGAAGCCAAGGCGAATGTCCTTGGTGCGCTGGCTCGCCGCCGCCAGGAACATCTCCGGCGCGGTGGCGTGGCAGTACTCCTCGAGGAAGTGATGCTCGGTGAGCCAGACGGTGGAGAAACCGGCCTTGTCGGCGGCCTCGACCTCGTCCAGCCCGTCCTGGAACAGCTGGTGCTCGTCATCGTCGGACCACGGCCGCGGCAGCGCGAACTCGTAGAACAGCGAGATCTTCATCGGTTTCCTCCTGAGGGGTTGCTGACGGTGTCCTGGACTGATTGGTTGGCGGCCGGTGAAACAGGTTGATCGGCTTGGCGATCGGCGATGTGTCTGGCCGCCACATACCCGAAAGTCATCGCCGGCCCGATGGTCGCGCCCGCACCGGCGTAACTGCGGCCCATGACCGCCGCCGAGACATTGCCCACCGCGTAGAGCCCGTCCACGACGGAATCGTCGGCGCGCAGGACCCGCGCGTTCTCGTCGGTGCGCAGTCCGCCCGAGGTGCCGAGGTCACCGAGGATGATCTGGAACGCGTAGTAGGGCGGCTTGCCGAGTGGACGCAGATTCGGGTTGGGCAGCGTCGGGTCCCCGTAGTAGTTGTCGTACGCGCTGTCACCGCGGTTGAAGTCGTCATCGTGTCCGCCGTGTGCCAACTGGTTGAACCGCTCGGCGGTGGCCCGCAGATTGTCTGCGGGCACGCCGATCTTGCCGGCCAGTTCCTCCCAGCCGTGTGCCTCGATGACGACACCGGAATCCAGCCAGGCCGCAGGAACCTTGCGTCCGGTGGGGACCGGGGCGAACGGGATCTTCGGGATGGGCAGATGCCCGCCCACCACATACCGGTGGAACGAGTCGATGTCGGTGACCAGCCAACATGGGATGTGCCCTACCCCGGACTGCTGTCCTTCGATCATGGCGTGCGCGAAGTCCATGTAGGGAGCGGCCTCGTTGATGAAGCGCTTGCCCTCACCGTTCACCACGAACTGCGACGGCATCATCCGCTCGTTGAGCATGAACTGCAGCCGGCCGTCGGGCCAGCAGATCGCCGGGAACCACCACGCCTCATCGAGCAGTTCGGTGGCGCCGCCGGCCTTCTCTCCGGCCCGGATACCGTCGCCGGTGGCAGCGGGATTGCCGAAACTCCAGTCCTTCTCGAGCACCGGCAGATGCTCCTTGCGCCACGCGATGTCGTGGTCGAATCCGCCGGAGGCGAGGATCACTCCCCCGGTGGCCCGGACCCGCAGCGCCTTGCCGTTCCTTTCGACGACGGCGCCGAGTACCGCGCCGTCGTCTCCGGTGATCAGCGAGGTCATCGGTGCATCGAGCCACAGCGGGATGTCGTGCTGCTTGAGCGCCAACCGCATCCGCGCAGCCAGCGACTGGCCGATCGCCGCCATCCGGTCACCGAACACCCGCGCCCGGACCATCCGCCAGATCAGCTTGAGCAGCACGGCCTTACCGCGCCAGTTCTGCCGGATCTGGTAGAAGAGCCGAAGATCCTTGGGGGCGAACCAGATTCCCTTGGGCGCCAGGGCCAGCGGGGCGAGCAGCTCCTGCTCGTGTTCACCGAGCTTGCGCAGGTCGATGGCCGGGACGTTGATGGTGCTGCCCTGGGCGGAGCCGCCGGGCAGTTCCGGGTAGTAGTCGGCGTAGCCCGGCTTCCAGACGAACTCGAACCAGTCGCTGTTGCGCTCGAGGAAGTCCATCATCTCCGGCGCCGCCTCGACGTACTTGCGCAGCCGGGCGTCGCTGACCGTGCCCTCGGTGATCTGCTTGAGGTAGTCGAACACGCCGTCCGGGGAGGGCACATGCCCGGCACGGCGCTGTGACGGCGCTCCGGGCACCCAGATGCCTCCCCCGGACAATGCGGTGGAACCGCCGAAGTGGGAGGACTTTTCGACCACGAGGGTCTTGAGGCCGGCCGCGTCGGCCGCCAGCGCAGCCGTCATGCCACCGCCACCGGACCCGATGACGAGCACGTCGACCGTTTCGTCGAACGTCTTGGTGTCTGAACTCATGCTGCGATTCCTACCGCCGTCCTGATTGCGAATCCTGCGATCAATTCCGGTGCCGCCCGGTAGAAGTGGCTTTCCGTCCGGTACGGCCCGTTGGCTGCCAACGCCGCGAACGCAGCCACCCACGTGCGGATCTCGTGCGCCGAGTTGCCCCCTTCGGTGGCGATGAAGTCATTGGACCAGCCGTCCAGATCGGCCAACCGGCCCTCGTCGAAGATCTCCAGCAGGCCGCGGTCCCAGTCGGGGTTCAACGGCCGCAGCGCACTGTCACCGTGGGCGAAATCGTGCGCCGCCTGGCTCACCGCACTCTGCCGGGCCATGCGCTGTTCGATGGTCATCGGGACCCCGTGCACGATGCGGTCCAGTGCCGCCGGCGGTGCGGTGGCCAGCGTCGGCACCGGCGGATCATGTGACAGGCCACCGGATCCCAGAACCAGCACCCGCTTGTCGAGGGTGGCCAGGTACGCGCCGACGGCCGTGCCGAGGGCGCGCGACCGCGACAGCGGGCCGAGCGGCGTGGCCACGGAATTGATGAAGATGGGCACGATGGGACGCGCGGTCGCTTCACCGAACAGTTCCTGCAGCGGCTGCACGGTGCCGTGATCGACGTCCATGCTGGTCGAGATCGCAATGTCGACCCCGGACTCCCACACCGCCTCTGCGCACTGCTGAGCGATATCGCCGGCGACGTCGAGCGCACCCTCGTGCGTCCCGTAATCCCCGACCCCGGAGGCGGCGGTGCCGATACAGAACGGCGGCATCAACCGGTAGAAGAACCCGTTGTAGTGGTCGGGCGAGAAGGTGACCACCAGCTCGGGGTCGTAGTCGGCAACAAACGCGCGAGCACTCCCGACCGCTGTTCTGATCTCGGTGAGGAGATCAGCCGACGGACCCGGAAGATTCAGCAGTGGGCTGTGGGACATACAGCACAGAGCTACCGGCATCGTTCACTCCTCCTTCCCGCACATGCAGTACGTCGAACACTGCGTTGCTCAGTTCCGGGGCACGCTGGGCGATATCGGCCCCGGCGATGCACCGGTCCGGGCGCAGCACCAGCACCGATTCGGCGTGGACGTCGAACCAGGATTTGAGCGCACCCGTGCGGTCCCCCACGATCACCACCGAGCCGTCGTCGGTGTCCGCATCGTGCCCGGTCCAGAACAACTGGGTCTGCGGGCGGGCCGCGATGAACCTCGCGCCCAGGGCTTTCCAGCGCGCATAGGCCTGCTCGCCGAGCAATGCGCGCGGATTGTTGTTCCAGCACAGCACTGCGAAGTTCAGTCCGATCACGTCGTCGAGCAGCACGCCTGTCTGCTCGCGGGTGTCGACCCGGGGCTGGATGAACAAGGTGCCGGTCGGCGAGTCCGCCGTCGTCGGCTTCGGGTGGTAGACCGCCCCCTGGTCGTAGCGCGGCATCGGTTTGAACCGCATCTCCAGCACATAGCGCTTGAGCGCCGGAACCACCGATGCCCCGCGAATCAGCTTGTCCCGCACCATCGCAATCTTGCGATTGGTGGGCGAGATGACCCGGCCCACCAGGGTGGACAGGTCGATCATTGCCCGGGCGTGCTTGCGGCGCTCGCTGTCGTAGCTGTCCAGCAGTGCGTCGTCGGCCTGGCCGTTGACCACCGCGGCCAGCTTCCAACCCAGGTTGGCGGCGTCCCGGATGCCGCTGTTGTACCCCTGGCCCTGCCACACCGGCATCAGGTGCGCGGCGTCGCCGGCCAGCATGAACCGGCCCTTGCGGAAGTTCCCCGCTATCCGGGAGTGGTGGGTGTAGACGCGACGACGGATCACGTCGACCTTGTCCGGATGCGGGACGAACGGCGCCAACAGCCGTGCCACGAACTCGGGATCCTCAGCCTGCTCGTCAGTTTCGTCGGCGTGGATCATGAACTCGAACCGGCGGATACCGTGGGCGATCGAGATCGAGGCGTACGGTCGGTCCGGATCGGCACCGACCTCGCTGTTCGGGTGCCCCAGCGGATCATTTTCCAGATCGACCACCACCCAGCGGGTCGCCGAGGTGGTGCCGTCGAACGACACCCCCATCATGGCGCGGGTGGCGCTGCGTCCGCCGTCGCATCCGACCACGTAGCGCGCCTGCACGGCGGGCACGTCCGGGCCGAACTCGACGGTCACCCCGTCCGCCGCCTCCACCGCGGATTCCATCCGGCGACCCCAGGCCACCTGCACATGGTCGAACCGGTCCAGCCCGATCAGCAGCTGCGCGTCGACCAGTGGTTGGACGAAGCCGTTGCGCTTGGGCCAGCCGAATCGGGCGTCCGGAGGCGCCATTTCGGCCAGCAGCCGGCGGTTGCCATCGTAGAACCGCAGGATCTGATTGGGCACGGTGTGCGGGAGGACCGCCTCGACCAACCCGATGGACTGGAAGGTACGCAGCGACTCGTCGTCGAGTCCGACCCCGCGGGGGTAGTCGATGAGGGTGTCGCGCTCCTCCACCACGAGGGTCCGGACACCCTGGATGCCAAGGATATTCGCCAGGGTCAGACCTACCGGACCGGCGCCGACGATGAGGACGTCGACCTCGTCAGCCACGTTCGGACCCCAGCAGAAAGTCCAGGTGCAGCCGGTTGAACGTCTCGGGGTCCTCGTACTGCGGCCAGTGCCCGCAGTCCGGCATCACCTCGAAGCGGGCACCCGGGATCATCGACGCGATCCGCCTGCCCTCGCTGACATCGGCGGTCGGGTCGTCACTCGTCCACAACACCAGGGTGGGTGCTGTGATCGATCCGTATTCCTTCTCCCCCAGCAGGTTCCGCGCCCGAATCTCGGGATCCTGCAGAGCCATGATGTCGCTCATCGCGGCGACGAAACCGGGCTGGCGGTAGACCGCCTGACGACTCGCCACGATGTCGTCGTAATCCTTTGTCTTGTCGGCCATCAGCCACTTGATCCGGGCCTGGACCGTCTCCCAGGTCGGGTTCTCCGCAGCCGCCATCGACAGCGTGATGATCCGTTTCATCACCTCGGGGTCGGCTTGCGAGCCACCGGCCGTGTTGAGTACCAGACGGTCGACCCGGTCCGGATGATCCGCGGCGGCGCGGGCGGCCACCCAACCGCCCAGCGACTCACCCGAGATGTGGGCGCGCTGCGCACCGATGGTGTCCAGGAAACCGATGAGGTGATCGACATAGTGGGACACCTCCAGCGGGTGCCCCGGTTTGTCGGTGTAACCGTGCCCGAGCATGTCGATCGACCACGTGGAGAAGTGCTCCGCGTGGGATTCCAGATTGCGCACATACGCCTCGGCATGTCCGCCCGACCCGTGCAGCAGCACGAGGACGGGCAGTTTCGGGTCACCGGCGTGTAGGTAGCGGGTACGGATTCCGCCCACATCGAGGTAGCCCTGCGAGAACGCGACGCCTTGGAGATCGGCCCAGACGCTCTCGTGCTCGGTGGCCGAAACGGAACCGGATGCCGGCCCGGCGGCAGTGCTTGTCATGTTCCCCTCTCCGGAGGTAGGGAGAATGTTATTCTCCAAATTTGTAAGCACTTTGCTCATATAGCGCACATCAGAGTGCATTATTATCAGAGCATCACTCTCGCGGTTCTATCTGTCAAGGAGGGGCGCGATGCCGGCCAAGGCAACCCCGTCGCAGGCACAATCGAAGACCGACGGCTCCCCCACCGGGGTGCCCGGTTCACAGACATTGGCGCGCGGACTGAGCGCACTCGCGGCCATCGCCGCAGCCCCGACCGGGCTCACCGTGCAACAGGTCGCCGACCATGTCGGAGCCCATCGCACGATCGCCTACCGGCTACTGGCCACGCTGAGCCAATTCCGTTATGTGACAAAGGGGGAAGACGGTCGCTACCGACCCGGCGCCGGGCTGGCAGCACTCGGATCCTCGTTCGACAACAACATGCGTCAACTCAGCGTCCCCACCCTGCGCGCACTCGCCGACGAGCTCGGCAGCACGGTGTCACTGCTGGTGGCCGAGGGCGATCAACAGGTAGCCGTCGCGGTGATCGTCCCGACGCAGGTTTTCTATCAACTGTCCTTCCACGAAGGCAGCCGTCACCCGCTCGAACTGGGCGCGGCCGGGGTGGCGTTGCTGGCGAGCATGCCGCCGCGCCCCGGTGAACGAGAACTGGTGCGGCAGACCCGCGAACAGGGCTGGGTGATCACCCATGGCGAGATCGAACCGAATACGTACGGTCTGGCCGTACCCGTTCGCCGGCGCCTGCACTCACCGCCCACCTGCATCAACCTCATCTCGCACCGTGAGGACGTCGTGATGGGCGGCAAGGACGCGGTGGTCCGGGCCGCGAACGAACTATCGGCCATCCTGTACTGAAAGGGAAAGACATTGACCCGTACCGAAATTGACTGGGACGACGAAGTAGACGTCGTCGTGCTGGGCAGCGGCGGCGCCGGGCTCACCGCGGCGCTGACGGCGTCGGTCAACGGCGCGTCGGTCGCGATCTACGAGAAGGCCCCGACCGTCGGCGGCACGACCGCGGTATCCGGCGGCATCGTGTGGATCCCCGCCCATGACCGCAGCGCCGACGGACCGCTTCCCGTCTCCGACGCGGTGGACTACTTGCAGGCCCAGTCTCTGGGCTATCTGGATGCCGACCTGGTGGACACGTTCGTGCGGACCGGCCCCGCGATGCTCGACTTCGTCGAGGAGAACAGCGAACTGCGCTTCGCCGTCGCCGAGGGCTTTCCCGACTACAAGCCCGAACTACCCGGCGGCCGCCCCGGGGGTGGCCGCTCACTGAGCGCGGGCCCGGTGGATCAGGGCAGGCTGGGTGCCTGGCGGGACCGGATCACCTCCTTTCCCGCCGATTTCAGCAATGTCGGGATCGACGCCGAAACCCGCGCCCGGATTCACGCCGTCTACGACGACCCGGACGCCGACCTGTGTGTGGCCGGCACCGCACTGATCGCGGGCCTGCTGCGGGGGCTGCTCGACCGGGGTATCCAGCCGGTCACCGAGGCCCGCGCCGTCGAACTGATCGGTGACCACACCGGCATCGAGGGCGTGCGCATCAGCGTCGACGGAGCCGATATCACCGTGCGCGCCCGCAGCGGCGTCGTGTTGGCCACCGGCGGCTTCGAATGGGACACCAAGCTGGTCGAGGCCTACCTGCGCGGCCCCATGCGCGGCGCGGTGTCACCACCGCACAACACCGGCGACGGGCTGCGGATGGCCATGGCACACGGTGCCGACCTGGCCAACATGGGTGAGGCATGGTGGGTTCCGATCGTGCAGCTGCCGGGCGACACCATCGACGGTCACCCCCGCAGCCGCAGCGTGCGGCTGGAACGGACCCGGCCGCGCAGCGTCATCGTCAACCGGGCCGGCAAGCGCTTCCTCAACGAGGCGGGCGAATACAACTCGATGGCAGGCGCATTCCAGTACCTCGACCCCAAGCTCGGCTACGCCAACGACCCGGCGTGGATCGTGTTCGACTCCGTGCACCTGCAGCGCTACGGCTTCCTCGGCGTCGAACCCGGCGCCCCGGCGCCGGAGTGGTTCTGCGAGTCGGCCTCGCTGGCTGAGCTCGGCGCCAAGACCGGCATCGACGCCGAGGGCCTGGCGGCGACCCTGAGTCGCTGGAATGACAACGTCGCCGCCGAGGTCGACCCTGACTTCGGCCGTGGGTCCAGCGCGTATGACGGCTACTGGGGCGACAACTCGGCCGCCACGCCGGCCGGCCAGACGCTGGGGCCACTCGACACGGCGCCGTTCTACGCGGTGCCGGTCAAGATCGGCGCGATGGGCACCAAGGGCGGACCACGCACCGACCGCGACGGTCGCGTCTTGCATGTCAACGGCGCGCCCATCCCAGGTCTGTTCGCGGCCGGCAACGCGATGGGCGGGGTGACGGGCAAGGCCTACGGTGGAGCCGGCGGCACCCTCGGCCCCGCAATGGTGTTCGGCTACCGCAGCGGCTACGCCGCAGCGACGGGCAAGTCGGTGAGCTGATCGGCTACGGTCGAGTCGTGCTCGGGACCCCGCGCAGTGCGGCGCAGAGCCGCATCCTCGATGCGGCTCTCGAGCTGATCGCCGACCACGGCGTCGGCGGTACCTCACTGCAGATGATCGCCGACGCCATCGGTGTCACGAAAGCCGCCGTCTACCACCAGTTCAAGACCAAGGAAGCCATCGTCATCGCGCTGACCGAACGTGAACTCGGCCAGCTGGAAGAATCGCTGGAGGCGGCCGAGGCCGAAGGGTCGCCCACCCGGGCCCGCGAAATCCTTCTCACCCGCGTGATCACGATGGCGGTCTCACGTCGGCGCGCTGCCGGCACACTGCAATTCGACCCGGTCGTGGTGCGACTGCTGGCCGAACACGAACCGTTCCAGCAGTTCATCGACCGGCTCTACGCGGCGATGCTCGGTGACCAGTCCGGCGACGGCGCACGGGTCCATGCGGCGGTGCTGTCGGGGGTGATCAGTGCCGCGGTGATGCATCCGCTGGTAGCCGATCTCGATGACGACGCCCTTCGGACCGAACTGCTGGCCACCATGCGACGGGTGATCGGGCTTCCCGACTCAGCGGGCTGAATCGGCGATCAACTGCGCTGCCGCTGTGTAGGGGTCGGTGGTGCCGTCGGCCACCGCCGCCGCCAGCCCGTCCAACTCCTCGTGGTTGCGCAGCAATGTCTGGGCCAGTGACAGGATCTGGGTACGGGCCCGGGCGGTGCGCCGCTCGGCGGTGTCGGCGCGGTGATGGGCATCGATGGCCTCGACCAGCTCGGCCAGGCCCTCCCCCTGTGCCGCAACCAGTTTGAGCACCGGAACGGTGGCTTCGGCCCGCAGATCGCGGACCGTCTGATCGGCGCCCTCGCGATCGGCCTTGTTCACCACCACCAGATCGGCGACCTCCAACAGGCCGGCCTTTGCGGCCTGAACGGCATCGCCCGCACCGGGATTGAGGATCACCACGGTCGGGTCGGCGATCGCGGCGATCTCGATCTCGGACTGGCCGACACCCACGGTCTCCAACACGATCAGGTCGTAGGACAGGGCAGCCAGCAGCCGGATCGCCGCCGGTACCGCCGCAGCCAGCCCACCCAGATGCCCACGGGTGGCCACCGAGCGGATCAGCACGTCGGGGTCGTTGATGTGGGCGGCCATCCGGATCCGATCCCCGAGCAGCGCACCGCCGCTGTACGGGGACGACGGATCGACGGCGAGCACCGCGACCCGCAGGCCACGCTCCCGGTACGCGCCGACCAGGGCGCCGACCGTTGTCGACTTCCCCGCGCCGGGCGGTCCGGTGATCCCGATGACGCGCGGCGACGCGGGGCCGAGTACCGCGAGAACCTCACCGCGACGGTCGCTTTCGACCAGGCTCAGCAGACGCCCGACAGCGCGCTGAGATCCACCGCGCGCTGCGGCGATGAGCTCTTCGATGTTGTGCTTCGTCATCACGGTCGACACTACGACGAATGCACCTCGATGACCGTCGCCGAACCCATCCCGCCGCCGGCGCACATCGCGGCGACACCGATACCGCCGCCGCGCCGGCGCAACTCGTGAACCATGGTGGCCAGCATGCGCGCCCCGGTGGCGGCCACCGGGTGTCCGAGCGAGCACCCGCTGCCGCTGACGTTGACGATCTCCGGGTCGAGGTCGAGCAGCTTGATGGTGGCCACGCACATCGACGCGAAGGCCTCGTTGATCTCGAACAGGTCCACATCCGACAGCGAAAGACCGGCCCGGCCCAGCGCTTTGGTGATGGCTTCGACCGGCGCCAGGCCGGTGGATGCCGGGTCGACGCCTACCGATGCCCAGGACTTGATGGTCGCCAGGGCGGGTAGTCCGAGTTTGTCGCTGGCGAGGGCCAGGAGTGCGGCAGCGTCGTTGGCTCCGCACGCATTGCCCGCGGTGATGGAGAACCCGTCGATCTCGGGATGCAGAGGTTTGAGTGCGGCCAGCTTCTCCAGGGTGGTGTCACGGCGCGGATGCTCGTCGGTGTCGAACAGCCCGTGCGGAGTCTGGATCGGGACGATCTCCTCCTTGAACCGACCCTCGTCGATCGCCGCGATGGCCTTGAGGTGTGAACCCAACGCCCACTGGTCCATCTCCTCGCGGCTCACCCCCGCCTTGACCGCGGCGTTCCAGCCGACCGTGATCGACATGTCCATGTTCGGTGCGTCCGGGCGGTCCGGATGGGTGGGCGGGAACCAGTTCACCCATTCGGCGTCCTTGGCACTACTGGCCGCGCGGACGAACCGGGGCGAGGTGGAGGCCGAGTTGACGCCGCCGGCCAGCACCAACCGGTCCATGCCTGCGCGAATACTCGCGGCGGCATTCTGCACCGCGGCCTGACCGGCGGCGCAATGCCGATTGACGGATGCACCGGGGACTGCGGTCAGTCCGGCGGTGATGGCGGCATGACGAGCTACGACGCCGCCGCCGTAGAGGCCCTCGCCGAGGATCACGTCGTCGACCGGGATGGTGCCGTGGCCGGCAAGGTCCTCGGCGGCTGCCCGTACTACGTGGTCGGCCAGCGCGTAGGCGTCGGTATCACGCAACGTGCCCTTCTTGGCCGTGCCGATGGGGGTCCGCAGCGCGGACACGATGACGGCTTCAGGCATTGATTCTGCTCCCTGGTTCACCCGGTAAGAGAATGTTATTCTCGCAGCCAGAGAGTCACAGTTGCAAGAAGGGGAATTCTATGCAAATCGCCGGTAGTTCCGCGATCGTCGTCGGCGGTGCGGGTGGCCTGGGTGAAGCGACAGTCCGTCGCCTGCAGGCCGCAGGAGCCAAGGTGGTCGTCGCGGACCTGGCCGACGACAAGGGCGCCGCCCTGGAGAAAGAGCTGGGTGTGCGCTATGTGCCTACCGACGCCACCTCCGAAGAGTCGGTGCTCGCTGCCATCGCCGAGGCCGAAGCCCTTGCCCCGCTCCGCATCTCGGTGGACACCCACGGCGGCCCCGCCGCCGGCGGCCGCCTGGTCGGCAAGGACGGATCCCCGCTCGATCTCGACGGATTCAAGAAGACCATCGAGTTCTACCTGACCGCGGTGTTCAACGTGATGCGGCTGTCCGCTGCGGCGATCGCCAAGACCGAACCGTTGGAGGAGGGTGGCCGCGGCGTCATCGTCAACACCGCCTCGATCGCCGGTTACGAGGGACAGATCGGCCAGCTGCCATACTCGGCCGCCAAGGGCGGCGTGCTCGGCATGACGCTGGTCGCCGCGCGCGACCTCTCGCCGTTGGGCATCCGGGTCTGCACCATCGCCCCCGGCACGATCAACACACCCGCCTACGGCAAGGCTGCCGATCAGCTCGAGCAGTACTGGGGTCCGCAGGTGCCGTTCCCCAAGCGCATGGGCCGCTCGACCGAGTACGCCCAGCTCGCCCAGAGCATCATCGAAAACGACTACCTCAACGGCGAAATCATCCGCCTCGACGGGGCATTGCGCTTCCCGCCGAAGTAATAGTCTGTCGCGATGAATCTGACCGGAAAGGTCGCCTTCGTCGCCGGTGCCAGCCGCGGCATCGGCGCCACGATCGCTCGGGCACTGGCTGCCGAAGGCGCCGCGGTCGCGGTCGCGGCCCGTTCCGAGGCGCAGGGCAAGTTGCCGGGCACCATCGGATCGGTGGCCGCACAGATCGCCGACGCGGGCGGACAGGCCCTCCCGGTCGCCTGCGACGTGACCGACGAGGAATCGGTGAACAAGGCTGTCGCCAGGACGGTTTCGGAGTTCGGTGGCATCGACATCCTGGTGGCCAACGCCGGTGTGCTGTGGCTCGGCTCCATCGAGACGACGCCGCTCAAGCGCTGGCAATTGTGCCTGGACGTCAACCTCACCGGGATATTCCTGGTGACCAAGGCGGTCATTCCCGAGGTGCGCAGACGTGGCGGCGGGTCGCTGATCGCGATCACCACCACCGGCGTCGACATGATCGAGCACGGCGCCAACGCCTACTGGGTGTCCAAGGCCGCCGCCGAACGCCTTTACCTCGGTCTGGCGGCCGATCTTCGCGGCGACAACATCGCGGTCAACTGCCTGAGCCCGTCGCGCGTGGTCCTGACCGAAGGTTGGCAGGCCGGCGGCAGCGGGTTGCAGATCCCGCCGGAGATGGTCGAGCCGCCCGAAGCGATGGGACTCGCCGCCGTGCGGCTGGCCGGTCAAGACGCCGCCGGGATCACCGGCACCGTTCAGCGCTCCGAGGCACTCACCTTCTAGCGATCACGCCCATTGGCCACTTACGGCACGCTTTTCACTGATTCGCGTGCCATAAGTGGCCATTCGGCGCACCTCCTCGGGGGGACGGCTGGTGATCAGTTCTTCGCGATCAAGCCGTCCACGATCCGGTTGAAATCGGCCGTGCCGAACGAGACGTACTCGGCGAGGTTCGCGTAGTCCAACGACGCCATCACCTGCTGCTCCAGCTGGATGTTCATCAACCGCTTGGTGGCCTCGACCGCCTGCTTGGGCAGGTCGATCAGCTTCTTGGCGCAGGCAATCGCCTCCGAAAGCGGGTCCTCCACCACATGATTGGCCAGACCGAGCTCGACCGCGCGCTGGGCCTTGATCCGCACACCGGTGAGCGCAAACTCCTTGGCCTGCAACAGACTGATCTGTGAGCCCCACACCAACGGGCCGCCGTCGGCGGCCACCAGCCCGATCTGGACATGTGGATCCGCGAAGTGTGCGTTCTCGGCCATGTAGACGACGTCAGACAGCGCAGCCAGGCTGCAGCCCAGCCCGACCGCCGGCCCATTGACCGCGGCCACCACCGGGACGCGGCACCGCACCATCCCGATGACGAGATCACGTCCGTGCTTGATCGTCTTCTGGCGCAAGGCTTCATCACGGCGCAACTCGTCGAGGTAGTTGAAGTCGCCACCGGCTGAAAACGCCCGGCCCGCGCCGGTGATCACCGCTGCGCGCGCGTCGGCATCCTCGTTGAGCGCTTCCCACAGCCGCGCCAGCCCGACGTGCAGGTTGTCGTTGACGGCGTTGAGCGCATCGGGACGATTCAGCGTGATGATGCGCAGGGCACCGTCTGCCTGAACATCGATTTCGTCTGGCATTCCGTACATGTATCTAGACTCCCAGCCCGAGGATTCGTGACGCGATGATGTTCTTCTGGATCTGCGACGTGCCACCCATGACGCTCTGCGCCCGGCTGTACAGATAGGCGCTGAGCAACTCGGGATCAGACGTGCCGGCCACCGCGAGCGCGGCGTGCCCGACGGACTGCTCAACCCAGGTCATCAGCAGCTTGTCCAGCGAGCCGTCGGGGCCGTGCTTGAGCCCGTCGAGCTGTTCGGACAGCCGGCGGCGCACGTGCAGACGGAGCATCTCGGCCTGCACCCCGGCCCACGCGAGGTCTTCTGGCGTCTTACCCGACACCCGAGAAGCCATTTCCCGCACCAGTTTCCCGTAGCGGGCGGAGTAGCCGAGGGTAGACGGTTCCCGCTCGTGGCTGACCACCGTCATGGCAAGGCGCCAACCGTCGCCCGGCTCACCGACCATATTCGAGGCCGGCACCACCGCACCGTCGAACGCCACCTGGCCGAACTCCGTCGTGACACCGTTGATCATCTGGAGCGGCCGCTGCTCGATGCTGTCCTGGTGCATCGACACGATGAAGGCCGAGATGCCTTTGTGCTTGGCCACATCCTTGTCGGTACGAGCCAATACCAGGCACCAGTCCGCCACATCGGAGTAGCTGGTCCAAATCTTGTGTCCGTTGATGATGTAGTTGTCGCCGTCACGCGTCGCCGTGGTCGTCAGCGAGGCGAGATCCGAACCGGCGCCGGGTTCCGAAAAGCCCTGGCACCAGCGCTCGGTGCCGTTGATCATGCCCGGCAGGAACCGCTGCTGCAGTTCCTTGCTGCCGTGGTGGCCCAACCCGACCACCAGGTAGCCGAGGCTGGGGCGCGGCGGGGCACCGGCGCGGGCCAGTTCCTCGTCGACGATGACGTCGTAGACCGGCGGCAGGTCCTGGCCACCGAACTCCGTGGGCCACGAGGTGCCGAAAAAACCTGCGGCATAGAGGGCCTGATGCCACTCACCCATCCTGGCCCAGTAATCGTCGCCGGACGCCTTGAAAGACGCGGCGTTGTCCGCCAGCCAGGTCCGCAGCCGGTCCCGGAAGGCAGCTTCCTCAGTTGAATCACGAAAGTCCAAGATCAGTTACCTCCAGGTCCTCTAGCTTGACGGGCCACAACTCGGTGGCCACCAGAACGCGGCGCAGGTATACGTGCGCCAGGCATTCCCAGGTGTTTCCGATACCGCCGTGCACCTGAATCGCGGTCTCACACACGGTCCGCGCGGCACGGGCGCAGTAGATCTTGGCGATCTTCCCGGCCCGGACGGCCTCCTCCCCCGGCAACTCGTCGACTGCCCATGCTGCGTGGCGCAGGACGCTGATCGAACCCTCGATCAGCGCCAGCCCCTCGGCCAGCAGGTGCGCGACGGCCTGGTACGAGCCGATCGTCGAACCGTACTGCTCACGGACTTTCGCGTAATCGACGGCCAGTGCATGCGCACCGCGCGCAGCGCCGACCAGGTCTGCGCTCGTGGCAGCGAGCGCCAGCGCCTGCCAGCGCAGCGCGTCTTCGCTCGACAGCTCACCGAGCTCGGCGGGCGACTCGACCACACCGGCGGTGCTGCGGGTCAGATCCACACCGGCGGTGGCGGCTTCGTCCCCGCCTGACTCACCCGAGCCGACCGTCACCTCACGATCGAGCCGACGGGCCAGATCGTCGGCGAGCACCGGGCCCAGGAACGGCACGTCGACAAGACCGCGACCGAACTCTTCGGCGACGATCGCCACTTCCACACCGGAGGCGCCGTCGGAACGCAGGGTGCGCCACTCGGTGGCGGCGACCGTACTTTCCAACCGGGCAATCCGGCCCTCATCCGACAATTCTCCGACCGCATCAGGTCCGAGGTCGTCGGCCAGTTTCGCTGCGGCCTCTCGCAGCTGCTGCTGTTCAGACGTCAGACGAACGTCCATGCCGCTCCTTCAGCACTCGTCGCAATACCTTTCCGGAAGGTAACCGCGGTATGTCGGTTACGAACTCCACGCGGCTGGGCCGCTTGTACGAGGCCAGCCGCTCACCGACGAGATCGATGAGTTCCTCGGCAGACACCGCAGAACTTGTCGCCACGGCGGCCACCACGGCCTCACCGTCGGTGGCATCGGCAACACCGAACACCGCGCAGTCCGTGACCGCCGGGTGGCCGTGCAGCACCGCCTCGATCTCGGCCGGTGCCACCTGGAAACCGCGGACCTTGACCATCTCCTTGGAGCGGTCGGTGATACGCAGATAACCGTCGTCGTCGAGGTAGCCGATGTCACCGGTGCGGTACCAGCCGTTGCTGAATGCGCCCGCCGAGGCGTCCTTCGGCAGGTAGCCGGCCATCACCGAATCCGACCGGACCTGGATCTCGCCGTCCTCGCTGATGCGCACATCCACCCCGCGCACCGGCCTGCCCACGGTGTCGATGCGGGTGGCGTCGAGTGGATTGCAGGCGATCACGGGGAGTTCGGTGGTGCCGTAGGCGGTCAGCCACTGGATGCCGGAACGCTCGGTGACGGTGTCGGCGACGCTGCGGGTGACCGGGGTGGCACACCACATCACGTAGCGCAGCGAGGACAGGTCGTAGCGGCCCAGGTCCGGATGTGCGGCCAGCGCCAAAGCGATTGGCGCCACGGCCATCTCGATCGTGATCCGGTCCGACTCGATGTGACGCAGCATGGTGTCGATGTCGAAGCGGCGGTGCAGACGCATCCAGGCGCCGGTGTCGAGCGCCATGGCGATGTTGAGCAGGCCGAGGATGTGCGACGGCGGCGTCATGATCTGCATGCGGTCGGCGGCGGTGAACCCCAGCGCGTCGCGCCAATGCTCGATGGCTGCGGCGAACCCGCGGTGGGTGTGCCGAACCGCCTTGGGCAGACCGGTAGTTCCCGAACTGAAGACGAACAGGGCGTCGCCGTCCGGGTCGGGCAGGTCGAACTGCTTTCGCCCCGGGCTGATCGGCTCATCCAGATGCAACATCGGCATCTGCGCAGCCAGCGCTTCGTGATCGCCCACCGCGTGACTCGGGGTGGTCAGGCCCAGAACATGCGCCACCTCGGTGGCTTTCCAGGCCGGACTGATCAGCACTGCCACCGCACCGAGCCCCCAGATCGCCCGTAGCGCCACCACGAACTCGGGGCGGTTGGACGACATGATCGCCACCCGGTCACCCGGGCGCACGCCACGGTGCTCCAGGGCGGTGGCCATACCGCTGGTCAATGCATCGAGTTCAGCGAGGGTGTACTCACGGTCGTCGAATGCCAGAACGGCGGGGGTGCGCACGCGAGGAGCAGTTGTGATCTCAGTCAAGATTCACAACCCCTCTCCCGAAGCCTGGGTAGGCGCCGACCATGCCGAAAAGATACTATCAGTTAGCGAGAATGGTATTCTCTTCATATCAGAACGTATGTGCACAGGGGAGCTACATGACCGCAGGAGCGATGGCCGGCAGCGAAGCGGACGGCAAGGTCACGATCGTCTTCGACCGCGAGCAGTTGTCCGTGCCGCGCAGGCAGGGCGAGACTCTGCTCGAGAGCGCGCGCCGGGCCGGTATGACGCCGCCGTTCTCGTGCGAGGCCGGCAACTGCGGCACCTGCATGGCCAAGCTCCTCGAGGGCACCGCCACCATGCGGGTGAACGATGCGCTCGACGACGACGAGGTGGCGGACGGTTACGTGTTGACCTGCCAGGCCGTGCCAGACTGCGATTCGGTGACGGTCTCCTACGACGAAGACTGAGCTCGGGCACGAGGTGCCGCCGGCTTCTACCGCTGGGCTGCTGTGAGCAAGCCGTCACGGCCCAGGTGCAGAAACCGGCGAGCACTGTCCGTATTCGTCGAACACCGGCGCTGGCCGATAGTCCGGTGAATACCCGGCTACGTGCACCGGGCTACCCACCAACCGGAAATCCCCAGCGGTGACCAGCATTTCGGGCGTCGCATCCAATGCCTGCGGCAGCGTTCGCACCGCGGCAGCCGGGATCCCCAGCGGCTTCAGCCGTGACTCCCACCCTGCAGCCGTATCGGTCGCGAGTGCGGCGGCTACCACGCCGAGAACCTCATCGCGCCTACCGGCCCGCTCGGCCATGGTCTCGAAACCTTCGATTCCGGCCTCACCGGCGAACGCCTTCCAGAACCCGTCGTGGGTGATGAACAACGCCAGATAGCCGTCGGCGGTCGGGAACAACTGCGCGGGAACGTAATACGAATGCGCACCGAACGGGTGACGGCGCGGTTCGGCTCCGTCGTTCAGATAAGCCGAGGCACGATAGTTCAGCTGCGAGAGCATGACGTCACGCAGCGAGACGTCCACCTGGCCGCCCTTGCCCGAGACGATCATCGCCAGCAAGCCCAGCGCAGCGGTCAGCCCCGTCGAGTTGTCCGCCGAGGAGTAGCCCGGCAGGGTCGGCGGGCCGTCGGGATCACCCGTCATCGCCGCCACCCCGGTGGCGGCCTGGATGACGTAGTCGAACGCCGGGTCGTCTCCCCCGTCCAACCCGAACCCCGTCATCGCGACACACACGATCTTGGGGTTGAAGCGCCGCAGATGCTTATAGGTGAGGCCAAGCCTGCGGATCACCGACGGCTTCATGTTCACCAGCAACGCATGCGAGTCGGCCACCAGTTCAGCCAGTTTCGCTTGGCCGGCCTCGGAGGCCAGATCGAGACAGATGCTGCGCTTACCCCGATTGAGACTGGCGAAATAGCTGTCACTGACCTGGCGGGAGATCTCCCCGCCGGGCGGTTCGACCTTGATCACCTCGGCGCCCAGATCGGCCAACATCATGGTGGCGTACGGGCCGGCCAGCATGACGCCGACCTCGATGATGCGGATGCCCGCGAGTGGCCCCGTCATTTCGCCGAGACTACGGGTTGTGTTCGGGTCATCGCACGGCCTTGGCGAGTTCCGCGATCACCTCACGCGTGCGGTACTTCGACGCGATCAGCTCGTCACGGTTGTCACCGATCGGCAGCAGCCGCACCGACAGGTCCGTGACACCCGCATCGGCGAACTGCTTGAACCGCTTGAGGATCGACTCCTCATCACCCGCGGCGAGCAGATCGCCCACGTTACGGGCTTCACCCCGGTCCAGCAGACGCTGGTAGTTCGGCGAGGTCTCGGCTTCAGCGAGGACGCGGTTGGCCCGGTCCTTGGCTTCCTCGATCTCGGAGTTGGCGCACAAGGTGACCGGGATGCCTGCGACGATGCGCGGCGCGGGCTTGCCGGCTTCGGCGGCGGCCTTGTTGATCTTGGGAGCGATGTGCTCGCCGATCGCCTTTTCGTCGGCCATCCACAGCGACGTGCCGTCGGCGTGCTCACCGGCGATCTGCAGCATCACCGGGCCAAGCGCGGACACCAGCACCGGCATCGGGGTGTCGGCTCCCAGCACCGTCGGGTTGTGCACGGTGAAGGAATCGTTCTCCACGTCGACGTCTCCGGGACCGGAGATGGCCGCGTTCAGCACCTGGAGGTAGTCCCGGGTATACGCGGCCGGCTTGTCATAGGGCAGGCCCAGCATGTCTCGGACGATCCAGTGGTGCGACGGCCCGACCCCCAGGACCAGCCGGCCACCCGAGATGGCGTGCACCGACAGCGCCTGCCGCGCCAGCGCGATCGGGTGTTGCGCCTGCAGCGGCACCACCGCGGTGCCGAGTTCGATGCGCGACGTGTTCGACGCCATCAGCGCCACCATGGTGAGCAGGTCGAAGTCGTTGGGTACCTGCGGCATCCACGCACTGTCCAGTCCGGCGGACTCGGCCCACTGGATGTCAGAGATCAACTTGGAGACCTTGCGGGCCATATCGCCACGCTCGGCCCCGATCATCACGCCCAGTCTCATGACTCCGAAACCTTTTCTGTCAGGGCACGGACATCCGTCACCAGTGTCTCGAGCGACGTTCCGGTCGGGAACACCGCAGCCGCACCGGCGTCGAGGAGTTTCTGGACGTCGGACTGCGGGATGGTGCCGCCGACGACGACGGCGATATCGCCGGCATCGGCGGCCCGCAGTGCCTCGACCGTGCGCGTGGTCAGCGCGACATGCGCACCGGACAGGATCGAAAGACCGACCAGCGCAACATCTTCCTGCAGCGCGATGGAGACGATGTCCTCGATGCGCTGACGGATGCCGGTGTAGATGACCTCGAATCCCGCGTCACGCAATGTACGCGCGACGATCTTGGCCCCGCGGTCGTGACCGTCGAGCCCGGGTTTGGCGACGAGTACGCGAGTAGCCATCAGAACACCACCGGCTGCTGGAACTCGCCCCACACGGACTTCAAGGTCGACACCATCTCTCCCACTGTGCAATACGCATTGGCGCAGTCGATCAACCGGTGCATCAGGTTGTCGTCGTTTTCAGCACCCCTGGCCAACGCGGCCAGAGTCTCTTTGACCGCAACGTCGTCGCGCTCGGCCTTGACCTTCGCCAGCCGCTTGAGCTGCAGATCGCGCCCCTCGGCATCGAGCTCGTAGGTGTCGATGTCGGGCGCAGGCTCGTCGGTGACAAACCGATTGACCCCGACCACCGGCCGCTCGCCCGACTCGATCTCGTTGTGAATCTTGAACGCCTCCTCTGCGATCAGACCCTGCAGGTAGCCGTCCTCGATGCACCGCACCATGCCGCCGTGCTTCTCCAGGTCGTCCATGATCTCGATGATCTTGGCCTCGGTGGCATCGGTCAGCGCCTCGACGAAGTACGAACCGCCCAGCGGGTCGGCGACTTTGGTGACACCGGTTTCGTAGGCCAGGATCTGCTGGGTACGCAGGGCCAGCGTCGCAGACTCCTCACTGGGCAGGGCGAATGGTTCGTCCCACGCTGCCGTGAACATCGACTGCACGCCCCCCAGCACCGCCGCCAACGACTCGTAGGCGACCCGGACCAGGTTGTTCTGCGCCTGCGGCGCGTACAGCGAGGCCCCGCCCGCGACACAGCCGAACCGGAACATCGAGGCCTTGTCGGTGGTCGCGCCGTAGCGCTCCCGCACGATCGTGGCCCAACGCCGCCGGCCCGCGCGGTATTTGGCGATCTCCTCGAAGAAGTCACCGTGGGTGTAGAAGAAGAACGAAATCTGCGGGGCGAACTTGTCGATCGTCATTCGGCCGCGTTCGACGACGGTGTCGCAGTAGGTGACACCGTCGGCCAGGGTGAAGGACATCTCCTGAACGGCATTGGCCCCGGCGTCGCGGAAGTGCGCACCGGCCACCGAGATCGCGTTGAACCGCGGCACCTCTGCGGCGCAGAACTCGATGGTGTCGGCGATCAGCCGCAGCGAGGGCTCGGGCGGCCAGATCCAGGTGCCGCGCGACGCGTATTCCTTGAGGATGTCGTTCTGAATGGTGCCGGTGAGCTTCTCACGCGGCACGCCCTTCTTCTCCGCGGCCGCCACATAGAAAGCCAGCAGGATGGCCGCCGTGCCGTTGATGGTGAAGCTGGTGCTGATCTGGTCCAGCGGGATGCCGTCGAACAGGATCTCGGCATCGGCCAGGGTGTCGACCGCAACGCCGACGCGGCCGACCTCTTCCCCGTACTCTTCGTCATCGGAGTCGTAGCCGCACTGGGTCGGCAGGTCCAATGCGACCGACAGGCCCGTCCCGCCCTGATCGAGCAGGTAGCGATACCGCCGGTTGGATTCCTCGGCGGTACCGAAGCCCGAATACTGCCGGAAGGTCCAGGTCTTCCCGCGGTAGCCGGAGGCGAAGTTGCCACGGGTGAAGGGGTAGGTCCCGGGGGCAGGCGGTTCGACCGCACGGTCGTCCGGTCCGTAGACGGGCGCCAGCGGGATGCCAGATGGGGTCTCTACAGGAGAGACATCTTGCTCGCTCATCAGTGGATAACGTACTTGCTAAAAATGAGAATGCCAATACCGCGTGGTGGAAATGTGGCACCTGTACTGGCCGGGAGTGCTCGGACCTGCACCCCGAGGATCTCTCACGACACAGGCGAAGAGGTCTGGTGGATGCCGTTTCTGCAGGCGGTGCGCCCTACGATTACGACACTTGCTAAAAATGAGAATGCCAATACCATTTGAGTACGGTTGACACACGGCGCATAGCGGACGCTGCGCTCGACGAGGAGGACCATGTCCAGCCAGCAAGAGTCATTCACCGATCGCACGCTGGTCGTATCCGGCGGCAGCCGCGGTATCGGGCTGGCGATCGCGCTCGGCGCCGCCC
The DNA here is from genome assembly GCF_001665785.1 of Mycolicibacterium peregrinum. Classification (GTDB taxonomy): domain Bacteria; phylum Actinomycetota; class Actinomycetes; order Mycobacteriales; family Mycobacteriaceae; genus Mycobacterium; species Mycobacterium peregrinum_A. The sequence continues at coordinate 178,064 of NZ_LZSO01000051.1, forward strand.
GCCGAGGGGCCAACGTGGTGCTGCTGGCCAAGACCGCCGAACCTCACCCCAAGCTGCCCGGCACCGTGCACACCGCGGTGGCCGAGGTCGAGGCTGCGGGCGGCAAGGGCGTGGCCGTGGTCGGCGATGTACGCAAGGAAGAGGACGTCGCCCGCGCCGTCGACACCGCGGTGGAGCACTTCGGCGGCGTCGACATCGTGATCAACAACGCCAGCGCCATCTCCACCGACCCCACCGAGTCGCTGTCGGCCAAGAAGTTCGACCTGATGATGGACATCAACATCCGCGGCACCTTCCTGCTCACCAAGGCCGCACTGCCACACCTGCGCAAGTCGACCAACGGTCAGGTGCTGACCCTGGCCCCGCCGATGAACATGAACCCCTACTGGTTGGGCGCACACCCGTCCTACACCCTGTCCAAGTACGGCATGACGCTGCTGTCGCTGGGCTGGGCGGCCGAATACGCGGACGCGGGCATCGGTTTCAGCTGCCTGTGGCCCGAGACCTATATCGCCACCGCCGCCGTGACCAACCTCGCCGACGGCGACAAGATGGCCTCACAGTCCCGCAGCCCCGAGATCATGGCGGATGCGGCCGTGGAGATCCTGTCGCGCCCGGCCGCCGAGGTGAACGGTCAGACGTTCGTCGACTCGGAGGTGCTCACCGCTTCCGGTGTCACCGACCTCTCCCGCTACGGCGGCGGGGATAATCCGATCATCGACATCTTCATCGACGCACCGGGACAGGGCCTATGAGTATCTCGCTACTGCTGGAGATGGCGGTCTCGGGTGGGCCCGACCGCACCGCAGTGGTGTCCGACGATCTCCGCCTGACCACCGAGGAGCTCAGCGCCCTGGCCGACGGTGGCGCCGGCGTCATCGCGGCGTCCGGGGCCGCCCACGTGGCCTATGTCGGCACCGGCGGAGCGCTGCTGCCGCTGCTGCTGTTCGCCTCGGCCCGCGCCGCGGTACCGTTCACCCCGCTGAACTACCGTCTGAGCCGCGACGGTCTGCACGAGTTGATCGAGCGCCTGCCCGAGCCGCTGGTGGTCGCCGACGCCGAATATGCCGACGTAGTCGCCGGGACCGGGAAACAAGTCATCACCTCTGAGGAGTTTCTGACCGCAGCACGCTCCGCCGAACCCGCGGCCGAGTTCGCCGATCCCGACGCGGTCGCGGTCGTGCTGTTCACCTCGGGCACCACCTCGCGCCCCAAGGCCGTCGAGCTCACCCACAACAACCTCACCAGCTACATCACGGGCACCGTCGAATTCGCCTCGGCGGCAGACGAAGACGCGGCGCTGATCTGCGTACCGCCCTATCACATCGCCGGAGTCAGCGCGGCCATGTCGAACCTCTACGCCGGCCGGAAGATGGTGTACCTGCGACACTTCGACGCCGACAAGTGGGTCGAGCTGGTTCGCACCGAAGGCGTCACGTCGGCCACCGTCGTGCCGACCATGCTGGACCGCATCGTCACGGCGCTCGAAACCGCCGGGTTGGAACTGCCGACCCTGCGCAACCTCGCTTACGGCGGCTCCAAGGTAGCGCTGCCGCTGGTCCGCAAGGCGCTGCAGCTGTTACCGAACGTCGGCTTCGTCAACGCCTATGGATTGACCGAAACCAGCTCCACCATCGCAGTTCTGGGCCCCGACGATCACCGCGAAGCACTGGCCGCCGAGGATGCGGCAGGCGCCCGGCGACTCGGTTCGGTCGGCCAGGTGGTCCCGGGTATCGAGGTGCAGATCCGCGCCGAAGACGGCACCGTGCTCGGTGCGGGCGAGACGGGTGAGCTGTTCGTGCGTGGTGAACAGGTGTCGGGCCGATACACCGACATCGGATCGGTGCTCGACGCCGAGGGCTGGTTCCCGACCAAGGATGTCGCCACGCTCGACGAGGGTGGCTACCTGTTCATCGGCGGACGATCCGACGACACCATCATCCGCGGTGGGGAGAACATTGCCCCCGCCGAGATCGAGGACGTGCTCGTCGAGCACCCCGAGGTCCGCGACGTCGCCGTCGTCGGCCCCGAAGATCCCCAGTGGGGTCAGATCATCGTGGCCGTCGTGGTACCCGCCGAGGGTGCCTCCCCCGACCCGGATGCACTGCGCGAACATGTTCGCAAGCAACTGCGCGGTTCACGCACCCCTGACCGGGTGGTGTTCCGGGACGAGCTGCCCACCAACCCGACCGGCAAGGTTCTGCGCCGCCAACTCGTCGACGAACTCGCACCCCTCTCTAAGGAGTCAGCATGATCAAGAACGGCACCCGCCTGCAGAGTCAGGTGTGCGACACCCAGGTCATCGTGGTGCGCAGCGCCGACAGTCTCGACGACCTCCGCGCCGGTGGCGTCGCCATGGTCCCACTCGATGCCGAGAAGGACTCTGGTGCAACCATCGACGGCGCGTTCTCGGACGGCAACCTGATGGGCAAGCGCTACGTCGACGAGGGCGGCGCCGAGGTCCTGGTCACCAAGGCAGGCGCGGGCACGCTGTCGGTCGGCACCACCGCGCTCAGCCTCAAAGAGGCCAAGCCGCTTCCGGCCAGCGACTAGACATTCCCCTGCCCAGCAGACGCGTAGGTACCCCGTAACGGCAATTTTCGGGTACCTACGCGTCTGCTCGCGCACTCAAGCGTGACGGCTGGTCACTCCCCCGTCCACGACGAGTTGCGTACCGGTGATGAACGACGCCTTCGGTGACATCAGGAACGCCACGGCCGCCCCGATCTCTTCAGGCTGCCCGAGCCGGCCCAGCGGCGCGGCCTGTTCGAAGCTCGCACGGATCTCCTCGACGTCCAATGCGATCTGGAGCATCGGGGTGTGGATGAAGCCCGGGCACACGGCATTGACGCGAATCCCCAACGGGCCCAACTGCGCAGCCATCGACCGCGTCATACCAAGCAGACCTGCCTTGGAGGCGCAGTAAGCCGGGATGAACGGGTTGGCGGCCAGGCCTTCGATGCTGGAGATGCCGACGACCGCGGGCGATCCACCATCTTTCGCCGATCTCTCCAGGTGCGGCAACAGCAACTGCACCAACAGCGCCTGCGCACGCAGATTCACGTCGAGCACTGCGTTCCAGGACTCCTCGGTGAAGGCGCCCACCGGTTCGGGGAGCACGCGGCCCGCGGCGTGCACCAGGCCGTCGATGCCGTCGAGCGCCTGTGCGGTCTCCTCGACGGCCGCAGTGAGCGCTCCGGTGTCACACACGTCGATCACCGTCGACGGCATGTCCAACCTTTCGGCCACCTGGCGGACCTCGGGCGCTATGTCCCACAACGCGACCCGCCGGCCGTCTGCGATCAACGCCTCCGCGCTGGCCCGTCCGATCCCCGACGCCGCACCTGTCACCACCACACCTGTCATGCCGGACACCGTAGTGGCTCGGCGGGCGCCCAGAGCGAGGATTCCCGTCAGGCGGTCGGTTTGACCGACGTCACCGACCGACCAGGTCGGCCAGCGCCTGTGCGGTCTGCAGATCCTCGTACGCCGCTGAATACCGTTGAGCCAGAGCCAGTGCGATGTCCGGGCGCTGCCACAACTCTCCCGCGCTGGCGGTGGCCAGCCAGGTCATCAGGCCGTGGGCGACCGAGGCCCGGTATCGCAGCCAGATCTCGTCGGGCGACGGCAGTTCCTCGGCTGGAAGCTCCAACGCATCCCGGTATTCCTCGAGCAACTGGCGTTCTGCGATCCTTCGATCGGCCGTCGTCAGCGCCCCCTGCAGGAAGTAGCCGAGATCAAGAGAGAAGTTGCCGTGTCGGGCCACCTGCCAGTCGAGGAATCCGACATCTCCGTCGGGTAGCAGGTAGGTGTTTCCGATATGCGGATCACCGTGCAGCAGCGTCTGCGGGACGCCGGCCGCGGTGAGGGTCTTGATGAACGGCTTCCAGATCCCTTCCACCAGATGGTCGATGGTCAGCGCATGCACTGAGGCCGGCGCGTCGTCGCCGAGACGTTCCAGAGCCGCGGGCAGCGGGGCCCACTGCATGCCGTCCCACGGCACGAACGGTTCCAGCCACTCCAGTCCGGGGCGGCGCACCCGCGCACCCCAGAATGCGCCGTGCAACCGGGCCAGGCCGCGTACGCCGTGCGCAGCCTGCTCCACGGTCAGCGGTCTGGTGGCGTCGCGCGGGTCTGCCGAGCGTGCCGTGAGGTCTTCCATGACCAGCATGAAGTCCTCGTCGCCCTCGTCGATCGGCGCCGCATACACCGTCGGATGCTCCAGCGGCAGCTCGACTTTGGAGTTGAACAACCTCGGCTCATGGAGCAGACCGCTGGTGTACTTGATCATCTCCTTGTGCCCGGGATCGACGGCCTTGGCGAACACCTTGGAAGGTCCAGTCGGCCCCGGCTTATACGTGACCGACAGGCGCGCACGGCGGTTGGTGCCGTCGTCGCGCATGTCGACCGTGACGCGGTCCACCACCGCATCGGGGTGGTGGTCGGCCAGCGCGGCCGTCAACCACTCGGGCGTGACCTGGGTCCAGTCTTTGGGAACGGTCAGCGAGGCCGTCACGCGGTTGCCTCGCAGGCTCGGCTCCCGCGTGTCCAGGTACGGTTCGCTCCGCAAGCGCCGCTCACGGGATCAACGCCGGCATCGAATCCCAGCCGCGGACCGTCGAAGTCGGCGACAATATGGCGCTGTCGAGATCGACATCCCACTCCGGGAAGCGCTTGAGCATCTCCTCCAACGCGATCCGGCCCTCCAGCCGCGCCAGCGCCGAGCCCAGGCAGTAGTGGGTGCCGACGCTGAACGCCAGGTGCTGGCGCTGCTCGCGGTGGATGTCGAAAACCTCACCGTCAGGCGGGAACTGGCGGCTGTCGCGGACGGCCGCACCGATCAGCATCATCATCACGCTGCCCTCGGGGACCGTCTGGCCATGCAGTTCCACGTCGCGGGTGACATACCGCGCCACGTGCGGTGCCGGTGGCTCGAACCGCAGCAGCTCCTCGATCGCCTGCGGGATGAGCGCGGGATTCTCGGCCAGCTGGCGCCGCTGATCGGGATGTTCGGCGAGAACCTTTGCCGCCCAACCGATCAACCGTGTCGTGGTTTCGTTGCCCGCACCTGCCACCACGTTGATGTAGATCAGGAGTTCCTCGCGGGTGAGCTTGCGGGTCACCCCGTGCTCGTCGGTGAACTCGACATTGAGCAGGTCGGTCATGATGTCGTCGGACGGGTTGTCCCTACGCCAGTCGATGTAGGTCTCGAAGATCGAACCGTCGACCAGACCTTCCTGCGCCGCCTTCATCGGCTTACCGGCCTCAGTGCGCAGCTGGTCGTTTCCGTGGTCGCGGATCATCTCCTGGTCGTCCTCGGGGATCCCGAGCAGCGCGCTGATCACCCGCATCGGCATGATCGCGCCGAAATCCTTGATGAAGTCGACCTTGCCGGCCTCCACCAGCGGGTCCAGCGACTGCGCGCAGAACTCCCGGATCTTGGGTTCCAGCGCATTGATCTTGCGTGGGGTGAACATCCGGGCCAACAGCTTGCGATGCACGGTGTGAATCGGCGGATCCTCGAAAATCAGGGCGCCGGAGGGGATGTCGATGTTGGCCTTGATCAGTTCGATGATCGCGCCGCGCGCCGAACTGAACGTTTCGTGGTCGACGAGGCCCTTGTTGACGTCGGCGAAGCGGCTCAGCGCGTAGAAGTCGTACTGCTCGTTGTAGTACAGCGGCGATTCCTCGCGGAGCCGGGCGAACGTCGGATACGGGTTCGCGTTGATCTCGACGTCGTAGGGGTCGAAGTACACGCTCTGGGTCGCGCTGGCTGTCACGGAAATCCACCTCTCTGTGTCCGAGAGCGGAGTTTACACACGGATGGTTATGCGCGTAAGTATATTGCCGGTCCCGAACCTGGCAGTGGGCAAAACCCGAGGTCAGGTGGATTCGCGGTGGATCAACGTGGCGACGTCGGCGCTGCTGGGTTCAGACTCGGCCGGGTACCCCAGTTCCGACATCATCGCGGCCACCGCGACGTCGACGATGGCCTTGGCGTCGAACGCCACCGAGGTCAACGGCGGGGCGCTCACCGCACCGAGGTCGATCGCGTTGACACCCATCACAGCCATCTCGTCGGGGCACCGCAACCCGGCCTGACGCAACCCGTGCAGCACGACGAACGCCGTCTCGTCGCTCTGCGCGCAGATGGCCGTCACCTCCTCGGCAGCCCAGCCCGCGACGATCTCGGCAGCGTTGGACCCGTCCGCCGCGAAGCTGGCCACCGTGATATCGGGAAGTCCGCGCCGCTGCGCGGCAGCCCTCAGTCCCACGAGCCAGTAATCGCCGAGCGGACGGAGTTCCTCTTCGGTGGTGTAGGCGAAAGCCAGCCGGATGTGACCGCGCCCCACGAGGTGGTCCACCCGCATCTCGCCGATGCTGGCGTCCAGCGAACCGATGGCGTGCAGCTGCGAGCTGCCCAGGTGAATCTGCGGGATACCGGCCGCGCTCGCCGCCGCCAGTGCATTACCGGTCAACGGAAAAGTGCTGGTGATCGCCATCGGATCGAGGTCGGCGATCGCGTCGACGACGTTGCGGTCGTCGTCGGTCTCGAACTGCAGGGACAGCACGACACCGTGGCGGGCCAACGCGGTGGTCAGCCGGCTGCCCACCTCGATCGGCAGGTTGCCCAACGAGAGCCGCCCGACGATGTAGAGCACCACACCGCTGCCGCCGACGGCGAGGTTGCGGGCCGCGAGGTTGGGCCGGTAACCGAGGTCGGCCGCCGCTTTGCGCACAGCAGCCTGGGTCTGTTCCGAGATGCGTTGCCCTTGAACATTGTTGAGGACATAGCTGACGGTCGCCGTAGAGACGTTGGCCAACCTGGCAACGTCGGCCTTTGTCGGGCGCAGCCCGACCTTCGACCTAGGCGGGCGTCCTTCTTTCGCACCCGTCGAGCGTCCTCTTGTCGTGCTCACAGTGTCATCGTGGCACGTTGCTGATCCGGCGGGTCGTCCACGCCGCGCATTGGTTGCCCTGCGCTCTCGCGCAACGTCAAGACGGTGGCCACCGAGACGACGCCCGCGGCAACCAGATACAGCGCGGGGGCCAGGTTGTTGCCCGTTGCCGCGGTGAGCCAGGTGACCACATACGGGGTGGTCCCGCCGAACAACGCGACCGCGATGTTGTAGCCGATCGAGAAGCCGCTATAGCGGACCCGGGTCGCGAACAGCTCCACGCCTGCCGTCACCGCCGTCGCGACATACACGGATTCGATCGCCGCCAGCAGGCAGTGCCCGACGATCGCCGCTGCCACCGATCCCGAATTCATCAGCAGGAAAAGCGGGTACGCCAATATGACGAACCCGACTGACCCTGCCAGCAGCAGCGGTTTGCGCCCGATCCGGTCCGACAGCGCTGCCAACGGCAGGATCAGGATCAGTGCCACCAGACTGGCCAGGGTGATCGAGACGAACGCCTGGGTCTTGCTGAAGTGCAGCGCCTTGATGAAGTACGTCGGCAGGAAGGTGAAGACGACGTAGTAGCCGACGTTGAACACGATGAACAGGCCGATGACTTGCAGGATCACGCGTCGCGCGGTGCCCACCGCTTCGCGCAACGGCGAGGTCGCCACCCGGTCCGCCTCGTCGAGTCGGGCGAACTCCGGAGTGTCGTCGAGTCGCAGCCGGATGTAGAGACCGACCAGGCCGAGCGGCGCCGCCACCAGGAACGGGATACGCCACCCGTAGCTCTCCATCGCCTCGGTCGGCAGGAATGCCTGCAGCAGAGTGACGGTGACCGAGCCCAGCAGGAAACCCAGCACGCCGGACCATGCGATGAACGTGACGGTGAATCCACGTCGCCGGGTGCTCGCGTATTCGGCGAGATAGACTGCGCCACCGCCATACTCGCCACCGGCAGAGAACCCCTGCAGGCACCGCAGCAGGAGCAGGAGCAGTGGTGCGGCCACCCCGATGGTGTCGTAGGTGGGCAGCAGGCCGATGCCCAGCGTGGCCGCCGACATCAGCAGGATCACCACGGCGAGCACCCGCTGACGCCCCAACCGGTCACCCAGTGGACCGAAAACGAAGCCGCCGAGCGGACGCATGAAGAATGCGGCGGCGAAGATGGCGAAAGTGTTGAGCAGCGAGGCGGTTTCGTTTCCGGCCGGGAAGAAGTTGCCGGCGATGTAGGTCGCCAGAAAGCCGTAGATCGCGAAGTCGAACCACTCGACCGCGTTGCCGATGGACGCGCCGGTGATCGCCTTGCGCACGGTGGCGTCGATGCGGGAGGTGCGGGTGCCGCTCGTTGGTTCCGTCAACAGAAAAACTCGCCTCTCAGAATCGCGAGAGGCGAGTTTATCTGTCGGGTTATGCGCGTAAGCCCATTTCGGGGACCTTACGTATCAGACTCCGGCGAGCGCGTCCGCGGTGAGCAACGCCTGGGCCACCCCGGAGACGATCGACGCCAGCCGAATGGCCTCGAAGATCGTCCTGCGGGAGACGTCGGCGTCGCGCAGCACGGTCTCGTGCGCGGACAGGCAGTGCGAGCAGCCGTTGATCGCCGAGACCGCCAGCGACCACAGCTCGAAGTCGGCCTTGGGTACACCGGGGTTGGCGATGATGTTCATCCGCAGCCCGGCCCGCAGATCGTCGTAGCGACCGTCGAGCTGCCCCTTGGTCCGGTAGAAGACGTTGTTCATCCCCATGATCGAGGCGGCGCCTAGGGCGGCGTGGTACGCCTCCGCACTCAGCACGTCGAGGGCATCCTCGGAGATCTCCTTCAGCAGTTGCGGCGATTTGGTCGCGGCGGCCGTGGCGACCAAGGCGCCCCACAACTGCTGTTCGTTGAGCTCCGTCGACTTCACGATGCTGCCGAAGTTGAGCTTGAGGTCCTTCGCGTACTCCGGCAGCGCTTCCTTGATGTTGTCGATGCTCATGACTAGACGGCCTCGGACAACAGTTCGCCGGCGTTCAGCGTCGGGTCGCCCTTCTTCCAGTTGCAGGCGCACAGCTCGTCGGACTGGAGCGCGTCGAGAACCCGCAGCACCTCGTCGACGTTGCGCCCGACCGAACCGGCGGTCACCGAGACGAACTGGATCTCGTTGTTGGGGTCGACGATGAACGTGGCCCGGTCGGCGACACCGTCGGCGTTGAGCACGCCGGCCGCCGCAGTGAGCTCACGCTTGAGATCGGAGACCATCGGGAAAGGCAGCTTCTTCAGGTCCTCGTGCTGGGCACGCCACTGGAAGTGGACGAACTCGTTGTCCACCGAAACGCCGATCACCTTCGCGTCGCGATCCTCGAAGTCGTCGTTGAGCTTTCCGAACGCGGCGATCTCCGTGGGGCACACGAAGGTGAAGTCCTTCGGCCAGAAGAAGATGATCCGCCACTTGCCCTCGTCATCCTTGTTGGTGACGCGGGTGAAATAGTCATCGGGCTGCTTGGCGTCGACCTTGGACAGATCTCCACCGATCACGGCCGTCAGGTCGTATTCCGGGAACTGAGAACCAATCGACAAAAGTGCCATTGCAATCTATCCAATCTCGCGCTGATTTTCTGGAATCATTCCAGATTTACCTCCCCAATCATGGCCCCCATCGAGGGGTTATAGCAACTCACCGGACCGTGATTATGCACACAAACGACATCAGTGTGAGCTGGGCCTCACGGCCGCCAGCGGGACCACCAGATCGGCCCGCTCGGCAGTCGCCGCCACCAACCGGGCATTGGGTTCATCGACCTCGGCAACCCAGCGCCGCGCGGCACCGGCCGGCTTCCCGAAGGCGATGTGACGGGCCACCAGACGGGCGATGCGAAGGTCGTCTTCTGTTACGCAGAACCAGATTTCGTCGATCTCCGCGGTCACGGCCGCCCACACCGGGTCGTCGAGCAGCAGGTAGTTGCCCTCGGTGAGCACCACTGCCGTGTCGCAGAACACCGGGATCGCACCGGCCACCGGCTGCTCGATGCCGCGTTCGAAACCGGGGGCGTAGACCACCTCGGTGCGTCCGCGGATACGGCGCAACAGCGCGGCGTATCCGGCAACGTCGAAGGTGTCCGGCGCACCCTTGCGGTCCAACCGGCCAAGCCTGCGCAGTTCCACATCGGCGAGGTGGAATCCGTCCATCGGGACGTGCGCCACCGCGTCGCTGCCGAGGCGGGCCCGGACAGCGGCGACGAGCGCCTCGGTCAGCGTGGATTTACCCGCCCCTGGCGCCCCGGCGATCCCGATGACGGACGTCCCCGGCTCTGCTGCACGGGCCAATACCCGAGCCACCAGATCGTCGAATGTGTACATAGCGCCGCCATTGTCCCGCAGGTCATCGGCGGCCCGTGCCGAACGTCGTCGCGAACAGGTAGAACTGGCTGGGGTGGATCGCGTGGAAGGCGGATCAGTTGGCGAGGCTTCGCTGGTGGCTCGGTCTGGCCTGTTGTGCGGCATTGCTGGCCGGTTGCGGCAACGCCCCCGTGATCGGAGGCAGGGCGACTTCGATGCTGTTCCTACCCGACCGGGTGGGTGGACTGCCGGTGACCGACGGCCACAGCGGCACCCGACCCGATGCCCCCGCGCCAACTCGCCGGGCCGAGAACACCGATGGCGGCCAGATCGATGACCTGGCCCTGCTGGCCGTCGACGACATCGAGGATTTCTGGTCGCAGAACTACAGCGGCGGTTCCCTGCCCGGAACTTTCACGCCCGTCTCCCGTCTGGTGTCCTACAACTCCGATGCCTCCCCCGGACTCGAGATCTGCGGGCAAAGCACCGTCGGTTTGACCAACGCCTTCTACTGCCTCAAGAGTGACGTGATGGCGTGGGACCGCGGCGTCGCGATTCCGGTGGCGGCGCAGTACTTCGGCCAGATGGGCGTGGTCGGGGTGATGGCCCATGAATACGGTCACGCCGTCCAGCAACAGGCACGGCTGATCAACGAGAGCACGCCCGTGCTGGTGGCCGAGCAGCAGGCGGATTGTCTGGCCGGGGTCTACCTGCGCTGGGTGGCCGCCGGAAAGTCTCCGCGCTTCGAGTTGAGCACCGGCGACGGTCTCAACCATGTCCTGGCCGGGCTGATCTACATCCGCGATCCCCTGATGACCCGGGTCGACGCCACGCTCACCGGCAACGAGCACGGTTCGGCGCTGGACCGGGTCAGTGCCTTCCAGATCGGCTTCAGCGGCAACGTCGACCAGTGCGCGGCCATGGACTCCGACGAGATCACCAAGCGCCGCGGTGATCTGCCCAAATTTCTCGACTTCTTCGGCGGCCCGCAGAGCGCCAACAGCACGATCACCGCGAATCTGCTGGACCACACCATGCAGTCGCTGCGGCAGGTCTATGCACCCACGAACCCACCCACGTTGACCACCGAGCCGAGCGCATGCCCCGACGCCGGACCGTCCCCGCCGGCGTCCTACTGCCCGGCGACCAACACCATCGTTGTCGACCTGGCGGGGCTGAAAGCCTTGGGGGAAGCCAGAAACGAGAACGACGAACAGGAGCTCCTCCAGGGTGACAACTCGGCGATCTCCGTCCTGACATCGCGCTACGCCATGGCGGTGCAACACGAGAAGGGCCTGACGCTCGACACTCCGGTGGCCGCGATGCGCACGGGCTGCCTCACCGGCGTGGGCCAGGCCAGGATGGCCGAGCCCGGTCTGCCGATCACGCTGTCAGCCGGAGACACCGACGAGGCGATCAGCAGTCTGCTCACCAACGGGCTGGCCGCCAGCGACGTCAACGGCAGGGTGCTGCCGGCGGGGTTCACCCGCATCCTGGCCTACCGGTCCGGCCTGCAGGGCGATGACGCACAGTGCTACCAGAGGTTCCCGTGAGCCGATGAGTCCAGTCGAGGAGAACCGATGAGCGGTCCCGAGCAGCCGTGGTGGGCGCGGCCGGGTGGCGCACCCCTGCCGGGTGGCACGCCGGGCGCTCCCCCGCCGCGACGGGAATGGACGCCACCACCACCCCCGCGACAACCGGCGCCGCCTCGGCACCACGCGCGGCCCGCACCGTCGCCCCAACACCAACCGCGGCCCGTACCGCCGCCGCCCACTCCGCGACCTGAGACCCGGCAACCCAACCGGCGTCTGCTCATCGGTGCGGCCGCCGCCGCCGCCGTGGCAGTCGCGGTGATCGGCACCGGGCTGTGGGCGTGGAGCCGCGCGGACACCAACAGCACGCGACTCGACGTCCATCAGGCCGAGTCCGGAGTGGCACAGATGCTGTCCGATCCGATCAACGGCTACGGGGCCAACCGCGTCGTCGCGGTGGCGTGTAACAACGGCCGGAATCCGGTCGTGCGGGCCGGAGCGACGTTCACATGCGCGGTTGAGATAAATGACACGCTGCGCCGGGTGATCGTGGAGTTCACCGACGATAACGGCACTTATGCCGTGGACGGGCCGCGATAAAAAGAGACGCACGACACATTTTGCAGACCTCGTGACAACCCACACCGGACCGCGCTGCCAGGCTTTATTAGAGTCACTATTAGTCTTACGGCATGGGTCGGGATCCCTTCGCAACCAGTGCCGTTGATACGTCGACGTCGAACATCGAGAACTACGTCAGCGATGACGGCACGATTGTCGTACCCGACGGCGTCACCCTGACGTCGTTCCTGGATCGCAATCGGTTCATCTACGGAGATGAGCCGTCCTACCGATTCCTCGACTACTCGACCAATCCCGACGGGCAAGCCGTCGAGCTCAGCTGGAACGCTCTGTGGGCGCAGGTCTGCGCCGTCGGCGCCCGACTGCAGCAGGTCACCCAGCCCCGCGACCGGGTCGCGATCCTCGCTCCGCAGGGTGTCGAATATGTCGCGGCCTTCTTCGCCGCCGTGCACGCCGGCAACATCGCCGTCCCACTGTTCGCGCCGGCCCTGGCCGGTCATACCGAACGACTCGCCGCGGTGCTGGCCGACGCCAAGCCCACCGTCGTACTCACCACGACCGCAGCGGCCGAATCGGTCCGCAACTTCATCAAGACGCTGCCCGCCGCCGAGCGGCCCCGCATGATCGCCGTCGACGCCGTGCCGGACACGCTGGCTGAGATGTATGTCAGCCCGTCGGTCGACTCCGACGACATCGCCTACCTGCAGTACACATCCGGGTCGACGCGCACCCCGGCCGGTGTGGAGATCACCCACCGCAACGTGTGTACCAATGTCATCCAGATGATCCTGGCCGGCGACCTCGACACCGGGATCCGCAGTGTCAGCTGGCTGCCGCTGTACCACGACATGGGCCTGATCATGATCATGTTCCCAGCGCTGTGCGGTGGCCACATCAGCCTGATGGACCCGATGGCGTTCGTCCGCCGCCCGTACCGCTGGATCAAGCGGTTGGCCGAAGAGGCCGCCCACGGACGCACTTTCGCCGCGGCCCCCAACTTCGCGTTCGAGCTGGCTTCCGAGCGGGGCCTGCCGCCCGAGGGTGAGACGCTCGACATGTCCAACGTCGTCACACTCCTCAACGGGTCCGAGCCGGTCACTATGGCCGCCGTCGAGAAGTTCACCTCCGCGTTCGCCCCCTACGGGCTTCCCGCGACCGCGATCAAGCCGTCCTACGGCATGGCCGAGGCCACCCTGTCGGTCGCCAGCATCGCGCCGAGCGCCGCGGCCAGCGCGGTGTACCTCGACCGCGACCAGCTCAGCGCCGGGCGCGCGGTCACCGTGGCAGCCACCGACGAAGGCGCCGTGGCCCACGTGTCCTGCGGACAGCCGATTCCGAACCAATGGGCGGTGATCGCCAGCCCCGACGGCGACGAACTGCCCGACCGGACCGTCGGCGAAATCTGGTTGCACGGCAACAACGTCGGCCAGGGCTACTTCGGTCGCGTCGACGAGAGCGAGCGGGTGTTCGCCAACAAACTGCAGACCCGGCTCACGACCGGTAGCCACGCCGAAGAGGTGCCCGACAACGGCCATTGGCTGGCCACCGGCGACCTCGGCGTCTACATCGACGGCGAGCTGTATCTCACCGGCCGGATCAAGGACATGATCCTGATCGACGGACGCAACCACTACCCACACGACATCGAGACGACGGTCAGCGCGTCATCGCCCGCAGTGCGCTCGGGCTACGTCGCCGCGTTCTCGGTGAACGGGGACCGCGGTGAAGAACTGGTGATCGTCGCCGAGCGGGCCGCCGGAGCCGGACGCGCCGAGCCCGGCCCGATCGTCGACGCCGTGCGCGCGGCAGTGTCCCGCCACCACCAGATCCGGGTCGCCGACGTGCGCATGGTCGCCGCCGGCGTGATTCCCCGGACGACGAGCGGCAAGCTCGCCCGAAATGCCTGCCGCGTCGAGTATTTGAGCGGGAAGTTCGACAAGTAGAGGCCCGCTGGTCTGCCTGGGCCGCCGCGCCGCGTCGAAATCGACGCCGTGGTTGTTCTGAGCGAAGTTCAACAGCCATAGCGTCGATCTCGCGGTGTGGCAGGCTGCTCTGATGACCCGACGACGGTGGTGGATTCTCGGCGTGATCGGCGTTGCTGCGATGGTCGCGGTAGCCGGCGGTGTATTCGTACTGTCAAATCGTCCGGCCTCCGACTGTGCCGTTGTGCGGTCGATGCTCGACTACAACAAGCAGTTCGGCGAGGGCGTCAACGCTAAAACCGACGCTTGGACGGAAACCACCGACTCTGATTACACGCAGTGGGCGACCCACCTGCGTGGCTTCGCCGATCAGATCCGTGACGACCCGGGCCTGGCCGAACATGCCGACAAGCTTGCCGATCTGGCAGACCAGACAGTCAAGCTGGTGCCACAGGCGCGAGCGGACCTGTCGACCCAGCCTCAGGAGGCCACCGCGCCGCCACCATCAGCACGCGAGTACTCACGTATCGCAAAGGAATTCAACGATAACCTCGTCGCGCTTGACAACGCGTGCCCACGCTAGTTTGAGTTCTGGTCGTCGTCAGGCCCGGCTAGGCACGAGCTACAGGGCCCGAATCGGCATTGGCGTATGCGGCGAGGGTCGGCATGACGTCGGGACACATGTTCTGCGCGGCAGCGACGACGATAACGACCGCCTCGTACTCCGCGAAGCCGTCACCGGCGACGTAGTTCAGCGCGGCGGGCACGCTTGCGCCGCCCCGCAACATGCGGCAGGCCATCTTGCCGTCGTCGATCACGTCGCTGATCGACGCGTAGTACACGCCGCGGCTGTCGATTTGTGCGACGAAGTCGTACTGGTCGGCCCGGGCGAGAACGGCCAGCATCATCGCCGGTGCTCCCGTGATCACAGCAGCTGTCACGATCCGCCTCGGTATGTGCTTGTTCATGGCGGACCTCCTCCTTCTGATCGGATGCCCGCGGTCGCGAGCCCCACAGGATGGCAGAGGGCACCGACAAGACTCGCCCGTGGCGATATCGGTCCATTTGTCGGCGGAGTCGTATATACAGTCCTGTTCAGTTCTTGACGGCAGCAAGGGGCAGTGCAGTGATCACGGGTGAGTTGAAGAGCAAGGTCGACCGGGTATGGGATGCGTTCTGGTCCGGCGGCATCTCCAATCCCTTGGAGGTGATCGAGCAGATCACCTACCTGCTGTTCATCCGCCGCCTCGATGACCTGGAGATCCTTGCCGAAAAGAAAGCTCGCGTCACTGGGAAGTCCGAGGGGCTTCGGTTCGGGCCCGATCAGCAGCAGTTGCGCTGGTCGCAGTTCAAGAACGCCGAGCCAGCGGTGATGTTCACGACGGTCGGCGACAAGGTCTTCCCCTTACTGCGGGACCTTGGTGGTGACGGGTCGACGTACTCCGAGCACATGCGTGACGCCCGCTTCACCATCCCAACCCCAGCGCTGCTATCCAAGGTCGTCGACATGCTCGACGACATCCCGATGGCCGACCGAGACACCAACGGCGACCTGTACGAGTACCTGTTGTCCAAGATCGCCAGCGCCGGCGTGAACGGCCAGTTCCGCACGCCACGCCACATCATCGAGCTGATGGTCAAGATGACCGCACCGCAACCCACCGATGAGATCTGCGACCCAGCCTGCGGCACCGCTGGCTTCCTGGTCGCGGCATCGGAGTATGTACGGTCGACGCATGAGTCCGTCCTGACCGATGCTGCACAGCGGAAACACTTCCACTCCAGCATGTTCCACGGCTACGACTTTGATTCCACCATGCTGCGCATCGGATCGATGAACATGCTGATGCACGGCATCGAGTCCCCTGACATCCGCTACCGGGATTCCTTGTCCGAAGGCGCCAGCGAAGATGCCGAGAAATACACGCTGATCCTCGCCAATCCCCCGTTCGCCGGGTCATTGGATTACGAGGCCACGTCCAAAGATCTGCAGCGGGTGATCAAGACCAAGAAAACCGAACTCCTCTCTTAGCGCTGTTCTTGAAATTGCTGAAGCCTGGCGGGCGAGCCGCAGTGATCGTTCCCGACGGCGTGCTCTTCGGATCATCCAAGGCACACAAGGAACTTCGCCGGGTATTGGTCGAAGATCAGAAGCTTGACGGCATCGTGAAGCTGCCGTCGGGTGTGTTCCGGCCCTACGCCGGCGTCTCGACGGCGATCTTGTTATTCACCAAGACGAACTCGGGTGGCACAGATCATGTGTGGTTCTACGACGTCACTGCGGATGGGTTCTCGCTGGATGACAAACGGAACCAGGTGGAGGCCAATGACCTTCCGGATGTGCTGTCACGTTGGATCCTCAAGGACGCCTCGGAGTTGCAACGGGCAAAGACCGAGCAGTCGTTCTGCGTGCCGAAAGACGACATCGTCGCCCAAGGGTATGACCTGTCGCTGAACCGCTACAAGGAGATCGTCCACGACGAAGTCGAGAATCGACCGCCGTTGGAGATCATTGCCGACATCGAGAAGCTGGAGGGCGAAATCGCTACTGGCCTGGCCGAGTTGAAGGCGATGCTGTCGTGAAGGTCGAAACTTCGAGTACGGCATTCAGCACCATCATGGCCAAACGCACGGGATCCGTTGATCCGTCGAAGTATCCGGACGAGAAATTTGATCTGTACAGCATTCCGGCGTACGACGTCGGTGAGCCAGACGTAATAGCGGGGCGTGACATCGGTTCAAGCAAGCAGGTCGTCGAACCGGGCGACGTACTGCTCTCGCGGATCGTGCCACACATCCGTCGGTCGTGGATCGTGGGCGCAAATCAAGGGCGCCGCATCATTGCGTCGGGTGAGTGGATCGTCTTTCGTTCAGACAGCATCTACCCGGGTTGGCTGAGGCACTACCTACTATCCGATCGCTTCCATGCGCAGTTCATGCAGACAGTGGCAGGTGTCGGAGGCTCGCTATTACGAGCGCGCCCGGCACAGCTGGCCGCTGCGACACTGGACATCCCGCCCCTCGATGAGCAGCGCCGTATCGCCGCGATCCTCGACCACGCTGACCAGCTTCGAGTCAGACGAACCAACGCTATGTCCAATTTGGACGAGCTGGCAACGTCGGTCTTCATTGACTCGTTTGGGGACCCCGTGACCAATCGGAGGGGCTTTGAACCGCCCCGAGTTTGATGCACACCTTCTTTCGAGGGAAGGTTGTTCGCATCATGCCGAAGAAGTACGACGAGGA